>NZ_JABUMR010000009.1:0-375328 GCF_013336725.1 Myxococcus sp. CA040A | reverse complement strand
TCCGGCACGTTGCGGCCGGCGATGGGCGAGCCGACGGTGATGTCCGTCTGTCGCGAGTGCCGGTGCATCAACGTCTGGAACGTGGCCAAGAGCGTCATGAAGAGGGTGGCCCCCTCCTGCTGGCTGATCTCCTTGAGGGTGCGCGTCAGGGCCACTGGCAGGGTGACGAACTGGCGGGAGCCGCGATAGGTCTGCTCGGGCGGGCGGGGCCTGTCGGTGGGCAGCTCCAGCGGCGCGGGCAGTGTGCGCAGGTGCTGCTTCCAGAACTCCAGCTCCGTGCGCAGCCGTTCGCCTTGCATCCGCTCGCGCTGCCAGACGGCGAAGTCGGAGTACTGGATGGCGGGCTCGGGCAGGTCGTGCGACTGGCCGGTGATGCCCGCGGCGTAGAAGGCCATCAGCTCGCGGACGAAGACACCCAGCGACCAGCGGTCTGTCACCAGGTGGTGCATGGTGACGAGGGCCACGTGGTTGTCGGGACCCAGCCGCAGCACCTTGCCGCGCAAGAGCGGCCCGCGCGCCAGGTCGAACAGACGCTGGGACTCCTCGCTGGTGCGCCGCTCCACCTCGGCGTCCTGCTCCTCTTTCGACAGGTGCGAGACGTCCTCGACCGGGACGAGCAAGCGCAGCTCTGGCAGCACCACCTGGACGGGGATGCCATCCTCGCGCGCGGCGAACACGGTGCGCAGCGACTCGTGGCGCCGCACCACCTGATTCACACAGCGTTCCAGCAGGGCGACATCCAGCGCGCCGGTGAACTGGACGGTGATGTGGACGTTGTAGGCGAAGGCGCGACCGCCCTCGAGCTGGTCCACCACCCACAGTCTCTGCTGCGGGAAGGAAGCGGGTGCGGGCCCGGTGTCCTCCCGGCGCGGGATGGTCCGCTCCACCGCCTTCGTGGTCGCGTCCTGGAGCTGTCCCTTCTTTTCCTTGAGAAGCAGTTCGTACAGAGCGCGCTGCTTGGGGGTGAGCTTCTCGAGGTTCTTGTTCCCACTGCTCATTACAGACTCCGAGCGCCAGCCCTGGGGGGCCAGGAAGCGCGAGCATTTGCCGACCGACAGGCTGTCGGTGCGTCGTCACGGGGATGGAAGGGGCCGGGCAAAATGTATCAAGCCATCGCCAAGGATGGCTGACGCCCTCGCTGCAGCACCCGGTGGTCGAGCCACCAGTGAAACATCAACAGTTGTATTCAAGTATGCGCGGGGCGCGCGGCAATACGAGACACAGTCTGTCTGGCGGGCTGCAGTGAGTGTCGAGGGGGTCGGACATGCTCCATGCAGAATCCCATTGTCCTGGAGATTCTCCAAAATTGGGCACGCACCAGAATCTCATCATGTGGGATTTTCCAGGCGAGCAAGGGGACGCGGGAATCGCTGGGGCTCCAGGGAGAATTCCCTTCACTGTGCGCCATCCAGAGCACCACCTGCGGTGCTGGGGCTGCCGTCGTTGCGAGGTGGGCCGCACGCACAGTGATTCGAACGAGGAAGCTTCCTATTGCCAGGAATCCTGCGCTGCGCCGGTGAGGGCGGGAGTTTCCACGGAAGGCTGGCGAGGTGGCGAGCGGGCGCATCTCCACTGGCCCGGAGATGAGGGAGGGCGTCGGACGTTGCCCTCTCATGCGCCCATATCCAAAGCAGCGTCGTGTTTGCATTTCACGGAAGCTCTGCTGAGTAAACCCAGTGATGCTCCCGCAACTCAAATACAGCAACACGAACGACACCCTGCTTGTCATCTGCCGCGGCGCATCCGGCGCTACGACGAGTACCCCGAGGCAGCGGCAGGAAGTCGGTGGTTTTGCTGGCAAGCCTCACACCGTCTTCACCGCGAGCTCCTTGGCCACGTCGATGAAGAGTCGCAGGGGCCCCGAGCGCTGTGCCCTGCTCGGGAAATAGAGGAAGAACCCCGGCACGGTGGGCGCGTACTCCTCAAGCACTCGCACGAGCCGTCCGGTGCGCAGTTTCTCCTTCACCGCCGGCTCGAAGACGTACGCCAACCCCAGGCCCTGCTCCACCAGGGCCAGCGTCAGTGCGCGATCATTGGTGAGCACTCCACCTCGCACCGGCACCCGCCAGTTCCTGCGCCCGCGCTCCAGCTCCCAGGCGTAGAGCCCTCCGCTCGAGGGCATGCGGATGGTGAAGCACTCGTGACGCAGCAGGTCCTCGGGTCGCTGTGGCGTGCCGTGTCGTTCGAGATACGAAGGCGCACCCACCACCACGAAGCGGAAGGCGGGGGAGAGGCGTATCTGCACCATGTCGCGCTCGATGGCTTCATGCAGGCGCACGCCCGCGTCGTAGCCCTCCGCGACGATGTCCACGAGTCGGTTCTCGGCGACGACCTCCACTTCCACTCGGGGGTGGCGCGCGCGGAAGGCAGGAAGCACCGGGGTGATGACGAAGGGCACCGCGACTTCCGGCACCGTCAGCTTCAGTTGCCCCACCGCTTCGCCCGGTTGCGCCGACACCTCCGTGAGGCTCGCAAGCGCCTGGCCGAGGCCGGGTCCTGCACCCTCCAGCAGACGCCGTCCCGCGTCCGTGAGTGACATGCTGCGGGTGGTTCGGGCGAAGAGCACCACCCGAAGCTGCGCCTCGAGCTGACGCACGGACTGGCTCACAGCCGCCGGAGAGACGCTGAGCTCGCGCGCCGCCGCGCTGAAGCTCTTCAGGCGTGCCACCACGAGGAAAACCTGAAGCTGTGGGAGGAGCGTCGTCTTCATGAAGAGTGTCCGTGTGAGTCACAGAGGCCACGAGTGGCGCCCCGAGCGGCGGTGTCCATTCAGGTCAGCGAAGGCGTCCTGTCAGAGCAACCCATCTTCAATCGCAGCTTCAAGGCCCATTGCCAAATCCCCATCTGGCCCACTGCTTCCGTGGCAGCTACTTCTCTTCTCGCCGGACCGGCCCCACCCCCCCGCCAACTCGCCCGTCCCAGCTCGGCCTCCGCGCCGCCACCCTTGAGAGGACCGACATGAAACGGCTCACCCTGACCGCGATGGTGCTCCCTCTCGTTGCCGTGGCGTGTGCCCACACGACCGAGGCTGGGACGCAGGTGGCCGCAACGTCCCCGAGCGACGGCGCGCAGGCGCTGCGGATTTCCCGGAGCGGCTCGCAGGCCCCACGCCAGGGGCCCGCCGAGAACTTCACGGGGGCTGTACGTGTCGACCCGCTGTTTCAAGCGAAGGCGCCGTCCCGCACCTCGGGCGCGTCGGTCACGTTCGAGCCAGGCGCCCGGTCGGCCTGGCACGCGCATCCCCTGGGCCAGGTCCTCCTCGTCACCGAGGGCGTGGGGCGGGTGCAGCGCTGGGGAGACCCCGCCGAGGAAATCCGGCCAGGAGACGTGGTCTGGATTCCCCCCGGCCAGAAGCACTGGCATGGCGCCTCGCCCGAGCACCGGATGACGCACATCGCCGTGCTGGAGCACCTCGACGGAAAGACCACCGAGTGGATGGAGAAGGTCAGCGATGCGCAGTACGGCGCCCCCACGACGGAGGGCCGGCCACCGTCCGAGGTACCGGCGCGCACGGGCGCGGGTGGCGCGGGGCAACCCACCCGGGCTCAGAGCCTCATCGGTGACTTCTCGCCCAAGATGGTCGAGCTGACCGACGGCGTGCTCTTTGGGGACATCTGGGAGCGCCCGGAACTCTCCAAGCGGGACCGCAGCCTGGTGACCGTCAGCGCCCTCATCGCGATGAACCGTCCGGACCAACTCCGCTCCCACTTCGCCCGGGCGCGTGAGAACGGGGTGAAGCGGGAGGAGTTGATCGAAACCATCACCCACCTGGCGTTCTACGCGGGCTGGCCGAGCGCGATGACGGCGCTCGCGGTGGCGAAGGACGTCTTTGAAGCCAGGTGACGATGGCGAGGGTCGAAAGAATTCCCAGGGGGTAACCCAGATGCGAACGCAGCGGCCAGGACGGTTCATTCAGGGGACGCTCGTCGTGATGAGCGTGGCGTCGAGTTCATGTGTGAGTCCCACCAGGACTGGCGCGACGACGTCGGAAGGACTGGTGCTCCAAGAGCAAGGGAGCTTCGCCGTTGGAGGGACGGTGGTGACCAGTCCAGGGACGTTCGACCCGCTCCGTCCTTCTTCGGAGGGCGCAACGCTCCACGGAGACCACGCGTATGTCTTCTATCAGGTGCCGAACGACGCGCGTCGACTCCCGCTGGTGTTCTGGCATGGTGCTGGCCAGTCCTCGAAGACGTGGGAGACCACCCCTGACGGTCGGGAGGGTTTTCAGAACCTCTTCTTGCGCCGCCGATTCGCGGTCTATCTCCTGGACCAGCCCCGGCGCGGTGACGCGGGGCGCAGCACCGTTCCGCTGACCATCCCCGCGACTCCCGACGACCAGACCTGGTTCGGCATGTTCCGGATGGGAGTCTGGCCGGACTACTTCCCCGGCGTGCGGTTCTCGCGTGAGCCGGAAGCGCTCAACCAGTTCTTCCGCTCGATGACGCCGAACACGGGGCCCTTCGATGCGGAGGTGAGCGCGAACGCTGTC
Organism: Myxococcus sp. CA040A; assembly: GCF_013336725.1. Lineage (NCBI taxonomy): Bacteria > Pseudomonadati > Myxococcota > Myxococcia > Myxococcales > Myxococcaceae > Myxococcus > Myxococcus sp. CA040A. Next base: position 370,839 of record NZ_JABUMR010000009.1, on the reverse strand, counting down.
TCCGCCCTCTTCGACCGGATGGGGCCGGGCATCCTCGTCACGCACTCGCAAGGAGGAGGTCCTGGCTGGTGGGTCGCGATGCGGAACCCGAAAGTTCGAGCGGTGGTCTCGTATGAGCCGGGCAGCGGCTTCGTCTTTCCAGAGGGGGAGGTGCCTCCGCCCATGCCCAGCCTCACGGGCCCGCTCGAGGCCCGCGGCGTTCCGTTGTCTCAGTTCATGCCGCTGACCCGGGTCCCGATCGTGATGTTCTTCGGGGACAATATTCCGGAGGGGCCGTCGCCGAATCCAGGGCAGGACAACTGGCGGGTTCGGCTCGCGATGGCGCGGCTCTGGCGGGACGCCGTGAATCGCCATGGCGGGGACGTCACGCTCGTCCACCTGCCAGAGCTCGGCGTCCGAGGGAACACCCACTTCCCGTTCTCGGACACCAACAACGTGGAGATCGCGGACCTTCTGTCGAGGTTCCTCGCCGACAAGAACCTGGACTGAGCCGACCTCCACTTCTCGCGCGGTCAAACGTGCGCGTCGCGGGAGACTCCCTGTTCCGAAAATTCTGCCCAAGACGTGCGGTGCCTTGCCTGAACGCAAGTGCACCTCTGTGGAATCGGCAGGGGAGCGACTACCTCAGTCCTGATGCATGGCATCAGCGAAGGAGGAATCGAGATGTCGCGAGCAGCGAAGAGGCTTCTGGAAAGAATATTGCCCCTGCTGTCGTGGGCCTGCCTGGTCGTCCTGGCGCCAGCCCCTGCGAGCGCTGGAGCCCCTGGAGGGGAAGACCAGGAGGCTGAGCAGATTGAGGCATCCCCCGAGATTGTCGCCGAGGTCGAGGCGCTCGACGTCAGTGACGAGGCACTGTCCAAGGATGCGGACCAGTTCATCAAGGACCACCCTCGCCCCAAGGGCTTTGACGCTTCGTCCGCGGATGCATTGGCCAAACGCATTGAGTCAGTCGACCCCGACAAGGTGCTCGAGGCGCTCGAAGACCTCCGGAAGGAGGGCGTGACGCCGGAGTCCACTCCGGAGTTCACGCAACGTTTCGAGAAGAAGCTCGAAGGACTGCCCGAGGCGCCAAAGGAAGCCGCATCAGGCGAATTCGAGACACTGGGACTCGGGCCCGCGGAAAAGAGGCTCTGCGCTGCCTTTCCGGATTTCTGCGCGAGTTCGTTCGCCCTCGGCAAGGTCGCTGAGCGCAAGGGGAAGGGTTACGGAAAGCTGCACAACGGAAAGGGAGACGCGTTCAAGCATGCCTACTGGATGGGGCTGCTGACGTTCTACCATTCAGAACTCTGGGCGAAGGCGCTTGGCAATGCGCACGAAATGCGGCCGAAAAATCCGAAGCTCGAGAAGCGCATGGACCTGCACAACAACACCGTCGGGCGGGGACACGGCAAGCGCGCGAACATCGTCACCAGCATCGACGATGGGGTGGACCGCGGCTTCAAGCGCGGAGACCTCCTGCGCATCTCCTGTGGCGGAAAAGGTCCCTCCCGTCTCGTCGCCACCGACCGGCGCGGAGACTATTGCGACTGACCGCGAAGGGCTCGGCCGCGCTCACGAGGCGGCGAAGTCATCTACCCACCCCAGCGCCTGCCCTGCACCGAGGAGAGGAGGGCGGTACTCGGCCTGGTAGGGCTCGTAGAACCGCTCTGGGTGAGGATGCGCTCCTTCAGGCGCTGGCGTCCCCGTGAAGTCAAAATGAGCGCCGACATGTCGAACGAACAGGGCCTGCCAGCGCTCCTCCTCCCCGAGTTGCTCCGGAGTCAGTCGGTACAGCACCCACCGCCGCATCTCGTCGCGCGCGGCGATGAGGTCTGGCTCCGCGACGACATAGAAGCATCGCTCGCCACGGTACTCGGCCATGCCCTCGAGAGGGCCATCCCAGAAGTTGGAGACCCAGAGAAGCTTCACCTCCTCCGAGCGGAGGCGGGGAAGCTTCGTCAGGTCCAGTTCGTGAGGATGCTCCGTCATGCGCCGTGACGCAGGACTGTAGCAGCCTCACGTCTGGAGCGGGTGGGCGCTCAGCCGTCGTTTGGATTCTCTGGCGGCTGGTCGGTGGGCATCTCGCCCAGCATCGGGAAGAAGCTCCCGTCCCGGTCCGCACAGAACGGATACGGCACCACGGAGTGTTTTGAGAGGTTGAGTCGCTTGTTGGTCCTGTCCTCGCAGTCCGCGAGCTCCTCGTAACCGGACTCCTTGAACATGGCATCGCCGAGCGCCTTGTACTTCTTGTGCAATGCCTTCGTGTACTCTTCCCCTTGCTTGTCGCCCTTCTCCATCTCGGCGATGTTGTCGGGTTTGATCTCCAGGACCTGGCATTGGTGGATGCAGTCAATCCGACACCCGCGGCCCTTGTAACGCGGGTTCGGATTGTCGCAGTACGTGGCCTCGATGGAGATCTCCGAACCCTCCGAACAGCTCGAGGCCTGGCGGCGCTTGTGCTCTTCCTGTCCGTATCGGATGTGCGCCCGGACCTTCGGGCTGTTCGAGCCGAGCAACTGGCCCTCCTTGATGTTCTCGATGCTCTTCATCCTCGAGATGAGCGCACTCTGGAGCTTCGGTGCGGACTTGACCTTCTTCTCCGCGACGAGGACCTCGACGGCCTTCAACATGCGGTCATATCGCCCGGTGATTGAACCCCACTGGCTGTTGAGCGTCGACGCATAGCTGTCCGAAATCTCCTTCACCCTCTGCTCCCAGTCGTACTCCTTGCAGAAGGCGTCGCGGATTGCATCGGCGTCCTGCTTCGCGGTCTTCCGGAACGCGAGGACATCGCGCTCCCATTCCAGGAAGTCCTTTCGGAGTGCGCGGTAGTTCTCCGCGATGCCCCCCGCGTAGCGCTTGAGCTCCTGATCCGCGCGCGCGACGTCGGGGTTCTTCTCTCCGAGGACGAGGTTCTTGCACGGGTCCTTCTCGTAGATCTCCGAGCGCCGGGTATTCCAGTAGGCAAGTATCTTGTCGGCGGAGGCATCGAGGTTGCTCTTGATGCTCGACCAGTTCCCCTCGGTGAAGGAGAAGGCCTTGGCGGCCACCGCGCGGCGCTCCATCGCCTCTTTCTGGCGGTCGGTCTCCGCCTTCTTGCCCGTCCACGTCCGTTCAAGTGAGTCGGACATCTCCTTGAGCTTCACGACCCCTTGCGCGTGATTGTCCTTGTTGCCGACCTGCTCACGAATCGTCTCCTGGAGCCGGACCTCGTCCGCGCGGCAGGCTCGGACGTCTCCTTCGAGGAAGTACTGCTCGGACTTCAGCCTGCGAATCGACTCGAGGGCTTCCTTCAGCGACCTGGTGGGTGCCGGCCAGCGCTCCACGAGCTGGCGGGCCTCTGAGTCCTCGCCCTGGATGTCCTTCAGGTCACCCAGGAAGCCGAGCACGTCCTCCACGGCGCGAAGCGCTTCGGAGATTTCCGAGGACGCATCGCCGCTGCGGGAGTCCAGGTCCCTGACCTTCGAGGCGATGGTCTGCAGCCGCTCATCGAGCTTCTTGCGTATCACCGTGCGGACCTGCCCGAAGTTGCCGAGCTTCGACATCGCGTCCTTCGCCGCGTCGAACTCCTTGCCCTTCGCGACCTCGACGCACTTCGACTTCGTCTCTTCCATCCGCCGATTCCAGCGGTCCCAGATATCGTTGACGCCGTCTTGAAGTTCGCCCTTCACGTCCGACCAGCGATTGTGTGACTCGGAGAAGTTCCGGGCATAACTCCGCCAGCGGTCCAGCTCGCCATGGACCTCCTGGTGCTTCCGGTATTCGTCGTTGTAGATGCGGCCAATCTTCTCGGCTTCATCTGGAATCTTGAAGACCCCCGTCGGGTCCTTCTTGTCGACGAACGTTTGGATGAAGGACTTCAGGTTCCTTTCGGCCTCGTTACAGCGCTCGGCGAGGCGGGACTCGTCCGCCTTCACCTGCGCGTCCTTCATCCGCTTCAGGTACTGCGCCGACTCCCGGAACTTCGAGATGTAGTCCAGGTAGGAGTTCGCCATCGTCTTGCCCGGGTCATTCGGCGGGTTCAGCGACCTGAGTCGCTCCACGTCATTCCTGACGTTGCCCAGGGTGTCGAGCGCGGAGTCGATGTCGCTGGAACTCGAGTCGGAGACAATGCCGTCGAGCTTGTCCTTGATGCGGCTGAGGTTGTCTTCAACGGCGCGCACCTTGTCGTCGATTTCATCCGCCCCGGCGGGCAGGGCGACAAGCAGCACGAGCATCCCCGCGGTCAGTGTCTTCTTCATGGTCATCCCCCGGTCTCCAGCTTCCTGGGCCGCGCGCCCTTCACCTGGGCGTTCTTCGGAAACAGCTGCGCGGCCGCCTTCCAGTCAAACGCCTTGCCCAGCCCGGCCTTCGCCGGCTCCGCGCCGATTGACGGCGGCGCGACCTGTTCCCACTCCTCGGCGGTGAAACGATTGGTCTGCTTCGAGGTTCGAGCGAACCAGCTCGCGTAGAGAGCGGGGTCCAGGTCGAATCCTCCGTCGGCGACGATGTTGCCTGCCTGCTTCTTGAAGGGGAGGTCCGCCAGCAGGTGCATGGACTTCTCGTCCACCGTGGGCGGTGGTGTCCCCTGCGTGGAGCGGAACGCGGCCCAGTTGCGGAAGAACGCGTTGTCCGTCAGGACCACCTCGCCCGGATTGGCGCTGGAGCGCACCGCGAAGTTGTCGATGTACTGGAACACATTCCCGTCCAGCACCGCGGGCGCGTTGCCTCCCAGCGCGACCCCGGTGCCCGTGGAGCTGGAGCCGTCATGGGGCCGGTTGCGGTTCCAGATGAACAGGAAGGTGTTGTCGCGAATCCTCGCGGGCCGCGTGCCGAAGCCTCCGGTGACGCGGATGCCGTCGGAGACCATGTTCACCACGATGTTGTTCTCGAACGTCACCGCGTTGCTCATCCGGACCGCGGCGCCCGCGCCGTTGACGAAGGTGCAGTTGCGAATCACCGTCTCCGGCGAGGACACCCAGACGTGCTCGCTGTCGGGAGAGAGGTTGACGTCCAGGAAGCCGTCCGGGTCATACCGGTTGAGCGTGCGGCGATCCAAGACGAAGCCATCCACGATGAGCCCGGTGTGGTCGCCATTGCCCTCCAGCAGGTACCCCTGTGGAGACGTCTTCGAGTCGGACGGCCAGTGGAGGAGGGTGGGGGTATTCCAGGGGTCCCTGCGCTGGAAGTCCCGGTCCCATCCCCCGAGCAGCGTGAGGTATTGCTTGCCGTCCACCACCCACTTGCCGCTCTTCAGCTTGCCGCCGTACTCGCCCTGCGAGACCAGGATGCGGTCTCCGCGCTGGGCCTGCTCCAACGCCTGGAAGGGGTCCTTGAAGGGCCGCTCGCGCGAGCCATCGCCCTCGGTCGCGCCAGCACGCACGAACCAGTCCCGTCCCTTCGGGCGGGCGGCCATGGCGAGCTCCTTCTCGTAGGGCTCGACCGAGTCGATGACGAGGGCGTACCGGGGATTGCCCTCGCGGGCTCTCGCGGTGCCGCGCACGACGAAGAGGTCCCTGGGCGGGCCCGAGCCGTAGTTGGGAATGGCGTCGATGACGCGCTCGGCGGCGGTTCCCTTCCTGAAGAGTCCCGTGGCCCGCGCCTCGTTCTTCTCGTCGACCAGGAAGACGGCCTTGTGGGTCTCCCGCGAGGTGCCCACCGGGCCGTTGTCCGGGTTCGCCACGCCCTGGCTTCCGACGATGACCTCCACGTCCTTGCCGTCGTGGCCCTTCGGGTTCGCCTGGATGCTGGTGAGACTCACCCGTGTGTAGACCTTGGCCGGCGCCGCCGAGGAGGCCGTGGAGAAGGTCAGCTTGAGTCCCTTCGCGCGAGCGCCCTGCGTGAGTGAGGCATTGCCTGGAGTGACGAGCTGGGGGACGGCCCCTGGCGGATAGGCGGGCGCGAAGAGGGTGAGGGGCTCGCCCGTGGCGGGGAAGCCCGCGCCGGTGCGCGTCTCCTCCCAGGCCTTCGCGTCGAACTTCTTCCCGCGTCCCTCGCGGCGGGTGAACCGCTCGTACCAGGCCGGCTCGAAGGGGAGCTTCGGGTCCACGGCGACGTTGCCGCCCGCCCGCGCGAAGCCCACGTCCTCGGCGTCCGCGATGTCGGAGTCATCGAGCGAGGACTTCTTGCCCTCGAAGTAGAAGGCGGCGTTCGAGAAGAGGTTCCTCCAGAACGCGTTGCCCTGGATCGTCACCTTGGAGGGCACCGTCACCTGGGCGCCGTGGTTGTCGGAGTGGACGACGAGGTTGTTCTCCAGGAGCGCCTTGTTCGTCACGTCGATGCCGGCGCCATCGGTGCCGCCCTCGGCGATGGCCTTGGTGGCCCAGATGAACGCGATGGTGTTGTTCCGGAGGGTGACGGGCGGGTCCTGGTCTCCGCCGCCCTTGGAGATGATGGCGGCGGAGATGGAGTTGACGATGACGTTGTTCTCCACCACAGCTCCGGGCGACGTGCGCACGGCGTGGAGGGAATTGACAATCATGCAGTTGCGCAGGACGCCGCCCTTGGCCAGGTCCACGGCGCCGTTGCGGTGGAGGGCGCTCGCGTCGAAGTTGCCACCCTCGCCGACGTAGTCATAGGTGTCCTGCATGTCGATGAAGAAGCCATCGATGGTCGCGCCCGCCGTGTCTCGCTGGGCGCTGGTGCTGACTCGGGCGAGCGAAACATCCGGACGGTTTGGCGAGCCCTTGCGCCAGGTGAGCTCGGTGAGGTTCTTCCAGGGGTTGCGCTCCTGGAAGGCCGCGTCATAGCCGCCGAGCAACCGGACTCCTGGGAAGACGAGCTCCCAGTTTCCACGCTCCAGCTTGCCGTAATACCGCCCCGCGGCGACGTGGACCCCGTCGTTCGCCTCCAGGCGCTCCAGCGCCATCCAGGGGTCGGCGAACGGCCTTTCCCGCGAGCCATCACCTCCCATGGCGCCCGCGCGGACGAACCAGTCGCGTGCCTGGGCGGGAGCTGCGAGGCAGACGGCGGCCAGGATGAGCATCCAGCTCATGACACGGTGCATGAAGAACTCCTCGGGGAGAGTCAGCGAGAGGCGCGACTCGACCGGGCCGTCTTCACACACTTCACGCTGTCGTCATTTCCAGCACCGCGACAATGGCGTGCACAAAGGTGACATCAGCCAGGAATAAGCCCTGGCTCAGGGGCGCTGGCGAGACTTCGCGCTCCATTGCGCGACCATCAGGTCGATGAAGCGTCGCACCTTCGCTGGCAGGTATCGTTTGCTCGGGTAGATGGCCATGATGGGGACGACCTCCGTCTCGCAAGACGGCAGCAGCGCCTTGAGCCGCCCATTCGCCAGGTCTTCGTCGACCAGAAAGTCGGGAAGATAGGCGATGCCCTGTCCCGCGACGGCCGCATCCCGGAGCGCCTCGCCGCTGTCGAGACGAAGGCGGCTTCGCCCCTCCACCTTCACCGAGGAGCCGCCCTTCTTGCGCAGCTGCCAGTGTTGTCGTCGCGTCCGACTGCTGAATATCAGGCAATCATGCGTCGCGAGTTCCTCCAGCGTTTCAGGCTCGCCGCGCGCCTCGAGGTATGCAGGCGCGGCACAGAGGACCGCCCGGTGTTGAGCCACGAGCCGTGAAACCAGGCGCGTGTCGGTGCTGGTCGTGTTGATGCGCACGGCCAGGTCGTAACCCTCCTCGATGATATCCGCGACGCGGTCCGTGAAGCTCACCTCTGCCTGCACGTCGGGCCAGGTCCGCAGATAGTCCCGCAGCAAGGGGAGGACATGCCGTCTGCCGAAGGCGTCGGGCACGGTGAGCCGCAAAGTCCCCCGGGGGTGGCCCGTGCGCTGACCGACGCTGGCCTCCGCTTCGTCCAGGGCCGCCAGGACTTGCAGGCAATGCTCATGGAAGACACGGCCATCGTCGGTGAGACTCACGTGACGCGTCGTGCGATTGAGCAGCCGCACCCCAAGGCGGGCTTCCAGCCGGGCCAGGGCCTTGCCAGCCGTCGAGCGTGTCAGTCCGACGGCCCGGCCTCCGCCCACGAAGCTGCCCGCGTCCACGACGGACATGAAGACGAAAATCTCATCCAGCTGGGCGCGTTTCATGGAGGGCCCTCATTGTAGCCCCCAGCGTCGCTGGAGAGGCGAACGCCGTTCGTCAATGGCCTCGGTATACGAGTCCGGCAATCACCTCTTCACGCCGGGGCGGCGACGTCCCCGAAACGCTTCCCGGCAAAGCCCACTGGAGCGCACTCATGCCCGTCACCCTGCTCAACCCCGAAGGACTCCCGAAGACCGACGCGTATGGATACCGACAGGTGGCGATTGCCACCGGCACCCGGCAGGTGCACGTCGCGGGGCAGGTCGCGTACGACGCGAATGGACAACTCGTCGCACGCGGTGACCTGGCGGGACAGGTGGCGCGTGCCTACCGCAACGTCGCCATCGCGCTCGCGGCCGCTGGGGCGACGTTCCGCGACGTCGTCCGACTGACGTTCTACGTGGTCGACTGGAAGCCCGAGATGATGCCCGCCTTCCTCGCCGGCATCGAGCAGGTCGCCGCCGAGTTGCAGATTTCGCCAGCGCCGGCCTCGCTCATCGGAGTCTCCGTGCTGTTCGAGCCGGGCGTCCTCGTCGAGATTGAAGCCACCGCGGTCGTGGGCTGACCCACGTCGTAACCGAGCGTCCATTCGACAGCGGAGGAGTGGGGCCAGGACGGTTGTGCAGGCCCGCTCTCTTCGCGGATGCTCCAGCGATGACGGCCGAAACCGAATCAGCCATGCCCCAGCCCCGGCGTCTCTCATTCCGGCGCAGGGCCGTGGCGACCCTCCTCGCGCTGTTCAATCCCGGTGTGGGTCATGCACTCATGGGACGGTGGCTCCGCGGAGCGCTGTGGGTGGGCGCCATCGTGGTGCTCAGCGCGAGCCTGCCGTTCGTGGGCTTCGTCGGCGTCATGGTGCTGCTGGCGCTGTACGTGGCGGCCGTCGTGGATGTGGCGCGTGTGGCTCCACCCGCCGTGGGCGTGCCCTCAGTCTGGCACGCGCTGCTGATGGTCGTGGGAATCTGGCTCGGGAGCAACGTGGCGCTGAAGGGGATTCGCGCCGTCGTCACGACGCCTTGGCGCATGCCGTCCGGGGGAATGCACCCCTCCCTCCTGCAGGGAGATGCAATCATGACGGACGCCACCGTCGCGCCTCCGCTGCGGCGTCGCCCTCTGCTGCGCGGTGAGGTGTTGGTGTTCGACCCCCCGCACACTTCAGAAGGACCTTTTCTGCAGCGCATCGTCGCATTGGGCGGTGACACCGTGCGGATGGAGGCGGGCAGACTGTGGCTGAACGGCCAGCCCGTCTCGCGCCGGCTCACCGAGGACGCGTGCATCGCAACCGACCCGCCGGGGCAGGCGCCCGGATGCGCGGTGTACGAGGAGTTGTTGGGAGAACTCAACTACCTCATCCAGGTCGGCGGGGAAGGAGCGTCCCTCCCGACGGAAGAGGGACGCTGCCCAGCCCACCTCGAACTCGAGGGCACGAGCTGCAAGGTCCCCGAGGGGCACCTCTTCGTCCTGGGAGACAACCGCGACAACAGCTTCGACTCGCGCTACTTCGGCGCCGTGCCGGAAGCCAATGTCCGTGGTGTGGGCTCCTACATCTTCTTCTCGTGGACACCCGAACGCGGGGCTCGGTGGGACCGGCTCGGCCAGTGGCTGCGGTGAGTATTCGGGGCGCTGTGGAGCCCCACGAGGACGCCGCGCATGTTTCGCATCACGCGGCTGAACACGAGCGTCTCAGTGCGGAGGTCCTCGTGCTCGCGTCCACCCAGCCTCAACCCGGATGCTTCTCCAGGTACTCCCGCACGCGCCCGAATGCGTTCGGCTGGGGATAGACGTCACCACGGTCGCTCAGGGCCGAGTCGCACACCCCATGCGACCTCCGCCGCTGTCTGAGTTGTGCCTCGGCCGGGCGAGGCGGCGCCGCGAGGTGCCCCACACGAGCAGCAGGAGCGCGCCCCAGCCCAGGCCCGCCGGTGAGCCCGAACTGGTGTTGCAGCCCCAGCCCAGCTCCTGCGGCGGGTCCACGAAGATGGGCTCACGGGGTGGCTGCACCGTGACGTGGAATTCGCACGAGGCGCTGTTGCCCGCCGCGTCCGTGGCCGTCACGGTGACGGGCGTGGTGCCCAAGGGGAACCGCGTGCCGGAGGCCTGGCTATAGACCCGCGAGGGGGAGGACACCGCGTCCGTGGTGATGGCCTCCGCATAGTCCACCTCGATGCCCGAGGCCTTCCAGGTCAGAAGCACGATATCGGCCGGGCAGGAGAGGACCGGCGCGGTGGTGTCGCGCACCGTGACGGTGAAGGAGCAGGTGCCCGCGTTGCCCGCCTCATCCGTGGCGGTGAAGGTGACCTCGGTGGTGCCCAGGGGGAACGGGGTGCCGCTCGGGTGGGAGCTGGACACGGTGGGCGCGCGCGTCACGGCATCCGAGGGCGGGGTGCCTGTGAGGGATACGTCCATCGCGCCCTGGTCGCTCTGGGCTTCGACCTGGACGGAAGCCGGACAGCCGAGCTCGGGCGGGGTGGTGTCCCGCACCGTGACGATGAAGCTGCACGTGGACGTGTTGCCGGAGGCGTCCCTGGCGGTGACAAAAACTTCCGTCGCGCCGAGCGGGAAGAGGGGGCCGTCATGGCCGTAGACCACCTCCACCGCGGAGCTGCCGGCGTCGGTGGCGGTGGCGAAGGGGAGGGAGACGTCCGCGCCTTCCGGCCGCTGGGCCTCGGCGACGAGGTTGGCCGGGCACGCCAGCGCGGGTGCGGTGGTGTCGCGCACCGTGACGGTGAAGGAGCACTCGGCGCTGTTGCCGGCGGTGTCCGTGGCGGTGATGCGCACGGGAGTCGCGCCGAACCCGAAGTGGGAACCGGAGGCGGCGCTCGAGGCCACCGTCACGGCGGTCCCCGAGACGGAGTCCCGTGGAGCGGCGGCGGGATACATCACGTCCGCGCCCGTCATGTCCGTGGCCTCGACGACAATGTCCCCGGGGCATGAGAGCTCGGGCGGCGTGGTGTCGCGCACCGTGACGGTGAAGGAACAGGTGCCCGCGTTGCCAGCCGCATCCGTGGCGGCGACGCTGACCGTGGTCGCCCCGAGGGAGAACAGGGTGCCGGAGGCGTGGCTGTAGCGCACCGTCACCGGAGCCGACACCGCGTCCGACACCGTCGCGGCCAGGTACTCCACGGTGGCCCCCTGGGCGTTGCGCGCCTCCGCCGTCATCGCCGTGGGACAGGTGAGGGCCGGGGCCGTGGTGTCGTGCACCACGACGGAGAACTCGCACGACGCCGTCCGCTCCAGGGCATCCCGCGCCGTGGCCGTGACGACGCGGGTCCCCAGCGGGAAGCGCGAGCCCGAGGCCTGGCTGTACGTCACGTGCATTGGCTCCATGCCGGAGGCGGTAGCGGACGGCCAGAGGACAGTGGCGCCATCCGCGCCCGTGGCCTCGGCCACCACCGTCGCGGGGCAGGTGATGGACGGCGGCGCGGGCGGGTTCACGGTGACGTTGAAGGCACACGAGGCGGCATTGCCCGCGGAGTCGGTCGCGGTGACGGTGACGGTATTTCCCCCGAGGTCGAACGTCGTGCCGGAGGCCTGGCTGTACGTGACCTGGGCGGTGGAGACCGCGTCGGCGGCGGAGGCGGGCGGATACTCGACGGTGGCTCCCTCGGCGCTCGTGGCCACCGCCTCCACGGCCTCGGGGCAGGAGAGGTCGGGCGCCCGCGTGTCGCTCACCGTGACGGTGAAGACACACGTGGCTGAATGCCCCGCCTCATCGGTGGCGGTGACGGTGACGGAGGTGGCGCCGAGCGGGAAGTCGCCGCCGCTCGGGTGGCTGTAGCTCACCGTGGGCGCGCCCGGGAAGTCGTCCGTGGCGGACGCGGGCGGATACACCCCGGTGGCGCCCTGGGGGCCCACGGCCTCGGCGGTGAAGGATTCAGGGCAGGTCACCGTGGGCGGCGTGGTGTCCGTCAACGCCACCACGCTCCACAGCTCGCGGCCGGACTGTCCGTCGTCCGCCGAGAAGTACAGGGTGTCACCGACGACGGTCAGCTCCCTCGGATGGCTGGAGTCGGGGCCCGGCGATACGTCCGCGAGCAGCCGGGTCCCTTCCGGCGTTCCATCCGTCCACCACAGCTCCTGTCCCACGCCCTCGACGTAGGTGGACAGCGCAATCCCTCCATTCCACGCGACCCCGCTGTCGCTCAGCCTGGGGTCGACGCGCACGGTGCCTGCCTCGGTGCCGTCACTCTTCCAGAGCTGGAAGCCGTTGGAGTAGACCAGGAAGTAGAGGATGCCCTCCAAGGCGATCTGCGGCCGTGGGTCGGAGCCGGCGCTCCCGGGCTTGATGTCGCGCACGCGCACGGTGCCTGCCGCGGTGCCGTCGCTCTTCCACAGCTCGCTGTCTCCCGCGGCGTCACGACCCTGGAAGAAGAGGGTATTGCCCACGCCGAACAGGTAGCTCGGGTTGACGTTCGCCACCTTGACGGTGCCTGCCGCGGATCCATCGCTCTTCCAAAGCGCACGGCCGGTTCCGTCACTGGCCGAGAAGTAGAGCGTGTCGCCCACGCTGGCGAATTCCCAGGGGACGGAGCCCGTGCTGCCCGGGTAGATGTCCTTGACGAGCACCGTGCTGGCGGGGGTGCCATCGCTCTTCCAGAGTTCCTCTCCCTTGATGTGGTCATCGGCCCGGAGATAGAGCCGTCGGCCCACCGGAAACAGGGTGTAGGGCGACGTCGTGGACTCGTAGATGCCGACGGTGGAGATGTCCTTGACGAGCACGGTGCCCGCCTCGGTGCCATCGCTCTTCCACAGCTCGGTGCCCACCACGCCATCGCTGGCCGAGAAGAAGACCTGCCCGCCCACGTTGACCAACGCATCTGGATAGGAGGCCGCGACTCCGGGCCTGATGTCGCGCAAGCGCACGGTGCCGGCTTGGGTGCCGTCGCTCTTCCAGAGTTCCTCGCCCGTCGCGCCGTCGTCCGCGGCGAAGAAGAGCAGCCCGCTCGCGCTCGTCAACAACGAGGGCGTGGAGCCCCGGCCGCCGGGCAAGATGTCCCGGACGCGCACGGTGCCGGCTTGTGTGCCGTCGCTCTTCCACAATTCAGGGCCATCTCCGCCATTGTCCGCGCGGAAGAACAGCGTGCCGTTCAGCTCCGTCAACTCCACCGGGTCGGAGCTGGAGGCCCCCATCTTGCGGATGTTGCGCACGCGCACGGTGCCCGCCTCGGTGCCATCGCTCTTCCATAGCTCGCGACCGGTGAGGCCATCCTCGGCGGCGAAGAAGACGCTGTCGCCCACGCGCGTGAGGGAACTCGCGCCGGAGCTCTCGGCTCCGGGCATGATGTCCCGGACGCGCACGGTGCCGGCCTCGGTGCCGTCGCTCTTCCACAGCTCCTCCCCGGCGACACCGTCATTGGCGGTGAAGAGGAGCGCCTCGCCCCCGTTCACGAGCGACGCGGGGTGCGAGCCCTCGGCTCCGGGGCGGATGTCACGCACGCGCACGGTACCGGCCTCGGTGCCGTCGCTCTTCCACAGCTCCGTGCCGCTGACGCCGTCGTCGGCGACGAAGAACAGGATGCCGCCCACGTCCACCAGATTCCGGGCGCTGGAGCCCATGGCGCCCGGCGAGATGTCCCGCACGCGCACGGTGCCGGCCTCGGTGCCGTCGCTCTTCCACAACTCCGTGCCGCTGACGCCGTCGTTGGCCACGAAGAAGAGGGTGCTGCCCACCGCCGTCAGCGACGCGAGGCCGGAGGCGGTGGAGCCCGGGCGGATGTCGCGCACGCGCACGGTGCCCGCGTTGGTCCCATCGCTCTTCCACAGCTCGCGACCGCCAACGCCGTCATTGGCTTCCAGGAAGAGCGTCCCATCCACCACGGTGAGCTGGGAGGGCAGGGAGCTGCCATACATGTCGTAGATGTCCTTGACCTGGACATGGGCCCTGTTGACGGGGTCGAGCTTGCACAGCTCGTAGCCGACGCTGGTGTAGCAGGAGTAGTAGAGGGTGCCGCCCATGGCCGTCAGCAAGGACTCCCCAAAGCGCGAGTCGACACCGCTGGCCAGGGAGGTCACGAACACCGTGCCTCCCGGCGTGCCATTGCTCCGCCACAGATGGTCGGTGCCGGTCCCCTGGGGGATGATGAAGTAGAGCATCCCGCCCGAGGCCGTGAGGCTGGTGGCTGACTGCATGATGCTGTCATAGGCGAGGTCCGTGAGGCGCACCGTTCCCGCGGCGGTGCCGTCGCTCTTCCACAGTTCGTAGCCGCTGCTCTGCTCGTAGGCCGTGAAGAAGAAGGCGCCATTCATGGCGGCCTGTCGGCCCGGCAAATAGGGGATGGAGGGTTGCATCTCAAGCCTGCGCTGGGCCGTGGTGCCGGCCTCCGTCCCATCGCTCGCCCAGACCTGGGCGCCGGTGGTGTCGTCGAAAGCGGAGAAGAAGAGCGTGGTCCCCACGGCGGTGAGCGAGCTGGGCGCCGAGCCCTTGTCGCCGGGCCTCAGGTCCGTCACCCGCTTCGCGCTCACCGGGAAGTGGCTCGACAGCTTCCGCGCGGAGCGCTCCATGTCGGGGGGCGGGGCCTCGGGAGTCCCCAGCTCCTCCGCGCAGCCCCCCACCGCCGCGACAGCCAACATCCACCACACCATCAGCCGCTGCTTGTTCTTCATCGTCCCCGCCTCGTTGCCGAGGCGAACCATCATCTCAAAGCCACGCGCGAAGCAACCCGTGCCCTTCGTCCCTTTCCCTTGCATTCAGGGTTGGCGGGTGTTGCGGATGCCGGCGTGCAGGCTCCAGACAACAGCTTCGGCTCCAGTTGCAGGCTGCGGCCTACAACTCGGGCGGCCGGGCTTCGTCCTTTCGCATGGTTGGAGGTGGCCTGCGCCTTGCTCTGTGGACCACGCAAGTGCTCGCAGAGGAGCAGGCTCACGGTTGCTCCCGTTCCATCCCCACACCCCAGGATTTCCCCATGCTCGGTCCCCTGAAGCGCATCGTCGACAACAGCATCGTCCGCTACTTGAAGGACGAGCCGAGTCCTCGGCCCACGCCCACTCCACGGCCCGCACCCTCGCCGGGCCCCGTGGACAGCTTCGAACCTGTTCCAGCGCCAAGGACAACTCCCTGCCCGCACCCGGGCCCGGCGCCGTCGAACGCCGGTACCGGGGAGCCGACCTGTCCGGGCCCGGGGCCCCTGACGCCTCCGTCCACCGACCCGAAAAACCCGACGCCGAAGATGCAAGTCCGTCCGGCCAGATCGGACCGCTACGATGAGTCCCGCAACGGAACGGACATCGACACCATCGTCCTTCACCACACCGCCGACAAGTCCGACAAGAGCAGCCTGGAGACGCTCACCGGCGAAGGGGGCGGTCTTGCCGGTGAAGTCCTTCGGAAGATCAAGGAGAAGAAGAACGGCGGCAAGGTCAGCGCCCACTACGTGATTGGAAAGGATGGGACCATCTATCATCTCGTCGCCGACGAGAAGCGTGCCTGGCACGCGGGTGGGGGTTCTGTGCACGGTGATAAGTCGAAGGACGTCAACGACCGCTCCATCGGCATCGAAATCGTCAACGACGGCGACGGCAAGGATGGTTACACCGAAGAGCAATACAAGGCGCTCGAGCAGCTCGTGCCCTATCTCTCCAAGCGCTACGACGTCCCCACCAAGAACGTCGTGGGCCACAAGGAGACCAACCCCGACAAGAAGGACCCTTCGGAGAACTTCGACTTCGGGCGTATCACCCGCGCCACCGAGAAGGTGCGGTAAGGGGCACACGGGACTCCAGGCATGCCCCCTGCCTGGAGCCCGATGCGCAATGCCTGTCGTGCGACAGCGATGAGCCGCGAGTCAGGCGGAGCGCAGCTCTTCCGGGGTGCCCTCGCCAACCTGGAGGTGCGTTCGCAGCCAGCGTGCCAGGGCGTCTGCCTGCTCCTGTTGGGGGAAGCCGGCGATGGCTTCCTGGCGCGCCTCGCCGTCGGCGGTGGAGAGCCGGAGCGTGAGGTGATAGCTGCTCACCTGCTCCCTCTTGGGCGTGCGAAACTGGGGTTCGACGCGGAGAGACCGCACGTCGCGCCACCGGACGTCGAGCCGGTGCTTGCGTTCGGAGAAGGGCGGCAGGGAGAGGCTTCGCGACTGGGTGTGGAGGCGCAGGTCGTGGTGCCCCGACTTCAGCCGTTCGCGCGCCCACCGCCCGGCGAGCACACCGCAGGCGATGATGACGCCCCAGGTCCCCACGCCCACGGGCAGCGGGGCGGTGAATCCCCCCATGAATGCCCCGAGCGCGAAGCACGCCAGGGAGGCGCCCACCAGGGCAAGCGACACCCGCATGGCCGGCCGCGGCCCATCGAGCGTCACGCACTCGCTGCCGTCCTCCCGGATGAAGGTGGACAAGCCGAACGGCTCTTCTTTCTTCGGGGTCCACCGCACCACGACCCATAGCCAGAACATCACCAGGTTGAAGGGCATCGCGCCCATGAGCATGAACAGCTCCGAGCTATCCATGCCCGCCTGCAACACCGCCTCCGAGGGCTGACCAGGCCGGTAGTACACGGGGACGCTGGCCCCGAGGGGGTAGCGCGCGACCTGCTCCTCCGCGTACCTGCGCACCCCCGAGCTCCCCGCGGTGAAGCGGTGCTTGCCGCCCTCGTAGGGCTGCCCATCGACGGAGTAGGTGTAGGCCAGCTTCAGCTCGCGCCTGGAGCCCTTGCTCGTGTGCACCATCGCCACCTCGCTCCGGGTGATGGTGCCCTGCACGGAGGGCCAGCTCGCCACCTGTGCCTGGCGGACCATGGTGGAGATGGCGAAGAAGTCCAGGGCCCCAACGAGGGCCGTCACTGGCAACACGACCGCGATCATCAGGAGGGGCGAGCCCACGCGAACAGACATGGCCCCAGCCTATAGGGATACTCCGGAATGAACGAAAGGACGTCCGCTGCGCGGCCCCCTCCCGCAGGGGCCTGCGCGACGGACGCCGGGGCCTCTCAGGGAGCGCGTTCGAAGACGGCCACCGCCTGGTCGTAGTCGACCGTCACGCGAAAGAACCTCAGCGCATTGCCTCCCAAGGCTCCTTCGACGGGCTTGTCCATGAACTGCGACATGAACTCACGGAAGTTCGGGTCAGGCCGGGTGGTGAACCAGACGGGGCCGACCTCATGACCCGCCACCTCGATGCGGGGAACCTCGATGAGCGTTGAGCCTGGAAGGTAGGTGTCTCCATCCTCGATGACCCGCCAGTCCGGGTGACGCTGGTGCCAGCGCTCGAAGGTGGAGCGAGTGATGAAGTTCGTCGCCCGGGTCGCCGGCCGCTCATCCGCGAGCACCTTCCTGGCGGACTCCGTGAGCGACAGCATCGCTCCCGTGTCGAAGAGCAGGTCGAGCGTCTCTCCGTCCACCCGAACCTGGATGCGAGGAAAGTTCGCCTGCCTTTTTCCCGTCGCATCAGTCGGAAACCCCAGCGCCACCCGGTGAGCGGGAGCGACCTCTGGAACGTCTCTCGCCGCGCGCAGCCACAGCTTTCCGCCGGGGTAGTCGAAGGTCCAGACCCGTCCGGCGAACCAGCCCTGACCAAGCATTCCATCCCCGAGTTCAGACAGGACCCTCTCCATTGCCGCCACGGGGAGCTGTCCCTCGGTGCCTTCGGGCATTGGCATCCAGGCTTCATTTCGGAAGTCGGGCATCCGTACCCAGTCCCCGGAATCTTCACCTCCTGCCGCTCTGGCAATCCGTTGCAGGCCCAGTCGCGTCACGGCATCCGCCAGGATGAAGAGGCCTCCCCCCGTGTCCGTGTAGAACGTCAGCGTCTGCCCTTCGCGCGTCACGGGCTGCACGAAGAATCGGTCCTCGCTGAACTTCACCGGCAGCGCGAGCGGTCGGCCGGGCACCGGTGCGGGAGTCTTGAGCGCGTCACTGGGGCTCGGCGTGGTGGCGCAGGACACCAACATTCCGAAGAGCATCAACAAGAGTCGCTGCGGCATGCGTGCGGTTCCTTTCGGGGTGTTTCCATCCTGCGCCATTCACCACGGACTCCGGCGCGTGAACCACCGGGTCGAGCAGGCCGCTGCGCAGCACCGTGCAACGCCTTGCGCAGACGACGCCCGCGGGACGCAATATCAGGCAGACACCGTCGTGGCCCAGGTGGTGCAAGCTGGCGTCCACGACTCAACAGGGAGCACCTGCTCCTCTCGATGCTTTCCGGGCCCGGCGGAAGCACTCATCCCCCACCTCACGACCGCCATGCCTTCCACTTTCCCTCGTCACGCACCCAGGGGAGCCCTGCGCCTCTGTCTGGGTGTCGCGCTCCTCGCCTGGATGGGCTGCCGCTCACGACCTCCCGCCGAGTCCGTCGCCGCGCCCACGAGCACGGCGGTCAGCGCGCCCTTCGACGTGGCCTCCGTCATGAGGCAGGTCCACTTCGCCTACCGCCCCGAGGGCGAGCAGTGGAGCGGGGGCCATTCGACCTATGAGGTCCGGGCCTCCACGAACGGGATGTCCCTGACGCCCTTCTCACCTCGGGATGGGCGGGTGAAGGGCGCGCCGCTGCATCTGGGACCGGCTCGGTTGCAGCGAGGTGATGCACTCTTGAAACAGGGGGAGGCGACAGGAAGCGTGGAGGCCAAGGGCCGCCTCCGCCTGGAGCGGGCGGAGCTCACGGAGCACCTGGCCAACGAGGAAGAAGGAATCACCCAGTCGTGGCACCTGCCTGGAGCGCCACGAGGCAAGGGAGACCTCCTGGTGAGCATGCCCGCCACGGGGCTTGCCTTCGTCGAGAGCACGGCCGAGGGGCTCCACTTCGCGGCCCCCCAGACGGGCCTTGGGTTTCGCTATGGCCATGCCACCTGGGTGGACAGCCAGGGCCAGCGCACGACGCTTCCAGCCGAATACGCGGACCAGACCCTCGGGTTCCGCGTGCCCGAGGCGCTGGTGAAGTCCTCCGCCTTCCCGGTCACCCTCGCGACGGTCATCACCCCCGAGCAGGGCGTGGACCTGCCTGTCCACGGTCCCGCCTGGGGGGAATGGAAGGGCGCTCCCTCGCTGGGGTCCAATGGCACCGACTATCTCGTCGTCTGGTCCGACGCTCGTGGCGAGTACTACGGCGCGCTCCACGGCGTCCGGGTCTCGAGCACGGGTGTGGTGCTGGACCCTTCCGGCATCAAGATCTCCACGGAGCCGGGTCACCAGGACTCAGCGGAGGTCGCCTCGAATGGCACGGACTATCTGGTCGTCTGGAGGACCCTGCCCGGCGGCATCACCGGCCCCACCGCGGACATCCAGGCCGCGCGAGTGACGAGCGCCGGGCGCGTGGAAGACACGCCGAGCATCACCCTCTCGCTCGACAGCCACGACGAACACGACCCGAAGGTGGCCTCGGTCGGTACGGACTACCTCGTCGTGTGGGAGCGACAGTATCCGAGCGGTGATTCGGCGAACATCGTGGGCGCGCGGGTGACGAGCACGGGGCAACGGCTGGAGGCCGTGGACCTGAATCTGTCGCAGCCGTCGGACCGTCACCACAATCCTTCCGTGGCCTCCAATGGCACGCAATACCTCGTGGTCTGGGAGGACTCCATCGCCCCAGGGGAGAGAGACATTCGCGGAGCGCGGGTCTCTGCCCTGGGCGAGGTGGTGGCGGAGTCTCGCCGGGTCATCTCCCGCATGAACGAGCTGCAGGTACACCCGTCCGTGGCCTCGCTGGGCATGGGGTTCCTCGTCGTCTGGGAGCGCGTCGGTGACGCCTCCGGGGGTGGCATCTACTGCGCGCGCCTCTCCGCGGAGGGCGAGGTGCTCGATGGCACCGGACTGCTCGTCTCCCGGCAACGCGCTACCTATGTGGAGCCCCGCGTCAGCGCCAACGGCGCGAACTACCTCGTCGCGTGGGACCATGGAAGCGGCGTCCATGGCGCGCTCGTGACGCCCGAGGGCACACTCGGAGCTCCGCGGGCACTGGGCCCCACCACCTCTGTCCAGACGCGCATGTACCCCGCGGTGGCATCCAACGGCGCGGACTTCTTCGCGGTCTGGCTGAGCCAGGCGGCGACCACGTCGCGTAGCTCCCACATCATCGAGGGCACCCGGGTGACGGGGACGGGGACGGTGGTGGACTCGCCCACGCCCCGGGTTCTCACCACCGCGAGCAACACGCAGCTCGCGCCGGCGGTGGCGACCAACGGCACGAACTTCCTGGTCGTCTGGGAAGACCTTCGTGGCGGCGGCAGCGACGTCTACGGCGCGCGGGTGACGCCCACGGGTGAGCTGCTGGACCCACAGGGCATCGCGCTCTCCACCGCGGCCTTCGATCAGCGCGCGCCCGCCGTGGCCTCCAATGGCACGGACTATCTCGTCGTGTGGAGCACGTACGGCGCGGGCTCTCCGGCTGTCGCGGGCGTCCAGGTGGCGGGCTCGGGGCAGGTGCTGAGCCCACAGGCCCTGAGCATCTCCAACGTGGCCGAGGTGGAGGGTGGGGCGGCCGTGGCCTCGAACGGGACGGACTACCTGGTGGTCTGGGCGGATGACCTCGACTTCAACGGCCCCATTCTCGGGGCGCGGGTGACGAGGACGGGCGTGGTGCGGGACAAGCCCGCCATTCGAATCGCCAGGTCCTTCAGGTCCAGGTCCCTGCCCTCGGTGGCCTCCAACGGGAAGGACTACTTCGTCGTCTGGCAGGACGCGCGGAACACCACCACCACCAGCGTCAACAATGACGTCTACGGCTCGCGGGTGACGAGCGCGGGCGCGGTGCTGGAGACGCAAGGGCTGAGACTCGTCACAGCCCCCTCCGTGCGGCCGGAGCCTCGGCTCGCCTCGAATGGCGCGGACTATCTGGTGGTCTGGCGAGCGGCATACGCCGTCTTGGGGATGCGAGTGAGGAGCGACGGACAGGTCCTGGACCCCCAGGGCATCCTCATCACCCAGTCGACGAAAGGCCACGCCTCCCCGAGCGTGGCCTCCCTGGGCGCGGAGTACCTTGTTGTCTGGAGGGATTTCCGGAACGAGCCCCCGGGCCTCCCTTCCTACAGGTTCAAGGGCGATATCTACGGGGCGCGGGTGACCGGGGCGGGGCTCGTTCGCGAGCCCGAGGGGTTGTCCATCGCGGCGGACGCCCAGGCGGAGGAGGTCCCCGCCATCGTCGCGTCCCCTCTGCGACGGTCGGCCTTCGTCGTCTACCAGCGCTATGACGCTTCGCCGTCCATCCAGAGCAGGCGAAGCCGTGGACGGTTTGTCTCCTTCAACGACAACGAGCCGCCCACCGCGCTGGGGCAGAACCTTCTGCTCCCCGAGGACTCCGCGCTCGCGCTCATCCTCCAGGGGACGGACCCCGAGGGGCAGGAGCTCACGTACTCCCTGGGACCCGCGCCAGTGCATGGCTCCCTGGGTGGCGCGGGCGTGGACTACGTCTACACGCCAGTGGCCCAGTACCACGGCCTCGACAGCTTCACGTTCCAGGTCTCGGATGGGGAGCTGCTCTCCGCGCCAGCGACCGTCACTTTCCAGGTGACGCCCGTCAATGACGCGCCGTCGGTTCCGGGGCTGCTGGCGCCCGCGGATGGCACCGAGTCCGAGGGAGGACTCTTCACCTTCACCTGGAGCGCCTCCACGGACATCGAGGGAGACGCCGTGAGCTACCACCTGGAGCTCCTCCAGGATGGAGTCGTGACGCGGACGCGCGTCACCGCGTCGACCACGTACACGCTGCCTCAGTCGGAGGAGCTTCCCGTGGGGCGTTACTCCTGGCGGGTGCGGGCCGTGGACGCAAGGAGCGCCTCGAGCGCGCCTTCCGCTGAGCGAGTCGTCATCTCCCTGCCTCGAAGGAACGAGCCGCCCATCGCGAATGGCCACACCGCCGCCACGAACGAGGACACCGCGCTGTCCCTTGTCCTGCGGGGACTGGACCCGGAGGGGCAGGCCCTCACCTTCACCGTGACGACGCCGCCAGCGAATGGAGCGCTGGCGGGGCAGGGGGCCGCGTTGACGTACACGCCTCGCGCGAACTTCCACGGGGCCGACAGCTTCGTGTTCACGGTCTCCGATGGAGAGCTGTCGTCCGCTCCGGCGACGGTGTCCCTCCAGGTCGACCCGGTCAACGACGCCCCGTCCGTCCCCAGGCTCTTGTCGCCCGCGGACGGTGTGTCCCAGGCGGTGAGCGGTCGAGTCACCTTCCAATGGGAAGCCGCCACGGACCTCGAGGCAGACGCGGTGAGCTATGAGGTGGAGTTGCTCCAGACGGGCGTCGTCATCCACCGCCATGCCACGGCGCGGACGTCGCGTGCGCTCGGCGATGAGGAGGCGCTGCCGTCGGGTGTCTGGCGTTGGCGCGTGAGCGCGAGCGACTCCCACGGTGCCTCCAGCGGGCCCTCCGCGGAGTGGTCCTTCATCGTTCCTCCGAAGCCCGACCTGCCGCCCTCGGCGACCGAGGGTGAGGTGACCACCGCGGAGGACACGGACATCGCCGTGACGCTCCAGGGACAGGACCCCGAAGGCCGCACGCTCACGTTCAGCATCGAGTCCCTTCCGAAGCACGGGACACTGAGCGGCGAGGGCGCGGAGCGCGGCTACACTCCGGCCGCGAACTTCCACGGAGAGGACCGCATCACCTTCCGCGTCTCCGATGGCGTGCATGAGTCCGAGCCCGCCACGGTGTCCATCCACGTGGCGCCCATCAATGACTCACCTTCGATGCCCCGGCTCCTGTCGCCCGTGGACGGAGCCGTGGTGGAGGGAGGACTTGCCACGTTCCAGTGGGAGGCAGCCGTGGACGTCGATGGGGACGCGTTGGACTACGTGTTGGAGTTCCTCCAGGAGGGGCGCGTCGTCCGGACCTTCGCGCTCCCGGGGGCCACGTCGCGAGAGCTGGTCGGAGAGGACGAGCGACTCGCGGTGGGACTGCATTCCTGGCGGGTTCGTGCGGTGGACAACCAGGGCGGGCACAGCGCCACGGAGCCCTCGCGCACCCTCACCGTGGTTCCTCGCGCGTCGCCGCCTCCCGTCGACCCTGGAACCGGGAATGAGAGGCCACGGACTTCTGGATGTGGCTGTGAGGCGCATCCAGGGGCGGGCGCCTCGGCGCCGTTTGCCTTCGCGCTCGTGCTCCTCCTCGGACGGCTCGCGCGCCGGGGTTCCCGTTCGTTTCTATCGGTATAGGCAGCACACGCTTAGAGTGCTCCCCGTCACGTCGTCAGGCCCAGAAGGGCCGGGAGCCAGGAATGTCGCCGACGCTGAAGTGGGTGCTTGGAGCGCTGGTGGGACTTCCGTTGATGTGCTGCGGCTGCGGCGGCATGTGGTTCCGGGGTCAGTTTCCCCATGAGGAGGCGCTCGCTCGGGTCGTGAACCATCAGCAGGTCATCCAGACACTGGGCGCGCCCGTGAGTGGCAGCTTCTTCTTCTCGGGCACGACCCAGGCTCGTGACGATAACGCAGTCGCCGAAATGCAGATTGCTCTCTCGGGAAGCAAGCAGGACGGCGTGCTGCATGTGAAGGCGGTTCAGACAAGCCAGGTCTGGGGATTCAGCCGCCTTCGAGTGATGGCGCAGGACGGCAAGGTCATCAACGTCGTCGCCGAGTTCTGAACAGGCCCATGATTCGGCTCGATGAACTCGGTGAAGTGACGACGTTCGCGGAAGTCGCCAGGCGGTTTGCCGGAGCGGATTGGCTCACCTCGTTCCTGGAGACCGAGGATTTAAACGACCCAGAGACCAATGGCATCGTCGTGCCACGCATCGTCAATGCCAGCGTGCGTTGCGAGGACACCATCAAGAGCGGGCGAGGTCCATGGGCCGTCGTCATCGATGGAGACCTCGAGACGAGTGGTGACCTCGTGTGCAGGACCAACGACTACCTGTCGAGCGCGCTGGTGGTGACTGGCGACGTGCGCGCGAGAAACATGCGCTTCGCCGCGAGCGCACGCGTCGAGATAAAGGGCGACCTGATTGTCGGCGGCGGGCTCGGCATCGTGAGTGGAGCGTGGGGCGACGGCGGCGCGGTATTGGTGGCGCGTTCGTGTGAAGCCGCTCTCGTGTTGCTGGATGGCACCACGTGCGTCGACGCGGACCGGTGCCGCCGCACGGTGGTGTGTGGGGCGCGCGGTTGGACCGAGTTCACCCCCGACATCCACGACCACGCGACGTTCGATGAAGTGTTCGAGCCCACCGTGTTCGATGCGGACGGCTCTGTCGACTATGACCGCGTGATGTCCCTCGCGAACGCGGGGCACTCCGCGCTGAAGCCCGAGGTCGAGGACCGGCTGCGTCAGGGCAAGGGCCTGGCATCACGCGCGGCGCTCAACTGGCTGGCGAGTGATTCGCGCAGCCAGGCGCTCATGGCGCTCGGCGATGACGCGTCGATGGCGGTGCTCGTCGAGTTGCTGGCGGAGCGCGGCCACTCGGTATCCATTGAGAGCCTTGCGCGCTCGGTGCGAGCCATGCGCGGAGTTCGTCTCGGTGGACCGGCCCCAGGCACTTGATCCAGGGTCTGACGCCGACCGCCTATCGCGGGCATCCTGGCGCTCCCAATTCATTCATCTTCAAGCAACAGCCCCAGGAGTTCACCACCGTTGGCGCGCGGTACCTGACCTTCATCACCCTGAGCAACGACCCGCGGATCCCCCGTCCGGACTACGTCTTCAAGAGGCTCCTCGTCACCAATATCTAACGCCCTCCGGTCCGCTGCATAAGGAATGCAGTGGCGTCTGTCGCACTTCAGAGGGCTCCATGCCGGACGTGGGACGGGCTGTGGACAGGCATTGACGCGCGCATGACGCAGCGACCGGATTGGGGCCACCTGGCTCGGAAGGTCCGGCTTCGCCCGGCAGGTCAGGGCCCGAGGAAGGGCTCGACGGTTGTAATCATCGCGGGGGACTCGAACAGGTCGTAGTGCGTGTGGCCGGGCAGGATGGCGAGGCTCGACTTGGGGCGACCGCTGCCGTCGAGACCGCCGTCGCGCTGGCCCCCGCCGAGCAGCTCGTAGAACCGCGCGATGTACGAGGGCGGCATGGAGTCCGCGTCGGCGAACACGAGGAGCACGGGCATGGGGAGCTTCGAGACCTCCACGGACCAGTCGTAGGGGCGACGCTGGAGCTCGCCGGTCTTGTCGATGAGGCGCGCGAAGCCCGCCGTATCAGGCGCGATGGCGGCGTAGGTCTGGTACACCGGCGCGGGCTTCATCATGTCGGCGAGCGCGCCCGTCAGGTGCTGGAACGCCGTGGCCACCTCCGGGTACCAGCCGGTACTGCTGAACGGCGAGCTCACCACGACGAGCTTGCGCACCCGCGACGGATGCTGGACGGCGAGGCGCAGGCCGACGCCCCCGCCGAGCGAGTAGCCCAGTACATCCGCTCGCGGCACGCGCAGCTCGTCGAGCAGGGCCGCGAGGTCGTCCGCCAGTTGCTCGTAGCGCAAGGGGCGGTCGATGTCGGCGGTCCTGCCGTGGCCCTGGAGGTCGACCGAGATGACCTGGCGCCCCTGCGCGAGGCGCGTCGCGACCGGCGCGTCCATCAGGGTGTTGTGGAGTCCTCCGTGCAGCAACACGAGCGGCAGGACTCTGTCAGCGGGGACGCCGCGCACCTCGTAATAGAGGCGCAGGCCATTCACCTGGGCATGGCCGGTCTTCGTCGGGAGGGTGGGGGGCGTCATGGAGGAAGCGCCTCGGGAGGAGGGAATGGAGGAGCAGGAGACGGCGAGGAGGGACAGCGCGACAAGGAGCATTCTCACGCGAGCACCTCCGGCAGGCCGAAGGCGGCCATCAGCCTGGGTTCGAACGTCGTAATCTCGTGGATGCGGCCGTCGCGTACATGCAGCACGTCGAGCTTGAAGGCGCGGAGCGCGGGGTCTCCCGGTCGCCGCAGGTAGCTCATGGCCGCGGGCATGCGGTTGGCCCACGCCGGCACCAGTCTCCACTCGCCCATGGCATTCGCTCGCTCCATGAGCGGGAGCACCTGGTCCACGCCCTCGAAACACGCGGGCAGTGGGGGCATGGTCACCCGCACGTCGCGCGTGAGCAGCGCGATGGACGCCTTGCAGTCGCCGCTCTGGTGCGCCGAGATGAACGCCTCCAGCAGCGCGCGCTCGTCGGCGCTCACCGCGTCGCCGCGTGCGGGGGGCTCGTGGCGGGAGAGCGTGGCGCGGGCACGCTGGAGGCTGCTGTTGACCGCCGCGACCGAGGTCTCCAGCAGGGAGGCCGTCTCGGCCGCGGACCCGTCCAGGAGCTCGCACAACACGAAGGCCGCCCGCTGCCTCGGCGGCAGTCGCTGGATGACGGCCAGGTAGCCCAGGGCGATGGACTCGCGCGTGACGGCCTCCTCTTCGAGCAGGACGTCCGGGTAGGGCTGCAGCCAGGGAATCTCGGCGAACGAGCGCGCGGAGGCCGCCTGCCGCGAAGAGCTTCGCAGGTGGTCGAGGCAGGCGTTCGTGGCGATGCGGTACAGCCAGCGCCGCATCCCGGCTTCACCGCCGCTCGCGTCGAACGCCTCGCGCGCATTCCACGCGCGCAGCAGCGTTTCCTGCACCAGGTCGTCGGCCTCCGCGAATGAGCCGACCATGCGGTAGCAGTGGAGATGCAGCGCGCGGCGGTGCGGTCGCACGAGCGCGTCGAAGGCGGTCATCAGGGGCGGGGAGGGTGTGGACTCTATCATCCACACCCAAACGACGCGGAGGGGCCGGAATCATCGGTCGACCGATGATTCCTCCCCGGCCCCAGTGAAAACGCGGGCTTGGCGCGGCTTCGATGCAGGCCCGCGCGAGGGCGGCTCAGAGCTTGAAGAGGTAGACGGCGCCGCTGTCCTCGCTGCTGTTGTCCGCCTGGTTGCCGTTGATGCCCTTCGCCTTGCTGTCCTCGTAGGGGACACCCACACCCAGCAGGTGGCCATCCGCCGAGAGCGCCAGGCGCAGGCCAAAGTTGTCGTTGCCCCCCGTGTTGGAGGCTTTGACGTAGGCCTGCTGCTCCCACGTGGTGCCACTTCGGGTTCGGTGTCTCGTGCGTCGTGAGTCAGGCGGAGCGCAGCGCTTCCGGCGCGGTCTCATCCACCTTGAGGTGTATTCGCAGCCAGTGCGCCAGCGCGTCTGCCTGCTCCTCGCGCCCGGTGGCCCCGAGCACCTGCGTCGGGGTCGTCAGAACCGGCCCGACAGGCCCAGCATGCTTCCCTTCGCGTCGAGGGCCAGCACCGGCAGGATGCTCACCTCGTCGACGGGGGCCGAAGGCGCCATGTTCGAGGCGTGGGACACCTCGTAGCCGATGAGTGAGCCGGCCATGGCGAATGCCGGAAAGAGAAGTGGCGCGATATCCTCGTGCTTCTTCGGAACCAGCGTCGAGGCCAGCAGCCCAAGGCCGCCCCCGGTTCCAGCCCCCAGCAATACGCCCCCGAAGGTCCCTCTCCCCTGGGTGGCCCGCCCACCCAACCAGACGCCCAGCGGAGCACCTATCGCGGCCCCCACGAGAAACCCACGCCCTGCTCCCTCGAGGTTCACGAAGTCGAAGCGGGACGGTGGATCCTCCCGCAAGCTCGTCGCGCCGATGAGCATTCCGGGGATCGCCGCCGCCATCGAGGTCGCGGCCATCAGTCCGAACTCAGCCGCGATGCGCCCCACATACCGTCCACCACTCTCCTCCCGAGGCGCGTCCACCAGCGGGGCCGGGCTGAGAGGCTGTGGGCTTGACGCCATCTCACCGGGCGACGCTTCGGCTTCCGATGCACGGCCGACTCCTGGCGCGAGGAGGACCCATCCGAGCGCCACGAACGACGGCCAGGTCGACAGATGCCTGAGGGTATTCATGCCCCGTCGCCCAGCAAGAAGCTGGCCCTGTCCCAGTCTCCCCATCCTCGACGGCGCCCATATCAGGGCTGTGCAATTCCTTGCACAATCCAGAGGTCGATGTGAACGCGGCTGCACAGCCTGGCGCGTACACGCTTCTCCAGTGGCTCCAAGGAAGGCACTGGCTCAGCCCATCCATCGGGAGGGGCTGACTCAGGTCTTGCTTCGAGGCCCGTTCCCCTCCCACGGCAGCGCGAGCTCGGTCAACCAGGAGGCGCTCTCCTGTGTGTCCACGCGCAGGAACGTCTCGCGCAGGGGAAGGGCTGGGGTGCGCTCCTTCGAGTGAAGGGATGCGAAGAGGCGAGCCCAGGATGGGCCCACGGACTGGGGCGCCCCTGAGTGGACGAGCGTGACTGCCTGGACCTCGGGCACCTCCTCGATGGTGACACCTCGCGGAGTGGCTCCCGGTGCCAGGGGGACACACCAGGACACGTCCGCGTCCTCCTCGCGGTACTCCGCCTCGTGAAGGAGGCAGAAGGGCGCACCGGCCACGTGGGGGCCGCACGCGGCGAACAGCCTGGGGAAGGCCACCGACGCGTCGGAGTACCGTCCCCGGGCCCGGTGCACGGCGACGCGGGCCGCGGGGAGCCAGCGCTCGAGGAGTGGCGGCGGTGCGCGCAGGTACGCCTCCGCCTGGGCCTGGTTTCGCAGCAGCGTGTCCAGCGCGAGCACGGAGCGGTGCGCGCTGGCGGCCTCGTCGGCGAGCCGGGCGCGCGCTCGCCCCAGTTGCTCCGCGAGCGAGGCGCCCGCTGCCACCTCCGTGAGCACTCCCTGAATCTCTTCCAGGGACAGTTTCAGGTCGCGCAGCGCGCGCAGCGTGTGGGCCAGGGCGATGTCGCGCTCGGTGTAGTAGCGATAGCCAGAGGAGGGGTCCACGCGCGAGGGTTCGAGCAGTCCCTTCTCCTGGTAGAAGCGCAGGGCCTTCACGGTCAGCCCGGTGATGCGCGAAGTCTCGCCAATGGAATACAGCAGTCCGCTCACCGCTCCTCCTCCAAGAGGAAGGCGCGCACAGTGGCCGCGAAGGACTCGGGTTGCTCCTCGAAAGGGAAGTGCCCGCTGTCCGCCAGCTCCACCAGTCGCGCGTGGGGAATCGCCTCTACCACACGCTCCGTGGCCGAGCGCGGCTGGAGGTCCTGGGCGCCATGGATGACGAGCGTGGGCGCGCGCACCCGGCGCAACCATTCCGTCCAGTCGTGATGCCGGCCCAGGCTCAGGTAGAGCCCCAGCGAGAGAAAGCCTCCCGCGGCACCAGCGCCTGGAAGCTTCGCGTCGGGGCGGGCGTGCCGCGTGGCCTGGACGTACAGGGGGCCGAAGGCGGCGAAGTGCTCGGCGAGCCGGGCCTCGTCGTCCTTCAGGCGGGCAGGGAAGTCGAAGGTGTGCTTCAGCCACGCCGCCAGCTCGCGTTGGCCCGTTGCGTCCAACCGGGCCCTCACCTGGGTGAACAGGTCGCCATCACCCGCGGGCATCGTCACCAACGGGGCGGGTGCCACCAGCACGAGGGCCTCGACCCGCTCCGGCCACTCCGCGGCGTAGAGCGCGGCCACCAGGGCCCCGAAGGAGTGTCCCACGAGCGTGAGGCGCTCCTTGCCCAGCAGGCGCCGGATGCGCTCGAGGTCCGCGAGCTGCGCGGCGAGTCCCAAGCGCAGCTCCACCGCCTGCATGGCCTGCCACGTGCCGCCAGGGGGCGCGTGGGTGAAGGGCCGCGAGGAGGCGCCGCAGCCTCGCTGGTCATAGAAGTGCCAGCGCAGGGCGTCGCCTGTCATGGCCGCCGCGCGCCAGGGTTCCGCTGGCGGGAGTCCCGGGCCGCCATGCACGACGACGACGTCCCGCCCATCACCCACGGCCGCGTGGTGGAGCCTTACGTCCGGCGACACCTGCCAGGACGGCCCATCCGCACGTTGTCCTGGGGGAACGTCCAGCGTTTCGCCCCGCGCGGCCAGCAACTGCTCCACGGTGCCTGGTTGGAAGAGCGCTCGCCCCATCCACCACCAGGTGCCCGCTGCCGCCGCGACCAGCAGGACGAGTGTTCCAAGTACTCCCACCATGACCATCCTCCGAGACCTGTTTCCGGGTGACATGGAGCGGAGGGTGGCGGTCTCCCCTTGGGGGAGAGTCAAGCGGCGGAGGCCCGCGCGAGCATGGAATTCATCGCCCGCGGCCGGGCCTATGGCCGCGTGACGTGTACGAGGCTCGTCATGGCGTCCACGTACAGGGTCGTGTCGTCGGCATACAGCGGCAGCAGAGGCGTGACCGACACCTGGTTCAGCTTCGTCTTGCGGAGCTGCTGCGTGGCCGGGTCCTTGAACACGGCGAACGGGACATCCTGGATGACATAGGGCTCGCCATTGACGTGGCCGATGATCATCAAGACATGACCGGGAACGACGATGAGGTCACCCACCTGCGCTTGGGCCAGCGCGCGCAGCCGCTCGGCGTGCGAGTCCTGTGCAGTGAAGGGGCGGTGGTTCAGCGCCGCGCTCTTGCCTTGCATCCCGGAGTTGGGCGGCAGGAGCAGCCCCAGGCTGCGGTACACCTCGCTGGTCAGTCCGCTGCAGTCGCGTGCATTGAACTGGTGCCCCCAGCCGTAGCGCTCGCCGAGGAACTTGAACGCCTGGCGGAGGATGTTGGCGCGTGTCATTGGCAGATAGCCCGGCGCGGTGTCGGCGGTACGGCGCAGCAGCGCGCTCTGGAACGCCAGTGTGCCGTCCTGATCGCGCACCGGCAGCAGCACCGGCCACGATGCATAGCTGCTGGCGCCGTTGACGGGCTCACCGGGTGCCACGTCGGCCCGTGGCAGCGCGACCCCCATGTCGAGCTCGAGTTCAGACACTCCTGGTGCTTCCGGCGTGGAAACCGTGCGCACCTGGTCGCCCGTGACGACGCGCCCGGGCGCTTTCGCCACGTACGAGAACACCGCGTCCGCCGAGCCTTCCGCGACATCGGCGCGCCGGACCCATGCGGGACCCTGGGTCGTCATGACGAACAGCCATTGCTGGTCCGCGCTGTGGTGCGCGATGACGACCGGCTCGCCTGGGAAGAGGATGCCGGCCTGCAGGCTTTCGTAGTCGCGCAGGTTCTCCGCCGCGAAGAACTTCCGGTCGGACGGCAGTGACCGCAGGGTCGTGCGCCGCACGCTGAGGCCGTAGCGCGCGGTGGAGGCTTCGGGGATGTGTTCGGTCGCGGTGTTCTGGCGCGGCTCTTCGAGCATCGCCGCCGTCACCGGTCGGCCCTGTTCGTCGATGACTGCCTGGATGGGCGTCTGCTGCGCATCCTTGACCCAGCCGGCGACCTGCGCCCGCGTCAGCGTGGCCGGGATGCGCTTCAGGTCGATCAGGCCGCCATCCGGACCGAAGGCGCGCATGCGCTTGGCCGCCACCTGGTTGGCATCGAGCAGCACCTCGTCGGGAGATGGCGCGCGGCGAATCCAGAACTCGGGCGACAGCATGTCTTCGCTGAACGCGGGCACCCCGGATGGAGACACGGCGAGCGCGGACGGCGCGGCGCAGGCGGCAAGGCTGGCGGTGGTCCCCATCACCGCGAGCGAGAGAATCCGCGTGCGCCATGTGCGTGCGCCAGCCCGGCACGTCGTCGCACGAGGCTGAGTGGAGGGGGATGCCAGGCGGCTCATTCGTTCAACTCCCAGGGGGGAAGACGGCTCATGCGGCCGTGCATGCGCGCGGGGGCGAGCAGGTCATCGCACTTGTAACTGGCTGCTCACCCTCAGGCACAACGAACTCTGGGCGAGAGCTATTTCGCAGGCGCGCGGCGTTTTCTCCGGGAGGCAGTCGCTCCAGAAGCTCCTTGAACGGACGGCTCGCCTTGTCGGCTGCTCGCCGCCTTCACGGGCCCACTGGGATGCCCCTCCGTCAGGGCTGTTGTCGCCTCGGAGTTCACGGCTCGTTCACTGGCCGCGACGCGCTGGCGCTCATGGCAGTGACGCGCTCGCGATGCGGCGACCGGGTTTGGGAGGCACATGGGTGCGCTTCTCGCGCAAGCTCATGGCCACTCTCGCGGTCGGGCTCAGCCCAGCCCCGCCGTCACGCTCGCCACCAGCCAGAAGGTCCCCCTCACGATGTTGCCGGGCCGTAGCTGGGGCGTCGCCTCGTCTGCCGCCGCGAGGACGTCATAGGTGCCTCCATAGGTCCGCACGAGGGCGTGCTGGAACTGGTGGCCGGTGACGCCGTTGGTGCGCACGTCCGCGGCCTCCACCTGCCCGGCGAAGTAGGCCCGGGGCTCGACCGGGGGAGGAGTGCTGCTCTTCGACAGGAGCGAGGCCGGATTGGGGATGAAGAGCTTCGAGCCCCGCAGCGCCTTCCCCGGCTTGCGCGAGGTCAGGTAGGCCGCCTCGTCCGGCCAGGCCTGCAGCGACTCCGCGAAGGCGCACGGCGCAAGTTCCAGCACCATGCCGGGCCGGATGCGCTCGCGCACCAGCGCGAGGTCATCGAGCTGCGTGGCGAACGGGTAGAGGACGTGGCCTTCGGAGTCGACCATCTCTGCCTTCAGCGGGTCGCAGAGACGGCAGCTCTCGTGGAGGGCGAAGTCGGTGGCGCGGACCCGCAGGCGCGACTCCGCCCGGAAGCCCGGGATGGCGCACTGCACCTTGTGCGCGTGGTTGAAGACGAAGCTGTAGCTCGCGCCCGAAGTGTCGGACCACACCTTCAACTCGTGGTCGCGTGTCGTGCCCGCGACCGTGGTGTGCTCCAGCAGGGAGTCCAGGACGCGCCCGAAGGCCGCCTTGTCGTTGGCGTGGATTCCGATGCAGGCGAGGTGGTTTGCCATCCACCGAAGGTAGCACGCGCCTGTTGCTCCACCGCGCCTCGCGGTTCGTCCAGGACACGCAGCGAAATTGACCCGTGCTACCGTCGAAAACCTGCGCTTGCAGCACTGGGGCTGTTGAAGTGCTTGATGGATTGGATCGCCGCGCCATGGCTGCAATAACGAATATCGCGACGCAGGTTCGGCAGCACTGGCTGGAGCGGCACCTCAACGTCCAGCCGGTCGCGATGAAGGACGTCGCGGACGCCTGGCGGTCGCTTCCTGGCGTACTTCCGGAAGAGTACGAAGCGTTCCTCCGCATCGCCGGGCTTCCAACGGATGATGATTCCCGGGGGTTTCGTTTCTGGTTGCCCGAGGAGCTTCGCGCGACCGCCGACGTGCTGCGGGACGCAGGGTACGGTTGCAACGCCACGGAGGCGTCGGTCATCTTCGCCGACTACCTTCAGCAATCGTGGTGGTACGCGCTGTGGGTGTCAGGGCCATGGAAGGGATATGTGTCCCTCGTCCTCGGCCTCTATAGCGGCAACGATCCCCAGTTTCCGCTAGGGAGTTTGGAGGACTTCCTGCTGGCGTACATCAAGGACGACGATGATGTTCTCTGTCCGAAGAGCTAGGGGAAGAGCGAGCGCGGCTGATGCGGAGGCGAGGCCTGGTGCCCCGCGGCCCCCTGCGCTGTCGAAGGTCTCAGCGGCGGTATAGGTTTCGCGCATGCGCGACCTGCAATCGCACCGATGGATGTGGATCAAGGCGAGCCTCTTCGTCGTCATCGGCCTGATGTCGTCGGCGCTCGTCCTCCTTCAGTTGCCCGAGTGGCGTGTCCTGCTCCTGCTCAGCCTCGCCATCTGGGCCTTCTGCCGCGCCTACTACTTCGCCTTCTACGTCATCGAAAAATACATCGACCCCTCATTTCGTTTCTCCGGCCTCGGCTCGGTCCTCCGCTACCTCATCAACAGGCGTTAGCGGTGCGCGCCAAGGTCGTTGTGGGATGCCCGTTCGAGTGCGGGGACCGAACAGGGGAGGCGCTCGAACGACGAGATGGGAAGCCGGCTGCACAGGTGTTCGAGGCGGGACGGCTACGTGTCCGCACGCCTTGGCGACCGTCCCCGGTATGCGCCGGGAGGCATACCGGCCCATGCTCGGAAGGCTCGCGAGAAGGCCTCGTCAGATGCGTAGCCAACGGTGCTGGCAATCACCTTGAGGCTCTGTTCAGACGACGCGAGGAGCTGTGCGGCGGCTCGCATGCGCCACGACGTGAGATACGCGAACGGCGTCTCCCCCACGATGTCGTGGAAGGTCGCCGCGAAGGTCGACCGCGACAACATCGCCTCCTCCGCGAGACGTTCGAGCGTCCATGCTTCTCCTGGCGCGCGATGAATCGCAGCCAGCGCCTTCGTGATTGCCGGGTGTCCGACTCCTCGCAGCCAACTGGCGGTCCGAACATCGAGACCGATGCACGCGCGAACGACCTGCACGAAGAGGAGCTCCGCCAGCCGCGTCAGGACCAGTGATGCCCCGGGCTTCCGGTCGATAGCCTCGGACGTGAGCGCGGCGACCAGATGCCGCGTCGCCCCCGAGAGCTCTTCGTGTTTCAAGCTCACGACTGGTGGCAGCGCGGTGTCGAAGAGGGCGCGGTCAATCTCGTCGACCTCGAGGGTCCCACAGATGACCTGGGTTCGCGCGCCGGTGCCGCCGCCGCGGAAGAAAGAGGTCGCGCTCTTGGACCTGGCGCGAAGCCGCTCGAAGGGCTCGGCGCGCGTCTTGAGCGAGTCCTTGAGCTCGTGCGCCATGCCCGCGCGGACCAGCGCAACACCGCCCGCCAGGAGGGGGAGGGCACGGCGAGTCCCACGCACGGAGAGGACGGCACTTCCTTCTGGAATGACGTAACAGACGTAGGCGCCGAGACCCTCGGTGCTGACGCCCCAGGGCGCCGCGAGCTCGCTCGCGCCGAAGACGCTCGCGCGAAGCCTCACGGTGGAGAGAAGCGACGTCAGCGCATCGTCGGACGTTCCATCAACCATTCGAGACGCTTCGTAGCAGGTCGTCCGAGACCATGGCACCCGGACTTGAACTCCACGAGGTGCTGATGTCGAGAGACGTTAGAAGAAAGGCCTTCGTCTTCGCCGGTGGGACGAGTGGCATTGGTCGAGCCACCGCGCTCGCGATGGCGCGGCGACACGCGGACGTGCTCGTGTTGGGCCGAGATGCCACACGGGGCGAAGCCACGGCGAAGCTGCTGCGTGACGCCGGAGCCGGTGACGCGCGGTGGGCACGGGCAGACCTCTCGTCGGTCGCGGGCATCGAAGCCGCTGCCCGCGACATCCTGGCCTGGCGCAGGACATTCGATGGCCTCATCCACTCGGCGATGAACGTGGACCTGCGGGCTCGGACGCGTCAGACGACGGCCGATGGCTACGAACACGCCTTCGGACTGCAATACCTCGCGCGGGCCGGGCTCAACCTGAAGCTCGTCGATGCGCTCGCGGCGTCCGGAGATGGACGGATTCTTCACATCGGCGCCAGCCCTCCCGCGAGGCTCGTGCCGGATGTGGGCGATCTGCAATTCGAGCGTCGCAAGTGGACGCTCACGGCTTCGCTCATGTCGTCGCAGGTGCTCGGCTTCCTGCACGTTCAGGAGGCCGCGCGAAGGTGGAAAGACCTGCCCATCAGCATCGCGATTTCATGCGTGGGTCCTACGACGACCGACTCGATTCGCGAGCAGCCGTGGTGGGCCCGCGCGCTGTACGCACTCATCGCGACGACGCCGGAGCGCTCGGCTGAAAACGGCCTTCGCTTCCTGCTCGATGAGGACGTCCGGCGCGCGCGAGGTGCCGCGCTCAAGAGTCCGAAGAAATATCAGCCCACAGCGATTGCGTACGACGCCGAGCTGGCGGCCAGCGTCTGGAGGCTCGCCGAAGCCGTGCTGCGCCCAGGTTCGTGACTCGCGCCCAGGACAAGAAGCACGTGGGCGTCGAGTGAGTGTCACGTCACCGTGAGCAATCCGCGAAGCACCACGACTCCAGAGCCGGAGAGCTCGGGCTCCGGCGTCAGGCGCACATGCAACAAACTGCGCCGGCCCATATGAACACCCTGCTCGACGACGAGCGTCTTGTCCTCAGCGAGCAGGTCCTCCGAACCCAGGTAGGCGCATAGCGGACCGGCGGCCGTGCCCGTCGCCGCGTCTTCCCAGAGACCGACCGTGGGGTTGAAGAAGCGCGCATAGGCTGTCCGTGGCGCGGCCGGGTCGAACGCGTAGACATAGCAGCCCTCGGCCCCCGCGGCCGCCAGCACCGAGAGCAACTTGTCACTCATGGGGCGAGCGCGATCAACAGTCAGCGCGTCTCGAACGCGAACCAGGAGATGACCTGCACCGGTGCTGGCGACGCGGGGCGCCGGGTGCGTCAGGACATCCGCGACAGGCACGGCAAGCGCCTCGGCCAGGGGGCCGACCTCATCGAGTGGCGGAGACAGCTTCAATGGTGACTGCTTCATCCGTCCATGGATGCGGCCCGCACGTGCCTCGAGCGTGATGGGCAACACGTCTGTACCGATTTCCTGTTGGAAGGTCTTCGGCGCATCCAACGAACCGAGGGCTCCGTGCTCGGCGAGCCACAGCCAGGCCCCGAGCGCATTGTGCCCCGCTCCGAATATCTCCGAGCCATTCGCGGTGAACGAGCGCAACTTCCAATCGGCACGCGTGCTCTTCAGGAGAAAGGTCGTCTCCGCCTGATTGAACTCGCCTGCGATGCGCCGAAGCGTGTCGTCGGGCAACGCGTCCGCGCCTTCGACGACCGCGAGAGGGTTGCCGCTCAGCGGAGTATCCGCGAACACATCGATCAGCCCGGATGCCAGCTCTGCCATGCGTCTTCTCCTCGGTCGTAGATGAGCTACATTCACCTTGCTCGGACCTGACGGAAACCTAATGAGGCTCGGGTGCCGCCGCAAAAGCGAAGTTCTCACCTTGAAGATGAGCTGGATTCAGCATGCC
The DNA here is from genome assembly GCF_013336725.1 of Myxococcus sp. CA040A. Taxonomy (NCBI): domain Bacteria; kingdom Pseudomonadati; phylum Myxococcota; class Myxococcia; order Myxococcales; family Myxococcaceae; genus Myxococcus; species Myxococcus sp. CA040A. The sequence continues at coordinate 334,340 of NZ_JABUMR010000009.1, read as the reverse complement.
TCCGTACGAGCTTCCTCCCTTGAACGCGCTGCGCGCCTTCGACGCCGCCGCCCGACATTCCAGCTTCAAGGCCGCCGCCGCGGAGCTCTTCGTGACGCCCACGGCCATCAGCCACCAGGTCCGGCAGCTCGAAGCCTACCTGGGCGTGCGTGTGCTCGACCGGACGCCACGGTCCGTGTCCCTGACGTCGGCCGGCGCGGAGCTGTACGAGGCGGCCGCGGCGGGTTTCGCGGACATCAGCCGGGTTGTCTCACGCCTGCGGAAGGGCCCGACGCCCGTGACGCTGACACTGTCCGCCACCACGGGCTTCTTGAGCCAGTGGCTGGTGCCGCGTCTGGATGAGGTCCGCCGCCTCTTGCCGGACATCGAGTTCCGGCTGCATGCCGGAAACGCGCCCGTGGTGCTGAAAGCGGGCGAAGTCGATGTGGCCATCCGCTATGGCAGGGGCCCGTTTCCGGGGGCCGAGGCCACGGTGCTGAAGCGCGACACCTTCGCCCCCGTGTGCAGCCCGAGACTCAAACTCACGCGCGCCAGCGACCTGCGCCGCGCGAAGCTCATCCACATCGACGGGCAGCGTGTGCCCAGACCCCCGCCGACGTGGGCACGCTGGTGTGCCGAGGCCGGAGTCACAGGGGTGGATACCGAGGCCGGCATCCGGTTCACGGACGGCCTGCATGCGGTTCAGGCCGCGCTCGCGGGGCAGGGGGTTGCCATCGTCAGCCGGGTCTTGGTGGCCGACGCCTTGTCCGCGGGACTGCTGAGCCAGCCGTTCGTCGAGGTTCTTCGCGGCGAGACCTATCACTTCGTCTGCGCGCCGAGCCTGAGTTCCCGTGCCGACGTCGTCGCCCTCCGGGAGTGGTTTCAACGCAACCTGATGACGCCCCCATGATTCATACCTGTTCGTGGGTCGTCCCAGTCCGCGTGTAACGCATGGGACGAATGCGCTTCGTGGGGTGCCTCAGCGTCGCGCCGACTTCTTTCGCCGACCGCCTTCGGCGGCGCCGAGCAGCATCACGTCGACGACGCGCTCGAGCGTCTCGTCGGTGCAGGTGTCATGGCGGAACAAAATCAGATTCCGGGCGCTGCCGAGCAGGAGGTCACGAACGAGCGGCATGTCGGTGTCCTTCGGGAGCTCGCCGCGCGCCACCGCCCGCTCGAACATCACAAGCGCGTTGCATTCGGAGCGTTCGATTCGCTCTTGGATGACCTTGCAGAGCTCTCCCTTGCCGCCACTGCCAGCGAAGAGCATGCGCATCAGCGACAGCACCACGGGGGAGCGGCAGACCGCGCGATAGCGGCGCAGGTAGTCGAGGAGATCGCCCCGGAGCGAGCCGGTGTTGGGGAAGCTGTCCTGGTCGGACACGCGTTCGAACGCGGCGAGCACCAGCGCCTCCGGCGTTTCCCAGCGGCGATAGATTGTCGTCTTGTTGACGGCGGCGCGCTCGGCGACCGCCTCGATTGACAGGTTCTCGTAGCCGACCCGCGCGACCTCTTCGAGGGTCGCCTCGAGAATCTTCGCGACCAGCGGCTCGCCCCGTTGCTGTTTCGAAGCCATCCCGAACGTTCTAGCACGAAAGCAACGAACAAGTTGCTTTGTCCTCCGGGGACGTTACCTTCAGCAAAGCAACGAACTGGTTGCAATAAAGCGCCGGCCACGTTGCGATGAGGTGGGCCATGAAGACGGTTCTGGTGACGGGAGCCACGGGCAGACAGGGCGGAGCGGCCGCACGCGCACTGCGCGCCGACGGCGTCGCGGTGCGGGCGCTGGTCCGAAACCTGGAGGCGCCGGCAGTGGCGGGGCTCCGCGAGCACGGCGTCGAGATTGCCTCGGGGAATCTTGATGACCCGCCTTCGCTGCGCGCGGCCTGCCGCGGCGTCGACGCGGTCTTCTCGGTGCAGACGCCCGACCTCAAGGACCTCGGAGGCGACTCCGAGACGAGGCATGGGCGGAACCTCGTCGAGGCGGCGCTCGCCGAGCGCGTCCCGCAGTTCGTCCACACCTCGGTCTCCGGCGCTGGCGACCATCATCGCGGCGTCCCCGGTTGGAAGGAGGGGCGCTGGAAGACGCTGGAGCATTACTGGGAGAGCAAGGCGTATCTCGACGAGCTCGTGAAGGACGCCGGCTTCCCGCACTGGACCGTGCTGCGGCCGTCCATGTTCATGGAGAACTTCGTGCGCCCGTCATTCCTCTTCGCGAACTGGGTGGAGAATCGGCTGCTGACCGTCCTCAAACCCGACACCCGGCTGTCGCTCATCTCCGTCGACGATATCGGCAAGGCGGTCGCGCGAATCATCGCCGAGCCGGAGCGCTTCGATGGCCGCAACCTCGAGCTCGCCGGCGATGTCCGCTCGCTCCGCGAGATATCGGCGGTCCTCTCGGAGGCCTGGAAGACGAAGGTCGAGGCGCCCGACCTGACTCCGGAAGAGGCACTCGCACAGGGCCTCCTCCCTGCGTTCGTCCACTCGCAGCGCTACCTGAACGAAAATCCGAGTCCAGCCCGCCCCGACGAAGCGCGGGCCCTCGGCCTCTCGCCACGGACCTTCGCGCAATGGGTCCACGCCACGTGGCCTTGAGGTGACCTCATCGCTGAGCCACGCCTGTCCATGAACGTCAGGGCACACCAGGCGGGGCTTGGCGAGGAGTGCCCCTGCCGCGCGTTCGACATGCGGGCGCCGTGGCGCAGGGTCGGACGCAGGCCTGTTGCCGGGAGCGAACAGGCGGAGTGGCCGCCCGCAATCTCCGCGCCGCCCATCAATCCCAGACATCGCCAGGCATGATGCCCTCGTCTCGTTGTCATGCCGCCTCCGAGCACCAGGGCGGCGCTCCATGGGGCAGGTGTGAGCAATTGTGAGGCCAGCGCGCCTGGAAGAGAGGTTCGCGCTGGAGTCGCGCTGAAATGGCGTGATGGCGCCGAAAGAGCGTGCCGAATCGGCGTGGTGGCGCCAGAGTTCCGGGGGATGCCGCCTCCCGTATGGTTACCCCCCGGCGAATTCGATGAGTATCGGCTGGTGCGTTTGTTGGGGCAGGGCGCCATGGGGCAGGTGTGGCTCGCGCAAGACACGCTCCTGGAGCGGCAGGTGGCCATCAAGTTCCTCGGCGCGCTCGGGCCCGATGTCGCCCGCAGGGAGCGGTTTCTCATCGAAGCCCGCGCCATCGCTCGCCTGGCGCACCCCAACGTCGTAGCCGTCCATCGCATCGGTACCATCGATGGGCAGCCCTACATGGTGACGGAGCTCATCGAGGGGGGCGGCCTCGACCGGCTCGACAAACCCATCGCGGGGGAGCGCGCGCTGGCCATCGGCATCGACCTTGCGCGTGGGCTCGCCGCCGCACACCGCGCGGGCATCCTCCACCGGGACCTCAAGCCGGCCAACGCCATGCTCGGGTCCGACGGAGCGAAGCTGCTCGACTTCGGTCTGGCGAAATTCTCCGAGGAGCCCGTCGCCACGGGGCTCCCGCTCATCCCTGGCACCGAACGCGGGGCGCGAGGGGGCGAGTCGAGTGACGGCGCACCGCGAGCCCTCGCCGCGAATCCCGAGGACACGCTCCCGGGAATCGTCGGACCGGGGCGTGTCACGGAGCCGGTGGTCCCGGGCGTTGCGTCCGCCGCGCTCACACAAGTGGGAGCGGCGGTGGGAACGCCGCTGTACCTCCCACCGGAGTGCTGGCGTGGCGAGCCCGCGACGCGCAGAAGTGACGTCTACGCGCTGGGCGCGCTGCTCTACGAGCTGTGCGCCGGCAAGCCCCCGGTGCGGTTCCTGCCCGAGGGGCCCATCCGCGATGTCGTCGCCGAGCACGCCGCGCGACCGCTCGGGGAGGTGGCGCCGCAGGCGGATGGCCGGCTGGCGGACGTCATCGACCGATGCCTGGAGCGCGACCCGGCGCGGCGCTATGCCTCGGGCGACGCGCTCCGTGAGGCGCTGGAGCGTCTGCTCCAGGCCCACCCCGCCCGCGTGCCCGAGGGAAATCCGTACCGCGGGCTGATGCCGTTCGAGGCGGAGCACCGCGCGCTCTTCTTCGGCCGGAGCTCGGAAGTTCGAGCGGTGGTCGAACGGCTGAAGTCGAGCGGCCTCGTCGTGGTGGCGGGGGAGTCCGGAGTGGGGAAGAGCTCGCTGTGTCGCGCCGGGGTACTGCCCGCGGTCAGGGAGGGGGCGCTGGGCGCGGGCAGGAGCTGGCAGAGCCTCACCTGTCTCCCCGGGCGTCATCCGCTCCGCGCCCTGGTGGCGGTCTGCGCGGAGGTGCTCGGCACCCCGCCCGCGGAGCTGGATGCGCGGCTGCGGTCCGAGCCAGGCCTGCTCGCGCGCGAACTCGTGCGGGCCCTGGGGCCCAGGCGGGGCCTGGTGCTCTTCGTCGACCAGCTCGAGGAGTGGGCGTCCTTCGCGGACCGGGAGGAAGCCGGGCTCGCCGCCCGGGCGGTCTCGGAGCTGAGTGCCGGCCTGCCCTCGCTGCGCGTGCTCGCCACGGCACGCAGCGACCTGTTGCATGCGCTGACCTCGCTCCCCTCGCTGGGGTCGGAACTCTCGGGCGCGTTGTTCCTGCTCGGTCCCATTCAGCGCGAGCACCTGCGGCAGCTCATCGAGGACCCTGCTCAGGTCCACGGGGTGCGCTTCGAGTCCGAGGCGATGGTGCAGGGTCTGCTCGAGTTCGCCGCGCAGGGCGGCGCGCTGCCGCTGATTGAGTTCGCGCTGGAGCGCCTGTGGGACAGCCGCGGCGCCGCGACTGTCCTGACCGAACAGGCCCTGGCGTCCATGGGTGGCGTCTCGGGGGCGCTCGCCCAGCATGCGGATGCCCTCTTCCGCCGGCTTCCGCCGCGCGAGGCCCGGGAGGCTCGCGCGATGCTCGTGCGCCTGGTCACCGCGAACGACCAGCGCAGGCCCAGGCTCGAGGTGGAACTCCTGGGGAGCGAGGCGCCCCCCGCGCGGAGAGCCGCGCTGGCCACCCTGGCCCGGGAGCGCATCGTGATGCCTCGCGATTCCGAGGAAGGGACGGCCTGGGAGATTGCCCACGAGGTGCTCCTGCGCGAGTGGCCAGCGCTCAAGCGCTGGCTCTCGGAGGATGCGGAGGTCCGGGCCGTTCGCGAGCGCCTCCAGGCCGCGACTCACGAGTGGGAGCGGCTCGGCCGGCCAGCGGATGCGCTCTGGGGCGGACTCCAGCTCGCGGATGCCGGCCGCGTCATCCTCGAGGAGACTTCACCCTCGGAGGCCGCCTTCCTCTCGGCGTCCCGGCGCCGCCAGCGGATGCGGCGTCTTCGGGGGCCGTTGAGTCTGGGCGCCTTGGTGCTGGCGGGGCTGCTCACGTACTCCGCGCAGCGCTGGTCGCACGCGCGCGGGGTGGATGCCCAGGTGGGGCAGCACCTGGCGGAGTCCGCCCGCGAAGCCGAGGCGATGCACCGGGCCCGGGTGGATTGGGAGCGGATGCGCGGCGAGGCATATGCCGCCTTCGACAAGGGGGACTGGCCCCTGGGCGAGCGGAGCTGGGACGCCGCGCTGACGAGGAAGGAGGCCTGGGTGCGTGCCGTGGGGCTCGCGAGCGCCCGGGCCGAGAATGCGTTCCTGCTCGCTCCTGAACGGGCGGAGGTGCGCCGCGCGCTGGCCCGCATCATGGCCGAGCGCGCCGAACTCGCGGAGCTGGAGGGGCGCCAGGGAGAGTACGCGGCGGAACTCGAGCGCCTCCGCCGCCTGGATGACGCGAGCGAGTGGGTGGCGGCCCTGGAGCGGCCCGCGAACGTGCGCGTCGAAATCGAGCCTCCAGAGGCCACCTGGTCGCTCACGCGCATCGAGTCCCTGAATGGACGGTGGAGTGAGCGCCCCGCGCCCATCGAAGCAGGCGGTGCGCTCTCTCCCGGTGCCTACGTGCTCAGCGCGAGCGCGCCCGGGTTCGCGCCGGTGCGCATGCCCTTCGTGGCCTCACGCGGGAAGCTCGTGCCGTTGAAGCTCGGACTGCCTCCCGCGTCACGTGTCCCCGAGGGCTTCGTGTATGTGCCCGCGGGGCCCGTGCTCTTCGGCGCCGCGGGAGACGAGAAGGTGCGTCGTGAGTTCTACGAAGCCGCGCCCCTCCACCCCGTGGCGCTGAAGGCGTTCCTCGTGGGCCGGTACGAGGTCACGTTCGCGGACTGGCTCGCGTTCCTCGAGGAACTCCCCGCCGCCGTGCGCTCGCGGCACCTGCCCAATACGCAGAGTTCCATGGGGGGCACCACGGAGACCGCGTACCAGGAGCTCGCGCGGACGGCTCGGGGGTGGCGGTTCACCTTCGCGCCCATCTCGCAGCGGTACACCGCCCTCGCGGGAGCGCCCATCCGCTACCGGGAGCGCAAGCTGCGCGCCGAGCAGGACTGGCTCCGCTTCCCTGTCTCGGCCATCACGCCCTCGGACATGGAGGCGTACCTGTCCTGGTTGGATGCCACGGGCCGGGTTCCGCACGCGCGGCTGTGTACGGAGCACGAGTGGGAGCGCGCCGCGCGCGGGGCGGACGCGCGGACCCTCCCGCATGGTGAATTGCTCGCGCCGGATGAAGCCAACATCGACGAGACGTACGGGTACCAGGATGCCGCCTACGGCCCCGACGAGGTGGGCAGCCACCCCGCGTCGAATTCTCCGCTGGGTGTCGCGGACATGCTGGGCAACGCGTGGGAAGTCGTGCGCTCGGTGAACGGCGCGAAGGAGTTCGTGGTCCGAGGTGGCTCCTGGCATGTGGGCACCATCTCCGCGCGGATTCCGAACAGCTGGGTGGTGAACCGCGACTTCCGGCAGGTGGATACGGGGTTCCGAGTCTGCGCCGACGTCCCTTGATGGACGCAGCGTGTCGGAGTGCTGCCCGGGGGGCGGTCGCGTTGACGGAACAGGGGTGGCCCGCGACTTGCTATGGGTGTGTCCCGCCATGAACGCAAAAGCCTGCTTGTTGAGTGCATTGGTTTTGAGTGCCTGCGGACCCGCGATGGAGGTGAGGGACCCGGAGCCCGTCCTTGCTTCGTCGGTGCGAGAGCTTCGCACGCCGCAGGGCAAGACACCCCAAGGGAAGACCCCTCAAGGGAAGACCCCCCAGGGCACCGAGGCCAACAATCCGTGGCTCGTGGATGTCAATTCCTTCCAGTTTCGCGTCTCGAACGATTCGCTCGTGGCCGCGAAGGCGCAATTGAATGGGAGCCGCATCCAGGGCATCACGATTCCGGGTGGCTACGTGTTGCCGGTTCCACCCCTGCCTCCGGTGGTGCTCGAGCAGGCCAGCGCCCGCGTCGTCATCCCCCCCGTCTGGTACGAGCCGACCCTGCCCCTGGCCACGTTCAAGGTCATGGAGATCCAGGGTCCGGTTGTCGCGGGAGCGCCGCTGCCGCTGGTCAACCCCACGAGGGAGGCACGCATCATGGGGACCTTCATCGACATGGGGCCGTATGGTCCGACGGACGCGGCGAATCTGCTTCAACCGCAATACCGCAGTGCCACCCGTCCCAATGCGGATGTGCATTTCTACCGGGTGCAGTTGAAGGACGACGCAGGCAACTGGGTGGATTTCTGTTCGACGGAATCCGGGAGTCCTCCAAACGCGGCGATGTTCCTTCCCTCGTTCATCGACACGGTGGGACTTGCGTACTCCGCACCCAACTATCTTGGCATTGCCTGCCATGACGGGACGGCGGTGAAGTGCGCACGTTGGGGCTACAAGCCCTGGACGAGCCTGACGCCGACGGGCAGCAGCCCGCCGGAGCCGGTGGGCCTCGCTCCCTACTGGGAGGCTTGCTTCAAGGCCGCGATGGCGAACTACTGTGAGGACGGCTTCTCCTACACGCAGCCCAACACCATCATCGACATCTGGGACCGCCACCGCTTCATCGCTCCGACGCCGGAGTGGGTCTCCTACAACGACCCTCAAGGCGCGAATGGTCCCTCGGCCTTCACCTCCGAGGCCGGGTTCAATGCTCGAGGCACGGTGTGCCTCGAAAGGGAGCGCTACGGGGCCCTGCCCGCCGCCTGCAACAGCGGTACGTGGCAAATCATGGTGACCGGCGGTACGCACTGCTACGAGTGGTCCGAGGCGTCTCCGCCGACCAATCGCTTGCCATCGTCGACGTGCAGCGCCCAACGGGTGTTCATAGCGGCGGATCCCTTCGAAAAGGGGGCGTTGGAGGGTTGCATTCAGCAGAAGGAGCTCACCGCGGATGCGCCTCTTGTCTTTGTCGCGAACTGGACCAACGGCTGTAGGCACGGCCCCTTCTCGACAGGCTATTCGCTGGCCAAGGACTGCAACTGGCTCACCCGTGCGGTTTGCGAGTCGACCGGTTACGCGTACTGCTGCGGCACCAATTCGTACGGGCAACTGGAGCCGAATAATTGGAATGCCGGTTGTGTCGCGAAGGCGTACGACATCGTCGCCGCACCACCCATCATCGTGCCTCCCACCGGAGGGGTGATCACGCCATGATGCGAGGCTCACTTCCCGCGCAGGCCGTATTGTTTCATCTTCGTGACGAAGGTCCTCAGGGGCATGCCAATCCGCTGTGCCGCCCGGGTCTGGTTGCCCTCCGAAGCGTGGAGCGCCTGCGTCATCCGGGTGCGCTCGAGCGTCTGGATTTCTTCCGCGAGGTTGGTCAGGGCGGGAAGCGTCGTCGGTTCCTGCGCGGGGAGTGCGGGCTCGGTGCTCGCGGAGGGTTTGACCGAGAAGCCTGCTCCGAGCCGCTCGTCGAGATGCCACGGTTCAAGCACCTCCTCCGTTACCGCCGCGGCGGCGTAGTCCATCACGTTGCGCAGCTCCCGGACGTTGCCGGGCCAGGGATACAACGCCAGGCGTTGCATCGCGGCGTCGGAGATTTCCAGGGGCTCGCGAGCGCTCCGCTCGCAGGCCCGCGAGAGGAAGGCCCGCGCGAGGATGGGCAGCTCGCGCTTGCGCTCGCGCAGCGGGGGCAGCCAGAGAATGCTGCCGGAGAGGCGGAAGAAGAGGTCCTGGCGGAAGCGTCCCGCGCGGATCTCCGCTTCGAGATCTCGGTTGGTGGCGGCGACGACTCGCACGTCGATGACGCGCTCCTTCACGTCCCCGAGCCGGGTGATTCGCTGGGTGTCCAGTGCGCGCAGGAGCTTCGCCTGGATGGAGAGGGACAGTTCGCCCACCTCGTCGAGGAAGAGGGTGCCACCGCTCGCCGCCTCGAAGAGGCCCATCTTCGTGGCGGTGGCATGGGTGAAGGCGCCCTTCTCGTGGCCGAAGAGCTCGGACTCGAGGAGGCTCTCCTGGAGCGCGGCGCAGTTGAGCGTCACCAGTCGTTGGGCCTTGCGGTGGGACAGGAAGTGCAGCGCGGAGGCGGCGAGTTCCTTTCCCGCGCCCGTCTCTCCGTTGACGAGCACGGGGAGGTCGGACCTGGCAATCCGCTCCGCGAGGCCGTAGAGGCGCATCATCACGGGGTCCGCGATGAGCACCTCCCGGTCGCCGAGCTTCACCGTCTGGAAGGCATCGCGCCCGGAGGCCACGTCGCCGGCGGCCGTGGTTCTCGCGGCCGCCGATGCCGAGGAGTGCAGCGTGTCCACGTCACAGCCGTCGGAAGGGCAGGCGGCGACTCCGGCGCGAGCGGCGGGCGCCAGGGGCTCGAGGGCCTCGAGGATGCGGAGTGCGTGCTCCCTCGCCCCGGGGTCATCGAGCTCTGGCAGGGCGACGGAGAAGCTGTCCGCTCCGGTCCACGAGGCGACGTCGAGCCCGCGGCAGACAGCCTGGAGCGCGAGTTCCACGCGCGGGCGGTCCGCGGTCTTCGTCCCGAGCGAGACGTGCAGGACGGAGAAGGGGCGGAAGTAGCGCAGGGCGCGTTCCAGCTCCGCCTCGACGCGCTGGCGCATCGTGGCCGGGTCGACGAAGAGCGGCCCGGTGGTGGCCCGCCGCCCGAGGTGCAGCACCAGGGTCGCCGAGGAGAGGGTCACCACGTCGCCGGACGAGAGCCGCCGTGTCCCCACCACGCGCTCCTCATTGACGTGTGTCCCGTTCTGGCTCTCCAGGTCGGCGATGCGTACCTGCCCACCGGTGACGGACACCTTCGCGTGTGCCCGGGAGACCGAGGCCTCGCAGAGCTTGAGGTCCGCGCCGTCGCCGCGGCCAATCACCACCTCCCCCTGCTCGGGGAGGGCGAACATCCGGGCGCTGTCCCCGTCGAAGACCAGCAGGTAGTGCCGCTCGGAGGACTCCGGGGGCAGAAGGGTCCCTCGGGCGGCCCGTCCATCCATGGTCGAGGCGTTGTCGCCCTCCAGGGGCTCCTGCGGCGTCTGTTCCGAGCGGTTCATTGTCAGCCATTGTTCACAACCGCTCGCTCACTGGCAATGAGGTTGCCGCCGGGGACGCGCTCCCAGCCGCTGCGCACCAGGGCCCCGACGAGCGGTACCACCCCCTTTCAATCACCGGTCTCGGCTGCGCCCAGCGCGTAGATACCGACCTGATTCCGATTCAACCCGTCCAGGGGAACACTCCCAACGCAAGAGAGGGTGTTTCCACGGTCGTGGAGTGGGCACCTCCTCCGGCCGACCCCAGACGGCTGACCGCTCGCGACAAGCCATGGGTGCGTTACGCCATGGTGAGTGTCGACGCCGTCCTGGTTGTGTGTTTTTCAGTCTTCCCTCGAGGGGAGTAGCAGGCAGTCGTTGTTTGGATGTGGGTTGTGAATCATTGAGACGTGTGTTGGCGCCAACCCTCTGGGTCGAGTCCTCTCGAACCGGCGGCCGGAGCCACGCACTCGATTGGAGAAGACAACATGTGTCGGATGATGATGGTGGCCTCTGTCGCTCTGTTCGTGGGCATGACGGCTTGTGGTGGGATGGAGCATGAGGAGTCCAGCGCGCAGGTGGCCGAGGAGCTCGGCCAGTCCGAGGCCCTGCTCTGGACGGGCTTCACCTCGGAGGAGCATCCGCCTCTCCAGTGTGACTTGGTGCAGTTGATCAACGGCTTCGAGTGCAGCGGCAGCAAATGCGACAACATCCGCGTCAATTGTACGAACGCGGGCGTCGCGCACGGCGCCTCCTATTTCACCTCTCAGTTCTCCGAGGAGGCGACCAGTTACCGCTACTGCGGAGCCAACGAGTGGGTGACGGGTGTCGCGTGCTACGGCAATTACTGCGACAATGTCGCGCTCGAGTGCACGGCGATTGCCGGCCGCTCGGTGGGTTCCTGCACCTGGTCGGCGTGGTACACGGACGGCAGTGGCGCGTGGCAGGCGCCCGCTGGCAACTACGTCCGCGGCGCCCAGTGCCGTGGCTCGAACTGCGACGACATGCGGTTCTACTACTGCAGCCTGCTCTGATGAATGCCTCCCGCCCATCACCTCACGTGGTGGGCGGGAGGTCCGCATGAAGGCACAACAGCTGGACAAAGGGGGGAATCGTGTTGAACAGCGTTCAAGGAGTGGGGGCTCGCCAGGTCCTGGTCGTGCTGGTCCTGGCCGTGGTGACGGGATGTTCCGAACCGGCGTCAGGAGGCACGCGACAACCCGTGGTCGCGCGGGCGAAGGCATCCGCCGCCGAGCCGCCGTTCCTCGTGCGAGACCTCCTGGAGACGGACGCGCCCTATTACACGGGCACCTACCAATTCACCGCGATGGGCAACCACGTCTTCTTCACCAACGCCACTCCTGGCACGGGGAGGGAACTGTGGAAGTCGGACGGAACGGCCAAGGGCACGGCCCTCGTGCAGGACCTGCTCCCCGGAGCTGGTGTCTCAGGCCCCTCCTACCTGACGGAGTTGGGTGGCTGGCTGTACTTCACCTCGGGGACCTGGGACAGCAACGGGCTCTGGAGGACCCGCGGCACGCCGGAGAGCACGGAGTTCGTGCACGCGATGGGCGACGGTCCTCGCTTCATCGCTCGCATGGGAGACGCGCTCTACTTCATCGCTCAAGGCGGCTTGGAGTCACCCCGAGTTTCTTCGCTCTGGAGGAGCGATGGGACGCCGGCGGGCACCCTCCCGCTCACGGCGGTGCGCAATCCTTCGTCCAACTCCGGGGCAAAATGGGTGCAGGTCAACGGCACCCTGTTCTTCGCCGGTGAGGACACCGTGCATGGGGAGCAGCTGTGGAAGACGGATGGGACGTTGGAGGGCACGGGGCTCGTCAAGGATGTATTCCGTGGCACCGACTTCTCCGGTCTCGCCGATTTCGTCGCGGTGAATGACCTGGCACTCTTCTGGGCCAGGGACACGTTGAATGTCCCCGACCAGTTGTGGCGCTCGGATGGCACGACGGAGGGCACCGTCCGCGTCCAATCGTATCCACGGGGTAGCTCCCGCACCACGCCCCTCACGGTGGTGGGTGAAGTGGCGTACTTCCAGGCTGTGTCCACCCTGTATGGTCAGGAGTTGTGGCGGACAGACGGCACCGACAGCGGAACGTATCGGCTCAACCTGGTGCCGGTCGTCGCGAATCAGCGCTCGCCCAATCTGCTGACAGCGTTTTCCGGACAGCTCTTCTTCATGGCGATGAACGAGCAGGCCGAGTGGATGCTGTGGCGCAGTGACGGCACGGAGCAGGGCAGCAGGCCTGTCACCTCCGTTATCTATGACGCCGAATCCGCCGTGGGCTCGTATGGCCCGATGCTGGCCACGCCCGACGGCCTCTACTTCTTCGCCGGCCAGCCAGGGATGTCGCACGAGCTGTGGAAGAGCGATGGCACGGCGGCCGGGACGGTGCGGTTGACAGAAGGGCTCGGCCTCACTCGCGACCTGGACAAGCTCCATCTCTGGAAGGATGGCACCCTCTACTTCAGCACCCGGGGCGGCGAGTTGTGGACGAGTGACGGGACCTCCGAGGGGACCCGGGTGCTCCTTCGCAAGACAGGAGCCACCGCGTCCTCCAATCCGAGGGAAGCGGTGAACCTCAAGGGGAGGCTGTTCTTCGTCACGGACGGGACGGGGTACGAGAGGGACCTGTGGATGAGTGACGGCACCCGGGAAGGGACGGAGCCACTGACGGACCCCCGCCCCGGTGCGGATGGAGGCCAGCCCTTCCACCTTGTGGCGGCGCGCAGCCAGCTCTACTTCATCGAGAGTTCTTCGACGGGTGACTACCGTATCTGGCGCACTGACGGTACCCGGCCCGGTACCCACGCCGTGGGCTCACTCCCACTCTCGCGCTTCGCTTCCTTCGACAAGGGCCGTATGGCTGTCATTGGCGAGGAGCTCTTCTTCTTCCGCCGGTCTGGCAACGAGGACGAACTGTGGAAGACCGACGGCACCCCGGACGGGACGGTCTTCCTGAAGCGCTCCCCGGGTCTCACCTTCGGATGGAACCCTCAGCAGTTCACCCCAGCGGGGGGACGGCTGTTCTTCGTGGCGGACACCCACCTCATCCGAGAGGCGCTCTGGGTGAGCGACGGCACGCCGGATGGCACGCGGATGGTCGTGAAAATCAGCGCCCTGGCGCACAGCCGTGGCTCCATCAATCGGGTGGTGCCCGTGGGCGATGAGGTCTTCCTTTTCGCATTCATCGAGGGCCAGGGGGCCACGCTCTGGAAGAGTGACGGCACGGAGAAGGGGACGGTGCGGGTCGCGGTCGGTGTCAGTCCTCCTGAGGGGAACAACACGGCCGTCATCGACGGCACCCTCTACTTCATCAACAAGAGATACCTCGCCGATACGGGCACCAGCGCCACCGAGCTCTGGAGGAGCAACGGCCTCACGGCGGTCAAGGTCAAGGACCTCTCGGCGCCGACCCCCTATGCCGGCAGACCGGCGCCGGACGTCCTCACGGCCTTCAGGGGTGCGGTGTATTTCTGGGCCTATGACGCCGCTCACGGGTACGAGCTGTGGAAGAGCGATGGCACCGAGGCCGGCACACGGATGCTGACGGAGCTCAATCCCGGACTGATGGGCGCGGTGCTCGAGCCCGGACCGCTCGTCGCGTTGGGGCCGGACGGTCCGCTGATGTTCTCCGCGTCGGACGGTGTCTCTGGAATGGAGCTCTGGCAGACAGATGGAACAGCGGAGGGCACGGTGCCCGCCGCGGACCTTGTCCCCGGCCATGACTCGTCCTCGCCGAAGGGGCTGACGGTCGCGGGCCGGCACCTCTTCTTCAGCGCGTATCAGAAGGACACGGGCGTGGAGCTGTGGGCGCTGCCCCGGACGGTGGCGGACACCACGCCGCCGGAGGTCGTGTGCCCTGCCCACCCGTTCGTCGAGGCGACGAGCCCCCAGGGAGCGAGGGTGTTCTTCACGCGCGCCACCGCCACGGACGACACGGACCCTTCCCCGGGCCTCTTCTACAGCCCGGGTTGGGGTGAGGCCTTCCCGATGGGCGACTCGTCCATCACCGTCACGGCCGCGGATGAGGCGGGCAACCGCTCCTCATGCCGCTTCGACCTCACCGTACGGGACACCCAACCGCCCGCACTGGAGTGCCCCGGGCCCCAGCGCCATGAGGCCATGGGCCCCGATGGAACCCAGGTCTGGTTCCCTCGGCTGGTGGCCAGCGACGTCGCCTCGGTCCCCGAGGTGCGGACCTCGCAGCCGACGGGGACCCGTTTCCCCTTGGGGACCACCGAGGTGGAGGTGACGGCAACGGATGGGGCGGGGCTTCGCACGACGTGTCATTTCCCCGTGGAGGTGGTGGACACCGTGGCGCCGCGAGTCACCTGCCCCAGTCCGATGAAGGTCGAGGCGTCCATGCCAGAGGGCGCCGTCGTCGCCTTCTTCCCGCCGATTGTCGACGAGCTGGTGTCCATTCCCACCGTCGTCTTCAGCCCGGCCTCCGGGAGCACCCTGCCCATGGGGTGGACGTCGGTGAGGGTGACGGCGACGGATGCAGCCGGCAATTCGAACGCGTGTACCTTCTCAGTCGAAGTCGTGGACACGACGCCTCCGAGACTCACCTGCCCGCCGAGGCAGCGGGTGACCCAGACCTCCGAGTCTGGCGCCATTGCGAACTATCCGGCGGTGGATGTCGTGGACACCGTGTCCACCACGCGAGTGGAGTTCAATCCCCCGGAGGGCCGCCAACTTCCCCTGGGGACCACTGTCGTCTCGGTGAGTGCCACCGACACGCGCGCCAACAGCGGGTGGTGCACCTTCCAGGTGGAGGTCGTGCGCGCCCCGTCGCAGCCAGGCAATGGCACGCCGGACGCCGGCCCGCCGGACGCCGGCCCGCCGCGCCCGGCACCCGGTCAGCCGACGATGCTGCCTCCGTGGGAGTCGAGTGGCTGTGGCTGCGCACAGACGAACGGTGCTCCGTGGGCCTTCCTTGCGCTGATGGCGCTGGGGGTGCTGGCTCCACGAGCACGCCGCGGGGCGCGGCGGTAGCCCTGACGGCTGGGTGAGAACGGCGGCGCCTCTCCAACATGCTCACGCCGACAGCTCCACCGCGACCGGGTGGGGCTGTGGCGCCGAGGGGCAGGCCGGTGGATGCCAATGACGGAACCGGCAGGGCGGATACGCCGGGGTATCCCCGCGGTTCGGCGTAGAGGTCCGCGAGGTCCACGCTTGGGCGCGAGCCCGCGGAGGCGGCGGGAGTGATGCAATGGCTGTTCATGGATGCCAATGGGCTGCACAACGGCATTGGCTTCGCGCGCAACCACCTGGCCTTCGAGTTGAGCACTCCCCGCATCACCCTCCGCGCCTCATCCAGGCTGCGACACACAAGTCATGCCTCCCCTGGAGCACGGCCTCCCTGGCGCATTGCCGCGAAATTCTGAGTCCCCGCGTCGTGCTGTCTTCGCGGTCCATCCTGGTGTCACCTGGAGAACAGGGAGGGCACCGCGCTTGCACTGGCGCCTCGTCGGGCCAGGCGAGGGAGGCCGACCCCGCTCTGGGCCCGGCGGTGATTCACATCGCATCACCGCGAGAGGAAGACATCATGCGCAACTCAGTTGTCACGTTCGGGGCCATCATCACGCTCATCCTCGCAGGGGCACCTGTCGCCCAGGCCGAATCCGAGGACCTGAAGCTCTCCTTCGGCCTTCGCGCCGGCTACGGGCTCCCCATCGGCATCGCGAAGGGAGGGGACAGCCACTACGACATATACCTGGACGAAATCGTGAAGGGCATCGTCCCCGCGCAGCTCGACGTGGGGACGTTCCTGGGCTCCCGCTTCTACGTGGGCGCCTCGTTCCAGTACGCGGTGGGGCTCGCCGTCAGCGAGTGCCAGGGGGACTGCGGTGTGAGCGCCATGCGAATCGGCCTCAACCTGAGCTACCACCACCCCTGGTCGGAGAAGCTCAGCCCGTGGGTGGGCCTGGGCGTTGGCTACGACGTCCTCGATGCCGACCAGGTTCCCTCCGTCATGACCGGAGAACTCGAACCGACCTCGCCGTATGGCCGCCTGGAAGGCTTCGAGGTGGGCAACCTTCAGGGGGGCATCGATTTCAACGTCGCGGGGCCCGTGTGGTTTGGCCCCTACGTGACGGGGACCCTGGCCAGGTACGACGGACAGGATGCCCGCTTCCATTCCTGGTTCATGGGCGGTCTGCGACTCCTCGTCCGCCGTTGAGCCGTCCAGAGGCGGAAGCCTCCCCGTCATTCACGCGGTGACAGGGAGAGCGGTTCGAGGCACCGGCTTACGGAGCCTCGAACATCCCCTTCGGCGTGATGCCCTTCAGGAAGGGCTCGATGAAGGCGTGCAACAGCTCCGTTTGCGTGATGACCGCGGTGTGTGACGTCGCCGGCAGGACCGCGAGCCGCGAGGGCGACAGCGGCTTGCCCATGTCGCCCGCGCCGCCACCGCCGAGGAGGCGGAACAGGGCGACCGAATGCTCCAGGGTCGAGACGTCGGCATCGCCGGTGATGATGAGCACCGGAGTCTTCAGCGCCTTCACCTGCTCCCCCCACGCCATCGGCTCCTTCTCGAGCGCAATCAGCTTCCGGACCAGCTCCGGAAATCCTTCGGGGTTGGCGGCGAGCTTCCGGTAGTCCTTCGCGAACGGCATCTCGAGGAACATCTCCACCTTCATCTGCGGGATGAACTCCTTGAACTCGGGCTGCCAGCCCTCGACGTCGTAGGCGACTGAAGCGGCGGCCAGCTTGTTCACCTTCTCCGGATGGCGGATGGCGAACTGCAGCCCGGCGGCGGCTCCCATGGAGTAGCCGAACACGTCCGCCTTCTTGAGTCCCACCGCGTCCATGAACGCCGCGATGTCGTCCGCCAGGTGGGCGTAGGTGATGGGCCGGTCGATGTCGGTGGTGCGGCCGTGTCCCTGAAACTCGAACGCATAGACCCGATGGGTCTTCGCGAGCTTGGGGATGATGGCGCCCATCGTCGGGATGTTCATGTAGGCGCCGTGCAGGACAATCAGCGGGTCGCCCTTGCCGGACACCTCGTAATACATCTGCTTTTATGGTCAGTGTGTCCTTGCGCGAAGTCACGGGGAACCAACGACACCGGCGTGGCCCCCGCTCGGGTGCCGATGAACCCCTCGTCCCTGAAGTCCGACCTCTCGTCGGAACCCGCGCGCCCGGCGAGTGCCCCTGAACTAGGACCGGAAGGCACCCACGAACGGGAGTACCTCTCATGCACGCCCGCAACCTCCTCGTCGCCCTCGCGCTCACACTGGCCGCCCCTGTCCTCGCCGCGGAGCCCGCGCCTCCTGTGCGGCCGAGACAGCCACCCTCCGCCGCGGAAGCGGCCGCCCGGCACCGCGAGAAGCTTGCGCCGCTCCAGGTCCTGGTGGGCAACTGGCGGGGAGACGGATGGGTCGACATGGGCCCTCATGCGGGCGGCCGCAAGACGTTCCAACTGAAGGAGACCGTGCAGCCGCACCTCGACGGAACAGTGCTCGTGGTGGAGGGACTGGGCACCAGCCGAGCGAGCCCCACGGCCCCCGAGGTCCCCACGCACCAGGCGCTCGGAGTACTCTCCTGGGATGAGGCCGCTGGCCGCGTGCGCTTCAGTGCATACCGGTTCGGTGGCGGTGTCGTGGACACCGAAATGAAGCTGCTGGGCGATGGGGTGTTCCAGTGGGGCTTCGACATGCCTCAGGGCCGCGTCCGCTTCACGCTGGACGTGCGCGACGGGGTGTGGGTTGAAAAGGGAGAACTCTCGCTCGATGGGGGCAAGACATTCGGTCAGTTCCTCGAGATGACGGTGCGGCGCGCGAAATGAAACCCGGGGTGCGCTGGGCGCTGTTCGCGGGCTGCACGCTGCTGCTCGCGGCGCTCGTCACGGCGTTCGTGATACTCCCCGCGCCCACTCCGCCCGCGGAGGTCATGCGCATCTTCGCGCTCAGCGCCTTCTACGGCATCTGCATCGGCTTCCCGTCGATGAGGGTGATGCCCACGGTGGGCCGGCGCGCCATGCACGGCCCGCCCGTGCCCGCCCTGCTCAAGTGCCTGGCCGCGTGTGCGGTCATCACGGCCGTGATGATGACGGTGGCGACGGTGACGCTCGCGGGCCTGGGCGCCTTTCCCGCCTCGGAGCTCCGGCAGCATCTGTTCGTCGACGGTGGCATCGGCCTGGTGCTGAGCCTGCCCGCGGGGGTGTGCACGTTCGTGTATTCCCGAATGGCGGGTCGCATCCACGGAAGGGACGCGCGCGTGCGCGAGGCGGAGGCGCTGCGCGAGCGTGCCGAGTGGCTGGAGGCGGAGGCGCGCTTCGACTCGCTGTCCGCGCGCCTGCAGCCACACTTCCTCTTCAACACCCTCAATTCCATCGCCACGCTGGTGCGCGAGGACCCGCGCGCCGCGGAGGCCATGGTGGAGCGACTGGCGTCCGTGCTGCGCTCCTCGCTGGATGCGGGGGCGGGGCGCCATGTCCCGCTGCTGCGCGAACTGAACCTGGTGTCCGACTATCTGGAACTCGAGCGGGTGCGACTGGGCGCGCGGCTGCGATGCTCGCTCGACGTGCAGCCGGGCCTCGAAAGGTTCGCGGTGCCTCCCTTCGCGGTGCAGACGCTGGTGGAGAACGCCGTGAAGTACGCCGTGTCCCCGAGGCGCGAGGGTGGTGAGGTCCGGGTGTCGGTGCGCGCGGATGCCGGCCGCGTGTACCTGGAGGTGCGGGACGACGGCCCTGGTATCGAAGGGCCGCCGCCTCCAGGGCACGGGCTCGACATGCTGACGCGGCGACTGGTGTCCTCCTACGGGGCGGAGGACGCGGGCCTGTCCATTTCGCGGGGCGAGGGCGGTATCGGCGCGTGCGTGCGGGTGTGGCTTCCACGCACGGAGGCCGCATGAGTGCACCAGGGCTCCTTCGCGCCGTGCTGGTGGATGACGAGCCGCTCGCGCTGCGGCGCCTCGCTCGCATGCTCGAGGAAACGGGGCGTGTGACGGTGGTGTCCACGTACACCGACCCGGTGGAGGCCGCGGAGGCACTGCGCGCCGAGCCCCCGGACGCCCTCTTCGTGGATGTGTCGATGCCGGGCATGAGCGGCTTCGAGCTGGTGCGGGCGCTCCCCATGCCGCCGCCCGTGGTGTTCACCACCGCCTTCGACACGTACGCGCTGCAGGCCTTCGAGGTGAGTTCCGTGGACTATCTGCTCAAGCCGGTGGACGCGCGAGGCCTCACGCGTGCGCTGGACAAGCTCGCGCGCATGCACCCCATGCTCGCGCAGGAGCGGCTGCGTGCGCTGGAAGCGGCACTCCAGCCCCCCACGCCGCTGTCGCGGCTCACCTCCAGGACGGGCACCCGCGTGCGTGTGGTGGAACTCGCGGACGCCACGCACCTGTATGCCGAGGACCGGCTCGTCTACGTGGCGCGTGCCGGGCGCACCGATGTGGTGGACATGTCGCTCGCGGAGCTCGAACGCCGACTCGACCCGACGCGCTGGCTGCGCATCCACCGCGCCACGCTCGTCCATCTCGATGCGATTGTGGAGGTCCTGGGGGGCTACGGCGACGCGCGTGTGCACCTGAAGGACGGGACGGTGCTCTCCGTGGCGCGCGACCGGCTGCGCGAACTCCGTGAGCGGTTGGGTGGCACCCGGAGTCCCGCTGGCCGTCCATGAGGCAGCAAGCCCTGGAGGGGCACTCCAGTGCGCGAGATTGCCCGCGTCAACGGGGAGGGTGGCAGCGACGTAGGAGGCGAGAGTTCATGGGGACTCCAGGGTGTGGCCGAGGTTGCGGTCCACCACGGTGAATCCCGAGGACTGGTAGAGGGCGACAGAGACGGGGTTGCCCTCGAAGGCGTACACAACGGCCTGCCTGGCCCCCAGCCCGCGCATGCGCCCGAGCCCCTCGTGAAGGAGCGCACGCCCGAGCCCGCGTCGCCGGTGCTCTGGGGCGCATGCCACCGGCTCGAACTCGCCTACCGCGTTGGCCTCGTCGAGCCAGCCCAGCGCGCAGGCCGCGAGGCTGCCGTCGGGCGCCTCGATGACGAGGTCCAACGCGGGCTGGTAGCGCGGTGCCTCCATGAGGCGCGCGTACACCTCCGTCGTCACTCGCTCGGTGCCGAAGCCGCGCCGGTGCACGAGGGCTCGCGCGGCCACCTCTTCGGGGCCCCGCATCGCGCGCACCCGATAGCCCTCGGGCAGCGGAGGCGGCGAGGGAGGCAGCGCGTGCAGCGGCAGCGCGAGGTGCAGATAACATCCGCCCGTGGTGCGCAAGCCCAGCCTCCGCAGCGCCGCGAGCAGCGGGCCATTGCTCTCCAGCGCCCACAGGGTGGCTGGCTGCGGGGTGCGCCCGTGGCGCGCGCGCACCCAGGGCAGCACGTCCACCGCGAAGGCGTCCGCGTGCTCGAGTGGGTGGACGAGCAGGTCCACGTCGCCGTTGCCATAGGCCCACGCGAAGCCAGCGAGCTGCCCGGGCGCGCGCTCCCAGAGGGAGATGTCCTCCCGTGGCAGCACCTGTGCGTTGCGCAAGAGGCGCCAGGTCAGGTCCCCCACCGCGCACTCCACATGGGGGCCGCGCTCCGCCCAGGCCTGAACCACGAGATGGGCCATGGCCTCGAGGTCGGCCACATCGCGATAGGGGCGGAGACGGAGCATCTCTCCACTCTACACAAGACTGTGATTGAGCCGCACTTCGGCTCCGTGCGAGCGGTCAGGCACGCAGGACAGCGACCGCTTCGACTTCGAAGAGCATCCCGTCCAGCGCCAGCCGAGGAACGGGAATGAGCGTACAGGTCGGCTTCATGCCGCCGCTCCAGGCCGCGTCCAGCTCGGGGCCGATGATCCTGAGCTTCTCCTCCGTGTGGTCCACCACGAGCATCGTGAGCTTGGCGACATCGCCGACGCCGGCCCCCACGGACTCCAGGGCCGTGCGGACATTCTGGAACGCCTGTCGCACCTGGAGACGGAAGTCGGGCTCGAGGGCCCCGGTCTCACGCTCCCCACCTTGCCCCGCCAGGTAGATGAGCCGGGTGCCGGGCGCCACCTGCGCCACATGCGAGAAGCCGTAGGGCGCCGGGTCGAACAGTCCCTTGGGATTCGTCAGGACCAGCGGCGACGTCTTCGAGGGTTCAGCGGTCTGTCCCATGGTTCACCTGGAGGAGACCTGGAGGCGACTCATCCAGGTTCGGAGTTCGGACCCGAATATGCGAGCGAGCACCCCGAGCTTCAATTGAATCGGGGGCGAGGCCCGCGCGGGTTCCGGCCATGGTCAACGTCGCACGTTCAAGGCCTCCGGCGCGGAGGCGTGAGTGCGCCTCCGCGCCGGGAGTTCAGTGGACCGCGGGCTGCTCCGTGGCGGGTGCCTCGTCGGAGGGTGCCGCGACGGCGAGCTTCTCGTGCTTGTCGCGGGCGCGCTCCAGTGCCTGGTCGATGCTGAAGCTCGCGGGGCGCTGACGGGGCGGGAACCGCTCGAAGGTCTTCAGGAACTCGCCGACAATCTCTTGCGCGGGAACCAGGGCGAACCCGCGCTCGGCGAACCAGCGGTCGTAATACATGGAGGCGTCGGTGTCGGCCCGTTCGAAGGGGTCGCTCCGGAGGTTGAAGAGCTTCGGGATGCGCAGCTCCGCGAGCGGCTCTCGCCAGACGCTCAAGCCGTGGGCTCGCTGCTCCATGAAGACGACCTTCCAGGCGCCAACGCGCAGCGCCATCAGGTCCCCGTCGTCGCTCCAGTAGAAGAAGCCGCGACGCGGGTTCTCCTTCACCTCGCCCTTGAGGAAGGGCAGCAGGTTGTAGCCGTCGATATGGACGTTGAACGTCTTGCCGCCAGCTGTGTGGCCGCGCTCCAGCTTCTTGACGATGTCGGCCTCGCCAGCCGCCGCGAGCAGCGTGGGCAGCAGGTCGGTGTGCGAGAACATCTCGTTCGACACGGCCCCCGGCTCGATGACCCCCGGCCAGCGGATGACGCAGGGGACTCGCCAGCCACCTTCCCAGTTGGTGTCCTTCTCGCCGCGGAACGGAGTGCTGCCGCCATCCGGCCAGCTCATCACCTCCGCGCCGTTGTCGGTCGAATAGATGACGAGGGTGTCGTCGGCGATGCCGAGCTGGTCCAGCTTGTCGAGCAGCCTGCCGACGTGCCCGTCATGTTCCACCATGCCGTCCGGGTAGAGCCCCAGCCCGGTGACGCCCTGGGACTCCTTCTTCAGGTGCGTGAAGACGTGCATGCGCGTGGAGTTGAACCAGATGAAGAAGGGTTTGTCGTCCGCATGGGCCCGGTCCATGAAGCCCAGCGTGGCTTCCACGAACTCCTCGTCCACCGTCTCCATGCGCTTCTTCGTCAGCGGCCCCGTGTCCTCGATGCGCTGAGTGCCGTCGGGGTTGGCGAAGCAGTGCAGCACGCCGCGCGGCCCGTAGCGCTGACGGAAGCCCGGGTCCTTGGGGTAGTCCGCGTTCTCCGGCTCCTCCTCCGCGTTGAGGTGGTAGAGGTTGCCGAAGAACTCGTCGAAGCCGTGCACCGTGGGCAGGTACTCGTCGCGGTCGCCCAGGTGGTTCTTGCCGAACTGGCCGGTGGCGTAGCCCTGCGGCTTGAGGAGGTCCGCGATGGTCGGGTCCTCGGCCTGGAGCCCCAGCTTCGCGCCGGGCAGCCCCACCTTGGTGAGGCCCGTGCGGATGGGGGACTGACCGGTGATGAAGGCCGCGCGGCCCGCCGTACAGCTCTGCTGTCCATACCAGTCGGTGAAGCGCGCGCCCTCCTTCGCGATGCGGTCGATGTTCGGGGTGCGGTAGCCCATCGCCCCTTGGTGGTAGCAACTGGGATTGAACCACCCGATGTCGTCTCCCCAGATGACGAGAATGTTCGGTTTCTTCTTCTTCTTCATGACGTCTCCCCCGCGCCGTGGGCGACTGGCTCCTGGACGTCATGAAGGTGGGGGGGGCAGGGGGAGGAGGCAAAGCTGGTGACGGTCAGATGCTCGCTGTGGCTGCTCCCCTGGGGCCTCCGCATGGCCCTGCGTTCGTTCCTGTCGTCGACACTTCAGCGTAGCGCCGCGGGGCAGGTCGCGGGCTCGAGGTAGAAGGCTTCCCACGAGCCACCGTCGGTGGGATTGCAGATGCCCCCGTTGCCGCCATTGCCACTCTGGATGGGAGCGCCCGTGGTGACTTCCTTCCAGTTGCGCGCGGTGCCTGTCGACGCCTCGAAGCCATATCGATTGCGGCCGCCGTGGATGCCGCAGTCGTGGCGGGTGAACGGCTCCGCCGTGGTGAGCGTGGCGCTGGCGGTGAGCTGGTCCGTGACCACCGCCAGGAACGCGCCGCTGGCTCCCTTGAGCTTGTATTTCGCGCCGCTCGTGACGAGCTCGAAGACTTCGCCACTGGCCTGCGTCGTGCCGAGGGCGGCCACCTTTCCAGCGCCGTCGACGGTGAGCCACTTGTCGCTGCGCTCGCTCTGGATGCGGAAGCAGCCCGAGCCGCCGCTGGTCTCGGTGCGGCATGCCGCATCGCAGCCATCGCCCGACTGGGTGTTGCCGTCGTCGCATTGCTCGCCGCTCTCGACGGTGCCGTTGCCGCACACGGGTCCGGTGCTGCCATCCGGGCAGGTCACTGGTTCCAGGTAGAAGCCCTCCCAGGCGCCACCATCACCCGCGTTGCAGGCGCCGCCATTGCCGCCGTCACCGCTCTGGATGGGCCCGTCCGGCGTGGTCTCCTTCCAATGGGGCGCGCTCCCCACCGAGGCCTGGAAGCCGACACGATTGCGCCCGCCATAGCCGCAGGGGAGCTGCGTGAACGACTCTCCGCTGGAGAAGTTGGCGCTCATCGCGAGCTGGTTCGTCACCACCGCCAGGAACGCGTCGCCCGAGCCCTTGAGCTTGTACCGGGTGCCGGTTGGAACGAGCTGGAAGATCTGCCCGCCTGCTTGCGTCGCGCTGCCGGCGACGACCTTGCCGGCGGTGTCGACGATGAGCCACTTGTCGGAGCGCTCGCTTTGAATCTGGTAGCAGCTCCCGCCCGAGGTCTCGACGAACGTGGCCGTGTAGGTGGCCGCGCTGCCAGGCGTGGTGAAGGTGTGTGATTGCGCGCCGCCGTCCGACCATGACGAGAACGCCCAGAATCGTCCGTTCGCGTACTGCGGCGAGTCCACGCCCACCGAGCGGACGACGCCGACCACGCCGGTCGTGGCGTGCGGCGCCGCGAACGGCCGCCCGTCCATCAGCACCTGCAGCCCACCTGGCACGCTGGTCACCTGGAGCGGCACCGTGACGGGGTGTACGTCGCGATACGTCGTGTGGGTGAGGCCAATCGAGTCTCGCACCGTGAGCCGCAGGCGATACCAGACGTTGGCGGAGCTCTCGCCGATGCTGGGGATGGGCCAGCTCCCGCTCGCGACGCCGGTCGTATCGGCCATGGCGGGATGCGTGTGGGTATCGTGATGGAAGGTGATGTTCCAGGTCATCGCGCTCGGCGGCAGCGCGCCATCCTCCAAGTCGCTGGCCGAGCCGGAGAACAGCATGGAGGTGGCCGCGATATAGGTCGCGCCCGCGACCGGAGTCGCGATGGTGGCCACCGGCGGCTTGTTGGACGTCACCGTCAGTACCGCCTCGGCGCTGGTGACTGAACCCAGCCCGTTGGTCACGACCACCCGGAAGCGCGCGCCGCTGTCGGCGAGCTGCGCGGCGTTCAGCACGTAGCTCGTCGAGGTCGCGCCGGCGATGTTCCCGCCGTTGCGCTGCCACTGATAGGTGAGAGGTGGCTCGCCGCTCGCGGACACCGTGAAGGTCGCCGGACCGCCGACCGAGACCAACGTGCTCTCCGGGGGCTGCGCGATGCTCGGCGGCAGCGAAGCCGTATAGGCGATGCGACCCACCTGGCCCGTGCCGCGCGCCAGATAGTAGAGCGCGCCGTCGGGCCCGACATCGAGGTCCACGGGCCCCGAGGCGGCCGTCGCGAACAGCGAATTCGCGCCGGTGTTCGGGTCGATGCGCGATATCCAATTGTTGGTGTAGTCCGCGAAGAAGTATTGGCCGACATACGCGCTGGGGAACGCGGAAACCGGTGGGTTGTAGAAGGCCCCGCCCGCGATGCAGTTGCCCGCGGCCGTGCCTGAGCCATGCGGGTACGCGAAGAACGGCGGCGTGAGCCCCGGGCGGTTGGTGAAATAGCCTTCCGTCATCGGCCAGCCGTAGTTGGCGCCGGCCTGACCGCGGTTGATTTCTTCCCAGCCGCCTTCGCCCACGTCGTTGATGAACAGCGTCCCGGTGCCGGGCTGGACGTCGAAGGTGAAGGGATTGCGCAGCCCCATCGCCCAGGTCGCCTTGGCGAGCCCCGTGGCCGTCGCATAGAACGGATTGTCCGTGGGAATGCTCCCGTCCGAGTTGAAGCGCAGCAGCTTTCCAAGCGGCGTGTTCAGGCTCTGCGAGTTGGAGGAGACCGCGTTTTCGCCGACCGAGACGTAGAGCTTGCCGTCGAGTCCGAAGCGAACCGCCCCGCCGTTGTGGTTGGCGGCGTCGAGCGTCGGAAGGTCGGCGAGCACCAGCTCACTTCCGGCAACCGCCACATTGCCGTTGGCGGTGAAGCGACTGACGCGATTGTGAATGCTGCCGGCGACCGACGTGTAATAGACATACAGGTAATGGTTGTTTTCGAAGTTGGGGTCGAACGCGACGCCCATCAGTCCCCGCTCGTTGCCGGTGTCCACGGCGAGCGTCAGGAACGGAGTCGCGAGGAGCTGGCCGTTCTGGACGATGCGCAGCGAGCCGTTCTTCTCCGAGACGAACAGGCGCCCGTCGGGCGCGAAGGTCATGGTGGTGGGCCCCTGGAGGCCACTGACGTAGACGGAGTCGGCGAAGTTGGCGTCTTGAATGACCGCGCCCGCGCGAGCGCTCGCGAGCTCTGAGGGCTCCGGCGTCGACGGCATCGAGCAGCCCACGACGAGGGAGAAGACCGCCCACACGACGAAGATCGGCCTGGGGCACCACGCTCCTACACTCGTTCTCACCTGTGATGGCATCGCGACCTCTCCCGGTTGAACAGCCTCACGCGGCCCCTGGGGCTGCGTGAACGTTGATGGCGCTGTCCTGGTTTACATTGAAAGACTGTTTAGCGGGAGTGGCATGAAACCCAGAGCGACTGACAGGCATAAAGTTCGAGGGTAGGTGAACGGGCGGAGGTGCGGGTGCGCCGCTTCCTTTCATGTCAGGGAATGAATTGGGGGGCTGGCGCCAACGGGCTGCCGGACGAATCGACGACGACCGACTCCAGGCTGCCGATGATGCGGATGCCCTCCGTACCTCCAGCCGGGCAGTTTTCACCGCGGCTGAACATGAAGATGCTCGCGCCTCCGAACCCAGCCCCTCCTTCATTGACGTCCACGGTCGAGACGCCCGAGTACGCTTCCAGGCCGCTGGCGGTATATGCCTTCACGAACACCTGATGCTGCCGCCCCACGGGGACATCCATGATGGCCCCCTGAATGGCGTCGTTCACCACTTCGATGGGCACGGGGGCGATGTTGCGAACCGGCCCCATCACGGATGCAGTCGCCGTCATGACGCCGCAGGGGTCTGTCGCCAGGGGGACATGCACCTGGATGGCGTACTGGGTTGCATTCGCATCCTTTTCGGCGCCCGCCTCGTCACCACAGGCCCCCAGCAGCGCACAGCTTCCTCCCAGCAGCATGTTCCACATGGCTCGCTTCATATTCCCTCTCAAGTCGAGCATTGCCTCGCGCTCGGCCGGACATGCTAACCCAACATGCTGTTCGAAACGGCGACTGCCCTTGCCGCCGCGCGAGCCGCGGTGCTGAACGTGCCCGCGGGGCGCTCACTTGCCCTGGAAGGGCTTGAGGAGCTGTGCCCGATAGCCCACAGGGAAGTCCGGCTCCTTGGCGATGCCGAGGTCGTCCGAGGAGAACCGCCGCTCGGGTGTGTAGAACCACGTGCCCAACAGGGTGTCCCAGAGATGGGTGAACAGTCCGAAGTTGACGTCGCCGACGCCTCCCCACTTGAGGTGATGGAAGCGGTGTCCCGCATTGAGGGCCAGCACGTACTTCAGCCGTCCCACCGTGTAGTCCGCGTTCGAGTGCTGCATCAGGAGCTGCACGACCGTGAGTGCGGCGAGCGCTGTCGCGACGCTCGAAGGAAGCCCGATGAGCAGCAGTGGCGCCACGCCCACCGTCAGCTCCAATGCCTGGTGGAGCGGATGCTTCATCAGCCCGTTGAAGCCGTAGAAGCGCTTCACGGAGTGATGCACGGCGTGGAATCTCCAGAGGGCCGGCACGCGGTGGCTCAGCCAGTGCGTCAAGGTGACGCCGAAGTCGAAGACGAGCACGGCGAAGAGGACCTGGAGGACGAATGGCCACTCATGAGGCCACGCGTCGTACAGACGCACCCAGCCTGAAAGAAAGGGCAGCGCGAGCACGGCCAGGACATTGGAGGCTTCGTTGACGAGGAAGTGGAGGAGGTCTCGACCGACGTCTCCATGAGAACGATTCCAGTCGGGCTCGTAGGGGATGGCGCGCTCCGCCAGGAAGGAGGCTCCAATGGCTGCCAGGAGGAGGCCGCCAAGCCACGCCTTCGAGGCACCGCCGTGGGCCAGTGCCAGGGCCGCGCCATTGACACCCAGGAGCATGAAGAGCGGGTAGCCCACGCGGAGCGCCTGGCGCGCCGGGGATGTTGAAGAGGCTTCGAGGGGAGTTGTCAGCATGGGAGGAGGGTGGCATCGCCGCACCTCCGCTGACTTGGAAGAACTGGCTACTTGCTGGGCGCGAGCGGCTCGCTCACCCACCCGATGCCCCGCGCGATCTCCGATGGGGCCAGTCCGAACATGCGGTGGAATGTGTTGCTGAGGTGTGAGCTGTCCGTGAAGCCCGCGACGTGAGCTGCCTGTGTGAGGGTGGCGCCGCCTTGGAAGGCTTCGGTGGCCCGGCGGAGGCGAAGCCAGAGGATGTAGGGACGCAACGGGATGCCCACGCTGGTGGAGAAGAGATGTCCCAACCGGCTCGCGGACAGTCCTACTTCCCGCGAGAGAGCGCTCTGGCTCACATCGCCCGCCTCGATGCGGCTCGGGAGAAGTTCAATGAGGCGCTTGATGGCCGGGTGAATCGGACCGGGAGAGGTCTCCTCGCCCACGAGCTGAGCCAGCAGCGCCTCCACGAGTCGCGTCCAGTCCTCCGCGCGCACCGACTCGGTGGGGAGGGGGACGCGAAGCAGTGGCGTCCCCGTCTGAATCCACGCCGCCGAGGACTCGCCCACCTCGAGCCGCCGCAACCCGCGACCTCTCCGGTCGTCCGGGTCCACGAAGACGAGCAACGCACGCGCTGTCCCTCGCTCGATGCGATGGGGGGTGTCCGGAGGAATGACGGCCACCTGTCCCTCCGTGCGGCACCCCTGCGCATCCACGAGAGGGAGCGGTTCTTCGGTGGCGCGGATGAGCTGGAACGCGTGATGCGCATGCTCCTGGGTGGGGCCAATGGTTCCCCAGTACGCCAGCCAGCGCGGGCCTACCATCGCATGGCCGAGCCATCTCTTCTCTCGCGGCACGCCCGTCTTCTACCAGGACTGGAGCTCCGCGTTCCTCCCTGTCCATGGAATGGAGTGCGCCACGACATCTGCTGTCCCAAGGACGCGCCCCGGCTCTATGACGTGGATGGCATCCCCCTGGACGAGTCGGGCCCGCTCCTCATGAGCCACCAGCTCTTCCTCCTCCGCCGCTACCGCGACGGGTTCGTGCAGTACGAGCCTGGGAGGGAGCTCGACATCCCGCTGTCCTTCACGACCCTTCCCAAGCCGCCCGGCTATGACACCTGGGACCTCACGAAACCTCCGCCACGGAGCATCTGTAGATGACGCTCCAGGTGGCGGTCTCCTCGTGGTGGGCGCGCGGCGCCACCGGCAGGTGACGGACTCCTGCTCGCCGAGGGGGTGGGGCTACTTCCCCTGCTGCTTTCGCTCCAACTCCTCGCGGAGGCGGTCCTCCTGCGCGCGCAGCTCGGGCGTGAACTCCTGTCCGAAGTCATCCGCTTCGAACACCGGACGAATCTCGAGCACGCCCTCCTCACCCGGCATCGGGTTCGGGCAGCGGCGCGCCCACTCGACCGCCTCCTCCATCGACCGCACCTGCCACAGCCAGTAGCCGGCAATCAGCTCCTTGGTCTCGGTGAAGGGGCCATCGACGACGCTCGGCTTCTTGCCGTCCTGGAAGACCAGCCGCTTGCCCTTGCTGCTGGGGTGGAGGCCTTCGCCAGCGAGCATGATTCCCGCCTTCACCAGTTCCTCGTTGTACTGGCCCATCGCCGCGAGCATCTCTTCCTTCGGCATGATGCCCTTCTCGGAATTAGGGCTCGCCTTCACGACCACCATCACGCGCATGTTCGTCTCCTGGTTCGAAGGCAGGAGTGTTCCCGCCCTTCAACCTGGCGACGAGTCTCCGCGCGGCAGATCGACATGGCCCACGACTTTTTCGAAAGCCATGTGATTACAGGCGGTTGCGCGTAAGCCGCGCGTGCCGGTCCTTGACGCGGACTCGGCCTCCTCAGGATGCAGCGACCGGAATCTGGGAAGGCCCCGCCTCGTACATCGACTCAATCAACGCCGCGTATTTCCGTGCGACGGCGTGGCGCTTGACCTTCAGCGACGCCGTGAGCTCGTCACCATCCACCGTGAACGGACCGGGCGACACGCGGAACGTCTTGATGCGCTCGAAGGACGCCAGGTTCGAGTTCGTCTCCGCGACCAGGGTCTGCAGGACGCTGGTGATTCGAGGGTGCGTGGGGTCCGCCGGAATGCCCTCGCGTCGAGCCACCACGGCGAGTATCTCCGTGTCGAGCGCGAACAAGGCCGTGCAGTAATTCCGCCCCTCACCCATGACGACGGCCTCCTGGACGAGCGGGTTTCGCTTGAGCTGGGCCTCGATCTTCAGCGGCGCGACGTATTTGCCACCGCTCGTCTTGATCAGCTCTTTCTTCCGCCCGGTAATCCGAACGAATCCCTCCGCATCGATGGAGCCGAGATCTCCCGTCCGGAACCATCCGTCCTCATCGAAGGCATCACCCGTTGCATCCGGACGATTCAAGTACCCCCGGGAGATGTTTGGCCCGCGAGCCAGCAGCTCACCATCCGACCCCAGCTTGAGCTCGCATCGCTTGAACGGCCTTCCAACGGTCCCTGGACGCACGTCCTCCTTGCGATTGACCGTCAACCCAGGGCACGTCTCCGTCAGTCCATAGGCTTCCAGGACGGTCAGCCCCAAGGAAAGAAAGAACATCTGCACATCGACGCGAAGCGCGGCGGCTCCCGAGAGGAGAACGGAGGCGTTGTCCAACCCCAGCCGTGCGCGCAGCTTCGCCAACACGAGGCGTTCCGCCAATCCCCGCTGAGCCGCCAGCAACACCGGCAGCGGCTTGCCGGCGGAGCCCTGGGTCGCGACTTGATGACCCACGCGCAGGGCCCATTCCAGAAGCCATCGTCGCAGGCCGTGCTCGCTCTCGATGGCGCTCGTGACCTTCGCCATCATCTTCTCGAAGACACGGGGCGCCGCCGGGAAGAACCCGGGGCGCGCGGCGACAAGGTCCGCTGCCAGCGTGGGCACCGACGACATGACCAGCGGCGCGCCGAAGAACGGACCCGCGAACTCCACCATGCGTCCGAAGGAGTGCGCGGCGGGGAGGAATAGAAACAAGCCGTGCTTGAGCACGTTGTCATCCAACAGCCCCGCGTCCGCGACGTCTTCGAGCATCGCCAACATGTTGTCGTGGGTTTGAATCACCGCCTTCGGGGCTCCGGTGGTTCCCGAGGTATAGGTGAAGGTCGCGACGTGCTCGCGTCGAATCAGCGACGCTCGTCGGCGCATCTCACCCTCCAGCGCCGCGCGTCGGGCGCGACCCCGGGCCTCCAGGCTCTCCAGGCTCTCCCAATCATCCGAGGGAGCAAGCCCGGCCGGATGGAGGACCACCACCTTCGCTCGGGCACCGAGTTCGTCCGGCGAGTAGCGCCTGTCGAAGAACGTGAAGCCCTTGCGAAAGGCTCGCACCTTTTCGAGCTGACTCCCGTCGTCCACGACGATGAGCTGTGCCGCGGTGTCCACGTGCATGTAGCCCACCTCTTCGGGCAGCAGGCTCGCGTAGACGGGCACCGTCTTGAGACCGACGCTCAGGGCGGCGAAGTCGACGAGACACGACTCCATCGTGGTGTTTCCGACGATGGTGATGCACGCGCCATCATCCACCTGACCGGCGCTCAACAACCCCGCCGCGATGGCTTCGATGCGCGCTGGCAACTCCGACCAGGGGACGTCGACATAGGCCTCGCCCCGGCGTACACGGAATGCGACGCACTGCGGCGACGTTCGCGCCCGGTCGAGAATCATCTGGGAGAGGGACGGGTGTTCGTGGGCCATCAGGCCACCTCTGTTCGAACGAAGAGTCATCGGGACGGGCGGGGTAGGGGACAGGGGAGCGGCGGGGTTCAACGCACCAAGCTAGGTGCGGCGCCCACGTCCACGCTTGTATGATTCTGCAGATGCAGAGCCACTTGTTGATGGGCGGAGGGAGATCTCTGTACGTCGGCCGCTTCCACGAGCTGCCCAGGCATCGGTTCGCCGCCAACGCCGTTCTCGTGGGGCTCGATGATGCGTTCGACCTCATCGACGGTGACGGCCGCGTCGAGCACCACGAAGCCGCCTTCGTGCGCGGGTGGCAGTGGCATGCGCTCGACTTTCATGGTGGACGCGCGGCCGTGCTGTTTCTGGAGCCCGGCGCGGGCCTCAGCCGTCAGGTGGACGCAGGCGCGTTGCGCGCGGCGGTCGAAACCGCCCTTGTCTCGCGAAGGCCCGAACCCTGGACCGAACTCTTCCAGAACGCCTTGAATCTGGGCCCCTGTCCGCTGACGGTCGACGCACGCATCGCTCGCATCGCCGCGTTTCTTTCCACACCCACTGACAAACCCTCCGATGCGATGACCATGGCGCGGCGGGTGGGGGTCTCCACGTCCCTTGTCGAACACCGATTCAGGGAACAGTTCGGCGTCCCGTTGGGTGCCTTTCGCGCCTGGCACCGGATGCAAGCGGCCACCGCGCTCGCGCTCAGAGGCCGAAGCCTCACCGAGGTCGCGCACGCCGCGGGCTTCTGCGATTCGGCCCATTTCTCCCGACTGTTCAGCAGGATGTTCGGCTTGCCGCCCTCGAAGGTCTTCACCCATGGCCTCTCGGGCACCGTCTTCGACGCACGAGGACCCCGCTGAGCGTCACGGTCGATGTCCGAATCTTCATTCCGGCATCCACCGCGCGATGTCAGTATGTCCTCCGCGCCCCAATCGTTTCAGCGACTGACGCGGCCAGGAGGCCAGCAACCCACCTCCAGGGACTGTGGCTCATGGAGGAAGTGATGCGACGGCTTGGAATGGTGCTGGGGCTCCTGGGGTGCGTGGGATGCGCGACCCTCACGCGAGGTATCGACACCCAGTACAACCCGGAGACGGGTCGGTACGAGACGCCCACGCACGAGCTCGTCTATCAGGTGCCCGTCGAGGACGCGCTGATGACGGTCCGATACCTCCTGGAGAAGGACCACTACGACGTGATGGAGAAGGAGGGGGGACTGGAGCTGTTCTCCTCCTTCATTCCGGAGGTCATCCCCCCCGAGCGCTACTACATCAAGGGAGAGCGGCTCGGGCCCCGGCAGGCACTCGTTCGAGTCTTTCGCCTCAGGTATTCGGCGGAGGGGGGCGCCTCCAGCGCGGAGGTCTCCGGTCGGACCCGCGACCAGGTCTCCGTGCCCGCCATGTCGGAGGCCTTCAACAACATCCCGGGGCTGGAGGGCTACCGGCCGGCGCACGGCTACCGCGACATGAGCGTCGAGCAGAAGCTCCTGGAGCGGCTGGAGATGGCCCCCGCGCTGGAGCTGGTGGATGGCAATCCCCCTGTTCCCCTCCGCTCGGTGGTGATGGAGAGCGCGGGCGAGGAGGGTGGGGCCCCCGTCGCCGCCATCGCTCCCGCGTGTGGTGCCCCCGTGGAGGGCGCCTCGTCCTTGTTCGCGGCGGGAGGTGTCCTGCTCGTGGCGGACCCGCTGGGCACGCAGGAGGTGCCGTCCGCGGCGCTGCGGATGTTGTGCGAGGCCACGGCCCAGGCGCTGCCGGTGACGCTGGCGCTGTCCATTCCCGTCTCCGAGCAGCCGCTCCTCGAGCGCTACCTCGCCAGCGACGGCGCTTCATCGGCCGTTCAGGATCTCCTCTCGGGGAGCGCCTTCTGGCGCCGGGCCTACCAGGACGGGCGCAGCAGCCGCGCCATGCTGTGGCTCGTCGAACAGGCCCGCCGCTTGCGCGTCTCCGGAAAGGACGTGGCCGTGGCCGCCATCGACGCCGACAGGGCCCAGGGCAATGAACGCGAGGCGCAGATGGCCCAGCACCTGCTGAACGCCCAGGCGAAGCGCCCCCAGTCCTGGACGCTGGTGCTCGCGGGCAGCGTCCATGCTCGCACCACGGAGGTGAACTGGGATGGCGACTTCGAGCCCATGGGCGTTCGCGTGGCGCGCGCCCTGTCTTCTTCGGTGCGTGCCCTGGACGTGGGCTTCCAGCGCGGCACCCAGTTCGTCTGCCGCTACGACGTCTGGGACGAGGACGTGGAGTGCAACGTCTTCGGCATCAGCCCGACGCTCGAGGCACGGCAGGCCTCCACGCAGGCCGCGGGCCTGACGCTCTTCACCTCCCAGCAGCCCCACGGCTTCCACGGCCGGCTCTACCTGGGCGCGCTGACCGCATCACCGCCCGGGCTCCAGGCGCCGCGCCAGCCCACTCCGGTCAACCCCGTGCCCGCCACGAAGTGATTCCGCCGCGGGCGAACAGGGGGGCGCGAGGCTCGATGAGCAGTCCGAGTAACGGCCTGCTTATCGAGAAGTGGGTGACGAGCGGACTCGGTGTCGAGGCCGCTCGGGCGCCGTCACAGCGGCGTATTGACTGAGACTCCCTCGCGGCCGGACGCCCACTCGCGCAAGTACGTGTTGAGTTCCCCGAAGAATGACACCGACACCAGGTCCGCCACCGCGAAGAGTTCGCGGAGCAGCGAACCGACATGGTTGTTATGTGTTTCGGCCGCGTCGGCGTCGACGTACTCCTCGATGATCGAAAAATGACCGGGCTTCTGCGTGGTGAACCACTGATAGCGCAGCGTTCCCGGCTCGGTCGCGGCGACGGAGGCCAAGGCCCGCGCCACTCGCAGGAACTCAGTCTCCCCGTCGGTCCGTGCTCTGAACTCGCATAGAACCACAAGACTCATACGATGCTCCTACGAAGGCCGTGCTTGGAGGGTCGGTTTTCGGTGTGCCACGCGGCGGGCTCGAAGTCGTTTGATAACGTGCTGCATGCCGCGATGGCGAGCAGAAGTTGCGCGCCTGGGTACACGGTCAAGAGGTCTTCCTGGCAGTGCGCTACCGCGGCGCATGTCAGGGCTTCAGTCTCGATCCGGCGCCCCGAGGGGAAAGTTCGGCCTGAACCACCGCGCCTCGTCCACCGCCCGGGCGAAGGACGGGCGGGCAAGCAACCGGGCCCGGTAGGCGCGCAGCAGGGGGAAGGCCTCGGAAATCGGATGCGTCCAGTCCGCGTAGAAGAGCGAGGGGGCGGCCGCGCAGTCCGCGAGCGTGAAGTCCGCACCGGCGGCCCAGGTCGTGCCGCCAATCCGTCCTTCGAGCCACGCGTAGGCGAGCTCCAGCTTTTGCGCGGCAAAGGCCAGGCCTTCCTGGCGCTTCACCGAATCACCCGTCAGCGCGCCGTCCACCGCGCGCTGCACCGGAGTCATGACGTGCAGGTCGAAGAAGCGGTCGAGGAAGCGCACGTCCAACGCGGCCATCGGCTCCGAGGGGAGCAGTCGCACCGGCCCGGGATGCACGAGCTGCAGGTACTCGATGATGACGCTGGTCTCGACGATGTTGCGCTCGCCGTCCACCAGCAGCGGGAACTTGCGCAGCGGCCAACGTTGAAGCCACTCGGCCGAGTGCTGCGGCGTATCCGGCCCGAGGCTGCGGAAATCGAAGGGCGTACCGTTCTCGTACAGCGAGATGAGCACTTTCTGCGTGTACGAGGAGAAGCAATGACCATAGAGCGCGAGCGACATCGTGAGGCCTCCAGGAACCAGTTGCATGTTGCAATGGGTTGATTTCTGCCCGAGGCACTTGCAGATTGCAAGTGGTGACTTCAGGAGACTCGCTGTGCCCCACACGAAACGATCTGGCTGTCCGATCAACCTCACACTCGAACAGCTGGGCGACCGCTGGAGTCTGATCGTCATCCGCGACGTCATGTTCGGGAACAGGTGCACCTACGGCGAGCTGCTCGCGCAGAGCGAGGAGGGCATCGCGTCGAACATCCTCGCGGACCGGCTGAAGCGGCTGACCGCGTCCGGCCTGCTGACGCGACGAAGCGCTCCGGAACACAGGCAGAAGGGGATCTACAACCTCACGGAACCGGCCATCCAGCTCGTGCCCCTGCTCGCGCAGATGGGGGCCTGGGGCCGCCGGCATACCCGGCCGAGCAAGGAGTTGTCGGTCCGCGCGGAACTGCTGGAGAAGGGCGGCCCGCCTCTGTGGAATGCGTTCATGGAGGAGCTGCGCCACCTGCATCTGGGGGCGCCCCGCCCAGTGCGCTCGGTGTTCGGTGAACTCCAGGCCGCCTACGAAAAGGCCTGTGCGCGCCGCGGCGGCGCGCCCCACGCTGACGAGCCTTGAGCGAGGTTGGCGGGCGTGCAGACAGCCTGAGCGCGAATCACGCTCTCCGGTTCAGGAGGGATTTGGGTCCGTGCCTCCGGCGGGAGGGGCCGGGCGCTTCAATGCGCGCGCCTTGCCCAGCGCCTTTTTCGCCAGCATCAGGAAGCCGAGCCCCAGGCCGGCCTGCACGAGGAGGGAGCCGCTACCGCCTCCGAACACGAGTCGCTCGAGCACGCGCAGCACGGAGAGGGTTCCCAGCGCGCCGAGCAGCGTGACCAGCAGGTACCAGAAGATCGCCATCCTTCAACGATAGGTCGGCGCCAGGATGCAGCGCCAGAAACAGCGCTCGAGGGGGCTGCGGGCGACATGGGCGCCGGTGAGCGCCGTGCTCCCGGAACCGCCTGGTCACCCATGGCTCGGCGAGCGAATTTCGGGTAGGCATCACCCGGAGTGGATGAACCGCCTCGGGCGGCGGCCCTGGGGGCTCCGTCAGGCGCGTGGTCGCGATGGGGGACCTCACGTTGAAAGAGCATATGAGACGGATGGCGATGTCGAAGGGGCTCGTGGGCGCCGTCGTATGTGGATGGCTGCTGGCTGCCTGTGGGGGGAATGGCAACGGGCTGCCTGACGGCTCGACGCCGACGGATTCTGGGACGCACACCGAGCGGGATTCCGGCACACCGGAGCAGAAGGACGCAGGCCCGACGGACGCAGGCCCGACGGATGCAGGCCTCGGGGACGCAGGGCCTCTGGAGGACACCTCGCCTCCCGACGCGCCGATGCTCATCGGGACCGCGCCCGCCTCTCCCGCCAATGCCAACGTGCCGCACATCCTGGCCAGGACCGAGCCCGGGGCGCGAGTGCGCCTCTTCACCGTCGCGGGCTGCTCCGGTGTCATTGCCGGCGAGGGCACCGCGGACGCCGAAGGACATGTCTCCATTCCCGTGAGCGTGTTGGACGACGCATGGGCATCCTTCCATGGTCTGGCCATCGACCGGGCCGGGAACGTCTCCGCGTGTTCGCCTCAAGGCGTGACCTACCGCGAGGACAGCACTCCGCCTGCGCTCTCGGGCCTCCGGCTGTCGCCCTCGGAAACCGCCAACGACAACACTCCGCGCCTCATTGGCAGCACGGAGTCGGGAGCCACCGTCCGGCTCTACTTCGATGGAACCTGCTCAGGCACGCCCATCGACAGCCAGGTGGCGGACGCGGCCGGCACGTTCTCCGTTCGCATGTCCGTCCCTGATGACACCGTCACGGCCACCTACGTGACCACCTCCGATGCGGCGGGCAACTCCTCGGCCTGCACCGTGGGCCCCAGCTACCGCGAGGACAGCACGCCGCCCGCGACTCCAGCGCTCGCCACCACCCCCGTTGCTCCCGCCAACCACAACGTTCCGGTCCTCCAGGTCACCACCGAGCCGGGGGCCGCGGTGCGCTTCTTCGCGGGCACGACGTGCCTTGGAGAGGAGTTCGCCTCGCGCGCCGCCGACAACCAGGGGCAGGTCTCCCTGTCGCTCTCCGTGGCCGACAACAGCACGTCGACGTATGTGGCCCAGGCCACGGACGCGGTCGGGAACGTCTCCGCCTGCTCCGCGGCGCTGACGTTCGTCGAGGACAGCACGGCGCCCTCCGAGCTGGCCGCCACGGTGATGGACGGCCTTGCCGGCGCGGAGCTCGAGTATCAGAACAGCAACACGCGCGTCGCGGCTCGCTGGTCCGGCTTCACCGACTCCGTGGGCATCCGGCGCTACGAACTCGCCGTGACGTCCACCGCGGGGTGCCCCGGCAACGCGAGCAGCATCCAGGACGTGGGCGCCACTTCGTCCGCGGAGCTCACGGTGCTCACCCTGGCCGAGCAGCGCTACTCCAGTTGCGTGCGTGCCGTGGATGCCGCTGGGAACACGTCGGGCTGGAAGATGTCGAATGGCTTCATCGTGGACGTCACGCCGCCGCGCGTGGTGTCCGCCACGCCCGCCGCGTCCTCGGTCACGGCCTCGCCCTGGACCGCCATCGAGGTGTCGTTCAGCGAGACGACCCTCGACACCGCCAGCGTGACGCCGACCTCGTTCCACGTCACGGCAAACGGGATGGAGTTGTCCGGAGGCGCGGTGAGCTGCGCGGCGGGAAAGTGCACGCTTGCGCTGACGCTGACGCAGCGGCCGGCCTTCGGTGCGCAGGTGAGCGTCGCCCTCAACGGGGTGAAAGACCTCGCTGGCAACGCGATGACGCCCTCCCACGCCTGGGACTACTCGGTCCGTGCGGCCCAGTGGGGCGCCCCGCTGCTCATCTCGAGCAACTCGAACCGCAAGGTCCCTTCCCCCGTGCTCACGATGGACTCCGCTGGCGTGGCGACGGTCCTGTATGCCAACGAGGGGCTCCGGGCGCGGCGCCACAAGCCAGGCGCGGCCTGGGAGGCGGACCAGGTCGTGGGAACGGGGACCATCGACACTTCACTTCCCAAACCGGGCGCGCTCACGACCCTGTCCAACGGCACCCCTCTTGCCGTGGTGGAGGCGTTGCCGACGGGGGATTTCAGCGCCCGCAGGGCCTACGGCATCCTCGCCACGGGCTCCGACAGCGCCGTCCAGAGCTGGAGTGTGCCGCGATTGCTTGGCGCGAACACGGGGCTGAAGGTGATGGCCCCCCGCGTGATGACAGCTCCCAATCAGGGGGCCCTCGCTGCCTGGGTCGAGGAGAATTCCACGCAGTCCTTCCTGTGGGTGCAGCCGTACGCCGGGAGTTCGGGCTGGGGCACGCCGGTCCTCGTGCGCACCCTCGACGACTCGAACTGGGACTATTCGGTGGACGGCTATGACGTCGGGGTGGATTCGCGCGGGAACGGGGTGTTGGCGTGGTCGGATATCAACGGCCCTCTCCAGTACTCGCGCCAGGGAGCAGGGGGCTGGAGCGTGCCGGCGCGTGGCGAAAGCATCGGAGGCCGCTATCCTCAAATGGCCCTGAACCCGGATGGGACAGGCCTTGCCGTCTGGATTCGCTGGCACCTCGACAACTACCGGCTGTACGCGAACTCCTTCAGTCTCAATTCTGGCTTCAGCGACGAGGAGGTGCCCCTCCACTCGCAGGGGAGCGTCAATGGTGAGCCGCGGGTGGGCGCGGACGCGAACGGCAATGCGTTTGTCGTCTGGAGCCAGAATGGCCCCGGCTCCGAGTGGGGGCTGTGGTGTGCTCGTTACGTGAAGGGCTCGGGCTGGCAGCCGCTCCAGCAACTCGCGACGGACTACGGAGGGGGCAAGGCCCTCCACGTCTCACCCTCGGGCACGGCCACGGTTGTCTATGGCCGCACCGAGGGCTCGGTCACGGCCGTCTGGGCTCGACGCTTCGTGCCCGGCTCGGGCTGGTCCTCCGCCCAGCGGCTCGATGTCGCCACCGTGAAGGGGTACCTCGGGAATATCGAGGTGGCAACCAGCCCTCTCGGGAACGCCGTCGTCGTCTGGCCTCGCCAGGACCTGGACGCGGGCACCGATACCCTGCTCTCGGCCGTCTTCGAGTAGGCCCGCCTGGGTGCTTGCCTCTTGCCCCGGGACTCCCCGGGGCGGAGGACTTGTGGTGAACATGGGTTCCTCTGGCAGGAGAAGGTCTGACGAGGACTCAGCGCCGGCGGGAGGTGCCCGGCTTCCGCGTGCGTGCCGGGCGCCGAACTCCGGACGCCCGCGCCTCGAGCACCTTCGCTTCGGCGAGCAACCACTGACGCAAGGGGCCCAACCGCTCGGCGTGGCGTGGCGTGTCCAGGTAGACGAGGTGATACGCGAAGCCCTCCAGCTCCGGCCCGAATGGCTGCACGAGCGCCCCGCTGGCCAGCTCCTCCGCCACGAGCACGAGGCTGACGAGCGCGATGCCCTGCCCCGCGACAGCCGCCTGGATGGCGTGAGACTCGTCGGAGAATCGCAGCTCGCCGTTCGGGGCGCGGTACCGTCCGCCCGCGCTGGCGAACCACCGGTTCCAGGTCGGAGTCGCATCCTCGACGCGGTGCCACTCGAAGTGGATGAGTGGATGGTGGCCGAGGTCCTCCCGTCCGCGCACCCCCAAGCGCGGACTGCACACAGGCGCGAAGCGGTCCTGAAACAGCAACTCCGAGCGCAGCCCCGCATGCGCCCCCCGGCCATAGCGGATGGCCAGGTCCACTCCTCCCGCCCGCAAGTCCACGGTCTCATCGGAGGCATGAAGCCGCAGGTCCAGGCCAGGGCACGCGGCCCGGAACGCGGGCACGCGCGGCACCAACCACTTCGACGTGAAGGCGACCGTGGACGAGAGCGTGAGGAGCTCCTGGGCGGAGGGCGTCCTGAGCGCTTCGACCCCACGGACCATGGTGTCAAAGCCCTCCCTCAGCGACGGGAAGAGCTCCGCCCCCTCTTTCGTCAGGACCACGCGACGGATGTGCCGTTCGAAGAGCCGCAGCCCGAGCCACTCCTCCAGCTGACGGACCTGGTGGCTGATGGCCGTGGGGGTCACCGCGAGCTCGTCCGCGGCGTTCTTGAAGCTGAGATGCCGTGCGGCCGCCTCGAAGGCCCGAAGCGCCGACAGCGGTGGGAGGTCCCTCATGAAGCACCCATGGATGAATCAGGCTCAGCCATCGCCTGAGGAATACGCGTTTGTCAGGGGAGTGACCAGCCTCTATCTCTCTTCGTGTCCGGTCCGCGCCATGGATGAGCGCGACTCAACCGGAACCCTATTGGAGACACCCCATGGTCAAAATCCTTCATCTCGATTCGAGCGCTCGCCCGGGTGGGTCCGAGCAGGTGCCTCATGGCTCACATACGCGCCGGCTGTCCTCCCGCTTCGTCGCGCGCTGGCGGGCAAGCCGTCCGGGCGACACGGCCGTCTACCGGGACGTCGGGCAGGCACCTCCCACTCCCGTGACGGGACGGTGGATTCACGCGGCGTTCACTGCTCCCGCGAAGCGGGAACCGTGGATGACGGACGTGCTCGCGGAGAGCGACGCGCTGGTGGATGAGCTGCTCGACGCGGACCTCATCGTCGCGGGCGTGCCCATGTACAACTTCAACGTGCCGGCGCAGTTCAAGGCGTACATCGACAACATCATCCGAGTGGGCCGCACCTTCGGGTTCGACCGCTCACGGCCCGGCGAGCCCTACTGGCCCCTGCTGACCGAAGCGCGCAAGAAGCTCGTCATCCTGAGCTCGCGCGGCGACTTCGGCTATGGCCGCGGCGAACGACTCGAGGCCATGAACCATGTCGAGCCGAGCATCCGCACCGCGTTCGGCTACATCGGCATCACGGACATGGACTCCGTGGCGGTCGAATACGACGAGTATGGCGGTGAGCGGCTCGAGCGCTCCATCGCCCACGCGGAGGAACAAGTCGATGTCCTCGTGGCCCGGCTGCTGCGCCTCGCACAGTGACGGAGGTTCGCCGGGCTTCCGCATCGAGTCCGGCGGGACCATTCACAGGCCCCGCCGTCTCGATGCCTCTG
This sequence comes from Myxococcus sp. CA040A, assembly GCF_013336725.1. Lineage (NCBI taxonomy): Bacteria > Pseudomonadati > Myxococcota > Myxococcia > Myxococcales > Myxococcaceae > Myxococcus > Myxococcus sp. CA040A. The sequence goes on along the minus strand of NZ_JABUMR010000009.1, from coordinate 293,010 downwards.
CTCACAACGCGAGGAAGTTCGCGGTCAAGAAGGCGGAGTACCAGTTGATGGGCGTGATGCCGTTGGTCGTGTAGTCGGCCGTATGATTGTTGGTGGTGAGCTGCCAGTGGGTCAAATCCCACGGAGACCAACCGATCCACACGTCGCTGTTGTTGTTCATGAACGTGAGCGCGTTCGTAATCTGGGGCTGCGCGAAAGACTCGTGGATTCCTATCCCCATCTCGGAAAGGAACAGCTTCTTGCCGTGGGTTCTCGCCCAGTGGGTGACCGCCGTGAGCTGTGCGCCGTAGGACGACTCATCATTGCTGCCGTAGCCTTCCGGGTAATACGAATGCATGTCGAAGGCGTAGTTGTTGGCGCTGTCCGTGATGGAGAGGGCCGCGACCGAGTCGAGCGGACCTCCGCCCGGAGCCCAGGTGTGCCAGTGCCCCACGTCCGATGCGCGCGTGTTGGGAACCAGGATCAACTGGGTTGAACCCGTCGCGCGCACGGCGTTCATGACCGTCTGAATCCCGGCGAACCAGGTGGTCGACGTCATCGGGAGATCATGCGGCTCGTTCATGAGGTTCAGGATGACCTTGGGGTTCGTCTTCACCAGATTCGCGAGCTTCGTCCAGACGTCGGCGAGATGGTTCACGGTCAGCGTCCCGTCTCCGATGACGCGTTGGACGTAGTTCCCCGTCTGATTTCCCGCGCCATCGAACGCACCCGTCGCATAACGATTGTAGTTGTGCAGGTCGAGCACAAGGGTGAAGCCCTGGGCCGTCGCCAGGTTGATGTAATTCATCATGCCGTTCGAATACGCCGTATTCAGCGGGCCCAGGAGCGTGTGCTGGAGGCGCTCCCAGGAGATTGGCAGGCGAATCAGGTTGAAGCCCTTGCCCTTGTAATATGCGAGCTCCGCGGTGATCTGGGTCGACGACGGCATCTCGTAAAAGGTCTGGCCGGTCCAGCCGCCCCAGTCGTTGCCGTACTCCATCCCGGCGCGGTTGATTCCGCGATAGGCCACGCCAGTGGGATAGGTCTTCCCCAGGCCGGTCGGCGGATTCGTGGTGTCATTCTCCAGGACGATTCCGTCGACCCCGTAGACCACCGCCGTGGTGCTCTGGATGGTGAGCTTGTTGAAGGTCGTCAGCGCTCCCTTGAGCGCGCTCATCGGGATTCTGACGCGCGTCCAGTGCCCCGGCGGCAGGGAACCCAGGCTCGGATTCGCGTAGGCGCTGATGGCGACACCCGCATTCCCGTCGACACCCTCCTGGCTCACGATGACCTTGAGGGCCTGGATGGCCGTGAGGTTTGAAGTGCCTGGGTTGATGGCGAAGCTCACGGCGACGTGGTTGGCGACCTGAAGGCTGGCGCCGACCGCGCCCAAGGCCAGGGCACTGTTGGCTGGCGCCGTCACCTTCATGGACGTGGTGCCATAGGCCTTGCTGGCCGTGTCGGGTGCGAGCGTGGTGCCGCCCCAGCTGTAGCCGGTGCTCCAGCCGGACGCGACCGCATCGTTATACAGGACCGTCATGGTGGAGGTGTCGAGCGCGGGCAGCCGCGGAATCTCGATGGCGATGCCATCGATGCCGTAGGTGACCGCGGTCTGCGCCATGAGCGTGAGTTTGTTGAAGGTGGTCAGCGAGCCCTTGAGCGCGCTCATCGGGATGGTGACGCGAGTCCATTCACCCGCGCCCAGGGCGTCGAAGCTCGGGCTGGCGTAGTTGCCGATGGTGACGCCCGCGTTTCCATCAACGCCCTCCTGGCTCACGATGAGCTTGAGGTTCTTGATTGCCGTCAGGTTCGCGGTGCCCGGATGGATGGCGAAGCTCACCGTCGTGTAGGTATTGGTCGAGAACGACTGACCGTCAGCTCCCAACGCAAGGGCGCTGTCGGCGGCGGAGGTGACCTGCATCGACGAAGCGCCGTAGGCCTTGATGCTCGTCGTCGAACCATGGGAGACGTTGCCCCAACTGTAGCCGGCATCCCAACCTGGCGTGACGGCATCGTCATACAACACCGTCTGGTAGGAGGTGTTCAGCGCTGGCAGGAGCAACAGCCTGTCCGTGCTCGAAGCGGGTGCTTCCATCAGCAGGTCGCTTGCGGTCAGGCCTGCTTCTTCGCTCGAAGGCGGAGCACATGCCGCGCCAAGGGTGAAGATACTTCCCAGAAGAACGTACAAACACTTTCGCGAAACCGATGGTCGTCCCATGCTGGCCCCCTGGAGTTGGCGCATGATTTAACGACCACCGCTTCAGCGGCAACTGCTCGTTCCATTTGATGACAACTATTGCTCTCCGACGGGCGCAACCTGACGAACGCGTTCACATCGTCGTAGTTGTCGCCGGCCCTGCGGCGGGGTCGTGTTCCTATCCGTGTGTAAAAGGCGAGCAGGAGCGAAGGAGGGCGAAGGACGCCACTCGGAGGTCAACCCAAGAGGGTCTTCCTTTGGCGAGGAGGCCGAGGCGTTCCCCGCCGAACTCATGACCCTCGCGGTCGTGTGATTCGTGAGGCCCCGCGTCGTTCAGCACGTCTGGTAGACGGCGAGCGCCTCGGCCTCGATGCGCTTGATCCAGGCGTTCTTGCAATCGCTGTAGGCGTGCGAGTCGTTTGGATGAAGGCGCTGACATCGCGCCTTCTCGTCGTCGTAGTCGCGGGCGACGCTCGGCCGTTCACGCAGGTAGTCGCGGAACGCGAGGTGCCGAGAGATCTCCCGAGAGCCGTCGGCATAGCAGTGGAGTTGGACGAGGCGCTCTCGGGTCCTCGGGTCGTCCTTCGTGCAGTAGCGCCGGCCTGGGAGACCGAGCTCTCCCCACACCGCATAGCCGAGCGCCTGGAGCGCGCCCTGGTGCTTGTCGAGCTCGTCCACCGACGTGACCACGGGGATGAGGTCGAGGATGGGCTTCGCGGAGATGCCAGGGATGGCCGTCGAGCCGACGTGATGGACCCGCAGAACGACGGGGCCTAGCGCGTCCGCGAGGGACCTGGCCTCCGCGGCGGCGGCTTCTGCCCAGCGCGGGTCATGGGGAACCAAGGTGACTTGAATCGGTGGAGGCACGTTGTTCTCCTACTCGCGGCTCGTGGTCGTCTACGCGAGCTCCCCAACGAAGAAGATGTCGTCGGGGACGGGCCTCTTCCCTGTGTATCCGTCTGATGCTCTCAGCGCGCGCGTACGGTGCAGGAGGTCTTGATGTAGTCCACATCATCGTAATAGGCACAGGAGAAGTACACATCGAGCCGGGCGGTCGCGGTGCAGTCCTGGCGCCCGGTCTGGGCGGTGAGGTCTGTGTCCAGGTTCACGCAGTCGCAACCCTTGCAGCTCTCCTTCTTGTTCAGACACATGTGGGTCGTCTCCGCCGTGACGATGGTCGCGCAGTATTGCGTGGCGCGCTTGCAACTGGTGTCGCCACACTCCAGGGTCTCTGGGAATGACTGGGTGTCATCGTCCCCATCGTCTTTGTTCGAGCCGCCACAGCCCACCACCAGCATGGAGAGAAGCACCAGGTACCGCGTCGTCGCCTTCATGTCGTCGCCCCGAGGAGTCATGGGGGGCATGAACGCCCCCTCCTGACGGGAAGAGACAGGCCGGGCGACACCGTTGCATGAAAACGACCGTGCCCCTCCCGGCGAGAGGTGCCAGAGGGGCACGCCGAGGGCACAGGTGGAACCGGGGGCCCAGGAAAAGCCCAGCAACTCCTTGAGGTTGCGGGGCTTGCCAGGTTGCCCCGACGGGATTCGAACCCGAGGAGCCGGTCCGAGGAGCACGGCACGGGGGGTTCTGGTGTTTCATCTCCCGCACCGTGCCTCCCCACTCCGAACCCCGAGTCTCCATGATGGCAAGCAAGGCATGCTGGGTCCTCTTCGCCGCCCTCTGTCTGGCCGTGGGCCTCTATCCCGGCAGCTACTTCCTCGCGGCCTCGAACTTCGGAATCCGTGGCTTGAAGAGCAGCGCGCTCCTGGCCGACCCCGTCTGGAACGCGGCCTTCTACACGCACATCGCCCTGGGAGGACTCGCGCTGGCCATCGGCTGGACCCAGTTCGTCGAGAGACTGCGACTCAAGCGCCCAGGCGCACACCGGCTCCTTGGAAAGCTCTACGTCGGAGCGGCCCTCCTGAGCGGGCTCTCAGGGGTCTACGTCGGCTTCTTCGCCACCGGTGGCGTCATCGCCGCGTCGGGCTTCGTCAGCCTGGGCCTCGTCTGGCTCTATACGACGGTCTCCGCCTATCGGCTCATCAGGAGCCGGCGCATCGAGGAACACCGGCTCATGATGACCTACAGCTATGCCGCCTGCTTCGGGGCGGTCACGCTGAGGCTCTGGATGCCCATCCTGATTCCCACCCTGGGCGACTTCATGTCGGCCTATAGAACCGTCGCCTGGCTCTGCTGGGTCCCCAACCTCGGCGTGGCCTACCTCATCTCGCGCAGACGGCTCCAGGCGCGCGAGCTCGTGGCTTCGTGAAGTGATCCCCTGTTCAGACGGTGCGCGACGCAACAGGTCGAAATTGGCAAGGCCATACAGCCGAAGCTTGAGCGTCATGAGCGGGCCCTCGCATGAAGGCGTGCGGCGACCGGTCGGGAAGGTGGGCTTGCATTCCCGCTATTCTGTGGTACTAAGTACCGGTAGTCAGTACCACTGAGTAGTTCGAGGAGCGGTTCGTGGGCAAGCAGATGACGGAGATGCTCAAGGGCACGCTGGAGGGCATCGTCCTGGCGATCCTGTCCGCGCGGTCGGCGTACGGGTACGAAATCACGGTGCGGTTGCGGGAGATGGGCTTCACCGACATCGCCGAGGGCACCGTCTATGCGCTGCTCGTCCGGTTCGAGCTGCGCGGCCTGGTGGGCGTGGAGAAGGTCCCGTCCGAGAAGGGGCCGCCGCGCAAGGTGTATTCACTCAACGCGCAGGGACAGGCCTATCTCGAGGAGTTCTGGCGGACGTGGAGCTTCCTCACCGAACGGCTCGAACAACTCCATAAAGGAGGCGGATGACATGTTCATCTCAATGCTTATCTCGAAGGTGATCGGCGACAAAAGGCAATGGCGACAGTACAAGGCGCGCGCGAAACAACTTCCCCCGAGCTATCGCACGGCGGTCGAAGCCCTGGAGCGCTACCTGATGTACTTTGGAACGGGGGGTGACGGGACCGCGATTTATGTGGACCTCGTCGACCTGTTTGAACAGAGCGCGGCGAACCGGACTCCCGTCCGCCAGATTGTCGGGGAAGACCCCGTGGAGTTCATCGAGACCTTCGTCCTGAACTATCCGAGGGGACAGTGGATTGTCCGGGAGCGGGAACGGCTGACCGACGCCATCGCGCGCGCCGCGGAAGAAGAGGCGAAGGGCGCTTGATGGCAATACAGCACGTCATCCACGTGCTGCGTTTGTAACGATTTCCTCGCCGCTGCCAGCGCACCCACGCCGAGCGAGAAGGCCGTCGAGCCCGTGCTCGGACAGGCATTGGCGTCATCACGACTCACCGCGCGCTCGAAACACAAGCAGCAACGGATTTGCGACGTCAGCTCGCGAAGCACGACTCCATGCGTCGTGTCGCGGCGCTGCGCAAGCAATGCGTTTCAGACCCTCTCGAAAGGAAGTGCGTCATGTTGGACACGACAAGCGGAACCGTAGTGCAGGGGCACGTCGAGGATGGCTGGGGGAAAGTGGCGGATGTCTTCCGGGCGAACTTCGAGGGGACCCCTGGCGAGGTCGGCGCGGCATGCTGCGTCTACGTGGACGGCCGTCCCGTCGTCGACCTGTGGGGCGGCCTCGCGGAGCGCGAGGCGAAGCGTCCGTGGAACAAGGACACCATCGCGTTGGTCGCATCCACGACCAAGGGGGCTACGGCGATCTGCGCCCATCTGCTGGCACAGCGCGGCGAGCTCGATCTGGACGCTCCGGTGGTCAAGTACTGGCCGGAGTTCGGCGCCGCCGGCAAGGAGCATATCCCGGTGCGCTGGCTGCTCTCACACCAGGCCGGTCTGCCGGTCGTCGATGGTCCGCTGACCTTCGAGGACGCCTGCGCCTGGCATCCGGTCATCCGGGCGCTCGAGGCGCAGAAGCCGGAGTGGCTGCCGGGCACCGAGCACGTCTACCACGGCATGACCTTCGGGTTCCTGGTCGGGGAGGTCGTGCGGCGGATCACCGGCAAGTCGCTCGGCACCTTCTTCGCGGACGAGGTCGCCGCCCCGCTCGGGCTGAGCGCGTGGATTGGGCTGCCCGAAGAGCAAGAGGGAAGGGTGGCGCGGGTCGAGTACGCCGCTCCGTTCACGATGGAGGAGTTGACCGCCGGGATGATCGAGACCACCGGCCTCGATAGGGACACGGTCATCGCCTGGATGAGCGCAGTGTGGGGGCCGGGCTCCGTGCAAGAACGGGCTGGGCAGCTCGGCGGCGCTTTCGACCACACCAGCGGCTACATGAACACGCGTGCCTTCCGCGCTGCTGAGTTCCCGTTCGGGAACATGTTCTCGGACGCTCACTCGCTGGCGCGGATGTATGCGGCCACGGTGAGCGAGGTCGACGGCGTGCGGCTGCTGACTCCGGCGACGGTCGAGAAGATGACCGTCGTCCACACCGACAAGACGAAGATGAACGGGCTGCCGCCAGGACTGGACGTCCCGGCCAACCGCTCCTTCTACATGTCACTCGGGTTCTGGCGGGCCTGCCCGCCGATGCCCCTTGTCGGGCCCGGGTCGTTCGGTCACCCCGGCTCCGGTGGCTCGGTGGGCTTCGCCGACCCCGATGCGGGTGTCGGCTTCGGCTACGTCATGAACCACTGGTCATTCCGGATTGGCGAACCGCGAGCGTCGAACCTGGCCGCGGCGGTCACGGCCTGCCTCGGGTCTCGACGTTGAGGCGCGGCTCGACCCGCGAGCGTGGCTTGTCCTGGCGCCGCGCCAGTGTCCTCCGTGGCCAGCCAGACGCGAACCGGCTCAAGCCGTTTGCGCGAGCGAATCAGGCGGAGCCGATGTTCGCCACGGTGTCCAGGGCCCTGACCGTATCGTCCGGCAGCCTGAGTTCGGCGGCGGCGAGGTTCTCCCTCAGGTGCGCGATGGACGCGGTGCCGGGGATCAAGAGGATGTTGGGCGAGCGACGCAGGAGCCATGCGAGTGCGACCTGCATGGGCGTGGCGGCGAGGCGCGCGGCGACCTCGGACAAGGTCGATGACTGCAGCGGGGTGAAGCCGCCGAGCGGGAAGAATGGCACATAGGCGATGCCATCGCGGGCGAGTTCGTCAATCAGCGCATCGTCTCCTCGATGCGCCAGATTGTATTGGTTCTGTACACAGACAATGTCGCAGATACTCCGCCCTTCCGCGACCTGCGTGCGCGTGACATTGCTCAAGCCGATGTGACGAATCAGGCCTTGCTTCTGGAGGTCCGCGAGCACGCGGAGCGGCGCCTCCAGCGAACCCTCCTCGGGGTGATGCACGCTGAACATGCAGCGAAGGTTGACCACGGCGAGCTGCTCCAGCCCCAGATTGCGGAGGTTGTCGTGGACCGCCTGGGTCAGCTCTTCGCGCGAGAAGGCAGGGAGCCAGGACCCATCCGTGCCCCGCAGGGCGCCGACCTTGGTGACGAGGGTGAGCTCATCGCGATAGGGGTGCAGCGCTTCCCGGATCAACTGGTTGGTGATGTGCGGGCCATAGAAGTCACTGGTGTCGATGTGGTCGACTCCGCGAGCGACTGCCTCACGAAGCACGGCAAGGGCCGCATCCCGGTCCTTCGGCGGGCCGAACACACCGGGCCCCGCGAGTTGCATGGCGCCATAACCGAGCCGCCTCACGCGGCGGTCGCCAAGGCTGAACGTTCCGACCTGATTGATGCTGGACATGCGCTCTCCTTTGAAGATGAGACAGAGATAGGTCGTCGCCGGGCTGGAGAGAATCAGGTACAATCCGCACGGGCTGTGCGGAGTGGCGAACAATGAAAGTCGACCTGGGTGATTTGAAAGCCTTCCTGCCTTCCTCGCGGCCTATCCAGAGGTCCGGCTGGAGGTGATTGCGGACGAGAGCTTTGTCGACGTGCTCGCCGCCGGGTGCGACGCCGGCATCCGCTACGACGACAAGCTGGAGCAAGACATGATCGCCGTGCCCATCGGGCCGCGAGTCCAGCGCTTCTCCGCCGCCGCATCCCCGGCCTACCTCGAGCGCCGGGGTCGGCCTCGGCACCCTCGCGAGCTGCTCGAGCATGCCTGTCTGCGCGGCCGCTTCGCGAGCGGGACGATGACGGCGTGGGAGTTCGAGCGGGGCGATGAGGTCGTCCGGGTCGAGCCGGCGGGGCAGTTGATTGTGCAGGTCGGAGGGGCGACGGACCTCGCCGTCGACGCGGCGGTTGCTGGGTGCGGCATCGTGTACCTCTTCGAGGACTGGCTGCGCCCGCACCTGGACAGTGGGGACCTTGAACCCGTCCTCGAACCCTGGTGGCAGTCCTTCTCCGGGCCGTTTCTCTACTACCCCGGACGGCGTCTCGTGCCGGCTCCGCTCCGCGCGTTCGTCGACTTCGTCAAGGCCTCGTCGTCTCGTCGTGCGCGCCGCTCACCGTCATGACGCGCATTCCGACGCAGCCGTGATGATTCCGGGCAGTCACCGTGCACTCGCTTCGAGGCTCATTCGCCGTCGCTTTCTCGACAGGCTCGAACGCCGATTGGTACGGTCGGGCGCGACTTTTGATACCGACGCGACCGCGTCTTGAAAGAGGAACCGATGTTCACCGAGAACAAGGAACTGGAGTGGAGCGAGGTCCCGTTCGAGGACGCGAGCGCGAAGTACACGCTCAATGGCATCAGCGAGGACGGTCTCGGCGAGGTCTTCTTCGAGGACCCCGCACACTACCTTGTTCACGAGGGCGACGTGGTCATCGACGGCCCCGTGAGTTTTGGTGCGGCTGACGACGGGGACGTCACGCTGCATGTCATCGACGGTAACCTCACCGTCAACGGCCCGCTCTTCTTCATCCAGGGCGACTTCAACGGTGCGCTCCTGGTGACAGGATCGATCTTCTGTCAGAACGCAATCGTCGGCGTGGACGCGATGCTGTACGTCGGCAAATCGATGCATGTCGAGGGGCTGCTCGTCACCACGCTCAGCAAGCCCTCGCACTTCGCCATCAGGGAGGCGCTGATCGCCGGGAGCTGGCTCGAGGCTACGGGGAATGGCCTCTTCGAGATTGGCCAGAAGCCACAGGCGCGGCTGCTCCGCGTTGGAAAGGGCAGCTACCGCGCGTTTTCGCGGTACGGGGAGGAGGAGGAAAAGCGGGCCCGGGACGAGGGGAAGGAAGTGAAGAAGCCGAGCTATTTCGGTTTCTCACCGAAGGAGGCGAGCTCGGTCCAGGGCATCCTCCATCCATCGCTCCTCGAGGGTGAAGAAGACATCAGCGCGGGTGAAATCCGCGAAGCCATGGAGGAGGGTAGACCGCTCTTTGCCTGACCCGTCGCTTCGTTCAGGGGATGGCGAGCGCGCCTCGGGCGGAACCGAGCCGCGCACGCTACCGGCTCAGCGTCACCTCCTTGTCGAGCCGGGCCATCTTGTGCGGATTGCGCATGGCATAGAGCCGGGTGATTCGACCGCTCTCGACGACAACGCTGACCGCTGTGTCGAAGTCTCCGGCGGCGTCAATCCGGAGCGCGAGGGCGCCGTTGAGCCACACGGTGGCGATCCGCGCGCCAGGCGCGAGCGTGGGGAAGCGAGACAGGAGCCCGGCCACGCGATTGCCGCCGACAATCGGGTGCCGCACCGCCGCCGCCAGTCCGCCGCCGTCGGCGACCATCACCACGTCGGGGGCGAGCACGTCGAGCAGCCCCTTCAGGTCGCCGGAGTGGATGGCCGTCAGGAATCGCTCCAGGACGGCCCGCTGCTCCTCCTGGTCGACCTGCATCCGGGGCCGGCGCGCGGCCACGTGCTCCCTCGCCCTGTGCGCGATCTGCCGGACGGCGGCGGGCGTCTTGTCGAGCGCTGGGGCAATCTCGTCGTACGGCACGTCGAAGACCTCCCGGAGCACGAACACCGCCCGCTCGACCGGAGTGAGGGTCTCCAGCACGGTGAGCATCGCGATGGAGACGCTCTCCGCGAGCTCGACGTCCTTGGCGACGTCGGGGCTGGTGAGCAGCGGTTCGGGCAGCCACGCGCCAACGTACTCCTCCTTGCGGCGGGCGAGCGTGCGCAGCCGGTTGAGTGCCTGCCGGGTGACGACCCGGACCAGATAGGAACGCGAGTCGCGCACCTCGGCCCGACCCGCGTCACCGATGTCCGCCCACCGCAGCCAGGCCTCCTGCACGACGTCCTCGGCGTCGGCCGCGGAGCCGAGCATCTCGTACGCGACCGTGAAGAGCAGGCCGCGGTGGGTGAGGAAGAGTTCCTCCGCGCCCATCGCATCGTGCGGAGCGCGCGCCGCGTCGGGCGAGCAGGCTTCGTCGCCAGGAGGTTCGCCTCGCGGCGACGTCGGGCGCATCGGGGCCGTCATGACGCGGACGCCTCCCGCAGCCGGGTGCTCGGCTGGGCCATCGGCTTCAGCCCGCATGAGGCGGCGAAGCCCTCCGATTCGATGCCCAGGGCGGTATTGGAGCGGGTCGTCAGGTTGGCGAACCCGATGACCGTGGTGAGCTCGATGAGCGCCGCGGCACCGAGCTGCGTCCTCAGGCTCGCGACCAGCTCATCGGTCACCGTGGGGGGCGTCTGGCTCATCGCCTCGGCATACTCCAGCACCTCGCGCTCCAGCGGGGTGAACACGGCCGACTCCCGCCACCGCGGTATCTCCCGCGCCTTGGCCACGTCCAACCCACGATTGTGGGCCATGAAGTAGTTGAAATCCAGGCACCACGAGCAGCCCACCATCGACGCCACCGCCATGTGTGCGTACGACTTCAGGCCCTCGTCGCACTGGTCCCATTTCTGGAGCTTCTGCCCGAAGCCCATGCTGGCCTTCAGTACCGGCAGGTGGTGCCACATCACGCCGAGTGACGCGGGGACCTGACCGAAGGTCCTGCTGGCGAACTTCTTCACCAACACGCCGTAGAGTCCGGTGATTTCCTTCGGGGGAATCCTGGTCGAGGTCATGTCTTCTCCATGTGTCGGTTCCGAGCTCTTCGGCCTGAAGACACCGGTCGCCGGAGGCATGTGACAGCCGGGGTCGGATATCCGCGTCCCCCTGGCTGAGGTCCTCGGCTCGGACCTCCGTCCCCCGTCTTGAGACGTCATGAGGGGCGCGGGCGTTTGCAATTTCTGGGTCTTCGCTGACTCCCTGGGCGAGATGGGAGACGCCCTCCCGGCCGTCGAGCAGTAGCGCGGGTACGCGGGGGGGCGTGTGCGCGGGTAGGGTGGACGAGAATCGTCCGCGACCCGTCAATGCGCCCCGCATCCCCACGCGTTTCCACGCTTCAGCGCGAATTCCACTCCCGGTGGTTCGGGCAGCTGACTCCAAGGGTCGTCGCGCCCTGGGATGCCACCCCACGCCTTGCGTCGCGCACGGCGCGGTGAACCATTTGTAGATGACGCGACAAATGACACCAGGTTGCGTTTGACGGTCAGCATCGCGCGACAGGCCGGCGTCGCGGCGAGCCCTTCATTCACGACACGAGGTTTCCGTGCATCGTCGCCATCTCTTCTCCTTGCTCGCGGGAGCGCTGCTCCTGTTGGGTGCTTGTGCGCCCGAATCGGTCGACGCACCGACCGCGGATATCCCTTCCTCCACCGAGCGTGAGGCCCAGGCCCTGGTCAACGGCACGCTGGTCAACGGCCAGCCCGTCACCGGTCTCTCCGCGGCCACCGGCGCGGAGCTCCTCTACACGCTGGACGTCCCGGCCAACCAGAACGTGGTGACGTTCACCATGTCCGGCGCGAGCGGCAACGCGGACATGTACGTCTACTTTGGGGGCACCCCCACGCCCGCCAATGCCCAATGCAGCTCGACGACCTCGGGCAGCACGGGAAGCTGCACCGTGGCCAGCCGGCTGTCCTCGGGCACGTGGTACGTCCTCATCAAGGCCACCAGCGCCTTCTCCGGGCTGAGCCTCACCGGTACCTATTCCCCCCTTGGCACGGGCACCGGCGTCGCCAAGGCGCTCGCGGACAATCAGGTGGTGAAGGTCGCCGGGGCCGTGGGCGACTGGCTCCTCTACACGATGGAGGTCCCCGCCCAGCAGTCCTCCCTGGAGGTGACCACCTCTGGCGGCACGGGCGACGTGGACCTCTACCTGCGCCACGGCAGCGCGCCGACGCTGGCCACCTACGACTGCCGCTCCCGCGTCGTCGGCACCACGGAGGGCTGCTCGGTGAGCTACCCCAAGGTGGGCACGTGGTACCTCCTGGTTCGCGGCGCCGCGACCTTCAGCAACGTGAGCCTGCTGGGCGCGGCCGTCGCGGTCCCCACGCTGATTTCCGTGGGCCAGCCCCAGGCCAACATCACCGGCGCCAAGGGTGGCTCGCTCTACTTCACGGTGAAGATTCCCACCGGGCAGAGCCTCCTCAAGGTCGGCCTCGCGGGCGGCACGGGTGACGCGGACCTCTACCTGAAGCGCGCGAGCGCCCCGACGACCGCGACCTACGCCTGTGTCTCCCGGAGCGGCACGAACACGGAGAGCTGCTCGGTGACGAACCCGCAGGCCGGCACCTACCACATCCTCATCTACGGCTACTCGGCGTTCAGCGGCGCCACGCTGCTGGTGACGACGACGGGAGGTGGCCCCATCGGGCTGCCGCTCACCAATGCCGTGCCCGTCGAGCTCAACAGCCGCGATGGCGGTCCGTTCGTCTACCGCCTCGACGTGCCCCCCGACACGGGCAGCCTCACCATCGAGGTCTCCTACATCTTCAGCGGCCGGTACTGGATGTATGTCCGCCATGGCAGTGAGCCCGCGGGCGGTGTGTACGACTGCTCCGAGTTCGGCACGGGCCGGGAGCAATGCCAGTTCGACAAGCCCCAGGCGGGCCCGTGGTTCGTCCACATCATCCCTGACTCCTCCTTCACGGGGCTGGACCTCGTGGGCACCTACGGGGGTCGCATCGAGACCACGGCCCTGCAGAGCGGCCAGCCGACAGGCCCCGTCACCGCGGGAGCCCGGGACTACGTCTACTACTCGCTGGAAGTCCCCCCGGGGCAGAAGCGCCTGGCCTTCTGGGGCACCGGCGGAACGGGCTTCCCCCACGCCTACGCGAGGCTGGGCGGCATCCCGACGACCACGACCGCCGAGTGCGCGAGCTTGTTCAACTGGCCCTGCATCATCGAGAACCCGCAGCCGGGCACCTGGTTCTTCTGGCCCGAGTCGGGCTCCTACTACCAGGGCGTCTCGTTCACCGCCGAGTACACCGCGGCCGAGCCCCCTCCGCCCGAGGAGCTGCGCAAGGGCGAGCCCCGGACGGGCATCGCGGGCCGCCCCACCGAGGACCGGATGTTCGTGTTCCAGGTTCCGCCGAACCAGACGCGGCTCAGGGTCTCGACCACGGTCGGCACGGGCAAGACGTGGCTCCACGCGAAGCGGGGCTCCGCGCCCACGTCCACCAGCTACGACTGCTCGGGCTACTGCGACATCGAGCGTCCGGAGGGCGGCACCTGGTACATCCGGCTGGAGGGAAGCTCGACCTACTCGGACGCCACGCTGACCGCGGACTACACCGCGCCCGAGACGACGCAGGACCTGGGCTACGGCGCCACCGTCAACAACTGGCCGCCCCGGCGCTACTTCAAGCTGGAGGTCCCCGTTGGAAGCACGGGCCTCAACGCCTACACGGGGGGCAACTCCGAGGCGAAGCTGTACGTGCGCCAGGGCCGTCTGCCGACGTCCTCTGACTACGACTGCGCATCCGTGAAGCCGGGCCATGTCCGGCAGGAATGCAGCATCCCCTCGCCCCAGCCCGGGGACTGGTTCGCCCTGCTGGAGTTCCCGTCGGACTACCCCCAGACGACCGAGTCGTTCTACTGGCAGCACCTGGAGCGGGGGCCCACCTCCGACCTCGTGGATGGCGTCCCCGTGCCCGTCGCCGGCGCGTCCAGGTCCTTCCAGACGTTCCGCATCCAGGTGCCAGAGGGCCAGGCCTACCTGCTCACGGAGCTGCTCAATGCCCGCCGCACGCCCAAGGCGGCGTATGCCTATCAGTGGCTGCGGCACGAGGCCTCCCCCGCCAGCGTGTTCTTCGACTGCGGGCCCGCCTCCGTCTGCGACATCCCCAACCCCGCCCCCGGCACCTGGTACCTCACCGTTCAGGGCGGCATCTACGGCTCCACCGGCCCGACGACGGAGGGCTTCGAAGGCGCGGTCCGCTTCACGACGACGGGACGAGACGTGCGGCCCCTGGCCAATGACATCCAGGAGTGGCCGTTCAACGGCGCGAAGGGCGCGACGAGGCACTGGCGACTCGAAGTGCCCGTGGGCGCGACGGACCTGCTCTTCCAGTTGTCGGGCGCTCCCTACTCGGGCACCGGCAACGCGGACCTGTATGTGAAACACGGCTCGCTGGCCGACCCGAGTGCCTACGATTGCGCCTCCACGAACAGTCCTGGCAACGAGGAGACCTGCGCCATCACCAACCCCCAGCCCGGCACCTGGTACGTGGCGGTGCGGGACCAGGTGGGCGCGTCCGTGCCCGTCCTGCGCGCTTCCTACGCGATGACGCCGGGCGAGCATCTTCCCGCGCTGACCTCCCATGTCTCTCTGTCGGGACAGAAGGGGCCGAAGTATTCGCAGAAGCAGTGGAAGCTGGAGGTTCCTCCCGCCCAGGGCACGCTGTGGTTCGCCACCGAGAATGGGACGGGGAGCGTGAACCTGAAGGTGAAGCGGGGTGGCCGCGCCGTGGACGGCGCCACGCTGGACTGCGCGACGACGGGCCCGGGCAACCTGAAGCAGTGCACGTTCGCCAACCCGCAGCCGGGGACGTGGTTCGTCACGTTGACGGGGACGGAGGCGTACGAGTTCGTCACCCTCACGGGTGGCTACTTCCAGGCGGACACGGTGACGCCGCTCGCCAATGGCATCCCCGCGACCAACCTCCAGTTCGACGCGGGCAAGACGCAATACTTCCACCTGGACGTGCCCGCCAACGCGGCCATGTATTCGTTCGAGCTGCGCTACGACACGACCTCGACGTATGAGCATTTCGATGTCCGCGTCGAGCGTGGCACCCTGCCCACCGCCGCGAGCCCGCGCTGTGCCTACCTGGCCAAGGGCTCCGTGCGCTGCACCCTCGAAAATCCCGCCGAGGGTCCCTGGTATGCCCGCGTGCTGAGCGCCACCACGTCCTTCAGCCACGTCCGTGTCGGGGCCTTCCATGGCCCCCGTCTGGACCAGGCCCCGCTGCTGCTCAACCAGGACTACTTCTACGGAGTCAGCGGCTCCGAGGGCGTGGTGCGCACCTACAAGATTGTCGTTCCCGACGGCGTCGACTACTTCACGGTGACGACGGGCTATCGCACCACGGGCGAGACGGGCTCCTACTACGGGAACCTGAGCCTCGCGGTGCGCAAGGATGCGCCGCCGACGGCGACGGAGCGCGACTGCGCATATCCCTTCCCGAGTCCGAACTCGACCTGCACCATCTTCGACCCCGAACCGGGGACGTACTTCGTCAGCCTCACCCTCACCGCCAACAGCTACAACTTGTGGGTGCTGCCCAACTTCCGGTAGCGGCCCCTCATCCCGGGCTTCCGTGAGCGCTGTCTCACGGAAGCCTCGGGGTGGCGCCGGCTTCCCATCCAGGGGTTTCTCTGGGTTGAATGGGAGTCATGGCTCCTGAATGTCAGACGTGGGTCGTGGGGCTCCGTGGAGTCCTGGGCTCCCTGGCCATCACCGCGGGGGTGCTGCTCGCGTCGGGATGTGACCGGGCGCCGGAGCCGGTCCCCGGCGATGAGGTCGAGGAATCGGCGGTGATGAAGGCCGTCTCCTCCGGTGACGCGGCGGGGCTTACGTCTCTGCTCGCCCGGGGCGAGCCACGCAATCTCCCGGGCACCACCTCCTCGTGGTCGTGCTCATGATGCTCGTGGGGAGCGCCGTTGGCGCCGTGGTGCTCTGGGTCGGTGTGCCGGCCGCGCCGACGGAGTGGCTGCCTCGGGAGTCGCGCCCGGATGTGTGGTGTGAGGGATTGCCCGTGGAGCGATGCGGGGAGTTTCCCCAGCACTGCCGGGAGGCGGCCTACTGTGATGGCACCCGCTTCTGCTCTGCGTGGAGCGGCGAGGAGGCGTGTGCCGGAGAAGGAGCCATCGCGGGCCCCGCCGCCTGCTGTCCCGGGTTGCTCCCTCGCTGCGGCGTCGTGTCGAAGGAGGGGACGTGTGACTCGCGGTTCGGCACGGCGGCCCAGCCCGTCTGTCGCCGCTGCGGCGACGGCGTATGTGACGCGCGGGAGACCGGCTGCGACTGTCCCGAGGACTGCGACCTTTCCAGGAGGGCGGGTGGACCCCCTCCCGGAGACGCGCTTCCGCCGGGGCGACGCTGAGCCGACGCTTCTTCACGGCCTGCCCCCGGGGTGGCCGGAGCCGGCGCAGGGCACTGTCAACGCGCGATTCCGTCGAGCGCGGTGATGCTCTTCTCCGGCAGCACGAGTGATGCCGCGGCCACGTTCTCGCGCAGATGCGCGACCGACGACGTGCCCGGGATGAGCAGGATGTTCGGCGCGCGGTGCAGCAGCCACGCGAGTGCGACCTGCATCGGCGTCGCGCCCAGCTCGTTCGACACTTCCGACAGCGTCGAGGACTGGAGCGGCGTGAAGCCACCGAGCGGGAAGAACGGCACGTAGGCGATGCCCTGCTTCGCCAGCGCGTCGATGAGCGCGTCGTCTCCTCGATGCGCCAGGTTGTAGTGGTTCTGCACGCACACGATTTCGGTGAGCGCTTGCGCCTGCTCGACCTGGCGCGCCGTCACGTTGCTGAGGCCGATGTGTCGAACGAGCCCCTCTCGCTTGAGCTCGATGAGGACGGCGAGTTCTTTGTCGAGAGGGCCCTCCGTGGGCGTCATGCTCATCATGCGCAGGTTCACGACGTCGATTGCGTCGAGCCCGAGGTTGCGCAGGTTGTCCTGGAGGCCTGAGCGGAGCTCCGCGGGCGATAGCGCCGGGAGCCACGACCTGTCCGTGCCACGTCGCCCACCCACTTTCGACACGATCACGACGTTCTTGGGATACGGATGCAGCGTGGCGTGAATGAGCTGATTCGTGACGTGTGGCCCGTAGGCGTCGCTCGTGTCGATGTGGTCAATGCCGAGCGCGATCGCCTCGCGGAGTACCGCCGCGGCCGCTTCGGGATGGCTTGGCGGTCCCCAGACGTGCGGGCCCGCGAGCTGCATGGCGCCGTAGCCCATGCGGTGCACCGTGATCGATGTGCCGGGGAGCGTGAATCGACCGCCGAGTCTGTCTGTGTTCGTCATGGGCGTAAATCTAACGCTGGCCCCGATTCACACTAGCAAATAGCATGCATGCCAATCATGAACGTTGTTCGTGCCAGGAATCTCGACCTCAACCTGCTGCGCGTGCTCGTCGCCGTCGCCGACGCGGGCTCGGTCACGAAGGCGGCCGCGCGGCTCTACCTCACGCAGTCGGCGGTGAGCGCGGCGCTCTCCCGGCTCAGCGAGTCGCTGGAAACGCCGATGCTCGTGCGCCACGGTCGCGGCGCGATCTTGACCAGCCGTGCCGCACGTCTCGTGACCGAGGTCCGTCCTCTGCTCGAGGCGATGCTCCAGGCCTCGCTCGCACCGGCGCGCTTTGACCCACGCAAGAGCGAGAGGATCATCCGCGTCGGACTCGCCGATTACGCGGACGAGTGGCTGTTGCCGCCGCTGCTGCGCCGGCTCGGTCGCGACGCGCCCAACATGCGGCTCGTCTGCACGCCGGTCCAGTTCCGCACGGTGGTCGAGGCGCTGGCGACCCGTCGCGTCGACCTCGCGGCCACGGTCATCGACAAGCTGCCGCAAGCCATTCTGCGCATGCCGCTCATCCGCGGCCATTTCGTCTGCCTGTTCGACCCGCGCCACGTGAACCTCGGCGCGCGACCTGGCAAGCGCGCGTATCTCGCGCAGGAGCACGTCATCGTCTCCTTCAACGGCGACCTGCGCGGCACGGTCGAGGACCGGTTCGGCGTCGAGCGACGCGTCCGCTGCTCGGTCGCGAGCTTCAGCGCGATAGGCGCCATCGTTGACGGAAGCCCGTTGGTAGCGACCTTGCCCGATGTCTTCGCGGCGCATGTCCTGCGGCAGCGGCCGCACCTTCGCAGCGCGCGCTTCCCCTTCGCGCACCCTGCTGGTGGCATGGACCTGCTGTGGCCCGCGGCGCTGGATGAGGACGAGGCGTGCGCCTTCGTGCGCGCCGCGATCATCGATATCGCCAGGCAGGTGCCCGCGCCTTCTTGACGCACTCCCAAGGAATGTTTCAGCGCTGGACCTGGGTGTGGGGTCGAGAGAAGCTCGTGGGATGCCCATTGACCGGCTCATGCGGATCCATAGTCCTGAGTCCCTGGCGAAGGGGGAGAGGGCCCTCGGACCTGAGTTCACGGCGATGAGCGAGCGGGTGCGACGGGTCACCGAGCTGACGTCGCGCCTCAACGTCCTGCCTTTCGAGGACGAGGCGGGCAAGGCCGCGCTGTTCGAGCAGATCCTGGGCCGGCCGCTCCCGGGGAGGGTGACAATCTATCCGCCCTTCTACACGGACCACGGCCTGCGTCTGGAGCTTGCCGAGCGCGTGTTCATCAATCAGGGCTGCACGTTCCTCGACTACGCCGGCATCCGGCTGGGCGAAGGTGTGATGGTCGGCCCGAAGGCCACGTTCATCACCGTCAGCCATCCGGTCGACCCTGGCGAGCGGCGGCTGTACCTCACGGGCGCACCCATCGACGTCGCGGAGAACGTGTGGATCGGCGCGGGCGCGACCATCATGCCCGGGGTCCGTATCGGGCGCGACGCGGTGGTCGCGGCCGGGGCGGTCGTCGTTGAAGACGTGCCCGCGGCGAGCCTGGTGACCGGCCCCAAGGCGACCGTTCGCCGACGGTGGTGAGTCACGAGCGCGCTCGGGCGCTCGGACCCGCCGGTGGGCGCCGCCTCATGAAGCAGCGCCCGTCAGCGCTCCAACGCAGGCTGCTTCAGCGGCTTGCTAGCAGTTGTCGCGGACGTTGTAGTACTTCGACGTCCGTCCCCAGTTGACATAGCTCCCGCAGGAGCACCCGCGCTCACCGATGACCGCCGTGAGGGACGCGTTGTAGTAGCGGGTGACGCTGGTCGGGAGGTTGGTGCAGTTCGGGAGCGGCGCCTCCTCCGAGGCCAGGTTCGACTCCTCCTCTTGCTCCTGCTCCATGGGACCGCCACAGCCCACCGCCATCGCCAACAGACCGCCAATCAGGAACGTGCGCATGCGTCCTCCGTGAGGGGTTGCAGCCCTGTCATATATCAATACATCGTTCTCTGGAATCCCCGATAAACTCGTGACTCAGCGCGCAATGTCAGAGCATTCCACCGCTGACGCCAGAGGCTCGGCACTCCAGGAGGTGCTCCCGGAGTCCACGCGGAATGGGCGCCCTCTTGCCAGGCTGTTGGGCTAGCGGGCGGCGGGTTGAGGCGAAGGCTCACCGACGAGCCGTGTCTCCAGCCGCGAACGCCACTTGAGCGCGGGCCGTTCCACGCCGTGGTGCAGCGCGAGCGACGCGAGCAGCACCGCCACGGCGCCTCCCAGCAGCGTGACGGGGTGGAAGGCGTCCATGCCATGGGGCTCCAGCGCGACACGGACTGCGTGCTGCACGGCCTTGTGGGTGAGGTAGACGGTGAAGCTCAGCACCGCGAAGGTCCTCGCGCCGGGGATGCGGGCGCACACACGCGAGGCGGTGGGGCCCGCCAGGGCCACGAGCAGCGCCGCGTAGCCCACCGAGGTCAGGGGGAACGCGAGCATCGTGTGGGCGAGGTACCGGAAGTGTTCCTCGTTCAGCCAGAGCACGACGCCCAGGCACGCCAGCCCCACCAACGCCAGGCCTGCCGCGCGGGCCCCTCGTGTCCAGCGCTCCCAGGCCGCGGGTCGGAAGACGCGCAGCGCCGCGAGCAACACGCCGCACGCCAGCCCGTCGAGCCGCGCATACGTCGGGTAGTACAGGAGCGTGTCGTAACCGCGCCAGCCGGCCTCACCCGGCCCGAGCATCGAGAAGTGGCGTTGCCACAGGCCGCCGCGCAAGAGCATTCCGGCCACCAACAACCCCACCGCGCCCACGAGGAGGTGCGGCGCCCGGACGCGTCCGCGCAGCGCGAGCACGGTGAGGGGCAGCACCAGGTAGAAGTGTTCCTCCACGCACAGGGACCACGCGTGGGAGAAGCCGTTCAGGCGCAGTCCGAAGTTCTGCGTGAAGGTGAGGAAGCGCCACGCGGGCGTCTCCACGGGGCGTTCACTCCACGCGGGAATGAAGAGGTACAGGGCCACGACGATGAGATAGGGCGGCAGGATGCGCAGCGAGCGCCGCAGGTAGAAGCGCTTCAGGGACGGTGTCTCGCCCCGGGACACCGGCTCCAGGAGCTGCGAGCCGATGAGGAAGCCGCTCAGCACGAAGAACAGCTCCACGCCCGTCCATCCGAAGTTGGCGAGCACCTGGTAGGTCTCGTGGCCGTCGGGGCGCGGGTAGTGGAAGAGGACGACGATGAGGATGGCCAGGCACCGGAGCAGGTCCAGGCCGGCGAGGTGGCGCGGTTCGGTGGCGTTCAGCGGAGTCGGCTCTCAGCGGGGGGAGGCGCTGGATGCTAGGGGACATCGCCCGACGTGCGGCATCCATTTCCGCGCCCCGATGTTTTTCGTCACGCCGCGTCTTGAGGAAAGCGGGGAGCGCCGGGACGCCGTGTTTCCGACGAAGGCCAAGGCAGGGCCCCCGGGCAGGGCCCTCGTCGCCATCCGTCACGGATGCTCCGCCCTATTCGGAAGCGCGTTCGAAGACAGCTTGAATCCGAGGAGAATCCCAGCAGGACCCGGTGCCGAGGCTCCACCGCCGGGAGATCTCCCGAAGCACGCAGCCACAGCTTCTTGTCGGGATAATCAAAGGTCCAGACGCGCCCCGCGAACCAGGCCTGGCCCAGTATCCCATCCTCGTACGTTGACCGGTCCTGTACCTCCGCGGCCACGGGGAGCTGGTCCTGGGTCCAGTGGGGGCCCGGTATCCAGGCTTCGGTCTGGAAGTCAGGAAGCCGCACCCAGTCTCCGGTTTGGCCACTGGCTCCCTTTCTGACAATCCGCTGCAATCCCAACCGCGTCGCGGTGTCCGGTTGGATGGTGACCGGAGTCTGGGTAGGCGCGGCCTTGTCGAGCGGGTGTCAGAGCGGCTGGTGCATCACGAACGCATCGACCTCGCCCGCGGTGGGGTGCTGGAACGCGAGGGGGAGACGCCCGACGATTTCGAACCCGAGTGCCTGCCAGAGCTTCACGGCACGTTCGTTCGTGCTGACGACGAAGTTGAACTGCATGGCGCGGTAGCCACGCGAGCGTGCGTACTCCATCGAGTGCGCGCACATGCGACGCGCGATGCCTCGGCCCGTCGCGGCTGCGCTCGTCATGTAGCCACAATTGCAGACGTGTCGTCCGCCGCCTGCCTGGTTTGGGCGGATGAAGTAGGTGCCGAGAATGACACCGTCCTCCTCCGCGACGAACGTTTCCTTGTCCGGACCCATCCAGTATGCCAGCGCGTCCGCTTCGCTCATGTTCGCGTCGAGCGCGTACGTCGTGCCTTCGCGGATGGTGGGGATGATGATGGCTGCGATGGCCGTGGCATCGGCGGTTTCGGCTCTCCTGAGGCGCATGGCGGAAGCTTACTTGACCCAAGCAGACAGGCCACGCGGGCGCGGAGCCCCGGCTGGAGACGTGACCCCGAGCCCGGCGCCTCCCTTGGATGACGTGGACCCGGAGCTCGGCGGTCCCCCTGCGATGGGGCGTGACAGCAGTCAGTCTTCCTCGTAGCAGACGCCGACTTCACGCAGCTCGACCGTCGACCACTCGGCCGCGGGACACTTGCTGGCGATCTCGAGCGCCTCCGCACGGGTAGGGCAGTCGAAGAGGACGTAGCCTCCGACAATCTCCTTGGACTCGGCGAACGGGCCATCGCGGAGGGTGTGCTGACCGCCTCGGACCTCGACCCGCACCCCTTCCGAAACGGAGCGGAGCGAGTCGCTCGCCTTCCATATCCCTCGGGCCTTGAGGTCCTCGACGAAGCCCACCATCCGCTCCATCTCGCGCCCTCCCTCCTCGGGTGTCCGGCTCCTCTTGCGGGTGCTCTCTTCCAGAATCAACAACATGTACGCCATCACACGCTCCGTTCGTGGGTGGCTTCGGAGCGTCCCCCATCCGCCCTTCGAGCAGAAGCGTTTCCTGCGCGTGCCCGGATGCCGTGCTCACGCGCCTTGACGCGCTTCATAAGAACTGTTGCACGCCCTGCGGCACGATGGTGTGTACGGCGCGCTGCATCGGTGCTCCTAGCGCGGTGAAGCCCCCGGGGTGCTTTTGAACCGCGAAGTGCCAGTGGTCATTGTCGTCCCTCCATCCCGCGATGAAGGCGATGCCCGGGTTGGGGACGAGCGCGGGGTTGTCGCCGTAGCAGTACCGGCCATGCATCGCGGGGAGTGGCCCGCCGAGCGCCGTGATGGGGACGGCGGCCACCGGCGGCACGCCGGCGAAACCGGGCAGCGCATCGGGGCGCAGGGCCACCGACCGTACATTCGTGCCCGCGCCCATTCGGGCCGTGTAGAAGGCGCGCTCCGCGCTGAGCCTCCGGGCATCAACGTTGACGCCGCCAGCGAGCGCTGCCCCGCCCCAGGCCGCGGGTGCGTTGACCCCAGGATCCCAGGCAATGTGTGTCACCCAGACGTTGGCTGGCCCCGCGCCGCCCGCGGGCGTGGCGACGCAGAACGTGCAGCCGCTGAACATGGCGGTGAAGAAGAACCGGACGTGCGGGTCATTCAGATGCAGTTCGTTCGCGCCCTGCGTCGCCCAGGGTAGCCAGTATGCGGTGTATTGGCGGGTCCACCGCCCCACGGGATTCGCGACGCGGGCGAGCCCGACCTTCATCACCTGCAGCGCCGCGTAATTGGCAGCCGCGTTGGTGAAGGCCAGTCCTGCCGGTGCCGCTGCTCCCAGTGCCTGGCCAAAGGTCTGTCCCGCGGGAATGTTGCCGCCAAAGGCTCCCGCGACGAAGTCAAACGTGAGCACCATCGGCTCCGGGCGGGCATAGACGTTGTCGACCGCCCAGCCCCCCTGACCCAGGTCCATCACGCAATGGCAGGTCGGGCAGGGCTGGGCCGGCAGCGTGACCATGATGAGCCGATTCATGAAACCGAGCGGGTCTGCCTTGAACCTCTTGTTGAGTTCATGCACGCGGCTGTTCCTCCGGAGTGGGCAGGAATGCAGTGCAATGCACAGTCCAACATGGCGTAAGGCTGTGTTCGCCCGGTGATGCGCGGCGTGGTGGAGCGATTGCGTCCTCATGGGACGCGGTTTCGTCCCTCCGGAACGCCGCTCGAAGGCGTGGCCCCAATCACGGTGAACTGGATGCGCGCCTCCCGAGGTACCCGGGAGGCGCGCATCAGTGACTCGGTGGCTTCAGATTCAGTAGACCACTACCGAGGCGTAGACACTGGTGCCGTTCGTATAGGCCACCAGGGCGCCGCCATTCGACGGGAGCGCCGCGACCGCTGGCACGGCGCCCGGTCCCACCGTCCTGGCATCCGTGGCCAGAATCAGGGTGGCTCCCACGAGCATCCGGTCCAACTGGATGTCGCCCGTCCCCCGCTGGGTGGCGATGTACGCGTTGCCGAGCGCGTCCGAGTCAATCGTCCTACGAGGAGCGGAAGTGACGTCCGTGGGGAGGCCCGGCACCTGGGTGCTTGTCCCCGGCGCGGACATGGGGATGACGTCCACGTTGTTGTCCCCGTTGGTGCCCGTGGCGTAGATGAAGCCGTTGGAGCCCGTCCAGTCCGAGAAAAAAGCCTGCCCCGGCGGGGAGCTCAGCGGGCCGAAGCTGGTCCCCTGGTCGCTGCTGCGGCTGATGCGGAAGGCGGGGGAGTCACTCACCGAGAAGACATCTCCGCTGATCTTGTCCACGAGGACGTCGAAGTAGGCATTGGCCTGGTCCACGTCTGTCGCGCTGAAGTCGTTCGCGCCTCGTGCGAAGTTCCGGAGGACGCGCACCCCTACGCTGCCTCGCGAGACGGAGATGTAGAGGGCGTCGCCCCTGGAATCCAGACTGATGGTGGCGTTGGCGGCCGCACTGAGGGACCGCGGCGCCTCCCAGCTCGCTCCCGCGTCGACGGTCCGGGTGAACAGCACCACGCCCGGGCTCGCCGTCGCCGCGACGTACGCGACTCCCGTGGGGCCGCCTTCAATCGCGACCTCCGCCGCGTTGGTGATTCCCAGGGAAGTGGGCCCCACCCAGGTGACGCCACGGTCCACGCTCACGCTGACATGGACCTCGCCACCACACCGCATGACGACGTAGAAGCGCCCCAGTGCATCCACCGCCGCCTTGCGCCCTGTGTTCGAGTTGGCCGTGGTGCAGTTCAGCGTCCCGCTGATGAGCGTGGGGGGCACATTCGAGAAGGCATCCAGTTGGCACGTGGCGTCGCAGCCATCCCCCGGGGTCGTGCCGCCATCATCGCACTGCTCTCCCGTGGCGCTGTCGACCAGGCCGTCGCCGCACACCTCCACGCCCTGGCAGTCCGCCCGGCAGCCATCCCCCGCGACGCGGTTGCCGTCGTCACACACCTCACCTGAATCGGTGTTGCCGTCGCCACAGACAGGCGGCGGCCTGACAGTGATGCTGACCGTGGCGGTATTGGAGGTCTGTGCGCCGTCGCTGGCCGTGAAGGTGAACGAGTCCTCCCCATGGAAGTCCACGGCTGGCGAGTAGAGCAACTGGGCGCCCGTCCCGGACAGGGTTCCGTGAGCGGGAGGAGCCGTCACCGTGTACGTAAGCGCGTCCCCGTCCACGTCCGTGGCCGCCAACGTGATGGGCGTCGACGTGTTGTAGTTCACCGTCACCGAGGCGGAGGCCGCCACGGGTGCGTCATTGACCGGAGTCACCGTCACCGTCACCGTGGCCGTTGCCTGCTTCTCGCCGTCGGAGACCGTGACCTGGAAGGTGTCCTCTCCGGCGAAGTTCGCGTTCGGGGTGTACGTCACCGTTGCGCCCGTGCCTGTGAGCGTGCCGTTGCTCGGCGAGGTGTAGGAGAAAACAAGCGCGTCGCCATCCGGGTCCGCCGCGGGGATGGTGATGTTCACCGAGGTGTCCTCGGGGGTGGTTGCGTGGACGTCCTCGACCGTGGGCGCTGAGTTGTTGTCGCAGACGCTCGGCTGTCCCGTGCAGGTGTAGCCCGGCTCCACTTTGCAGACGCTGCTGCAGCCGTCTCCAGAGAGCTGATTGCCGTCGTCACAGATTTCGACCCCACCAATCACCCCATCACCACAGATGGGCCGCAGCGACGTCTCCACCGCGTCCACCAGGTAGAGCGCGAGCACCGCGCCCCTCAGTCGCACGTAGCGATAGGGCTGATTCCCCGGGTACGTCGCCACCGCGACATGCGTCCCCAGGCCCAGTTCCACCAGGTGCAACGAACTGGAGCCAATGAACGTCCCATCCGCCTTCAGGAAGTCCACCTGGGCCACCAGCGCCAATGACAGGCCCTGGTAGTAGACGCGCAGGTCGCCGTTGCCTTCCTCTCCCTGGCCCAGGTCCAGCACCAGCGCTGAGTTGAGCAAGCCCAGCAGTGTCGCCGCCTGCCCGTCCGGAGCGCCCAGCGCCGCGCTCGCGTTGAGCACCGTCGCCGTGGTGCCCGACGCCACGGCGTCCGCATACGGGTCCCACGTCAACAAGGCGTTCAGACGCTCACGCGTCAGCGCCCCATCCTCCGGAAGACGAACCTTCTCCTCCAACGGCTCCACACCACACGCCCCCAGCGACAAGGCCAGCGCAAGGCCCAGCCCCCACGACCACGGCATGCCAGGACGGCTTCGCATCGAGTGTCTTCCCCCAAAGAGCAGGATGGAGCCCGGAATGGACCGTCCCCCCCATGGAATGAACGACACCTCTCCTTGCCCGCAACGGCTCAGCGCGCAACACCTTGATGGCCGGCGTCCTCAGACCACCAGCCGACCTGCCCTCGAGGACCATGGACAGAAAGTCCATGACATGGAACCGCCTGCCTCCGCGAATCGACGGGGCCGTGACAGGGAAGGGTAGCGCACCGCAACAGCGCCGGTGAGCCCCAGGAACGACGTCGCGCGGCGCCGCCCCACGCGCACTCCGGCGACGCTGTGAGACGTTGGGCGACGGGCACCCCACGCGCCGCGCCGGCTACCGCATCCTCTTCTCCGTACCCCCTTGCGGAGGAACGCTCATGCGTGCCGTGCTCCTGCTGTCCCTCATCCTTCCGCTGTCCCTCGCCCAGGCCCAGGGCCTCCAGGCCAGGCCAGGCCCCCCCACCGTGCCCGCCGTCGCGGCGCCGACGTTCGCCCAGGTCATCGAGCGCGAAGTGCCGGCCCTCATGAAAGAAGCCCGTATCCCAGGCGCGGCGGTGGGGCTGATTGTCGGAGGCAAGCTGGTCTACGCCAAGGGCTTCGGCTTCGCGGACCACGCGGGCAAGGTGCCGGTGACCCCCGACACGGTGTTCAGCGCCGCCTCCCTGGCGAAGCCGGTCGCCAGCTGGGTGGCGATGCGTCTGGCCGAGCAGGGGAGCGTGCCGTTGGATAAACCCGTGGCCGATATGCTGTCGCCGTGGCCGCTGGCGCAGAGCCAGTTCGACCATCGACTCATCACAATCCGTCGCCTGCTGTCGCACACCGCGGGCACGACCTTGGGTGGGTATCAGGGGTGGCTCGATTTCAAGGAGCTGCCGAGCCTGGATGAGTCGCTGGCCGGCAAGACGAATGGACGCGGCGCGGTGGAGTTGTTCGCACCGGTCGGTGCGAAGCTCCAGTACTCCGGCGGCGGCTACACCCTGATGCAACTGGCCATCGAGCGGACCACGAAGCGCAAGTATTCAGACCTGGCGCGTGAGCTGGTGTTCAGGCCGCTGGGCATGAAACACAGCAGCGTCGCCATGACGCCGGAGGTGTTGGCCGGCGCGGCGCAGGGGCACGGCGACGATGGTGCGCCGGTGCCGATGCGCTACTACGTCGAGCAGGCGCCGTCGACGCTGACCACCACCGTCCGCGACTTCGCCCGCTGGATGATTGCCGGCATGACGAACACCGCCGGCGCGCACCCTCTGAGCCAGGCGCAACTGGTCCAGCTGTACACCCCCGCGGAACTGAGCACGCCGCGCGCGCCCGATGCGCCGGCCTACGGCCTGGGCCACTTCATCGAACGCCTCGGTGACGGCAGCACCGCCGTCGGTCACGACGGACGCAACCAGGC
This sequence comes from Myxococcus sp. CA040A, assembly GCF_013336725.1. Taxonomy (NCBI): domain Bacteria; kingdom Pseudomonadati; phylum Myxococcota; class Myxococcia; order Myxococcales; family Myxococcaceae; genus Myxococcus; species Myxococcus sp. CA040A. The sequence continues at coordinate 265,697 of NZ_JABUMR010000009.1, read as the reverse complement.
CGGCTTCCGCGCCTTCTTCTCGATGCGTCCGCAATCCGGCGACGGCATCGTCTTCTTCAGCAACTCCCGCAGCGGCGTGGCTTTGGACCGCATCGTCTGCCTGTGGGGCGCCGACGTGGCCAAGGTCGATGCGGCGACGACCTGCAAGAAATAGCGTCGCGTTCTACCAGGTGCCTGGAGCTGCCTCGTTTTTCGCGGGGCAGCTTCAGGGACTTTCACCGACAGAAAGGTGCCAGGGCTTTTTCGTGCGCTTCGGGTTCCCATGAATCGCGGCTCGCGCATTAGCCGCCCGAAAAGAAATCCTTCGGAGGCAGTGCCCATGAGAGTTCGGAGTCTTGCAGCGGTCCTTTTCATCGTGTTGTCCGCCTGTTCCGCCGGCACCGTGGACGATTCCCCGCGCCAGGGGTCGCTCGCCGGTGAGCACCAATCCCTCGAGGCGGGCGAGGTTTCGCTCTTCCTCGACTCGGCGCGCCCCACCATCGCGATGGACAGCGATACCGGCGCGGTGGAGCTGGGGATGAAGTTCCGCGTGTCCGTTCCGGGCACCGTCCGTGGCGTGCGCTTCTTCAAGGGCGGGGCCCAGAATGCCGGTCCGCACCGCGTGAGTCTGTGGAACCGGGCGGGCGCGAAGCTCGCGGAGGCGACCTCCACGAGCGAGACGACGACGGGTTGGCAGACGGTGCGCTTCGCTTCCCCCATCACCGTCATCGCGGGGACCACCTATGTCGTGTCGTACTACGCGGCGGCCGGACGGTACGGCGCCACCGTGGGCGGCTTCAACACGGAGAAGTCACGCGGCCCCATCCGGGGACTCGCATCGGGCGTGGACGGGGTCAACGGCGTCTATCGCTATGGCGGCGGCTTTCCGACGCAGGGCTACCAGAACACCGACTACGCCGTGGATGTGGTCTTCCTTCCGGACAGCAGCGAGCCCTCGCCGGATACCCAGGCGCCGACCGCCCCCTCGGGACTCGTCGCGTCCGCGGCGTCCGCGAGCGCCATCAACCTGGGCTGGAATGCCTCCACGGACAATGTCGGCGTCGCGGCCTACGACGTCTTCCGCGATGGCGTGAAGATCGCCTCCACGGCGAGCCGCACCTACTCGGACACGGGACTCACGGCGGCCACGGTCTACAGCTACCTGGTGAAGGCGCGTGATGCCGCGGGCAATCTCAGCGCCGACTCGAACGCCGTCACGGCGACGACCGGCTCCAGCCCTCCGGCCGGCGGCTTTCCGAATGCGAGCAATACAGGCGTGCCGGCGGGAACGCAGCTCACGCCCTACACCGGACCGTGCTCCATCTCCGTGGCCAACACGCTCATCGACTCCAAGACGGTGAATTGCGACCTCACCATCCGCGCGGCGGGCGTCATCATCCGCAACTCGAAGATCAACGGGAGTGTCTCCACCGACGAGAACTCCACCGGCTTCTCCTTCACGCTCACCGACTCCCACGTCGACGCGGGTGACCGCATCGTCACGGGAGTAGGCGCCGTGAACTTCACCGCCGTTCGCGTGCACGTGCAGGGTGGCAATCGCTCCATCCACTGCTGGCACGACTGCGAGATTCGCGACTCCTACGTCCATGGCCAGATGACGGACGAGACGGGGACCGCGCACGAGTCCGGCATCCGGATGGGCCGGAATGTCACGCTCCGGCACAACACCATCGTCTGCGACGCGCCGGACGTGCCGCCCGACGCGGGCTGTTCGGCGGCGCTCACCGGCTATGGCGACTTCGCTCCGGTGGAGAACAACCTGGTGGAGAACAACTTCTTCCCCGGCACGACGGGCGGCTTCTGCGCCTACGGCGGGTCGTCCCAGGGCAAGCCGTACTCGGGCGCGACGAACAACATCCGCTTCATCGGCAATGTCTTCGGTCGCGGTCAGAGCGGGCGCTGCGGCTGGTACGGGGCCATCACCAGCTTCGACACCTCGGAGCCGGGGAACGTCTGGTCCAACAACACCTGGGAGGACGGAACGGTCCTTCCTCCGTCGAACTAGCGAGCCGCCTCAGGGCGGCATCCCGGAGGTCTCAATCGTGTCGCTCGATGGGGACCTCCACGCCCGTGGCCTCCCAGACGTTGCCCTCGGCGGACAGCTGCGTCTGGGTGCTCACGAGCACGGCGCAGTCGTAGACCGTCCGGGCGCCGAAGACGTTGTTGCGCACCACCATGCCTTGAAGGCTTGTGCCGCCCGCATGTCCCAGGTTCACGATGCAACTGCCGCGGTCGAGCCGGTTGCGTTCCACCCTCACGTCTCGCGTGGGCCCCACTTGCTGGTTCACGAAGACCGCCGCGCCGATGTCTTCCCCGGGGCCATGCACGTTGCTGTCATAGATGCCGATGTCGCGCCCTTCGAAGACGCTGATGCCGTACTGGGCGCCCACCGGGTCCAATGCGTGGATCCACGAGGACTCCACCCGAGCGCCGGACCGCAGGCCCATCCCCACCACCACCCCGTGTACGTCGAGCCGGCGCGCGGTGAAGCCTCCGCCCACCACGCCCCACTGGAGCGTCGAGGACTCCTCGGCGAAGACCTCGATGTCCTCCAGCAGGACGCCCGTCGCCCCTGAGACGTTGATGATGCCGTCAATCTCGCGGGGCACCGGCGCGTGCACGACACACCGGCGCACGGTGACGTCGTTCGCGCGGATGATGAGTCGACCGTGGATGTCCCGGTCCTCGAGCACGGCCCCCGGTGTGTCCAGCACGACGTCTCCCTCATGCCGGACCAGCGTCGTGCCCGGGGGGACTCCGGTGTTCCGCGGGCCGGGAAGGTCCGGGTTGGCCCGGCAGGAGACGTTGGCGGGACAGGACTTGCACGCGCCGTCCTCGCACCGGAAGCCATCCGCGCATTCGATGGGTTCGGAGCACAAGGGCTGCGCGAGCGCGAGGTCCTCGAGCGCGGAGAGCTGGCCGAAGCTCCGCGTCCCTTCGCTCCAGGAACCGGCCATCGGGGCTGGGAGGCCATCCCGGGTCATCCGGACAAGGGAGGCGGGGCCACGGTGGCCCGGGGCCGACTCGGCGCGCATCTCCACCCGCGCGGGGACGGCGAGCGTCCGCATGGAAGGCTCCAGGGCATAAGCCACCCCCACCGACCAGTTCCGCACCCCCAGCTCCCGGAGTGAGACGGTCTCCTCGCTCTTGAGTGCTCCCGGCGGAAGGGTCACCCGGAGGCGACCATCGCGGGAGGTGACGGTGCCGCCTTCGCGCCCGATGACACGCACGTCGGGCCGCCCGCGTGCATCGAAGAGGCCTTCGCCACACGCGCACGCGATGATGCCCAGGGCCGCGACGAGGAGGACGCCACGCATCAGAGTCGGAAGCCCAGGCCGGTGACGGCTTCGACCGCGGGTCGAAGGACCACGCGGTCATTCAGCCTGAACGAGGCGAGCTGTGCCTCCACCTCCGAGAACCAGGAGACCCGGCCCCCGAGGGGCAGCGCATGGGAGAGCACCGCCCCCACGCGTCCGCGGAACGCCGTCCCTTCCGACGTGCTCGCCACCGACTGCCGGACCGCATCCGCACCCAGCCGGCCACCGGCTTCGAGCCCCCGGATAGGAAGCCTCCAGAGCCACGCGACATCCCCTCCCAGGCTCCGGAGCGCGTAGGGCAGCCCGGCATCCTGGCCCCGGCCGTCCTGATATCTCGCGCGGAGCCGCAGCGTCTGGGATGTCCCCATCGCGACGTCCCCTCCCAGCACCAGCGCGGGCGCAAGTCCCATGCCCCGAAGTGGCGGCGTGTTGAGACCGACCGCGGCGAACAACTCCAGCTCCCGTCCGACGGCCTCGCCTCCCTTCTCTCCGCGCTCGGCGAAAGGCCGCTGCGTCAGCGTGACGGTCGTGGCCGTCCGCTCCTCCCCGCGCATGAGTGCGAAGGCGCCGGTCCGGACATCGTCCGCGGTCGTGCGAATCAGCCGGTAGCTTCCGGCACGCAGCGCGAGCTGCCGTGGCTTCACCGGGTCCTCTCGGAGCTCCAGCACCTCGCCGAGCCCCTCGTCGCGCACGACGAGCCAGCGCCTGTCGGGCTCCGTCCCCGGAGCGAAGACGAGACGCGCGTCCGCGTGGCGCAGCTCGGTGAGCACGAGCTCGCCCTTTCCCTTCAGGTCCAGGGCATACGTCGGACGCTGGGCGACTCCGGAGACCTCGGCCGTGTGGGAGACGGTCTTCGCATAGGCATAGCGATAGGCTTCCTGGAGCGTGATGCGACTGTCTCCATCGGCGTCCGCGGCGCCTCGGAGCCCGGCTGTCAGGTGGTGGGTGAAGAAGCTCCCGCGCAGCTCCGCGCTCTCGAGCGCGTTCTCCCCTGGACCCGAGGACGCGAGAATCGCGGTCCCATCCGGGGACTCGTCGCTCGTGACGTCGAGCGCGAAGCCGCCGGGAAGGGCCTTCGCCCCCTTCGGGGTGATGAGCCCTCCGGACCTGCACGCATCCACGAAAGCCAGTCGCACGTGCGCACGCGAGGCCCCGAGCAGCTTCCTCAGCTCGGCGAAGGAGAGGCTCTCGCTTCCCAGCTCCAGGCCTTGCTCCGTGGCATGCCCGGACCAGTAGAGGAGCAGCAGGGTTCGCCGCGAGGAGTGGCGGGCCGCTTCGGCGATGCGCTGTTCGAGCGCTCGCACCTCCGCGAGCAGCCGCGCGCGAGTGGGCTGATGAAGCACGCGCACGTCCTCGCCGTGAAAGCCCCCGAGCTCCTTCAGCGTGTCCGCGAAGCGCGAGGCATCCGCCTCCGCGAAGCGGAGCCGCGCGTGGCCCGGTGCGCCCACGTTGCCGCCGACCGCGAGAGCGAAGCGCCGTTCGGGCAACTGGGCCTCCGCGGAGGCCGCGAAGAAGAACACGAGGAGCAACGCAAGCCGGCTCATGGCGCGCCGCGCTCGAGCAACACCGTGGCGGTCCGAGCGCCGGGGATTTGAACCGCCGTGGAGTCTCGCACCGGGCTCCCTTGGAGGGCCTGCTCCACGACGGCCCAGCTCAGGGGCTCCCGCGACATCACCGCCCAGATCCGCTCCGGTCCTTCAGTCGCATCGAGCACCGCGCTGCCCGGAAGCAGTTGTGTCCCGTCCACCGCGAGTGGTGTCGTCCCTTCCGCGGGCACGAGGCGGGAGACGGAGCCCGTCGAGTCGACGGAGGCAATCCAGACAAAGGCCGCCGAGCCCGGGGCCACCTGGAAGCGGAGCGCCTCTCCCGGTCGCACCCGCTCGCCCTGGGTCGCGGCTCGCGGCGCTCCCTGCCCTCCGATGTAGACGGTGAGCTCCTCGCCCTTGGTCGCATAGAGCGGGGCCTCCGGGGGAGGGGAGCGGAGGAAGAACAGGGCGGCCGCGGCGAGGGCGGCCGCCGGCAGCAGCGGTGCCCATCGCGGCAGAGGCCGGGACCTGGCCTGGGTCTTCGCCATCCAGCGAGGATTCTCGCGGGCAAAGGCGCGCGAGGCCTCCGCGGCGGACCACTCCCAGGTCTGGCAATGGGCACACCCGGCGATGTGCCGGGCAGTGGCGGGATTCGCGTGGAGCAGGTGCTCTTCGAGCGCGAGGTCGCTCGGGCACTGCGCCGTCCGTGCCGCGTTCATTCGAAGACCCCTCGGCGGGCGTTCGCCAGGAAGAGCTGGATGCGCTTGCCGACCGTCTTGCGCGAGAGGCTGAGAAGCTCGGCGGCCTCCTCCTGGGAGTGGCCATCGACGAGCACGAGCCACGCGACCATGCGCTCGTGCTCCGTGGCGCAGGAGAGCGCCTTGAGCGCCATCTGCCGGTCGGCCACCTCCGCGAAGCTGTCCGTGGGCGCGGGCGCGTCGTGGTTCAGCTCCGCCCCGCTCGCCGTCTCCCAGGCATCGTCGCGCAGTTGGGCGAAACACACCCGCGTCGCGACGACGTAGACCCAGCGCAGTTGTTCGGGTTCCGGAGGAAGCCGGGAGCGATGACGCACCAACTGCATGTAGACCTTCTGACAGGCGTCCGCGGCCTCGTCTGGATTGCGCAGGATCTTCAGACACCGGCGGTAGATGGCCGGTCCCAGTCTGCGGCAGACCTCACTGAGGGCATCACCGTCGCGCATCAGGGAAATCCGATGAGGGGGAGGACATCTACCGCTGCGACACCGAGCGTACACCCAGCCTCCGAACGGCGGAAGACGGAGCGGCAGGGGCGGTTCAGCGCGCCGCGGTGCCGCCATCCGGGTTGGAGCCGGGGAGGTTGATGCCGAGCGCGTTCGCGAGGAGTGAGGGCGTCGCATCCCCCGGCAAGACGGAGGTGAGCCTCCCTCCCGCCCGGCGCTGACTCGCGCTCCTTCAGTGGGGGGAAGGCGGCTCGCCGTGAGCATCGATCACCGTCGTGATGCGCGTTTTGACGCACTCATGCAGGGTGGCCGAGCTTCTCCCTCTTCATGGGACGGTCCATCGTCCACGTTCGCCACGAAGATGGGCCTTTGCCGTTTCTACCGTGTCGCCGCGAGAGGCCCTGCTTCTCAGCTTGAGTTTATCGCTTTTGCTCAGGTCTCTCCAAGGCTCGAACATGTGCGAGGTTCGCGACTGCCAGAGAACAACGCCCCTCCAGCCACCTCTCAGCGACTGCTCGTGAAGAAATGAATCAAGCTTCTGAGTGAGTGATATGGGTTTCAGCTCTTTGCTGAGAAGAAAGTCGAGGATCGCAGGTTGTCTTGATTGAACGGCTCTGACGATGGAGGTCGCGACGACGACTGTGCGCTGGTTCGGAAAGGCATGCTTTGAGAGCATGGACTTGACGTCACTCAGCCGGCCTTCGTCCACGGCTCGGTATACTATTTCGGCGACTTGCTTTTCGCGTGCGTTCGTGACGAGCCAGAGCGAGACCAATCCCGCGAAGGGTAGAAGAATCAAGAGCCAGTCAGTCAGCGTCTCCATGAGTTCAGCATATCGTTCGGCTGCGAGGGGCTGACAGAAAATGGAGCACACCACGCCCTCCGGGCCCACGCTGGCGCTCGACCGACCACATGTGCCGACAAAGCCTGGACGCCCCGGGGGTCCAGGCCGAGGGCGTAGCCATCACCGGAGCAAACTTTCATGATGGACCAGGCAGGCCACATGACCCCATGCCTCATCGAGGGGGCGCGGGCCTGGCGCCTGAACGAGGACAGACCGTGGAATCCCGAGACCTCTCCGCACCCGCCTGGTCGGCGTTCAAATCCTGGCTGCTCAAGTTGCCCGGAGTCCCCATCTCCCGCCTCCGGCTCCTGACTGGGGGCTGTCCAGCGGAAGAGCTGCCCGCGCTCGCGAAGGAACTCAAGCGCGTGCGGACCGACTTCAAGAAGCGCCCCAACGAGGTCTCGGCCCCCGCGGATGAGGGACTCCGGAAGGACTACGCGGCGCTGGGTGTGCCCTGGTCCGCGTGGAGCGAGGTGGCGAGCGAGGTCCAGCGCGACCTGAAGCGCAAACGGTACGCGCGCTGGACGGGGGTGGATGCGCTCGAGTTCCCCGAGGGGCCTTGCACCGCGGACCTGGTGACCGTCGTGTTGTTCGGAGGCGTGGAGCAGGCCCGACCCCATCTGCTGCGCCGCGCTTCGCTCGCCGCGGGCTCGCTGGAGGCGCTGTGGTGCCGGTGGCTCGCGGGTGAGCCGCTCGAACCCGAGACGCTGCGCGCGTTCGCGGGTGCGCCGGAGCAACTCGCCGAACCCCTCTACACCCCAGGCATCGAAGAAGTGCTGCCGCTGTTCTTCGTCGAGCCGGACACCGCACGCGCCGAGCGGGCGCTGGAGGTCGCCTCGGCGAAGTTGGGCTCGTCCCGGGCGCAACCGTTGATGGACTTCCTGCGCTCCCTGCTCGGGCTGTGGCGTCAGGACACTTCGGTGGAGGAGGTGAGGGCGCGCTTCGATACGAGTGTCGCAACCCTCTCACCCTCCGAGGTCGCCCAGCTGAGCGCGCCCGCCTATCTGTATGGCCGATACATCGAGGCACTCCCTCCGCACGTGCTGCTGGAGCGGGTGGGCTCGCGTCTGGAGCGCATCGCCGTGCCTGCCCGGGTCGCGGATGTCCAGCCCGTCATGGAGGCCCTCGCCGCGCTCGAGGAGTTGACGGCCCTGGGCCTGGGCCTCCGCGTGGAGCAGCGGCCCGGGAATGTTCTGCTCTCCGCGCAGGAGCCGGAGGCTGGGGGAGGGGACGAGTTCCTGTAGCGCTGGTGTATGGGCGGTGTGCGTCATCCAGACGGATGACGCCAGGGCGCGCCTGAGCAAGCCGCTCGATTATCTCATTCCACACAGACGCCATACATATGGCGAGTTAAGCTCGAAATCAGTCTATTCCGGCTTTTGATGCGATAGACTTCAGGGCATGAGAGAACCTTCCAGCACACGAGCGGCGGCTTGGAGTCTGGCCATCATGGGGGTGTTCATCGGCGCCTGCGGGAACGCGCCCCAGGCCGAGCGCGATGAAGCGCAGCCCGCGCCTTCCTCGATGCCGGCGTCCATGCTCTCGGTGGTCCCGCTCTTCGACTCCAGCACCCCGCTGGAGCCCGCGGTCGTGGTGGATACGCCGACGGCGCTCATCACCCGCCTCGCGGACCGGTCGCGTGATCGCCACGCCCGTGAATCCCAGTTCCAAAGCTACGAGCACTACCTGCCGCTGTACTTCGAATACCGCACCCACGGCATTGAGATCATCGACAGGGTCGCCAAGGGTGGCGGCGACATCACCGTCAACATCACCACGCTCTGGCCCTTGGACACGCCGGACTTCCGCGCGTTCTACCAGGGGCAGGCGGTGCTCTCTCAGTATTGGTTCAACGTGGACATGACGCAGGTGGATCCACTGCACTACACGGCCACCATCAATTACAATGCGAAGGAGAACCGGCGGATCCAGATGGGCGACCGCATGGAGATTGAAATCAGCCCGTTCCTGCTCCCTCCCGTCGTGGGACGCGCCAACTATTACGGGACGGCGTTCCTCTACATCGTGGGCCAGGGTGGCATGGTGCCCTGGGAAGGAAGGGGCTCGAACCTGGACTCGTTTCCCCTGCCGGAGACCGCCTGGCTGGGAGGGCGCACGACGCTTGGCTACAGCTACTCGAACGAGCCGGCGCACCTGTTCAAGCAGATGGCGACGAACACGGCGCCGGGGAACGCTCAGCCATTCGTCGAGGGGCGGCGCCTGCATCACACCGACTTCAGCGATGGCTCCCACTCGGAGGCTGGCAACCCAAGCCTCACCGCGCAGCAGAACAAGCTCGGGCCCTCCTATATCGGTCGCAGCTGCGTGGCCTGTCACACCAACAATGGCCGCGGGCTTCCTCCCGACCCGGCGACGTCCCTGTATACCTTGCGCTTCTATGTGAATGACGCGCCCTGGGCGGACCTTCACTACAAGCTCAACGGAGGCGCCCAGCAGAGCTTCCGGATGGCGCATGACAGCTCCAACGCGAACACCCATCTCCTCAAGAACATCCCGGCGGGCACGGCCGTCCAGTACCACTTCACCATCGGCAACATCTCGGGGGGGCTGAGCACGACGTCCCCGGTGAGCTTCACGGTGAACGGCGGTGGCGCCAGTGGAGGGAATCCTGGCCACGTCGTCCTCGCGCCTCCTCTCCTCTATACCGTCAGGGTGGGCGCGGTCGGCACCACCGTGACGGCGCATCCTGGACTGGGGTGGGTCCTTCAACCGCAGAGCACCAGCGGGAGCCCCGAGGGCAACGTGAGCATCTCGGGCTGGACGGTAACGAACGGCACGTTCGGTGATGGCACGGGCTATCAGTTGCGGCGCCCCCTCTACAGCTTCACGGGGCCCGTTCCCACGCACCATTCGGCCCGAATCACTCCGCCCCTGGTCGGGCTGGGACTGCTGGAGGCGCTCGATGAGAACATGATTGCCAGCCTCGCCGATCCCAACGACGCCAATGCCGACGGCATCTCGGGTCGCATGCAGACCGTGGTTGATCCACAGACGGGCCAGGCGCGCATGGGGCGCTTCGGTTGGAAGGCGGGCAAGGCGCGGCTCAGGCATCAGATCGCGAGCGCGCTCAATGTCGATATGGGGGTCACCACCTCTGTCTTCCCTGTTCCGGATTGCGGCTCGGGACAGACCTGTGTCGGAGCAAGCACCGAGTTGGCTGACGCGGACCTGGATAGGATGGTGCGCTACGTCGCCCTGCTCGGGGTCCCCGCGCGCCGCAATCTCACTGACGCTCAGGCGCTTCAGGGGGAAGGCCTCTTCGGCAGCATGGGCTGTGCCCGGTGCCACGTCGCGACGTTGGCGACCAGCCCGTATCACCCCCACGCCGAGCTGCGCAGCCAGGTGATTCGTCCCTACACCGACATGCTGTTGCATGACATGGGACCGGGGCTGGCGGACAACCTCCCCGAGGAGGGGGCCACGGGAGCGGAGTGGCGCACGCCACCTCTTTGGGGCATTGGCTTGACGGCTGGCGTCAGCGGCGGGGAGGCCTATCTGCATGACGGCCGTGCGCGCAGCCTCTCCGAGGCCATCCTGTGGCACGGTGGAGAAGCTGAGTCCTCCAAGGAGGCCTTCCGCACCCTGGGCGGCTCCCTGAGGGCGGCCCTGCTCAAGTTCATCCAGTCACTCTGACGGGAGTGATATGGGTGAGGGCAAGGAGCAGGACATGACCATCACCATCACCGCCTTTGAGCGCTCACCTGATCGCGGCAACGGGCTGGCGCGGGACATGCGGGTGCGCTGGGCGCTGGAGGAAGTGGGCCAGTCCTACGACGTCCGTCTGCTGTCGTTCGAGGCGATGAAGGAGCCCGCGCACAAGGCGCTGCATCCGTTCGGTCAGATTCCGACCTATGAGGAGGGGAGTCTCGCTTTGTTCGAGTCCGGCGCGATTGTCTTCCACATCGCGGAGCGCCATGCCGGCCTGCTGCCGGAAGACGCGAATGGCCGCGCGGGCGTGATTGCGTGGATGTTCGCGGCGCTCAATACGGTTGAGCCGCCCATCTTCGACCGCAGTCTGGTGATGATTCTCGAGCGCGACCAGCCCTGGTACGAGCATCGCCTGCGCGCGCTGGACACCCTCATCCGGAAACGGCTGGACGACCTCTCCGCGTTTCTCGGCGACGCGGACTGGCTCGGAGGCGCCTTCAGCGCGGCCGATATCCTCATGGTGACGGTCCTGCGCAGACTGCAGACGTCGGGCATTCTCGAGGCGTATCCGAGCCTCGCCGCCTATATCGCCCGCGCCGAAGCGCGGCCCGCCTACCAGCGTGCGTTCGCCGCGCAACGAGCGGTGTTCAACGCCGCCCCGCCGACCGCGTGACGGCACGCTGGCTCGCCCCGGGGAGGGCTGCCGTGCCAGTCGAAGCGCGTCGGTGAACCCGGGCCTGGGGCCGTTGACGGGACGGTTCTGGTCGTCCTCCGGCTCCTGCGCCCACTCCTTCTGCGTCTTGAATAATCCCTCGCCCTTGTCGTCCAGGACGGCGCGCAAGTCGATGTAGCCGTACTTGCCCTCTTGCTTGAGCTTCTCCATCGCGGTGACCACCTGGTCGCCCGCGACGCCGTGGCTCAACCTCAGCGACACGAACCGCTGCGTTCCGGACTTCGCGCGAAGGCAGCGCGAGGACTACAGTCACAGACGGCCCATGCTTTCATTCCTCCTGCCACTCCTTGTCGCCATCGCGCCCGCGACCTCCCCGGAGATTTCGTCGGCGAACCTCAAGAAGACCCCCGCCTTCCAGGACTGGCGCGGCGGACGCTTCCTCTTGGAGGAACTCTGGGTCGAACTCCCGGAGGCCGGACTTCGCGTGGGCTACTTCGTCGTCCCCAGCCCACGGACCCGCGAGTCCTCGGATAATCCTCCGTTCCATGATGCCTTCTTCGTGGTGGACCCACGCACGGGGCAGCCCGTTGCCCCGGCCCTGGTACGAACGAGTCTGCCGCTCAATGGCTGTCCGACGATGGGCAAGGTCGCGCGGCTCATCCCCGAGCCCGAGAGCGAGACCTCCGCCGCGGTCCGTTTTGGCAATGGTGCTCAGCGGTGTCTGCTCCGGTTGCGGCGCGTGAAGGAGGCCTGGGTCGTCTCCCTCTCCCCGGATGAGGCCCGCTCCCCCGTGGAGACCTTCCCAGCGGCAGCGGTCGCCCTGGAGAAGGTGCTGGGTCCCCGGGGCGGAGGGGCTCGCAAGCTCAATTGGTCCTACCTGCCCAACTCCCGCTGGCTGCTCGCCGCGTCCCCGAAGGAGTGCGGCCTGTGGGTCGTCGACAGCCTCACCTCCGAGGTGAACGCCACCGCCAGCGAGGCGATGACCCGGGAACTCTGCGAGTGTCTCGACGAGACCATCTCCTTCGGCGAAACGGAGTTCGAACTTCCCCAGACGGTGTACTCCATGAGCTGGACGGGTGGGGGCACCGCGCTTCCTACCTGTGATTGCACGTTCGCGCAGACGGGCGAAGCCAGCGTCACGTGCAAGGAATACATGGGGCGCGAATACTCCCTTCCGGAGTTCGAGGAGATGGCGGAGGACGGAAGGCTGACGAAGAAGATGGAGGACGCGAACCGGATGGAGTTGGAAGACTTCCGTCGCACCCACCAGGGCCTGCTCGCCGCGAACGAGGAGGCACTCAGTCAGTGGAAAACGGGGCACCAGAAGGAGGCGCTCGCAGCGTGGACCACGCTGTACCGGACATGGCTCGAGAGCGGCCGGCTCACCATTGAGGGCACCCTGGCCGCGATCACCGTGGAGGACGCCAGCCTGAGGAAGCAGATGAACCAGCAGTTGAATGCGACCATCGACCTCCGGGCGGAGATCCTCAACAACCTCGGCTTCGCGCTGTGGTCCCAAAAGGAGTGGTCCCAGGCCGAGGCCGTCCTCGACGAATGCCTGGCGCTGCTCACCGAGACGGGCCGCGAGCGCAACGTGCTCCACCTGAATCGGGGCGATTTGTTTCGGGACATGGGGAAGGGACCCGAGGCCATCAAGGCCTATCGGTCCTTCCTGCAGCGCAAGGGCACCGCGGCTCAACGCAAGCACGCGGAGCGAGAATTGCGGAAGCTGGAGCCGGGTTCGAAATGACAGTCTGAAGGGCCTCGCTCACGCGCCTTGACGCACAGCCGACCGTGGCCTTGGCGCGTGAGCGATGCAGCGAAGCTGGGGGCGGCACACGTGGCCCCTCGGGTCTGTCAGGGCGAGAGGAACGGCAGCAGCTCTCCAGCCTTCTGCCACATCACCGCGGGATAGGCCTGCGCCGAGCTGAAGCCCTTGTTCGTGAAGAGGTACTCGTAGGTGGACTGGTACGACGCCTTCCAGCCGTAGCCGGAGTGGTCGGTTTCGCTCCACTCCGCCTGCGGGATGCCCATCGCCTGGAGCGCCGTGCCGAGCCACTGGTTGTAGAGAAGGCCCGACCACAGGAAGCTGCCCTCGCTGCCCGTGCTCGAGTCGCCGCTCACCTTGCGCGTGATGTTCCGGTAGTCGCAGTAGTTGCCCGTCTTGAGGGCGCCCCCCGCGCTCCCGGCCGTCACCACCGGGACGGAGAAGGAGAAGTGGGGCGTGTTGCCGTTCTCCTGTCCCCACGCGAGCAGCGAGTCATCCAGCAGGGTCCCGCCCGCGCCGTTCGAGAACCGCTCGAAGCGAGAGACGAGGTCGAGGAACACTTGCGAGAAGAAGACCTGGTTGAACTGGACCACCAGGTCCTGGTTCGCCCCGGGCACGGTCGAGGGATGAACGACGTTGTTGTGCCAGTCCTCGCCCTGGGGCGCGCGGGGGGTGAAGGTCAGGTTCTGGTTGTGCTCGTCGATGCTGATGGTGGCGACGCGACAGACGCCGCAGTTCATCGCCACGGCGAGCACCTCGTTGATGAGCCGGAAGTACTCGACGTTCTTCGCGGGGTCTCCCGCGAAGGAGCTGGAGTTTCGCAGCGACAGGTTGTCGGTGGTGGGACGGGCTGGCACCTGGCAGCCGGTGCTGGTGGTCTCCAGCCGGCGCTGCAGCTCCGCGACCGCGTCGATGTGCTGGTCCAGTCGCCCCTTGTCCTCGGCCGAGAGCCGACTGTTGCCGTTGCGCAGCCGCCGGTAGCTTTCGAGGACCTTGTCCACCACGGGAGTCCGGGCGGTGCCGGGGTTGCTGCTGCCGGCCAGCAAGGTGTCGAAGAGGGCGAGCGAACTCTCGGTGCCGCCGATGGCGCTGGAGGCGACTCCGGAGGAGCGAACCCCGGGGGTGTTGTATCCCCAGCTGCCGGTCGAGGTGCTTGCGCCGGCGATGGCGACGCTTCGCTTCCGGACGGAGGCGACGCTCGGGTAGAAGGCCGGTGAATAGGCCATCACCTGGTCGATGGTCGCTCGAGGTGAGCCGGGCCTCTGCTTGTCGAAGTCGTAGTAGCCCAGCGGGGCGCCGAAGTTGTGACCCATGTACAGGGGGAAATCGAGTCCCCGCAGGATGTTCATCTTCGAGATGAGCGTGGGCGTGAGCACGGACGACTTCGCGGTCAGCACCCGGCTGATGACCGCATCACCGTTCGCCTGGGCCGTCGCGGCCAGGTCTCCCCGCCGCACGTCGTGGTCCGCGTAGAACAGGGACTGCGTCAGCGCCGGGTCCCCCGGCCACATGCTCGCGCCAAAGATGGCGCCGTGGGGGGTGCGGAAATGCACGAAGGACTTCGGGCGCCAGGCGGCCTGGGCCTTCGCTTCGCGGGGGCTCAAGAGCGATGGGAGCAGCGGCAAAGCCAGCACGGCTCCGCCCGCGCCGCGCAGGAACATGCGGCGGTCCCAACGGAAGACAGGTGTGTTGCTCATTGGAAGCTCCTCTGCTTGAACGTGGGATGCTGGACGACGGTCTTCAGCAGGTCGGCCATCGGTGCGCCGCTGCGCGCGACCGTCTCCATCTCCGAAAGAAGGCACCCATCGCGGGAAGTGGACTCCACGCGAGCATGCGCGAAGCGGAAGTAGTGTTGCGCGACGCAGGACTCGAAGAGCTGGCTGTCGTCAATCATCCGCGACAGCTCCGAGGCGCTGGAGATGACGCGTTGCTCGGAGTCGTAGAGCAACACGTCCGCCGAGGTGTCCACGGAGGGCGTTGCCGTCTCGTGGCCCTGCGGGTTGAACAGCCGCTCCACGTCGCGCTCCCGTCCGAGCGCGTCGAACCCTTCCAGCACGAAGCCCGGTGGATTGATGGTGTTGTTATGACATCCCCCACAACTGCCTCCGGAGGTGAGCTGGCTCACCACCTGTCGCGTCGTCATGCGCTCCGTCGGCGCGGGCGGCCTGGTGCTGGCATTGGGCGGAGGGGCCCCGACTTGCTGGCAGAGCAGGGCGTTTCGCACCAGGTAGCCCCTGTGGATGGGACGCGTCGACGGGGTCCCCGTGGCCAGCAACGCCGCGCGGGTCAGCAGTCCGCCGCGGTTCTGGGACGGCATGACCGGCGCCGGACCGGAGCCACTCCAGACGGGGACACCGTAGATGCCGGCCAGGAAGGGGTCCGCCGTGTAGGACCTCTTGTCATGAAGGAAGTCGCTCACCGTGCCACCGGACACGACGGTGTTCCAGGCGGAGAGTTGGACGTCCTCGAACATCGCGGTGCGCGTGGCGTCCAAGGGCATCTGCGCTCCGACGAAGGACCGGTAGACCGGGTCGTTGCGGAGCGCCTCCAGCGACGGCAGCTCCTCGAGCCGCAGCCACTCGCTGACGAACTCGTCCAGGGAGCCTCGCAGTTGGGGGCTCTTCATCATCCGGTCGAGCTGGGCGCTGAAGCCGCTCTCGGTCAGGAGCGAGCCATCGGTCGCCGCGGCCCAGAGTGCGTCGTCCGGAGGCGCCTGCCAGAGCTGGTAGGACAGCTTCGCGGCCAGCTCGAACGCGGAGAGGGGGCTCACCGGCTGGCCGGCGGCGGTGCCGTGCTCGACGCGGTAGAGGAACCAGGGCGAGTTCAGGACGGTGGTGATGACATCCGCCACCGCCGCCCTGTTCACCGGCGTGGCCCCGGCGATGTCCGCGAAGGCGGTGACCTCCGCCGTCGGCAGCGGGTAGCGCAGGACGCGGGAGCCCCATCCCCGGATGAAGGTCTCCAGGCAGGCCCGGTCGTTGGCGGTCTGGCTGTCGCTCGCGCAGCTTCCCAGGAGCGCGTTGCGGCGCGCGTCGGTGCTGGTGAGTTCCTGGGCCACGGCGTTGCCCAGGTCATACATGACGTCAATCTGGGTCTGCTGGATGGACTGGTCCAGCCGGCTGAAGCCACCCTTCAAGTCACCAGGCGCGGGAGTGCGCTGGTCCGTGGGGTAGCGGGCAAGGAGGGGGGCGAGGTTCTCCCAGACGGCGTCGGCCTCGTTCGGCAGCGCACGGGCAAGGGAGAAGCGAAGCGAGTTCATCACCTGCGTCCGGGACAGCCGGGGAAACGGAAGGTCCGCGGGGACGGCGCTCGCGTCACAGGAGAACTTCGCTGGCGCCGGACGGACGGAATCGGACGTGGCCGGCGGAGGCGGATCCGGTTCGTTTCCGCCGGGGTGATGGGTGTGCTGGGCGGAGCCCTCACAGGCGACCACGCCAGCGCAAAGAAGCAGGATGCCCACGGAGCGAGGAAGCGTCATGTCCCTGGCTACGCGCGGGGCCGAAAATACTTTCCTGCCCGGTGGGCCACCGGCGACGGTACTCTCGCCATCACCGCATGCTTGCTCTGCTCTGCGCGTTCTCCCTCGTCGCCCTGACCCAGTCCCCGGTGGTGTCGGTGTCGTTCGACCTGCGCGCGCTTCCCGAGCAGGACTATCGGCGGTGGGACGCGGTGGAGTTGGAGCGCAAGGTGGCCCTGCGGCTGATTCAGGAGGGCTTCGCGGTCGTCTCCCCACAGAGTCCGGCCCAGCTTCGACTGCGTGCGAGCCGCACTCCCGAAGGGCTGTTGCTCGAGGCCGTCGGGCCGCGGCAACGGGTGGAACAGGGCGTCCGAGTGGGACGGGGTTCCATCGCGGAGCTTCATCTGGAGGTCGCACAGAAGCTCTCCGAGATGACGCGGGCGGTGCAGCCCGAGCCGGAGCCGCCCGAGCCGGAGCCGCCTCTGCCCGAGTTCGTGCTCCAGCCTCCCGTGGAGGTGGCTGCCGCCCCAGCGCGCCCCGAGCTGGACCTGGGCCTGGGGCTGGGGACGCTCTGGCACGGACCTGGAGTCGATCCACACCTCCTGCTCTCCGTCAGGCGGGGCCTGGGGGCCTTCGGCCTGGAGGCGGAGGCGGGGCTCGGGGTGTCCCGCGATGCGGCGCTGACCGTGTTCGAGGCGCAAGGTGGCGCCTTCTTCAGTTATCGGCTCCCCGTGGAGGAGCACCTGCAGCTCGAACCGGGTGTGGGCGCGGGCCTCGTCCTCCACACCTTCCGACTCGAGGACGCCTGGGCGTCGGGCCGGACCGGTACCCAGGTGTCTCCCGCGGGCTGGGCCCGGATGAAGCTCCGGTGGCGGTTCACCGAGCGTCTGGCGGCGGAGTTGCGCGTGGCCCTGGGGGTGCTGCGGCCAGTGACGCATGTGCGCGAGGGCGAGACACTGTGGTCTCGGGGAGGGGTGAGGCTCGAAACCGGCGCCCAGCTTTCTTGGGGGCAGTAGCCTCCGAGGAAAGTTTCTCCCGCTTCATTCGTAGGTTCGCAGGTGATGGATGTCGCGTGCTCCGCACTCAAAGGCCCCGCTCGCCCTGCCTGCCCGGCCTGTGTCATTCGACACGCTCTACGAGGAGCACGCCGAGGACGTCTACGTCTGGGCCATGCGGTATGCGGCGGGTCGGTCGGGCTGGGCTGAAGACGTCGCACATGACGTCTTCCTCAAGGCGTGGGAGCACCAGGCCTGGCTGCGCGAGGAGGATGTGAGGGGCTGGCTTTTTCGAGTCACGCAGAACGTGGCGTTCTCCGCCCTGCGGCGCGAGAAGACGTTCCGACAGCGCATCGCCGAGCTCTTGTTTCCTGTGCACCCCGCGGAGACGGAGTCCACGCCGGAGGCGGCCCTCGTGCGGCGCGAGGCGTTGCGCAGCGCCACGGCGACGTTGGACCGCTTGCCGGGGCAGGAGCGGGTGGTGATGACCTTGAAGCTTCTGGACGACCTGAGCCAGCGCGAGATTGCCCAGCTCCTCTCGCTGTCAGAGGGCTACGTGTCGAAGTTGATCAGCCGCGCCCAGGGCCGCCTGACGGCCTGGGGATGGAAGGTGGATGATGGCTCCCCGTGACTTCCGTGCAGAGCTCCGGCGTGAAGACCCGCTCCGCCGCGAGCAAGGGATGCCACCCGCCGTCCGGGCCCGATTGTGGTCGCGGCTGCGGAACTCACGCGCGCCGAAGCCCGCATGGCACAGGCGTCCCGTGTTCTGGGGACTCGCCGCGTCGGCGGTGGCGCTGGCCTTCGCGGTGTTCTTCATGCGGGCCCCCTCCGCACGCTCTCTCGGGGGACTCGAGGTCGCGCGGGCCAGTGTGGACCTCATGGCGCGGGAAGATGCCGCGGGTGTGATGATTGAAGGGGGCGAGGCCGCCCTGATGGACGTGGCCCGAGGCATCACCCTCAGGAACCAGGGGCCGCTCGTCGTTCGTCGTGAACCCTCCGGCGTGCGACTGGTCCACGGTCGCGCGGAGTTCTCGGTGAATCACCGCCAGCCAGGCGCGCCTCCCGCCGTCGTGCTCGTGTCGGGCGGCGCCATCGAGGTGATGGGCACGCGCTTCACGGTGGAGGAGCGGGGAGGGGAAGGCACCGTCACCCTGCACGAAGGCGCCATTGCCTTTCGTGGGCTCAGTGGCGCGGTGGTTCCCGTGGGGGTGGGGCAGACGTTGGCGTGGCCGGTGGCCGTGCCCTCCGAGCCAGCCCTTCCCGAGTCAGCGCCTCCCGAGTCGGGAAGGCCCGCACCGCTGGCGGCGCCCAGCCCGAAGCTTGCTCCCACTCGTGTTCCCTCCACACCGGTTCGTACTCCGAGCGCGGAGGACGTCTTGCGAGAGCTGGAGGTCCTTCGCGGTCGGCACGAGTTCGAGCAAGCGGCGAGGTACCTCGAGGAGGCGATGCGCAAGCAGCCGGTGGCGACGCGGGAGCGCCTGAGCTTCGAGCTGGGCTCGTTGCTGACGTACCAGCTCAAGGACGCGCGGCGTGCCTGCTCCCACTGGGCCCGGCACGAACAGCAGTTCCAGCGCGGGCACTACGCGGAGGCGGTCCAGCGTGCCCGTGGGACGCTGGCCTGCGAGGGCCGAGACCGCGAGAGCGCGCGATGAAACGGGGAGGCTGGAGCCTGCTGTGGCTGGCAGCGGCGCTGACCGCGTGCGAGCCCGCCATCATCGACCATTCGGCGACGTCCAATCTGCTCGATGCCGAGTCGGCTTCCCTGGAGACGGGGCCTGGCGCCTGGATTGCGTGGTACGGCGTCACCGCTTCGAGAGCGTCCACCGACGCGAGAGAAGGTGAAGCAGTCCTGCGCGTGGAGGTGACCGAGCCGTATGGCTGGGGCGTGCACCTCGACAACTGGCCCGGGTTCGCCGCATCCCCGGGGGCGCACCGCGCTTCGTTCTGGGTGCGCGGGATGTCGGAGCGCTCCCCGGTCGCCGAGATGCGGGTCAGCTGGCGCGATGCAAGCGGCCGGGAGCTGCAGTCGGACCTGCTCTCCAGCCCGGTGCTTTCCTCCAAGTGGGTCCGGACCGCGCGCGAGCTGACGGCTCCGGCGGGAACGGAACGGATGTCCGTGGCAGTGACTGGCGCCGAGGGCGTCCCTGGCGAGGTCATCGAGCTGGATGTGCTGGTCGTTCAGGCATTGAGCGCGCCTTGAGCAGCTCCTGAGCTTCCACTCTCAAGGTTGCTCGGTGCTTCCGGCTCCGTTTTGCCAGCCCAGGCAGAGCGATGACATGCGCGACTCACTCAATTGCATTGACGCGTTGCCCATGGCGGCCTTGGCGCACCCCATGACGCGGCGACCAGGTTTGGGGTAGGCGCACCGCCCTCGGCCCCTGATAGGGCTGAGGACGGTGGTCCCACAAACAGGTGGAAGCCCGGGCTTCAACGTCGACGATGTCCACGCGATTGATTCTGACTTCGCCCGAACTCAGGGATGCGGACGGTCCTCCCTGAATGTCAGGGGAGCCCAGGGGGCGGGTAGTTGAGGCAGCCCCTGTTCAGCTCGCAATAGTCAAAGGGCCCATACCCAATGCAGCACTCCTCGGGCTCTGTTCCACACCCGACTCCGCACCTTGGGCGGCAGTCCGCATTGCGGCTTCCATTCTTGACATAGACACATGTGCCGCCGGTGCCATTGCAAAGCGAATAGGGCGCGGCCCCTACAACGCAGGCATAGATTGCATCCTCTCTGGACTCGAGCTCGGTCGATGAGTCGACTTCCTCCTCCGTGCCACAGCCCACCAGCAGGATTGCCGCAAGCATGCCCTTGAGAATACTCGACATGATTCCTCCCATGAGTCGCCGCTACTGGGACGCGGCCCCTGTGGCTGATGCGTCCCGCCTCGCGCCTCTGGTGTTGGAATCGAAGCCGACCTGCTGCCCTGCGCTTATGCCAATCCTACGCGCCTGCGTCCTCGGCAGGCAAAGGAGCGCACTGAAGTCCATCTCCAGGCATTCAACGCGGCAGGGCTCGCCGTTGGCACTGCTAGTTTCGCGCAGGGACGGCTGCTTTCGTGCTGTTCGGCGCTGTGTGCGCAGAGAACCTGAGAGAGACGGCCCTACGGAGGCTGCTGTCTCCATGCGCGCCATGCAGTGCTTGCTGGCGCGCAGAGCCTGGTGCGGCGAGTGCGAAGGGGCATCTCCCATACGTTGGGTCAGCCAGTCAGCGTCCCTCGTTCCGCTCCCCGCCTGCTGGTGGTCTCACAACAGGCGGGGTGTCGCTCAGAAGATGCCCTGTCCCGGCGTGAGGATGCGGTCCGGGTCGTAGCGCCCCTTCGCGTGCTCGAACCGCTCCCAGGCGGGGTGGAAGTGGCGGCGCCAGTCGCCGGAACTCATAGGCACGGCATCCACGGGATAGATCTTCCCGCCGATGGCCGTGAGCCGGTCGAAGATGGCGCGGTTCTTCCGCACGAGGGAGGCGACGTTCTCCGGCGTCGGTGGAATGGCGGTGCGCAGCAGCGAGAAGAGGAAGACGTGTCTGTCGTTGGGCGTGCGCAGGAAGGGCGCGGTCAGCTCCGAGGCGCGGAAGGGGTAGAGCAGGATGGGCCCCTGTCCCATGTCGGCCTCGGTGGTCTGTGAGAGGACCTCCTGGACGAAGGACTCGGCGGCCCGGGCGGGGACGAACATGTCCAGCCACGGATGGGGGAAACCCCAGACGCCGAGTTGCTTGAGCAGCTCGACGAGCGGCGCGAGCCGGTTGGCGAAGTCGAAGTAGCTGCCATCGCTCACCTGGAGCGTTCCCGGCTGGAAGCCCAGGCCCGCGAGCAGTCTCGCATCGTTCGGCTCCGAGCCCGGGGTGAAGTACTTCACCACCTCGAGCTGATACGCCCGGCTCCCGTTGGAGGCGACGGCGGAGCCCTCGACGTAGTCGAAGCGACCGTCCTCGATGAGCCGCCGCTGGTCCTCCATGAAGCGGTGGAGGTCGCTGTACAGCGCGGTGTACGTCCGGGCGCGGGGCGGCACTTCGACGAGCCGCACCCTTGCTCGCACGATGATGCCGAACTGGCCCAGGCCCGAGCGCACGGCGTCGAACAGGGGCCGCTCACGCCAGCGCGAGCACCGCACGAGCTCTCCCCGTCCCGTGACGACGTCCATTTCCAGGACGTTGTCCACCTGGAGGCCCCAGCGAAACGCCTGCCCGCCGATGCCCCCCGCCGACAGCGTCCCACCGATGCTCAGCTCGATGTAGTCGGTCAGCACCGGCGGACTCTTGCCGCACGGAAGCGAGGCCTGGAGCAACTCGTGCCACCGGACGCCCGCATCCACCCAGGCGCTGTCCTCGTCAATCTCGTGGATGGTCGACAGCGTGGACATGTCGATGACGATGCCCGCCGCCACCTGGGACTGGCCGAAGGTGCTGTGGCTCTCACCGAGGCCCCGAGCGGCGGCTATTTTCAGGCCCTGGCGCCGCGCGAAGCGGACCATGGCCACGATGTCCTTCACCGAGCCCGGAACGAGCACCGCCCACGGCGTGCGGTGGAGGATGTGGCCGAAGTCCTCCGAGGCCGCGGTCCGCGACGCCGTGTCCATCAGCAATTCGCCATCGAGTGGCGGCAGCGGGGCCGAGCCCGCCTCCAGCGTGGAGGCCCAGCTTCGGCTCAGGGGATTGAATGCCACGGCCACCAACGCACCTTGGAGCAACGTCCTCCGGGAGACGGTTCGACTCGACATTCACTCCTCCTTCTTCGTCGGAGACTTCTAGCCCGAGGCCGCTCCCCCCAACAATTGCC
Organism: Myxococcus sp. CA040A; assembly: GCF_013336725.1. Lineage (NCBI taxonomy): Bacteria > Pseudomonadati > Myxococcota > Myxococcia > Myxococcales > Myxococcaceae > Myxococcus > Myxococcus sp. CA040A. The sequence continues at coordinate 243,472 of NZ_JABUMR010000009.1, read as the reverse complement.
CTCTCCTCGGGCGCGAACGCATGGTGTGCAACGCACCCGTTCCGAGCACGGAACGAATGGGAACCGCTCCGCGCCACGGCACACCCGAAATCGCGAGCCCGGAGCGCCCACGGCTCACGCGGCGGACGTACTCCGGCGGTAGCGTCCCGGGCTCATCCCCGTCCATCGCTGGAAGGCGCGTCGCAGGGCTCGTGCATCTGAATAGCCCACGCGCTCCGCGATACCCGCGACGTTGAGCGAGTCGTCGGCAAGCAGGCGGCGGGCCTTCTCCAGGCGGATGTCCTCGGTCACTTCGCGGAATGTCCGCCCCTCTGCCTTGAGTCGGCGCTGGAGACCGCGCGGGCTCATTCCCAGGCGCGCGCACACGCTGGCGAGTGACGGTTCTCCTCGCTCCACTTCCTCTTCCACCTGGGCCTGGAGTCGCTCACGCCCGCTCACGGGGCGCGTCGCCTCGCGAGCCAGGGCTGGCGCATCACCGTCGTCGAACGCGCCCACTCGCTGAGCACCGGCGGGCAGGCCGTGGACTTCCCGACGCCTTCGCGCGCTTCGAGGCCTGGCTGCGGCCCTATGCGACACCGGCACAGGACGGCGCGAAGCGCGTGGGCGGTTTCTTCGCCCCCCGCACGCGGCCCGGGTTGTTCCTGCGCAACCAGTTCTACCGGATGCTCACCTCGAAGCCGCTCGAGCGCGTGTTCGAAAAGCTCGTCACCCACGCGGCCAATGCGTTCGAACTCCCCGAGTATGGTGGTGCTTTCGCCACACTCTGCCCGCTAACTCAAGCCAGGACTCGGTATGTGATTAAGGGGAACCACTTACTATTCCACCACTGGCCTGCGCTATGGCGTGGGGCTCGCAGTGCTTGGCGACGCGCTTGAAGTCATCGGCGTCTGGCGCGACCGCCACTACCTCGACACGTCCCCATTGAAGTCAACCCCAGACATCATCGCAGGATGACTCCAGGGCACTCCCTCTCCAACCGCTCTCGACAAAATACACAAGATTCGGGACTCGACCCGTTTGGGAGATTGACATGACGACCTCACGAAGACTCCTTCCCCGCACCCTGGCCCTGTTGCTGGGAGCCTTGCTGTGCTCCGGCTGCTCCCCCGCGAGCGAGGGTGAGCGCTCGTGTCCCTGTGCCGCCGGTTGGACGTGCTGCCCCGATTTAAACGTGTGCGTGGCGGACGCCTCACGCTGCGAGCAGCTCCAGCCGAAGCCGCCCGACCTCACCGCGCCCTCGGCGCCGCGCGCGCTGGCCGCCTCGCGGGAGCCAGGCCGGGTGGTGCTCACCTGGTTCGAGCCGGAGGACGACGGCGGCAGTCCCCTCACCGGTTACGGCGTCGAAGTCGACCCGCGCGAGGACGGTCAGCAGGTGCGCGTGGAAGGAGACTCCGCGAGCGTGACGGGGCTGCGCGCGGGTGGCGTCTACCGGTTTACCGTGGCCGCGAGGAACGCGGTGGGCGCGGGCTCCACGGCGGTGGTGGAGTCCGTGAAACTACCGGATGTGCCAGGCGCACCCAGGGTGCTGGCCATCCGCCAGGGAGACCGGCAGGTGGGCGTCGAGTGGGAGGCCCCTGCGTCCGACGGGGGCCATTCCATCCTCCACTATGTGGTGACGGCTTGGCCGACGGGCCGAAGCGTCATGGCGAACAGCGCCGAGCGCACGGCGGTCCTCGGAGGCCTGACCAATGGAGCGTCCACGACCTTCACGGTACGCGCCGTCAACGCCGTGGGCGAGGGCCCCGACTCGGCTCACTCCCACTCGGTGGTGCCGGCTGCGTGGCCCGGGCTGCCCGTCGCGGTGTCCGCCACTCCGAGTGTTCGCGGGGCGTCCGTCACCTGGAGCAGGCCGGAGGACACCGGTGGCCTGCCGGTCGACGCCTATGTGGTGATGGCCGCTCCAGGAGGAGCCACCCTCGAGGTGGACGGCGCCGAGACAAGTGTCACTTTCACCCGCTTGCTGGACGACACCACGTACACCTTCACCGTGGCCGCGCGGAACGCGGTGGGCCAGGGGCCGGACGCCGCCTCGGCGACCGCGCGCACTCCCGCGCGGCCCGGGGCTCCCTCCGTCGTCCACGTGGAGCCCGGGGTGCGCTCACTCTTCGTCTCGTGGGGGCCGCCTGTCTCCGACGGCCGCTCGGCCCTCATCGGCTTCACCGTGCTCGCCGAGCCATCGGGAGTGCGTGTGGAGGTGGGGGCAAGCGCGCGAGAGGCCGTGTTGGAGTCGGTGCCCAGCACGCGAGCGCAGGTCATCACCGTTACCGCTCACAACGCCGTGGGCTCGGGTGACGCGGCGATGGCCCCCGCGCTGGTGAGGACGCACCCCGCGCCCGCGGAGGTGTACGGGCTGGAGGCGCCAGCGGACGAGACGGGCTGCCGCTACATCGAGTACTCCCTGCGACAGGTGGACGGCGAGCGCGCCGACGTCCTCGTGGAAGTGGACTCGACGGGAGACGGAGTGTTCCGGCGGGCCACGCAGGCCAGCGACTCCCGGTACCTGTGGCCCGGATTCCCGCCGACCTCCGGACTGGAGGCGCTCGCTACATCTTCCGTGGGAATGCCGCACATCTTCCGCTGGAACCGCTCCCGGGACGTGCCCGGCGCCGCTGCTGCGGCCCGGATGCGCATCACCGCCACCGTCCCCGGCGCGCGGCCCTTCGCGAGCACGCTCCCGGTGCCGCTGGATCCCATCGGGCGCCGCTGCGAGGTGGAGCTAGGCGCCTCTCCGGTGCTGGAGTTGGCTTCAGATACCGGGAACTTCAATGCCCCCCTGACGAGCGGTGACTTCGACCGGGACGGTAGGCCGGACCTCGTCGTCGGCACTGACTACCCCTCGGGGTTCAGCTATCTGTGGGGGCGCGGCAACGGCAGCTTCGACCTGTTCGCGGAGTTCGACACCCCGGCGACGAAAAACCATCTCGTCGCCGTGGACATGGATGGGGATGGAGTGCTTGACCTCGTCGCCGTCAATCCCAGCTTCTTCTTTGGCGAGAGCGTCCACGTCTTCCTCGGCCGTGGCAATGGCGACTTTCATGATGCGGTGACGAGCAGGGTCCTGGCCCCGGACGACGCCCCCTACCCTACGGCCCCTGTCGCCGCGGACCTGGATGGAGACGGACGTCCCGAACTCGTGGTGTCCCAGCGCAACAGCCTCGTCATCCTGCGCCACACAGGGGGCGGTGAGATGGCCGTTGCCTTCGAGGACTTCGTCACCCCCCGCGGCGCGGTTGTCTCCGGAGACTTCGACGAGGATGGACTGGCGGACGTGATGGTGGTGGGATCGACCCTCCATGCCTTCATTGGGAGGGGCCGCCTCGACTTCACCAAGGAGCATCTCGGATCTCTCGAGGGGCGGATCTCTGTCGCTGAGGCCGCGGACTTCGACGGGGACGGCCACCTCGACATCGCGGCGCTGGCGATAGGGAATGACGAGGCCTCCATCCTCCTCCTGCGGGGCGACGGCCGCGGGCGCTTCGGGGCCCCCACGGTCCTGCACCACCACACGTGGCGCCCCTACTGGGGGCCCATGAGCGACCTCGTCGCGCGCGACCTGGATGGTGACGGCGCGGTGGACCTCGCGTACGTCCGTATCGACAAAAGTGTTGTCACGCTGCTGCAAGGTCTCGGGGATGGGTCCTTCACGCTGCGGGAGATCCCCACGACGGAGCACCCCACACGCCTCGCTGTGGCGGACTTCGATGGCAGCGGCCGACTGGACATCGCCGTGCTCAGTCAAATGCACCGAAACGTGCGAGTGATTCGGGACCTGGAGGCCCCGCAGCCACCGCCTATCGGCCACCGGTTCGCGACGGCTGACTTTGATGGCGACGGCTGGAAGGACGTGGCTTCATTGATGGACGGCGACCTCCAGGTACACCTCACCCGGGCGGAGGGAGGACTCGTGCCCCGGGGCCCATCCACCGCGCCACCAGGCGCCGAGGAACTACTGCCAGGCCGGTTCGACGCGGGACCCACCACGGACCTGCTTGTGAGGAGCCTCACGGGCCCTCCGGCCGTCCGCGACCTGTCGCTGGTGCGCGGCAGGGGGGATGGCACCTTCACCGAGCCTGAGCCGCTCCTATTGGGCGATGTTTCCGAGGGTGCCATCGGAGACCTGTTCGCCGCAGGCGACGTGGACGGCGACGGCGACCTGGATGTCGTCTTCAACACCCATCTCAACTTCTCCGGGTATCAGACCAACAACGTGTACCTGCTGCGCAACCGGGGCGACGGCACCTTCGAGGACGGAGGCAAGCTCGCCGCCTACTCTTCGCTAAGGCAGCTCGCGCTGACGGATCTCAACAGGGACGGCCGGGCGGACCTGTTGGTGTTACGTCCCGTCGCACCGGCTTTCGAGATCATCATGTTCGAGGCGCGAGCAGACGGCAGACTGCTCAAAGTGCGCGAGTACACCCCCGGGGTATCCTGTAGCGCATCGAAATTGGTGGTCGAGGATCTCAACCTTGACGGCCGAGTGGACATGACGGTCTCGTGTGGGCGGGTCGGGGTGCTTCCCATCATGGCCTGGGGTGACTTCATCTTCTTCCCGAAAGAACTTCAACCCGTCGGCAGTACCGCCTCGGGCCTCGCGATAGAGGATCTGAACGGAGACAGGGTGCCAGAGCTTCTCGTCTCCGACGTGCGAAACCAAGCCATATGTGTCGTGCCCTCCAGGGGAATCGAAGACTGGCTCCCGGGAAGGTGCTTCGGGACCCTCGGAATACTCCCCACGGAGCTGGCCCTGCTGGACGTCGACCACGACGGAGTCCTCGAGGTCCTGGTGGGCAGCATCTTCGGGGAAACAATTACCACTCTGCTGCATATGAAATGAAGAGGCGCTGTCGTTCCGAACACGATAGCGCCCCACTCAGGCGGGGGCGAAGCCAGGGCTGGAGCCGCGAGCCCAGCCCTCGCCGCGACGGTGGAGTCGACGAAGGAGTTCGCGCCAGGATTGGATTTGGCAGGGCCTCCGCGCAGGACGGAAAGCGCTAGACATGTTGGCCCGCGTGGAGTGACGGCAGGCGGCGCGTGCTGGCATACCTGAAGGCCCTCGACCGGGTGCCCGCCATTCTGGCCGTCTGGGATGGCCCACTCGGGCCGCTGGGAATGCTCCGCTCTCGTGGCCAGGTTGACGATGCCGGTACCCCTGCCAACTCGCTGGTGCTGCGCTCACTCGCATTGACGACATGCGGGACTGGCCTGACGTATCCATGACGCAGCGACCGAATTGGGGGTAGGCACGGGTGGCTGGCTGTCCTTGCTCCAGAATGCTCAGTCGGACTGGAAGAAACAGGCGATTTTAAGGAATCGGAACAGCGCGTTGTAGCTGGCCCTATCGAGCCGGTCGATGTCGCCGGCCAGCGCCGCGAGGATGGCGGCGGTGTTGATATCTCCATGGCGCGAGAGCGGAGATTGTTTGACGAGCTGTTGCAGATAGGCGCGGTTCTCGGCGATGCCACGTCGCGCCACCGGGTCGAAGCTCTCCTTGACGTACGCCGTCTCGAACGCCGGTTCGCCCAGCCACTGGGTCAGCGTCCGGCGCAGGATGCGGCGGTCCCGTCGGAGCGTTGCGGGCAGGCGTGAGACAAATCTCGCCAGGGCGACGTTCAGATAGGGATAGACCGGCCATAGGCCGTACCGCAGCACGCGCTGCGATTGGCTCGCGGCGCTTTGCCAACAGGTCTGCTGCAGCCAGGCCGACGGATAGGTGCTGCGCGCGCTGAGCGCGGTAGCCATGCCTCGGGCCGTGAGGAACGGGCACGACGGCGGCTCGGCCGCGACCCCAGCCTCCTCGGCCTCGCCTCGATAGGCGAAATAGAGCTCGTCCCCACCGAAGCCCGAGACGAGCGTGTCGATTCCCGCGGCGCGCAGCATGTGAAATGCGGCTTCGAAGATTTCAGGGTAGTTCTCATCTTCGGGCCACACCTGATAGCGGCGTCGCCGCAAGCTCCGTGGGGCGAATGGGGCATAACGCTCGGCCGGTAGGGAAAGGTCGGCGAAGCCGCCAGCACGGCACAACAGCAGGCGGCGCGCGCGTTGTGCTTCACCCATCGCGCCGTCGAACTGCGCGCCCATGCTCATCGCGCCGGCGCCAGTCACATGCGCCGTGGCGAGAGCGGTCAGCGCCGAGTCCATACCCCCGCTCAGCTCCACCGCGGTTCGCCGCGGGTCAAGGGGGCGCGCGTCGAGGATTGAGATCACCGTTTCTCGGAACAACGCCTCGACATCGACACCGTGCGGCGTCTCGCGTGGACCGTCGTGGCGCACGGGCTCTGGCAGAACGGCATCCACCCCCGCCGTGGTAACCACCAGGGTCGCCCCTGCCGTGGCGCGATAGAGCCCCGACAGAATCGTCGCCGGGCCATAGGTGGAGATGCCGGCAATCTGGGCGAGCGCGTAGTCCCACACCATCTCGTGGGGGCTGGTGCCGAGCAGGCGGGCATAGTCCCAATCGAAGCGAACGCGGCCCTCCGTCGCGAGGCAATAGACCGGGATCGATATCGTCGGCGACGCCGTGTAGCGGATTGCCCGCCGCCGACGGTCGATGGTCAATGCGGCGAAATCAAGCGGGTAGTCTTCAAGCTCATCGAGGTGTTCTTGGATCAAGCCTTCCGTAGCGCCGACGACATGCTCAATCCCTTCCGGGTCGTCTGCGAAGCGTTCTAGAACAATGGCGACGATCCGCTCGGCGCCCTCCAGGAGCACGGCCCGCAACATCCGGTGCTGCACGAGCAAGACCCGCGATCTTCCGATGGAAAAGCCCCCCTCGACGAGGCCAAGGGGGGCTGCAAGGTCATCGAACGCAAGGTCGGCGTGCAACATCGCGATCAATCGATGGACTTAGGGATAGCCGCCGTACCGGTCGTTGCCCTCGTCTATCTTCGGAGCCGTTGGCGCTCCGGGGTCGGACACCGTGGAGGCAGGCAGTACGCTGTCGAGTACCTTGAGCTGCGCCTGTAACCGCTTCGACTTGGACGACGTGGTCATGACCATCTCCTCCTGCCTGGTGGGAGGCGCCCAACACCGGGCGACTCTGAAGCCGCCAGGCCGACTATCATGCCATTGCTATTGGGCAGACACAACAAGCCCAGTCCGTGGCAGGCCCGCGTCATCGCGGCCGCTGCGCCAGGAATGCGCTGGCTGCATGTCTCGCTGGTCGACCGTCAGGGGCTGTCATGACTCGACGCTGGAGTGGTGCGACAGCAACGTTCCGGATGATGGCGACAGCAATATTGGCAAGCTGAACCGCTGGTCGGATTGCTGCGATTGAGCAGATTAGATCACCTCGATGTCGTCGTCGCTGACTCGGGGGATTCGCCCGTGGTGTGGAGCTCAGCGGAAGGTGCGCATGCTTCGGTAGAAGATCGAGTCGGCCAGGTAGAACCAGAAGAGATGGACGCGGCCGTCCTTGCGACCTAGCGCGGCCATGATGCCGACGTGGTGCGTGGGTTCGACCTCCTGCAACTGCTCCTCCTCCCAGCCGGCTTCGTGCCGAAAGCGGCGTGCGTAGACGGCGGCGCGCTGCCAGTCGAAGCTTCCCCCTCCACTCCAGTAGGGCCCGTACTTCTCGTGCTCGTAGAAGACCCAGCCCTCGCCCTCGGCGGTCGTCACCAGCTCGATGGAGTTGCCACTCAATGACGTCCCGGCCGGCAGGGGTACGCTGTGCGGCTCCCAGCGCTGGCCGGCCGCGCGGGTGCTGGCCACGACGTTATTGGCGGTGATTCCGAGCACGGTCTCCACCTCGCCGCCCAGCGCGACCTGCAGCCGCGTGAGGCTCACGGGCGCGACGAGCTCCGGCTCCGTCCAGTCGTCGTTTCTCTCGTCGAAGCGTCGCAGCCACGTGCCCTGCGCGTCGCTCCAGGTGGCCCAGGCGCGCCCGTCCGGCGCGCCACCCAGGAGGAAGGTGCCCTCCGGCAGCGGCGCCGGCGCGGTGCCCCATGTCCCATCCGCGCCCAGCAGGTGTGTTGTCGTGACGACGGGGCCGTCCCTCCCCTCGGTGCGCTGCCAGGAGAGCAGCGCGCGCCCATCCGCGAGCAACACCAGGGAGCGCGCGTAAGGCGTGTAGAGCGGGCCGATGAGCGCGGGAGCACCTGGCGATTCTCCCCGGGGCACGCGGGCACATAGCAGCTGGCGCTCCGGTGCTGGGGAGCTCCAGCAGGCCACGGCGTTGCCCTGTGGGTCCAGGGCCGCCCGCGCTTCGCCCCCTGACGCGCCCTCCGCCGTCAGTTGCACGGGCTCGGACCACGTTTGCAGCAGGGAGTCGAAGCGGGCGAGGCGCACGGGGCCCAGGGACTCGCCCTCCTGCCAGACCACCGCGGCGTCCCCGCGGGCATTCGTCACGAGAGAGGAGGTGTCGTAGCGCCGGGCCTGGAGGGTGAGCACGTGCGGGCTGCTCCACGCCGCTCCCTCCTCGTCGCTCGCGCGTTGGTGGACGCGCAGCTCCACTCGCCCGCCGCTGCCCACCGTCACGTAGGTCGTGGTGAGGGCGAAGATTTCGCCCTGCTCCCCTGTCGCGAAGCTGCTCGTGTTGTTGAAAGCAAGTCCCGCTCGTGGCCGCCATGCGGGTCCCGCCTCCACGCGCTGAAAGGATTGCCCCGCGGCGGCGCACGCCGAGGTGTTGCCCGCCGCGTCCGTGGCAGTGACTCCGAAGGCCGTGGTGCCCAGGGGCAGCACCCCCGAGTACGCGGTGAACCAGTGCGGCGCGCTGAGCGACGAGGAGTTGGGCGGCGACAGCGTTCCCGTCCCCACGCTCTGGCCGGTGCAGTCGGGAGCCAGGTACAGATGCACGGTGGCCTCGGGCTCGGTGGTGCCATACACGTTCACTCCTTGCGCGCCGAGCGCGGGCGAGAGCCCCGCGTGCCGTACTTGCGAGGGCGGTGCGGGCTTCTGGGTGTCGTAGACGTAGATGCGCGAGCCCTGGGCGTAGGTCTCGTTGCCCGCGGCGTCGACACTCTGCGCATGGATGAAGTGGGTGCCCTCGCCGACCTCGAGTTGTGCGCGCAGATTTCCGTTCGCGTCCACCACGGTCCGCACGGGCGCGATACCCCCGTGCAGCCACACCGTCGTTCCCGGCGGACCCCGGCCCACGACCACGGGTGTCCGGGTGTGATTGTTGGGTGAGAGGGGTTCGGTGTTGATGAGCCACACCGCCGGGGGAGGGATGTCGTCGTGCTCGAAGCTGCCCAGCAACATGCACTCCGAGCGGTTGCCCGCGGCATCCACCGCGCGTGACCAGCGCCGCGAGACCAGGTTCGCCTCGACCTGTAGAGGGAAGGACCACGTGCCGGCGCTGCCGCCGGTCAGCCGAGGTGGCACCGGCTCGGCGCAACTGGCCTCACCAAACATCTCCACGAGCGAGCCGGGCTCCGCCGTGCCCTCCCACTGCGTCGCGCGATTGCGCGAGGGTGAGGCCGGCGTGAGGGCGGTGAGTTGTGGGGCGACCGGGGGGATATCGTCGTGGCGGTAGGCGAGTGCGCTGCCCGTGCACGCCGAGGCATTTCCGGCGGCGTCGAAGGCACGCGCCGAGAACGCCACCTCGGCGTTCGGTGCCAGATTCGTCCAGATGGCGAAGCGCCCCGCCGTATCCACACGCTGCTCGAATGCGGACGCCAGGGTACAGGCGGCGTCCGTGAACAGCCGCACCAGGCTGCCGGGCTCGGCCGAGCCGCTGAAGGTGGGCGTGGCGACCGGCGAGGGCGAGGCCGGCATCACCCCCTCCCACACGGGCACGGCGGGCGCCACGCTGTCGTGCTCGATGGCGAGCCCCCGCGCGGAGCACAGCGAGGCATTCCCAGCCGCGTCGGTCGCTGTCGCCCAGAAGGTTCGCGTCGCGTTCTCCGCGAGCCCCACGTCCACGCGCACGCCCCCCGCGCTGTCCGCCACCGCCTGGGCCACCTGCGCGACACCGCAGCCGGGCTGCGAGTACACGCGCACCGTGGCGAGCGGCTCGCTGCTGCCCGCGAGCGTCACCTGCAACTGGTTCGTCGGAGTGCCGGACAGCGCGCTGTCCAGGCTGGGGGCTTCGGGCGCCTGCGTGTCCGGCGGGGGCGGGAGAGGGGGCGGGTTCGACCCGCCCGTCTCACCGCAGTCCTGAGGACCGGCGCCGGGCCTGCACTCCCCCTCACAGCAGGTCCAGCCCACTGAGCAGGGGCAGGGGAGGCCCGCCTCCTGGATTTCGGAGACACAGCCCCCGGTCAGTGTGGCACCGAGAGCCAGGGTGAGGACGAGGGCGCGGTAGGTCATATGCGGTTCCAACGCCGGGCGGGTCGGAGGTGGACGAAGTCTTCTACCTTCCCGAGCGTGCCGGGCGCTTTGCCCACGCTGGAACTCGAGGACCTCGCCCGTCTCACCCACCCCCATGAAGCCGCGCCCGAATTTTTTGGGGCCTGCATTCCGCCTACAGTCCGTATCGGTTGGGATGCCCCCGGGAGAAAAATCGATTCGTCCAACTCCTCGGCACCGGACGTTGGGCCTTGCGTGGACCCGGCAACCCCCTTTGAGGCAGGACTCATGAGCGACGGCGTCCCGGATGAGGCACGCCGGTGGCTGTCTCTGTTCCACGCCGGGGACCGCCCGGTGCTGAACGCGTGCTATCGCGAGCATTTCGACACCGTGTACCGGGCCGCCGCCCGCGTCCTGCCGGCGGTGGACGCGGAGACAGTGGTCCACGACGTCTTCCTCCGGCTCATGTCCGACGAGTCCGCGCGGCGCTCCTTCAAGGGAGGCTCGCTATCCGCGTGGCTCCACACCCTCTCCCGCAACCTCGCGGTGGACCGCGTGCGCAGGCGGCAGCGGGAGGGGGCCGCCCTGGCTCAGCTCGCCGCCGAGCCCCGTGACGTGGAGCCTCCCGCACCCCCGGAGTTGGAGCTCGATGCGGACCTCCTGGTGGAGCGCTTCCGCCGCGAGCGGCTCCCGGCGAAGTGGGCGCCCGTCTTCGAGGCTCGCTTCGTGCGGCACCTCAGCCAGCGGGAGGCCGCGACCGCCCTGGGGATGCACCGCACCACTCTCGCCTATCAGGAGCTGCGGGTCCGCCGGCTCCTGGAGAAGTTCCTCCTCACCCCGGAGGCACGATGACTTCCACCTGTGACTTCCTCTCCCTTGTCGACCGCCACTTCTCTGGCCGCGGCTCGCCCCCGGATGAGCGGCGCCTGCGGACCCATCTCCCGGACTGTGACAGGTGCCGCGAGCATTACGAGCGCCGACTCCTCCTCGCCCGGTTGGATCCTCGGGCTCCGGAGGCGAAGACGCGGCTGGCGCGGGGGCTCGGCCTGGACGACCCGGCGTCCCCGTTTCCGAGCCGATGGCCCCTGCTCGCCCTCGTCCTCGGCTCAGACGGCGCTGCTCGCCGCGGCCCCTGGCTCCTCGTCCCCGTCGCGATGGCCTGCCTGGGGCTGCTCGTGCTCGGTCTTCCTCGCGTGGGGACGACTGGCGATGATGGTTTCACGGCGCGGAGCGTGGGGACGCGAGGCGGGGACGCGCGGCTCCTGGCCTATGCGGTGGAGCCCGGAGGGCACACGTCGCTCCTCGGCCCCACGCTGAAGCCCGACCAGGAGCTGGCCTTCGCCTTCCGCAATCCCGATGGCCACCGCTACCTCATGGTCTTCGCCCGCGACGCCGCGGGCCACGTCTACTGGTACCACCCGAGCTGGACCGACCCGGCCAGCGACCCCTCCGCCCTCCCGATTCCCCCTGGTGGTGACTTGCGAGAGCTGCCCGAGGCCATCTCTCATCCGCTGGCGCCGGGCCTCCTCACCCTCCACGCTGTCTTCCTGGACTCGCCGCTCACAGTGAAGCAGCTGGAGGCCCTGCTCGCGGCTGGACCGCTGGAGTCGAGACTCCCCGCGGGGGCGGATACCACCTCGATGACACTCCAGGTTGCCCCATGAAAGCCGCCGCTTCGCTCCTGACCTTGCTGGCCACGGGCGCTGTGGGCGCCATGCCTCTGTCCGTAGTGACTGCGCCGACGCACACGGCCTCCGTGCTCGCGCCACCGCCCGCGACCGGGGAACACACATCGCAGCCCCCGGCCGCCGCGCCCGCGCTACCACACACCGCCACCTCGCCCGCGTCACCCCATACAACCGGGGCACCTGCACCACCGCACACCGCTGCCTTCGCGCTCGTCATCGGCGTCAACCGGGGACACGAACCGGATGCGCCGACGCTGCGGTTCGCGGACGACGACGCCGCGCGCTATCTCGACCTCTTCCGGATGCTCGGCGCGCGCACGTACCTCCTGGCGCGTCTGGACGACAACACGCGCCGGCTGCACCCGCAGGCTTCAGCGGAGGCGCTGGACCCGAACCACGCCGAGCTCTCCTCCGCTGTGAAGAAGCTGGGTGAGGACATCTCGCTCGCGCGCAGGCGCGGCGTGGAGACCGTGGCCTATGTCATCTACGCCGGCCACGGCAACGTGCGCGAAGGCGAGGGCTACGTGAGCCTCGAGGACGGGCCACTCACGGGCCGGATGCTCGCCACCGACGTGGTGGACCGCCTCGGCGCGGACCGCGTCCACCTCATCGTCGACGCCTGCTACTCGTACTTCCTCGCCTACAGCCGCGCCCCGGGCGGCCAGCGTCGCCCCCTGCCCGCGGGCTTCACCCGCGCGGTGGGCCTGGCGCTGGCGGACAACGTGGGTCTGTTGCTGTCCACGTCCTCCGCCCGGGAGAGCCACGAGTGGGAGGCCTTCGAGGCGGGCATCTTCAACCACGAGGTGCGCTCGGGCTTGTTCGGCGCGGCGGATGCGGACGGTGACGGGCAGGTGAGCTACCGGGAGATCGCCGCCTTCGTGGAGCGCGCCAACGCGGCCATCCCCAACGAGCGCTTCCGTCCCCAGGTTCACGCTCGCCCGCCAAAGGGCTCCGAGCAGCTCGTGGACCTTCGGGCCGGGCTGGAGCGTCGCCTCGAGGTCGATGGCTCCCGGGGCGCGCACTACCTGCTGGAGGACGCCAATGGTGTGCGGCTGGCGGAGTTCCACAATGCCGCCGGTCAGCCCCTGCGCCTCTTGCGCCCGCCCCCGCGCGGCCCTGTCTTCCTGAGGCGCGTGGAGGACGAAGCTGAGTACCTGCTGCCCACCACCCAGGACGTCGTCCACCTGGAGTCCCTGTCCGCCGAGGCGCCCCGCGTGGCCTCGCGCGGCGCGGCGCACGCGGCCTTCCAGCACATCTTCACCCTGCCATTCGGACGCGACTTCGTGGCGGGCTTCGAGCCACGGCCGCCCCCGCTCACGCTGGTGGAGCCGGACGGGGGTGGCCCATGGAGCTGGAGGAAGCCGCTGGGGTGGGGTGCGCTCACACTCGGGACACTCTCCCTAGGTGCTGGCGCATGGGCCACGCTGGAGGCGAAGAGCCAGCGCGACGGCATCACCTCGGGCCTGCCGCAGCAGGAGGTCGCCCGGCGCAACGGCCGCATCCACGACCTCAACACCACCGGCGGCCTGCTCTATGGCGCGGGAGGCCTCGCGGTGCTGAGCGGCGCGTTGCTGCTCCTGTGGCCCGACACGCAGTCCCTGCCCGTGGCCGCGCTGGGCCCGGAGGGTGCCGCGCTGGGGCTCGCGGGCGTGTTCTGATGCGTCCCGCGCACACGGTCCGACGTTCCCTCCCTCCGGGACCTGGTGACTCCTCGGATGAGGCCATCTCGTTGAATTGAGCGTCTGGCTCTGCGACCTGCGTCGCCAGGCCCCGTTATGGGGGGGCAGCATCCCGTTGGGGTTCTTCGCGAGGGGTGGTGCGTCTTTCCATGAGGGGAACTGGTGAAACATCAGCTTGGTCGTCTGTCTCTGAGTCGTTCTTCCGCGCGGTGGCTGTCGCGGTTCGCCTGCCCCCCGGGATTCTTCCCTGACATCCGGTGCGCCGTCCTTCTTGGCTCCTGGGTCCTCGCCGCGTGTGGAGGAGGAGGAGGGGAGAAGCCACCGCCGACTCCTCCGGCAAACAAGGCCCCGGTCGCGGTGGCGGACAGGGTGAGGACCGACGAGGACACCGCCGTGGTCATCCCGGCTACCACGCTCGTCGCCAACGACACCGACGCGGACGGCGACTCACTCGCTGTCACCGTCGTTGGCAACGCGACCCAGGGCACCGTGACGCTGGCGGGCGGCAATGTCGCCTTCACCCCGGAGGCGAACTTCTTCGGGACGGCGACGTTCGGTTACACGGTCAGCGATGGGACGAACACCAGCACTTCGACGGTGACCGTCACCGTCCAATCCGTGAATGACGCTCCCGTTGCCACCGCCGATTCGGCCGTCACCCGAATGAATGGCGGGCTGACCCTCTCGGTGGCGAAGCTCCTCGCCAATGACAGCGATGTGGAGGGTGATGGGCTGACGGTGAGCCAGGTCGCGAGCGCGGACCACGGCACGGTTGAACTCGTCGGCGACGAGGTGAAGTTCACACCGACGCCCGGGTTCGCGGGCGCAGCCAGCTTCGAGTACCAGGTGTCCGACATTCACGGCACGACCGCGACCGGCTCGGTCGCCGTGCGCGTCCGTGACGATGTTCCGAACTCGGTTGTCGCCGGGCCGCTGCACACCTGCGCGGTCTTCCAGGACGGACGTGTCAAGTGCTGGGGCTTCAACGAATATGGTCAGCTCGGGCTCGAGGATGCGGCCAACCGCGGGGACGGCCCAGGTGAGATGGGCGACCTGCTCCCATTCGTCCGCCTCGGTGCGGGTCAGAAGGTGACGTCGCTCCACCTCGGTGCCTACTACACCTGTGCGCTCCTCGAGAGTGGCGCGGTCAAGTGCTGGGGGAGGAACATCGCTGGCATGCTCGGGCTCGGGGATACGCAGAGCCGAGGAGCTGTTCCTGGAGGGATGGATGAGGCACTGCCGCCGGTGGACCTCGGCACGGGGCGGACCGCGAAGGCTCTCGCCGCCAATGGCAGTGATTACACGTGTGCAATCCTCGACGATGACACGGTCAAGTGCTGGGGTGACAGCGACCGTGCCCAGCTCGGGCTCGGCGATGTGAGGAACCGCGGAGATGGCCCGGGGGAGATGGGAGATGCGTTGCCGCCGGTGGACCTCGGCGCGGGGCGGACCGCGAAGGCGCTCGCCGCGGGTTCTGGTCACACCTGCGCGCTCCTCGACGATGACACCGTCAAGTGCTGGGGTTACAACGTCTTTGGCCAGCTCGGGCTCGGCGATACGGAAGACCGGGGAGATGACCCGGACGAGATGGGCGACGCGCTGCCCCGGGTGGAGCTCGGCGCGGGGCGGACCGCGCGGGCCATCGCCGCTGGTGGCTATTCCACGTGTGCGCTTCTCGATGACGGCTCCGTCAAGTGCTGGGGTTACAACGAATATGGCCAGCTCGGGCTCGGCGATACGGAGCCCCGAGGAGACGGTCCCGGGGAGATGGCTGCCGCGCTGCCCCCGGTGAACCTCGGCACGGGGCGGACCGCGAAGGCGCTCTCCTTGGGTGCATTCTACACGTGTGCGCTCCTCGATGACGGCTCCGTCAAGTGCTGGGGTTCCAACGAGAGTGGCCGGCTCGGACTCGGCGATTCGAAGAACCGCGGTCAGCTCCCAGCTCAAATGGGCGACGCGCTGCCTCCGGTCAACCTCGGTACGGGCCGAACCGCGACGTCACTCACGACTGGCACCCACACCTGTGTCACCCTCGACGATGGCGACGTCAAGTGCTGGGGTGACAACGACTATGGCCAGCTCGGGCTCGGCGATACGAAGACACGCGGAGAGAGCCCGGGTGAGATGGGCGCCGGCCTCCAGGCCGTCGGTTTCTAGCGCCTGGTTGGGTCGGGAAGAAATCTGCCCTCCTGCTGCGCGCTGGTAGCAGGAGGGCAGGCACATGGGGGTTGGTGAAGAAGGACGGTGCACAGCGCATGCCCTCGGCAATCGGCTACGCTGCACCGGCCGGGTTCGAAAGAGCAGCGGCGTCGTCAACCTGTCCATCGAACCGGATCACGCCCACTTCCCCAGGACAATCGAAAGGTGCGGCGATGCAACCGAACCAGTCCAGAGCACGCCTCTCCGGATCGCGCGCTATCGCGACCACGCTTGCATTCATATGCGCAGCCTGTTCGAGCGAACCGCAGGATCGCCCTCCAGCCCGCGCTCCGAGCTCCACGGCAAGCCAACCGCGCGCCGCGCAAGTGCCTCCCTCGCCCGTGCCCGTCGCGCAAGTGCCTCCTTCGCCCGCGCCCGCCGCGCGAGTGCCTCCTTCGCCCGCTCGCGAACCCGCGCTGCTCCTCTCTGACCCCGCGGAGCTGATCCTCCTGGAGCGGCAGGGGCTGGCCTTCGGTCAGCAGCTGGGCGCTCCGGCCGAGGACGCGCAGAGCCTCCTCACTTCTCCACGGTATGCGTCCTTCGTCTCGGTCATCGAGCGCGACCTTGCCGAGCTGTCCAGTCGGGACGGCGTCGCCTTCAGCCAGTTCCCGCTCGACACCCAGCGCCTGAACTACGTCTTCGATCCGAAGTGGTTGCGCTCGCCCCACGCGCGCTTCCAACTGGTGGGCGTGGTCAACCGGCTCGACATGCGCTTTTCGACGCCCAAGGAGTGTGGCCAGTTCCGGTTGATCTATCGCCTCTCACTCCAGCCGAAAGGCCGGCCCGTCGTCCGCCTGCCAATGACCATCAACGTCATCCGGCCGTTGCCCATGGGACCGGGCGCGAGCTGCGGGGCGATTGCCAGACAGTGGCGCGAGCTGCCGGTGAGCGCCTCCGAGCGAACCGTCGCGGTGGGGCGGATGGTGACCCAACTGCCGCCCATGAGCCGCCTCGAGACGAACTTCCAGAATCTGCACGGGCCGGGAACCCCCGAGGCGGACGACCACGCGGAGTACGTCCTCAGGGCCTTCGACGTGAAAGCGAATCGCCTCATCCCACGGCCGCTCCTCAACACGCCTCGGGCGGACCTCAATCCGGCGGAGCGCAAGGCGCTGACGGACTGGATGGTGAAGAGCTTCATGGACATCGACGCCGGGCGCTCCGTCATTCCGGACCGGTTCCTGGCCACGCGGGCCATCTCGGTGAGCCCCCGAGGGCTCTCCAGGCCCGCCAATCGCGTCTTCAGCTCCCTCTTCAAGGCAGAGATCGACTCGCGTGTTTTCGCCGAACTCCCCTATGCCAAGGCGAAGCTGGTTCGCTCCCCGCGGGGCCTGCTGAGACGGCTCGACGGCTTCACGTGTACAGGCTGCCATCAAAGCCGGTCCGTGGCGGGCTTTCACCTCCCCGGCGAGGAGCGCGACTCGAACCAGACGTTCAACGCCCTCGCGGTCGGCGTCTCGCCGCACCTGCATGAGGAGCTCGGCTGGCGGGCACGGATGCTCGCGAGCGTGGCGGATGGGACGGCGTTCGCTGAGCCGCGACCGTTTCCCGAACACCCCACCTCCGCCGGCTTCTACGGCTCACATTGTGGTCTCGGAGATCCAACCTTCGCGGACTGGACGTGCCAGACCGGGCTCAAGTGCCGCGACAGTCATCACGACGAAGTCGGGTACTGCGCGTCCGCGATTCCGACCTCCGGCGACGCGTGTGAGAATGCCCGAGTGGTCGCCCGCCCTGGCGCGAGCGGCGACCAGATCGTCGCCGATCCACCTGAGGTGTGTCAGGGGCAGTCCTCGGACGCCATTCCGTGCATCGCCAATCGCTACGGGTTCCCGCTCGGGTTTTGCACCGTGCCGTGCGCCCAGCCCGGCGCGCGCTCGGGCTCCTCGGTGTGCGCGCCGATGCTCGTCTCCGGCTATGAGCAGGTCTGTTTTCCGCAGGAGGACTCGATTGAAGACTGCGTCCAGAAACAAGGGCTCGTGGCGGTCATGACCACGCGCACCTGTTCCGTCGACGAACCCTGCCGCGACGACTATGGCTGCAGCCGTTACCCAGGCAGCGCTCCTGGAACAGGCGCGTGCGTGCCTCCATATTTCTTGTTCGACTTCCGGGTCGACGGGCCCAGGCTCGACCGCTGAATGGCTGTCTGCCTCGTTTGGGCCAGGCACCATGGTAGAAGGTCTCAGACTTGGCTCCAGGCCGGTTGGTCGGCTCCTTCGACGCAATCGCTGGAGTGAGCCCTGGAGGTTGTTCGTGCGTACGGGTCAGTGGTTGGTAGGGAATGCGAGCCGCATGCTTCTGATGTTTTGTCTCGCTTTCGTGGAAGCGGCGCATGCGCAGGTCCAGGTGCGGCTCAAGTCGGAGTCCGCGGGCACGATTCCCGACCAGTTCGTCGTGGAGTTCACCTACAAGCCGCAAGCGCGGCCCCGGTTGTTCGTGAACGACGTCCTCGTCTACCGGCATCCCGTGAGCAGCCCCGAAGAGGACATGGAGCCCGAACTCCGGCGGGGCTTTCCCATCCAGCACTTCGTGGTGCCGGGGAAGAACACCCTGCGGGTGGAAGTCGACGGCCATGCGGAGACGGTCCAAGGCAAACTGCAAAAGCTCACGGTGAAGGTGGGCAAGGACCGAGCGCTGGCCGAGACCTACTCCGACGTGGGGAACATCCAGGTGAAGGTCCCGCTCACGTTCAAGGCACCCACGAAGCTGAAGCCCCCTCTCTGGCGGACAGGCCAGAAGATTGTCTGGAGCGACGCGGAGAAGAATCAGGTCCACGCAAAGATCGTCGAGTTGCAGCAGTTGCTCCAGGCGAAGAAGTTCGAGGATTTCACAGCCCTCCTGGCGGGCCCCATCCAGGAAACCGTCCGTCTGACGGGAATCGCCAATGCGAAGAAGCTGACCCAGAGGGAGATGATGGAGTGGGAAGAGCTCTCGCAAGCCAGTGACTGGGCGGTCCGCAGCCCCTCTCTTGAGGCGCTGGACTGCACGCTCTACGGGGGCGGTTGGCTGGTCGAATGCCTGGAGAAGGGGACGGACCACACGCTCCAGTTCACCGCGAACGAGGTCAGGGAAGGCCGCCGGTTCATGTGGATGAAACGAGACGCTGGCTATAGCCTGTATACGAAGGTCAGCCTCTTCTGAGCCCTTCGAGGGCCCCCTGTGTCCGGGACGCCGTCGTCTCTTCCGTGCACGCCTCGCTCACTCGCCTTGACGCACCCATGCCGCAGCGGCCGTCAGACCGCCGGGCATGGTCCGCTAAGGCAAGCGAAACGCGTTACGGCGTACGCGGCGGCCCGAACCATCGGGTCAAGGCCTCACGCAGGCCCTGGTTCGTGCCCTCACCGACCCACGCGACGTGACCGTCCGGTCGAATCAGCACCGCAACGGGTGCAGTGACCGCGCCGAGCGCCGGGAGTTCCCACTCCCCCGTGTAGCGAGCAGCGACCCTCCGAACGCGGTCCGCCCAGGGCGTGACGTCGAGAGTGCCGGACTCGCCCAGGTCGAGCAGCACCGGCCGCGCGTCGTGCAACAGGTGGAACACGCGCCGGGGGCCGTCGGGGGTGGCCAGGTCAAGGTCCGGCATGCGGCGCCCGACCAGCGGGTGTCCGCTGCCCAGCTCGTAGTGGACGTCCAGCCCCGACATCATCGCCGCGTACTGCTTGCGTGGCCCGTCCATCTGCAGCAACTCAGCCAACGTCTCGCGCACGGCGTCCATTCGCGCGTCACCGCGGCTCAGCGCGGTCTGCGCCATAGTCTTCCGCAGTGCACGGGCCGCGACGGGGTGCCGTTCGGCCTGGTACGTGTCGAGCAGGTTCTCTGGCGAGACGCCGCGCACGACCTGGGCCAGCTTCCACCCCAGGTTCACGGCATCCTGCACGCCCAGGTTGAGCCCCTGTCCGCCCATGGGCGAGTGCACGTGGGCCGCGTCGCCGGCCAGGAGCACCCGTCGGTCCCGGTAGGACGCCGCCTGCCGCGTCATGTCGGTGAACCTCGAGAGGGACGTGGCGCGTCGCAGGCCGTAGTCCGTCCCGTAGAGCGCGACGAGCCCCTCGCGCAGCCCATCGAGGGTCGGCGCGTCGCCCGTGCCGACCTGCTCCTCTCTCAGCACGACGCCCACGCGGCCGTCCTCCAGCTTGCCCATGGCGTAGGTGCCCTTCTCATCCCGGCGGATGCCGAACGCCGGCGCTCCGGTCATCTCGACCTCGGCGATGAGGTAGCTGATCGACGCATCCCACCCCGGGAACTCGATGCCCGCAGCCTTGCGAACGAGGCTGCGACCCCCGTCGCACCCGACGAGGTACTTCGCCCGCAACGCACGGCCGTCGGACAGCTCGACGTCGACGCCGGTGTCGTCCTGCGCGAAGCCCGTCACCTCGCACCCACGGTAGATGGGCACCGCCAGCTCGCCCACCCACTCCGCCAGGATGTGCTCGAAGCGCTCCTGCAAGAGCGCGAGTCCATGGTTGTGACGTGTCGGGAAGTCGCTGAGGTCCAGAAGCGTCTGCCCGAACGCGACGTTCTGGACTGCTTGCCCTTGCGAGACGAAGCGCTCGACGACCCCGCGCTGATCCAGCACCTCCAGGCTGCGCGCGTGCAGTCCGCGCGAGCGCGAGCCGGCGACCTCCTGATTCGCGCGCCGCTCGACGATGGCCACGTCCACCCGCGCCAATGCCAGCTCCGCCGCCAGCATCAGCCCGGTCGGGCCCCCTCCAGCAATCACCACCTCGTGTTGTGTCACCACGTTCGTGTGCATCCCCTGGCCTCCTTCTTCTGGAGTGAAACGGGTGATGGTGGAGCATGACCGGGGGGGCTTGCGGCAATCGCCGGGGTCTGGCATTTGATGGCAGTGGAGAGAGCGGCGAGGGCTGCCATGGCTCCTCCAGCGGCCCGTCGCGGACCCCCAAAGTGCGCACGCGTGCCTTCGCGCGTGGCACTGACGCACTGCATGAAGTGGCCTTGGTGCCCCCCCTGCATGGGACCGGTTTGTCTGGCTCGGTGGCGATGCGGTATGCGCCGCGTCGGTAGCCTCCCCGCCAGGGATGGCGCGGCTGCTCTCCGGGTGATGGTGGATGGGCGTCAGTACGCGCGAGGTCTACCTGGAGGGCCCCCGTCGAGAAGCAGACAGGCCGCCATGCAGGCGGGGATTTGATGGCCCTTTGCTGCGAGCATGGGCGCGCTGCACTTCTTCCCTGGGGGCTGAATGCAAGCCAGTCTGAAACTTCACCCAACACGGTTCTCCACCGCGTCGCCTCGTGCCTTGCTGCTGGCGGGGACGGTGCTGGGGCTGTTGATGGTTCCGTCCGTCGCGCACGCGCTCCTGCTCATCACGTGTCCGGCCGGAACGACGCAGGTGGCCTATTCGCCCGGACTGACGAATACGCCGAGGCTCATCCAAGGCGTGGGGCATGAGCTGTCAGGGATTTGCACTGGACTGGGGCTGCCCACGGGGGTGAGTTCTTTCATGACCACTTTCACAGGCGAGGATACGGCGGCATGTACGACGTTGTTGACCGCCAGCGAGGGTGACCAGACCTTTGTGTGGAACAACGGGGCCACGAGTACCTGGCATTTCACGGCCACGGTGGGAACCAGCGTGGGCGGCCAACGCGTCACCACCCTGCAGGGGCCCATCACGTCTGGGCTGTTTCAAGGCGCGCAGGTGACGCAGGTGGTGACCTTGCTGAACCTGGACCTGGCGGCATGTAGCACGGAGGAGGGGCTCACCTCCGCGAGCGGGACGTCGACGTATCTCTTCACGGCCATGTAGCGACGCCGGGCTCTCGTGCGCGCCTCGCGCGCATTGGCGCACGGAGCTGTGCGCCCAGCGCGAATTCCGACTCACGAATTCAACCCGCTGACCGTGTCCGATTCGACGGGGGCAACCCCACGCCCGTGGCCCCTGTCCTCAGGACCATCCGTTCTCACTTACCGTGTGGCGCGAGCGCGGCCCGGACGAGCACCAGGGCCCGCTCGCGAATCCGGGCCGACAGGAAGTCCTCCGCCTTCGCATCGAGCGAGCGATAGGCGAGAGGAAACGCCAGCTCCAGGTCCACCCGCACGTCGAGGACCACTTCGTTGAGCAGCGTATCGACCTGGTCGCGTCCGCACTTGGAGAGGGCGCTGGCGATCCTCGCGGGGTTGACCAGTCGCGCGGCCCACTCCTCGAGCGTCTCCAGCGAGAGGGACTGGTGGGGACTCCACGCCTCGCTCTCGTCGAAGCGGCCCTCGCTGAACTCGTCGATCTTCCGTTTGACGGAGGCACGAGTGCTGGGGGAGGCGCGCAGCTCGCTCTTGATGACCAGCCCCTCCGCCACGTTGTCGGGGATGGGTGGCAGCCCCAACACGCCGGGAACCCGTGTCGGATACCGCGTGGGGACGCTGTCCATGTCGCCGCGAGTCCCTCGTCGAAGCACGGGAGGCGTCATGAGTCCCGCTGCCTTGGCCGCGGCCTCCAGCTCCGGATGGGCCAGCAAGGTGCCCTCGTCTTCGTCATCCCGCACGAGCAGGACGTCGAACGGCGACCAGCGCAGCTCCGGGGCATACCAGATGCCGGTCTGCACGGCGGACAGCCCCGGCACGGGTGGCACCTCCGGATGCGGATAGTGCCCGCCGAAGAGCTCTCCGTAGAAATACACCGTGCCGGTCGTGGCCCCCAGCGACTGTGCCATCTGCTCGGCCGCGGAGCCCAGTTGCGCCCGCATGAGCTGCCAGCCGAAGAAGGACTCGTCCTCGGTCAGCCAGGCCTTTCGCTTGCCGAACCAGACCTGTCCAGCCCGCACGGCGATGACGAGCTGCGCGCCATGAATCTTCTCCAGGGCGATCCACGGGCCACCCGGGCTGGGCGCTGACTTCGGTTGACCCGCTGCGGGCATCTTCGCGTAGGTCCGAAATGAAGGAGGCGGCACCATGCCCGGCAGAATGCCCGAAGTGGCCGCGCCGCGCTGCCCCGGTCATTCGGACGCGGCAGGGGAGTTGATTCCAACTCCGCGTCGCCGACACAGGAACGCTCCGGTCTCCGCGCGCCTTGCTCACTGGCATTGACGCACCGCTGTATGGGGCCTTGACCCGCTCCTGATGCGGTGGCCGAACTTTGGGTAGACGCAGCCATCCCGGTTTTGGTTTCACCAAGGAAGTCATCTCTTTCTTGCTTGGAACTGCTTGCCGATTCCTTGCTTGCGGGTCGGGACCGCCAGAATCGGCCCCATACCTCTTCCAATTCAAGACGTATCCGGCGATGATGTCGGCGATTGGCGCAATGCTAATCTTCAGTGCAGGGGGAGAAGTATGACACAGCTTTACAGGCATCTACTGACAGTTTCCCTGTCCGTCCTGGGTTTGACCGCCTGCGGCAACGTGGCTCCACCGGACGAGGTACAGAGCAGTACTCGCCAGGATGAGGTGGTCGCAGAGGCTGTGCCACTCCCGCTCCCTCTCGGCTGTCTCCTGACCTCACTGGATACAGACCAGGATGGCGTCTGCGACATCGTGGAGGTAGTGTTTGGCACCAATCCGAACAACGCTGACACGGACGGGGACCGCCTCAGCGACTACGTGGAGTTGTTCGGCTTCGGCGGCGTGGATTTGAGTGCCCTCGGCGCCAACCCGCGCAAGAAGGATATCTTCGTGGAGATGGACTACCTTCCCGGCCTCCTGCCGACCCAGGACACGCTGAACAGCGTCATCACGGCTTTCGCCAAAGCGCCGGTGAGCAACCCGAATGGGTCCACGGGCATCACGCTGCACCTGGTGGTGAGTCAGGAGATCGCCGCCGCGGACGTGGACCTGGACTTGAGTCCTGTCTGGACCGACTTCGACAAGATCAAGGCCAAGTACTTCGCCGCGAGCCGCGCGCCGTACTTCCATTACATGCTGTTCGCGCACAGATACAACGGGGGCAACTCCAGCGGCATCTCGCGCGGGCTGCCTGCCCAGGACTTCGTGGTGTCACTGGGCTTTTGGGGCGGCGTACCGAACGTGGCGGTGGCTGGCACCCTGATGCACGAGTTGGGACACAACATCGGCCTGGACCACGGTGGCAATGACGGTGCCAACTACAAGCCCAACTACCTGAGCATCATGAACTACGAATACCAGTTTCATGGGTTCGTCATTGACAACATTGGCGGCGTGCTCGACTACTCGCGTGTGCGGGTTGCTGCCTTCAGTGAGCAGAATATCCTTGAGACTTCTGCGTTCGCGCCTATTGCGCCTACCACGGAAGCGGACCTTGACCGCATCGGCGGAGTGCGCGTCAACGGCGTCAATATTTTTGGCCATGCAGGCAACTTCCTCGACTTCAACAACAACGTCCAAGTCGACAACGGCGCCTATTCGTTGGATTTCAACCGCAACGGCTTCGCTGGGGATGTATTCCCCGCGGCGCAGAATGACTGGTTGGCCCTGATCTACGACGGCGGCGGCCAGATTGGCTTCGCCACGCCGGGCATCTCCCGGCACCTGGACCGCGAGGAGGCTTTCCTCGTGACCCCCGAGAAGATGGAGCCCTGCCTCACCGTGGACCTGGCGCGCGCTCCGTAAGTCCGCCTCCCGTCGCGGAAGAGTCGAATCCCACCGCCGGGGCCGCCTGCACGGGCCCCGGCGGGTGTGTCTGCCTGGGAGCATCGAGGAGAGGACGCAACGGGCCGCCACGGAGGTGGATGACCTGCCCCGCGGTCTTCGGACCCACTGAAACTCGAGAGGATGCAGTCTCCCGTCCCCACGGAGGACTCGGCGCCCAGGCGTCGCCATGCATTGCCGGCGTGGCGGCTGCGGCAGGTGGTCGAATACATCGAGGCGCACCTGGACGAGGAGCTGACGCTGGCGGAACTGGCGGGGGTGGCGGGGTTCAGCCTGTCTCACTTCAAGCCGCTGTTCAAACAGGCCACGGGACTGCCGGTTCATCGGTTCGTGCTGGAGCGGCGCGTGGAGCGCGCACGGCTGCGCTTGATGGAAGGGCGCAAGAGCCTGACGGAGATTGCGATGGAGGCGGGCTTCTCACACCCAAGCCACATGGCTCGCTGCCTGCGCCGCTTCCTGGGCATGAGTCCGACGGAGATCGCCCGGGCGTCACAGTGAGGTCGCGGGAGAACGAGCGAAAGAGCCAGCGCTTCCGGAGGTAGCCACCCCGCAAGGAATGGCGCGGCTGCTCTCCGGGTGAATGTGGAGGAGCGTCAGGAGTGAGCAAGGACTCCCTGGAGAGCCTCCGTCGAGAAGCAGACAGGCCGCCACGCAGGCAGGGAGTTCCTGGCCCTTTGCTGCGAGAATGAGCGCACTGCTCTTCTTCCCTGGGGGGTTGAATGCAAGCCAGTCTGAAGCTTCATCCAACGCGGTTCTCCTCCGCGTCGCCTCGTTCCTTGCTGCTGGCGGGGACGGTGCTGGGGCTGTTGACGGTGCCGTCCGTCGCGCATGCGCTCTTGCTCATCACCTGTCCGGCCGGAACGACGCAGATGACCTATTCGCCCGGATTGACGTATACGTCGAAGCTCATCCAATACATGGGGAGTGAGCTGTCAGGGGTTTGCACTGGAGTGGGGCTGCCCGCGGGCGTGAGCTCTTTCACGACCACCTTCACGGGCGAGACCACGGCGTCATGTGTGACGTTATTGGCCACCGATGAGGGTGACCAGACCTTTGTGTGGAACAACGGAGCAATCAGTACCTGGCATTTCACGACCATTGTGGGAACCAGCGTGAGTGGCCAACGCGTCCTTACCCTGAAAGGGCCCATCACGGCTGGGCTGTTCCAGGGCGCGCAGGTGACGCAGGTGGCGACCTTTCTGAACCTGGACCTGGCGGCATGTAGCACGGAGGCGGGACTCACCTCCGCGAGCGGGCCGTCGACGTATCTCTTCACGGCCCTGTAGCGACGCCGGGCCAGGCCCCGAACCATGTGGAGTGGGTTCGGAGAGGACGACTCAGGCCTGACGCCTGCTCCCGTCGCGCGAGCAGGCCGCGTCAGCGTGGCGTCGGGACGGGGTATGGCGAACGCTGACGTGAAACCCGTTGGATGTACGCTCCGCTGGCTGCGAGGGACAAGGTGCGGTAGGTATCGCAGTCCATCAATACGCGCTGGTCGGGACCGGTTGGCACCGGCGCATGACGCGGTGAATGGTGACCATGTCTTTGAATGCCTACGAACTCTCTGCTGGCCTGTTTGTCCGAGGACTGACCAACTTGAAAGCGCAGTTGGCGAAGGCCGAAGAACATGCCGCAGCCAGTGGCAGCGGTGAAGCGGTGTTGCTGGACGCGCGGATCTCCGCGGAAGGGCGCATGCACGGCGATGCGAGTAACTCGCCAGCGGACCTGCACATGTACACGCTCGCCGCTCAAGTCCACTGGGCCGCGGAGGGAGCCAGGTTGGCGATCGCGCAGTTGCTGGGCGCGCAACGGGGGCCGGCCGCGAACGATGCAAAGAGCTTCGCGGAGCTGCACCAGCGGCTCGATGCGACGATTGCGTATCTGCGAGAGCTCGCACCAGGCGACCTCGAAGCCGGCCTCGAACGAGAGGTCGTGATTGAGCACCGCCGTGGCTCGATGCGCTCCAGTGGCCACCAGTTTCTGATCGCCTTCGCGATCCCTCACTTTTTCTATCACGTCACCACCGCCTACGGCATCTTGCGCAACCAAGGCGTGCGACTCACCATGGGCGACTTCTTGGGCAACTGGGGGGCGAGTTGAGTTGAACTCCGCCCTCGCGGCCCGCTGCCCTCGAACTCCTCGGCGCCCTCGAACCACTCCTGCGTCTCAACCCACTTCGACATTCAGGCCAGGGTCCACGACAGGTTCCGCAGGCGCCTTGCGGCCTCGGGACCACGGCGCTGTGGTTGTAGGGCCACGCTTCTCGTCCATGAGGTGCCCCCTTCGGCGTGGCACAGGCATCGCAAGGGTACCAGTTCATGGGCATTCCAAAGACAGGGTGGCGAGGAGCGTGTCTCGCCCTGGTCATCACCGTTGCCGCTGGCGCCCGCGCAGCGGCTGAGACGCCGTGCGCAGTGCCCGGCAATCCCTCGACGTTGGTCTGTCAGTCGAATCCCTCGTCCCCCCGCTCCGTGTGCCAGGAGGTCTGTACGCAGGGGTTCTGCATCCGCACGGATGAGCAGCAGTTCCAGGCCGGGAAGCGCGGGCTGTGTGTGCTCGCGCTCGATGCCCGGACGCGAGCGGTGACCGGCTCCTGGTCGCTGGGCCCCGGAAGCTTCGGTCGCCCGGGCCTGGACGTGTCGGCGTCGGGCATGGTGGACCTGACCGTGCTCGTCGGTGGTGCTGTCGGCCATGTCCGGCTCATCCGCACCCAGGAAGGGAAGCTCCAAGCCTCGGAGTCCCTCACGTTCCGTCCGCCGCTCGAGGGCCCGCCGCGTCCACCGCCCGAGGGCCATTGCACCGTTCCGGGTCGCCGGCAGGAGGTCTTTGCCTGCACGGGCAGGGCGCCGTCCCCCGATGTCGTCGACAAGGCCCGCGCCGCCTGCACGAGTCCCGAGCGCCCCGCATCGATACAGAAGCCGCCACAGGGCGCGTGCTCCGCACAGGGGTGTCTGACGGTCGTGCCCGTCAAGAGCGGCGCGCTGGATGCGGGCGAGTGGTGCCTGGTCTGGGTGGATGTGAAGGGGCCCGTCCATCGGCTCTCGCAACCTCTCGTGTATGGGAACGCCTTTCAATGGGACGTGCGGGGAGAGACGCTCTGCGCGCATGTGGACGGGGGCTGCACGAACCGGGAGGCCTGCCTGCGGGAGCTTTGCTACGCGGCGGTCCCACCTCACCGACTGCTGCTGCCGAACCAGGGCTCGCCGCTGGAGTCGGACGGGGTGTACTTCGTGGGCCCCGCGGTGTCTCCGGTGCGGGTGGATGGGACGCTCGATGACCCAGCGTGGGCCCAGGCTCGCGAGGTGGTGGCCGAGACGCGGGCCCACCTCCTGTACGGTCAGCGCGCGTGGCGCGGTCCTGAGGACTCTTCCGTCCGGCTCAAGCTGCTGCATGACGCGGACGGCATGCTCCTCGCCGCCCGTGTCCGGGACGACCGGGTGGTTCCGCTGGCGCAGGGCGTCCCAGCCGTCGGGACGGACCACCTGGAGCTCGACTTCGGCCGCAATGGAATCGAGGCCCCCCGGTACGCGCTGTTGCTGGGCGCGGACCGGAAGGTGTCCCTGCGGCAGTGGCGGGACCGGAGGGGACGTGAGGTCGACTGGCCCCTCGAGTCCCAGTGCGTCTGGGCCTCCGAGGACGGGGGCTATGCGGTCGAGTGCCGCATCCCGAATGGCGTCATCTTCTTCATCCCCGCGGTGCCCGGTCCGTCGTGGTTCTCCGTCTGGGTCTCGGACGCTGACCAGCCCGGGACGCAGGAGACGCTGATGGGACCGCTGCTGACTGAAAACTTCGTGAGCGAGGTGCCACCGACCCTTCAGGAGGCGCGCTCCATCGAGCAGCAGAAGCGGGCGAGGCTTCCATGAGTGGACAGCGAAGAATGGCGTTGCACTTCGCGCTGATGGGGTTCGTTGTCCTGGCTTCGCGCGCCTCCGCGGGCGAGGCCTGCCGCGACGTGGGAGAGGTGTCCGACGTGGTGTCGTGCATGACGGACCCCGAGGACTGGGAACACCTCTCATGTGACACGCGCTGCAAGAAGGACTACTGCGTCGCCCTGCGCAATGACTCCCCGCTGCCCGGCATGCCCGCGGACTGGTGCCTGGTGGTGACAGACCGGAAGGGCACGGTGACAGGGAGCCTGGCGCTCACTGGGACCGAGGACGCGAAGGTCACCCGGGCGAGCGAGGCGGGGGGCATCGACGTGCGGGGACGGGACGAAGCGCGTCGCACGTTCGTGCTGCGCTCGAAGCGCCGGAAGGACGGCTCTCTCGTGGAGCTGGCTCGGACGACCGAGCGCGGGCCCACGACGGCTCTCACGCCCCTACCCGAGCCGAGACCGCAGCCGAAGTCGAAGCCGCAGGAGGCCTACTGCTCCATCGAGCCGTCCAATAGCGAGCCCACGCTGGCGCCTCCCACCTGCACGGGGCGAAAGCCGGCGGCGAGCTTCCTCCAGGAGGCGGCGAAGCTCTGTGCCACGTCGGCGGGCGCGGGCGAGCAGCCGGTGTCCGCGGTGGGCTCCTGCTCGGCGTCGGCGTGCATCGCGCTCGGGGCCGATGAGGGGGTGTGGGAGTGCGTGGTGGGGCAGTCGGACGGAGGCGCTCCGCATGTCCTCAAGTTCGCGGAGGTGTTGGGGTCCTCTGGCCTGACCGGAGTCGCGCTGACGGGCACGACGGTGTGCGCGACCTTCGTCCAGGGCGGCGGGAGCGGTGGCGACATCGTCTCGAGCGCCTGTGTCCTCATCGGCTCGCCGGACCGCCTTGTGCTGCCGGCTCCGCCGTCACGGGTCGCCTTCCTGTACGAGGAGGGCTACCACACCGTCCCCATGAAGGCCGAGCCCACGGTGGATGGGGACATCGCGGGCGACGCGGCGTGGGGGCCGGTCCAGCCGCTCCCGGCGCTCACCGACTCGAATGTCATCCATGGCCTGGGTGCGTGGGAGGGTCCTTTGGATGCGTCCGTCACGTGGCGGCTGGCACAGGGGGCCGACGCGCTGTACCTGGCCGCGCAGGTGGGCGACGACCGGGTGACGCCGGCTCGGCCTGGCTTGAGTCCCGTCTTCGCGGACCACCTGGAGCTCCGTCCGTACTACGCGGTCGTCCTGGAGCCGGAGGGCCACGCGTCCCTGCGCCAGTGGAGGGACTTCCGGGGGACCCGTGTGGACTGGCCCGTACGCGGCGCACGGTGCCGGTGGCGGGCGCGGCAGGGAGGCCAGGACATCGAGTGCCGGCTTCCCTTCGGCGCGGTCGGTGCCCTTGCCGTGCCTCCGTCGCGCCAGGACCTCCTGCTGGTGTTCTCGGATGGGGACGGCGAGCCGCGCCAGAAGTCCCTGGTGGGGACGCGGGTCGATCTGTGGCTCTGGAAGGAATTGCCGCCCTCGGTGGAGGACGCCATCTACTTGAAGCAGACCTACCCGTGAGCCTCAGGTCGCGGGGGTGGAGACCGTGGAGCTGCCCCTGTCAAAACACCAGGGCAATGGCGGTCCGGTTCGAGGCGCCGGACCGCATCGCCGGGTGTCGTCGGTGTGCTCGCTACTTCGAGCAGACCGTCACCTTGAACTCATCTTCGATGCCCGAGGAGTAGGAGAGCGGGGCATAGGTCCCCCCGCCCTTGTAGGTCCCCGAGAAGCCCACGTCGTCGTAGAGCCGGCAGAACCCGCCGTCGCTCGCGACGCGCACGAGCGCCGCGCCACGGGTCGACTGCGCGAGCGGGATGCCGAGGTCGTTCTTCTCGACCATCATCGTGCCGGAGGTGCGGAGCTTCGCCAGCGTACCGCCGAAGGACTTGACCTGTCCGGAGACGGAGAAGTTGAGCTTCGCGTCGTTCGTCGACCAGGCCTTGGGGAAGCGATCAACCCGGCTCGCGGCGGCCAGTACCTCCTTGAACTTCTTCGCCTGGACCTCGAGCGGCTTGAAGTGCTCGGCGCCGAGAGTCACTCCCACCGAGGCGGTGAGTTCGGCGAACTCGCTGGCGACCTGCCTGACATGCGCGGCGGGATCCTTGAAGCGCGCGAGCCAGACGCTGGAGAGCGCGCCATGCTGCTCGAGTGCGGTGAGCGCCTCCTGGTCGACCTTGAGCTGATCCTCGAGGCGCGCCTTCGCCGCGAGCGACACGTAGGTTTCGGCGACCTTCTGATGGTTGCCGGCGAGTTCGCAGACCACCTTCGGCTGCTTCGCGCGCCCTTCGTCCTCGTAGTACTTCTGAATCGTCGGGTACTGGCGGTCCTCACACTCCTCGGCGAGGGCGGGGAGCGCGAGGATTGCCTCCATGTCCTCCCGGACATGGCCGAGCGCGCCGCGCACCTGTCCGTCGAGGGCCATGAGCCCGGCCTGGATGGCGGCGCCGTGGCGATCACCGATGGTCGTGAACCGGGCGCGGCGCTCCAGGTCGAGCTGCGCCTCGCCGCGGGTCGCGTTCACCTCCTCGCTCGCCTTCTTCCACTTCGCGCTGGACTCCGAGAAGAAGGTCTCGAAGCTCGAGGTGTCCCAGTCCTTGTCCTTCTCCTTGATGCGAGCGATGCGGGTCTCGACGTCATCGAGCATCTTCGCGATCTCGTCGAGCGTGTTGGAGTTCTTCCAGTCCGACTTCTCGAACTTCTTGGTGATGCTCTTCATTTTGACTTCGACCGTCTGGATGTCGACCTTGGCGGGGCTCTTGTTCGAGACCGAAGGCGCGGCGAACGCCGTGCTGGCCGTCGCCAGGTGCATGACGACAGCAAGAACAAGGGCGGCGCGCGCGCTTCGGCTGCGCAGCGCGGAAGAGGGACGGAGGTTGGATCGCTCGAGCGACGGGGTCGACAAGTAGGGACTCCTGCTGGTTGGGATTGCGAGGGGCCGGGGGGCAGCGAACCAGCGCTTTCGCGCCCACGTCGTCGCTGTGGCGCAGTCGTACGAACCCGGTGCTGGCCGTGGCGGAGACTAGCCACGGGGGGCCCGCGCGCCAGCGAAATCCGTACTCTGAGTACAAAGAACCCAGGAAGGCTCCTCCGAGGAGACTTCTTCCCTGATACAGGGTGGGGGCGGCCCACGATCGGCTCACGGCCCGGTGATGAGGTGGATGCCGCGTTCCTTTGCCAGGGCGCTCTGGGCCTCTGCGGAAACCGCGGTTCCGCGCAGGTCGAGTTCCCGCAGGCATGGCAGCCTGTGCAGCGCCGGGAGGCCCGCGTCAGTGACTTTCGTGCGCGTCAGATAGAGGGTTCGGAGCGAACTGGGAAGGTGGCCGAGTGTCTCGTCCCCGGTGCGGCCGCCGGCGAGGCTGAGCCAGACGAGTTTTGTGAATTCCTGAAGCGCTTTCTGGCCCTCTGTGTCCAGCCTGGTCGCGCCGAGGTCGAGCGTCGTGAGTCGCGCAAGGGTATGCAGGCTCGCGAGGCCGGTACCCCTGATGAGCGTCCCCGCGACTTGGATTGCCTCCAACTCTGTCAAGTCCGCGAACTGGCCCAGCCCCACGTCCGTGAGGAGGGTGCGTTCGGCTTTCAGTGAATGGAGGCCGGGAAAGGCCTGGCGTATGGCGGGCACCCATTCGTCAGTGAACCGGGTCTTGCTCAAGTCCAAGTGCCTCAGGCGTGGGCGGGCCCCCAGGTTGTTCAGCGCTTCCAGTCCAATCGGCGTGTGGCTGAGCGCAAGCCGCGTCAGTTGGCTGAGGGGCGCGAGTGCCGTGAAGGACTCGTCAGTCAGCGCGAGCCCAGAGAGCCAAAGGGATTCGAGCGCCACCAAGGCACTCAACTCTTGAAGTCCCGTACCCGTAACGAGCGTGTGCGAGAGGTCAAGCTCTCTCAACTCATTGAGTCCTCGAAGATGGCGCAGCGCTGAATCGCCCACGAGAGTGTCGTCGAGGTGAAGCGCTTCCAGTCGAGAGCTGCCTGCGAGGTGGCGAAGGCCTTGGCCTCGGATTCGCGCCTTGCTGAGGACCAGCGCACGAAGCGCGGGCAGCTTCGCGAGGTGGAGCAACCCAGCGTCCGTCACCCGCGTGCTGCCCAGGTGGAGGGCTTCCAGTTCACGTCGCCCCCCGACATGCACGAGGCTGGCGTTCGAGGCAGCAGTACGCGCAAGGCCCAGCCGCCTGAGGGAGGGCATGGCGTCAATGCAGCGGAGACCGGCATCCGAGACTTTCGTGCCGCTGAGGTTGAGCGTATGCAACGAAGCGCCCGGCAACAATGCGAGGACGGCGTCGTCCGCTGCGGTATCAGACAGGTCGAGTTCCTCCAGCCCCGGTTGCCTCGCGAGGAATCCAAGTCCTTGGGAGGTTACGGCCGTTCCGGCGAGGGATACTCGACGCAGGGTGGTGTGCTCCCAGAGCGACGCAAGGCCTGCGTCCGAGACGGACGTTTCGTCCAGCCGCAGCACCGCCAGTTGTCGCATTCGTTTGAGAGGAGCCAGCCCCGTGTTGGTGACCTGGGTGGCATTGAGGTACAGGGCCTCGAGTCGAGTCTCGTTTTCCAACGAGGCGAGGTGCGCATTGCCGAAGTCCGTGCCAGACAACTGAAGCGCGACGACGCCGGACCCTTGGAGAAGGGCCGCGAGCAGCCCGGGGGCTGGAACGCCGACCGAGCCAAAGCCCAATTCGGGCACTCGGTACTCACGCAACACGGCGGCGATTTCGCGAGCGTCCGCGTCGGTACGCACGGGGAGCAAGGGTTCTGCGTACCAGGTGCCTGTGTCAGGTGGGGTGAAGCCTTCGGGCCCTGGTGGTAACCGCCCGAACTCAGCGCTGGTCCCATCCGGTTCATGGCGGAACACCGTGAGCAGCGGCCTGGGAACCGTCACCACGACGGGACTCAAGAAAGGGGCGGGAATGACAGGCACGGGACGGGGCGCACAGGCCGCCATGACGAGAAGCAATCCTGCGAATCTGAGGATTCCCAAATGGACGTGAAGCGGCGGGCAAGGAAAGAGGTGTACCAGCCACCTTACTTCGCGCGGGCCCCCCGCGGCCATCCGCCGCTCTCGAGCTCCGCGAACACCGCCGGGACACTCCCACCGAGCGCTCCCCCTTCTTCGCGAAGCCAAGGTCATCTCCCAGCCACCTGGCTCCCGTCTGATGAGCGCCCCTGGAACTCCCGCGTCACTGACGCGCGGGGCGAGCGCCTACTCCGGAGCGGGGCCCGGAGGACACGCGAGGTCGGCGGGCAGGGACCACAACTGGGGCTCGAACGTGTCGTCCTTCGCGCTGAAGTAGACCCGCTCCCCGACGCGGGCGAAGCCCTGGGGAGACGCGCCTCCCCCTCCGATGTCCGCGGCCTGTCCCGTGGACATGGCCGTGCCCCGCGTCACCCAGGGCTCGTTGTAGGAGAGGGGCGACGTGTCCCCGCCGAAGAGCACCGCGCCCATGCCCGTGGCGTAGAGAGGGGACCAGTAGTACTCCGAGATGCTCAGCTCCACGGGGAGCTGCACGGTCCCCTCGGCGGTGCCATCCGTCACCCAGAGGCCCACGCGCAGCGCGGCGGGGCCCGGGAAGGGGCTGCCGATGGCCACGGACAAGTAGAGCCGCCCGCCGGAGCTGGCCGTGTCCTGCAGGTAGGGCGTCGTCCCTTCCATGTCCGCGTAGGGATTGGGCAGCACCTTGACGGTGCTCTTGCCTCCGCCAGCGAGGGACAGGCGATACAGTCCCATGCGCCGCGTGGTTGTATCCGCCGACGTCAGATACACCGACGAACCCAGCGCTCCGAGCAACCGCATACTCCGGCCGAACGTGTCCAGGCGCACCGTGCCGGTCGGGCTGCCATCCGTCTTCCACACCTCCGTGTTGGGGCCGTCGAGCAGCGTGAACAATCCCGGGGCTCCGCTGTCGGGGCTCCGCACGTCACCCAGGGGCACCACGTCGGCGTCCAGCCGCTTGACGAAGGATGTCCCGGAGGCCGTGCCATCGGTCCGCCACAGCGCGGTGCCGCTGCCGGGCCCGACGAGGAAGAAGAGCAAGGCGTCGCCCCCCCTCAGGCTCTGCCCCTGGAGCGCGGCGAGCACCCCGAAGTTCACGACCTGCACCGTGCCCGAGTCCGTCCCATCCGAGCGCCACAACTCCACCTGTGTCCCCGCCGCCACCGGGGTGAGCCGGAAGAACGACAGCGCGCCGTCCAGCGCGGTGGGAAGGCGCAGGGAGGAGTCCGCCGTCCCCGGCATCAGGTCCGCCACCAGGTGCGTGCCGGCCTCCGTGCCGTCGCTCACCCAGAGCTCCTTGCCGGTGTCGGGGTTCCACACCTGGAAGAAGACCTGGCTGCCCACAGGGACCAGTCCGCCGAGGCCCCTGTTCCGCCGGGGTGTCACCGCCGGGAAGGACTTCACCGGGAAGGTGCCCGCATCCGAGCCGTCGCTGCGCCACAGCGCGCTGCGGCCATCGCGGAAGTTCACGGCGAAGTAGAGGGTCCCCTGGGCGTCCACCAGATTCACGGGTGCGGGCTCGTCCCAGGGCGGGTCGTCGCCCGGAGGCATGACGACCTTCACCCGCTGGGCCACGCCCGGCGCGCAGGCCTGGGCCTTGACGGTATCCGGCGCTGAGTCTGGTTCCGCGCACCCCATCAACACCAGACACACCAGGGCAAAGCCATACTTCGAGTGCATGCCGCTCCCTCCAGGGCCAGGAGGACAACGGTGGGAGCCACCAGGATGCGCAGCAACTGCCTTGGAGCGCATGTCGCCGCGCGAAGGCAGACATTCCCAGGGCCGGCCGGAGTCGCTGACGCCGGGAGGGGGAACTGCCCGCGAGCGCCGAGTCCCAGATGGCGTCGTTCCAGTTCAGCTCGCTTGGGATGACGGCGAAGACGAGGCCGCTGCGGATGTCCTCGCAGCCACCGTTGGCCGTACTGGGAGTCGCCCAGTTCCGTGGACACCCGAGATGTGATGGAAGGAGCACGGGCGGTCCGCGAACGAAGAGAAGCTGAACAAGCCCCGCGGACCTCGCCGAGAGTTTTCGGAAAGTTCAAGGCCGAGGGGCGCAGAGCTGGCCAGGCGTCAAGCGGCGCGGGTCGCCCGGGCATGCGCGTCTTCTCAATGATCGAGGTTATCAGGGAGGCACAGGGGCTGAAGTCCGGACGAGCCTCAAGTGCTGTTCCTCGGCTCTCCGTGGTCTGGCGACCCGCGGGCTGCCGGCGTCAGGTCGAGTGAATTGGTTTCCTCTGCGACTTGCGCCTCCGGGCCCCGTTATGGGGGCAGCACCCCTCTGGGTTTCTCGGGAAGGGGGGCTTCTTTCTCTGAGGGGCATGGTGGCGTATCAACTCGTTCGTTTGTACCTGAGCCTCACTTCCGTACGGTGGCCGCGGCAATTCGCCTGCACCCCAGGATTCTTCCCCGGCATCCGGGGCTCCGTCCTTTTTGTCTCCGTGGCCCTCGCTGCCTGTGGAGGAGGGGAGAAGCCCCCTCCGTCCAACGTGGCCCCGTCCGCACGCGAGGACCTGGCGACGCTCTACGAGGACACCGTCCTGGTGATTCCAGGCGCGTCGCTCGTCTCCAACGATTTCGACGCGGACGGCGATTCACTCACGCTCACCTCCGTTGGCACGGCGACCCATGGCAGCGTGACGTGGGTCGGCGGCACCGCCACCTTCATCCCGGAGGCGGACTTCTCCGGAACCGCGACGTTCGAGTACTCGGTGTGGGATGGACGCCTGACTGACACCGGGATGGTGAGCGTCCAGGTCAACCCCGTGCACGACGCACCCGCAGCGGTCGCCGATACCCTGGCCACCCCCGAGGATTCCGTGCTGTCCCCCTCGCCTCAAGTCCCGACGATGTCCCGTCCTGACAACTCGAGATTCCCATCAACACGAACAATAACCAGACGGCCTTCGACGCTGCGGCCGTGTACCGACGACGTGGCTGCATGGACCCCTTCCAGTGCAATGACTCAGGGCTTCTGGCGCAGGGGCATGGAGCTGCCTGGGGCGTCGATGTCGTCCGCGCTCGAAGAGAGACCTCGTGGCCACGATGAACCAACGCTTCACGGACGAGGAGTTCATGTGTCTGTATTTTCGTTGTTGAAATGCCGATGCAATTCAGTATCACTTGATAGGCATTCTGGACTATGTTGTTCCCTGAGGTCGGCTCGAGACTGCTTGCGCATCCATCTGACGTAACAGGACACGCGGTCAGTCGACGGCCTGCCTCGATTGCAGGGACCCATCACGGGCGTCGCTGGTGCGGCCGCCCGATACACGAGGACTCATGAATACGAGAGTAAACCCGCTGGTTGTCACACTGGTTGTCATGGCGATGTCTTCGGGCACGAGCGTCGCCGCCACCTCTGCCGCGGGGGCTGTGTGTGCGGAGCAGGGCTTGCCGCCGTCCGGCTTCCCGAGTTGTGTGTGGTCGATTCCGGTGGCGGGTGGCGAGGTGCTGCTCGACACAGTGGGCAGCGCCAGCGCGTCGGAAGTCCGCCAGGCGCTGGCCGAGGGGCGAGCGCCGAATCTCGCCCCCCACGTCGTGAGTGACGAGGAAGGCTCGCTCGCGGTCGAGGCGTTGTTGCTCGCGACGAGTTCGCTCTCCGACGTCATCGTCAGCGAACTGCCAACCTACGAGCTACCAAACGGCGATGAGCAGGTGTCGGTGCTGGCTGGCACGCTCACGGGCCTGTCGGGCCCGACAGGCCAGGAGGCCATGCTCAAGATTTATTTCTACAATTGGGGCCGCGGTCGCTGGACGATCATCATCGAGTTCAGCGAGCACAACGGCGTTGGGTACGACAGCGAGGGCGGCTGGTTCAATCTTCAATAACGTACCTGATGACCTCTCGCGCTGGTCGGGTGACGTCGGGGCGTTGAATGGCCACGAGCGTCCGGAACCTCGGCGCGCGGCACTACCGCAGCAGGCTGGGCCACGGAGCGTTGCTTGACGAAGTCCAGTGCCTGCCGGGCGCCGAGCACCCTGAACCAACGGCCATGATTCCCGCGTGGCCTCAGGCGGTGCGCCTGAGGTCGGCTCGGCGCGGGCATTGGGCGACCGGATTTGGGGAGGCACAGGACCGGTGCGCCGCGCGCCTGACGCTTCCGCTGCCGCGCGTGATTGCGTAGCGTGAGGTCCCCGAGTCGCGAGGAACGCTCATGGCCAAGAAGGTCGCAGCCAAGAAGGCGCCAGTCAAAACGCAGAAGAACAAGGCCTCCGTCGCCGAATTCATCGCCGCGGTCGATGACGACGCCAGGCGCGCGGACGCCAAGGCGATTGACAAGATGCTGCGCGCGGTCACCGGCGAAAAGCCCGCCATGTGGGGGCCGTCGATCATCGGCTATGGCTCATACAAATACACGAACACGATGGGTGAGGCGGATTGGCCGAAGATCGGCTTCAGCCCACGCAAGGGCGCGACCGTGCTCTACATCGTGCCAGGCTTCCTCGCGTCCGAACCGCTGATGAAAAAGCTGGGGAAGTACAAGAACGGAAAGAGCTGCCTCTACATCAACAAACTCGCCGACGTGGATCAGCAGGTGCTGCGCGAACTGGCCACGCGTTCGTGGGCGCACATGAGCGAGAAGTACGGGTAGGAAAAGGGGAGCCCGGCACACTCTGTCGCGTGAGAGGGGTCAGCCGATGCGCTTCAGCTCCTGCACGGCCGGAGTGGGCTTCCCTTCGCCATGGGTGCGGCGCGCTTGACCTGGGCTCCTGGATGGAGTCTGGAGATTGCAATCGATTCACGGGCCGTACATAGGGGCTTCGTGTCCTCCACACCCGTCCTTGGATTTGGTCGCTATCTCGGCACACCGCTCCAGCGCCTGGAGGTGGCGGGGCTCGTCTTGACGGAGAGCACCTATCCTCCCGACGTCGTCCTCCCTCTTCACCGGCACCGGCACGCGGGCTTCCGGCTCACGCTGGAAGGCGGCTTCACCGACGTGTTGGAAGGACGCGCCCGGCAATGTCCTCCCAGGTCGGTGGCCTTCCAGGCACCCGAGGTCGCCCACGAGCAGCGCATCGCCGGTCGGCTCACCCGCACCTTCAACGTCGACTTCTCCGAGGAGGTCTGGCGGTCGCGCTACCCCCTCGTCTCCCGGCTCGACAGCCGGATGGAGCTTGCGTCGGCGCGACTGTCCACGCTGACCGCGCGCCTCTATCAGGAGTTCCGCCACGGGGATGACATGACGGCGCTGGCCATCGAAGGGCTGGCGTTGGAGCTGCTGGCTGAGGCCGTGCGCGCCACGACGCCCCCGAAGGCGTCGGCCCCTCCCGCGTGGCTCGCACGGGTGCGGGAGTTGCTTGATGCGGTCCGGGGTCCGCCTCCCACGCTCGCGCAACTGGCTCGCGAGGCGGGGGTGAGCCCCACGCAACTGGGCCGCGGCTTCCGCCAGTTCTTCCAATGCACTCCCGTCGACTACCTGCGCCGCTCCCGACTGGAGCGCGCCAGCCGGGCACTGCGAGAGACGGCGCACCCCATCAGCGACATCGCGCTGGAGGCGGGCTACTGCGACCAGAGTCACATGACGCGCGAATTCAGCCGCCGACTCCACCTGGCACCGGCCGAGTACCGGCGCCTGCTCGCGGGCCGTTCGTTTCGTCCAACGGGATGAGTTCCGTCCAAGACATCCTCGCGCGGGCGGGGTCAGCTTCAGCGCCATGACTCCGGACCCGCTCGCCTCCACCGTCCCCGTTTCCTCCCCGACCTCCGACGCCCGCCGGGGAGTACCCACAGTGGCCCTCGTCGCCACGCTGTGGCTGGCATCCGCCAGCTGCGTCTCACGGCAGGAGGTCCCCACAGCTCCCGCGCCGGCCATCACCCGCGTGGAGGCCGGGCGCACGCACTGGGTGCTGCGTCCCTCCGAGGCCTACGACGCCCTCTGTCTGCTGAACCTGCTCCGGGGCGACGCGTTCTACACGAAGTACTATCCCGTGGAGTTTCAGCGCTTCTCCGTTCTCCTCGAGCCCAGGGAGAAGGCCGCTCTCGCGCACCTCACCGAGCGGATGGGAAAGCAGGCCGGGAAGATGGTGGGTCCCCACCTGACGCTCGTCTTCTCCGTCACGGGTGCCACCACCGTGGAAGACCTGGCCAGGACGGTGTCGGACGATGCCGCCTGGAAGGCGATGCGCCGGGACTTCGAGGCGACGAGCTACAGCGAGGACTCCGACTTCACCGAGATGGAGGACGTGCGCCAGGACCTGGGGGTGCTGTTCGCCTTCCTCCAGCGCATCGGCTTCTCGCGCATCTGGCGCGCGGAGTACCTGCCCCAGGTGGAACAGGCCATCGCGCGATTCGGCGTCCAACTGACGCCCCATGACGTGGTGGGCTGGGACGAGGACGTCCTCGGCCGGGTGCTCCACGTGGAGGCGCTCAACGCCCACGTGCTGAAGTTCGTCAAACCCCACGGCATCCGGGTGACGGGCTGGAACTTTCTCACCGACCTCACCTATCCGCTGAGCGTCACGGTGAAGACCGCCGTGCATGAGATGCTCCACCCGCCGTTCAAGCGCGAGGGTGCCATTGACGCGCGGTTGACAGCCCTGGAGGCGGACCCGTACTTCCAGCGACTGGTGCGCGAGCATGACCCGGCGTTCGGCTACACCACCGCCCAGGGGCTGACGGAGGAGGACTGTGCCGAGGCCATCGACGTCTTCGTCAGCGAGCGACAGGGCTTGCTCCGCGCGAGGGACGGCAAGCCGCTCACGGGCGCGGCCTTCTTCCGCGACCACGACGATGGAATGCACGTGTTGGCCTATGTGCTCTATGAGGAGCTCCGGCGCGCGGACTTCTCCCAATGGACGACGTACGAGGGCTTCCTGCTGAAGCTGTTCGACACGGGCGTACTCGTGCCCGGGAAGCTGGAGCAGCGTTTTCGTTCCTACACCGGCAACTATCCCGTGAAGGCATTGAAAGAATAGGCCCTCAGGCGCGCGCGGCCCCGGGCATCGGCGTGTCGGGAGAAGCCTTCCGTGCGGCCCGTGCCTCGAAGATGGAGATGCCCGCGGACGGTGCGGGAGTTGGACTGGCATCAGCGGAAGGGCGACGCGGGGTTCCTCGAGTGGCTCGCCCCTCCGCATCTGGGCGGCGTGACGCGGAGGCTCGGCGTGGAGGTGGATGGGCCCGCTCGCGTTGGCGGGCATGTCGCCGCCTGTGCGGAGGCTGGAAATCTTCAGGCGGTATACGCTGGCGACGTGACCGAGGCCCTGCACAGCTACCTGGCGCGCGCGGCGGAGTGCTTCGCGCGGCAGGAGGAGGAAGAGGCCTTCGGCGCCGTGATGGATGCGTGGCGCGAGTGTCGCGCGAGCGAGCTGGTCCTGTTCGCCCAGGAGTTCGAGGCGCGTCTCGACTCGACGCATGCGGGCCGGGAGGGGGAGTCCGCGGAGGCTCGTCGCGCGGCGCGGGACCTGGCTCGCGGGCTGGGGGCGCAGGGGCCGCCGCGCGAGGTGGAGGCGCGGCTCGATGCCCTGCTCGACTGCCTGCCCGACCCCCGGTTCATCCCCGGGTTGCTCGCCATCGCGCGACTCCCCTCGGCGGAGGAGCCTCAGCGGGTGTTGAGGCTGTGCGCGGCGCTCCGGCACGTGGGGCCGCCCTTCGACGTCGAGCCCCTCGAGGCACTGTATGAGCGGATGAGGCCGGAGGCTTGGGCCTCGGCCGCGCGGCTGTCTTTCGTCATCAGCCTGGGGCGCGACTGGGTGCCGCGGGAGCTCGACGCGAAGGCGGGGGAGCTGCTCGCGGCGCTGTGGGAGGCCCTGCGTGTTCGCGCGGAGAAGGAGTCGCGAAACGCCAGCATCCGGGAGCAGTGGTTGCCCCGTGTCTATGCCAACCCCGAGGACGACGACGTGCGGCTGGTGATGGCGGACCAGTTGATGGAGACGGGCGACCCCCTGGGTGAGTTCATCGTGCTCCAGTGCTCGCCCACTCCGGACGAGGAGCGCATCGACGAGTTGCTCGCGACGCACCTCCGGAGCTGGGAGATGCCGCTGGGTGGCCACATCGATAGTGGGGCGACCCGCTTCGAGCGGGGCTTTCCCGTGGCGGTGCGGATGGCGAAGGAGGCGGCCTCTCTGATTCTCCCCGAGCCGGGACCGGCCTGGAGCACGGTGCGGGAGATCGACTGGGCGACGGTGGCCTGGTCGGTGGTCCACGCGCAGTGGCTCGCGCATCCGCATCTTCGGGGCGTGACGCGGATGCGACGGGTGGAGCCGTACTGGGCCCGGTTGATGGGGCAGCCGCCCTCCGTCAGTCGGCTGGAGCTGTGGGGGTCTGTCGCGGACCAAGTGTACCGCACGCCCGCGCTGGGGGATGTATTCGACAGGCTGGCCCTGTGGCCGAACCTGTCGTGGCTGGAGTTGCACGCCGGGCACGAGGAGGACGTGAGCCTGTGCGCGACCTCCACGCTGGCGACGAAGCTGGAGCGCTTCGATGCCACCCTTCCGGGAGTCTGGATGCTCACGGTGCGCCCGGGCGACAAGGTGCCCATCGAGGTGACGCTGGCGAGCGCCCGGGCCGTCGAGTCGTTCTGGGGGCTCCTTTCCGCGGCGGAGGGTTTCGGGAAGCGGGGCCTGCGGGTGCGCTGTCATCGCGACGTCGACGCCGCGAGACTCAATGCCGATCGGTGGAGCATGTCTCGCTTCTCCCACGTCGAATGGGTGAGCATGTCCGCCTTGCGGTAGAATGGCGACGTGGATGACATCGTGTACGCTCACCTGGAGCGCGCCGCGGAGGCCTTTGCCCGGCACGACGAAGAGCAGACGCTCGACGAACTGTTGGTCACATGGCGGGAGTGTCGCTCACCGGCTGCGGCTCCCGGAATTTCGGGTCCAGTGCCCCGGTGCGTCAGTAAACGCGTCCATTGCATGCATGGAATTGAGATGAGGATGGCGTGGCGTTTGCTCGGGCTGCGTTCGCCAAGATTGGCATCACCTTCCCGCAATGAGGTGCATGATGGAACCCAAACAGCTCACGGTGCGACGCTGGTCCGAACTCTCCAGCAAACCACTCTCGGAAGAGAGTGTGCGTGCCCTGCACTTGCCCGCGAGGAAATATCGGGTGAGCGCTTATCGGTATTCGCCGGGGGAGGATTTCGCTGGCGCAATGCGGGCCGGTACGTGCTACGTGTTGGCCGGGCACTGCCAGATTGAATTCGGCACGCAGGTCGCCCAGCTCGCCGCTGGGGATGTCGCAGAGTTTCCTGGATGCAGGTATCGCGTGGTGGTGAGTCGCGAAGCTGGGTGTGTTGTTGTTTTTGCTTGGGAGCTTCCAGAGGAGTTTGCTCAATAGGAGAAGGTCGGACTCTGCGTTGCGGAGTCCTTCCAACTCAGTGCCCAGGTGTCAGCCTGGGCACATGTAGAACCTGGGCCACCTCGCGCAAGCTGCGTCCCGTGGTGGATTGCCCCGCCACGGGACGCATGCTCACGTTCCGCCTGGGGCGGCCCCATCCCCAGCGGCTCCACCGGCCGGTTGGAGGTGATGAGGGTCGAGGCGCTCCGTCACCGCTACCACGGCGGTAGGAGGGAGCGCTGCGCCTCACCGGGGGCCAGCGCAGACTGTCAGGGTTCGCCGTATGTGGTGCAGGAATCATCCAAAGGAGCCTCGTTGGAGTTCTTGCAGTCGCGGAACTGGGAATCACAGAGCTTCTCTAGTGCTGTGATGGAGCACCGGGTAGCCTTTTTAAAGCGCGAACATGTTGCCTCGACAGCGAAGCGTTTGTGGCAGACCTTCTGCTGCTCGATGCAGGCATTCCAGCACGCATTTCGTATGTCCTCGGTGGTTCCAAGATAATCAAGTCTCACCCCGCTATTGGGGGAGGCGAAGAGCTTGAAGCGGTATCCTTCTTCGAACTTTTCTTGGTTGTCGTTGCACGACACGACAGGAGGGCTTCCGGCCAGGGGGTACTCAAGCCCCGGCCATTCCTGCTTCAATTCCGCGGGCGTCGACGGCACTCGGCAGATGCTATCGGCTCTCTTCCGCGATTGACCCTCACCGGGCATTGCGGTGAGTTCTGGCGCCTGAAGCGGTGTTTCGGAGTCAAGTCCCGAATCGTGTGTAGTTGGTTCGGAGGGGGAACGGGGGAGGAAGGCTCCTTGGCGGATTCATTCAGCGGTGTCTGGGTTTGAAGCCAGCAGGGCCATGTCGAGGTAGCGGCGGTCATCCCAGATGCCAGAGACTTCGAGGGCGACGGCGGTGATGAGGCGCAGTGCGCTGGCGCGGTCCGGGAAGGCGCCCACGGAGCGGATGCGGCGCTTCACCTCGCCGTGCAGCCGCTCCAGGCCGTTGGTGCTGCGAAGCCGCTTCCAGTGGGCCTTGGGGAAAGAGAAGAA
Source organism: Myxococcus sp. CA040A (assembly GCF_013336725.1). Classification (NCBI taxonomy): domain Bacteria; kingdom Pseudomonadati; phylum Myxococcota; class Myxococcia; order Myxococcales; family Myxococcaceae; genus Myxococcus; species Myxococcus sp. CA040A. The sequence goes on along the minus strand of NZ_JABUMR010000009.1, from coordinate 199,921 downwards.
GCAGGTGGCCGAAGCGAAGCCCTCGCGCAGACACTCCATGGCCTCGGGAACCTGGCGGCCCAGACCGGCTTGGAGCGCCTCCAGACGCTTCCTGGCGTCCTGGAGAGTCGGCGCCTCGAAGATGGCGGAGGTCTCCTTGCCGAGGCGGCCTCGCAGTCGCCAGGGGGCCTTGGCGAGGACGTTCCGGGTGAGGTGCACCGTGCAACGCTGGAGTCGGGCCTCGGGCAGCGACTGCCGGGCCGCGGCGGCCAGCCCCGCGTGTCCGTCGGCGATGACAAGCCGCACCCCCCTCAGGCCTCGCTCGAGCAACTGGCGAAGCAGTTCCAGCCACGAGTCCATCGACTCGCTGCCACCCAGAGTCACGGCCAGCAGATGCCGGTGCCCATCCTCTCCCACGCCGTAGGCCACCAGGGCCGAGACGTTCTGCACCGTGCGCGCCCACCTCGCGTCCAGGAAGGTGGCATCCAGGTAGAGGTAGGGGAAGGCCTGGGTGAGGGGTTGGGTGCGCAGGCCCTCCACTTTCTGTTCCAGGGACTTCGTCACCCGGCTCACCGTCGAGCGCGAAACCTCCTCGCCCATGAGCGCCCTGGTCACCCGGCCCATCTTCCTCGTGGAGACGCCCTGCACGTACGCGCTGGTAATCGCCTCGTCGAGCTCTTCGCTGCGCCGCTTGTAACGGCCCAGCACGGCCTCCGCCGAGCCGCTGGCCCTCGTCCGAGGCACGGCCACCTCCAGGTGCCCCATGGACGTCAAGAGGCCTCGCAGGTAGCTGCCATTGCGCTGGTCCTTGCGCCCAGCCACCTGCTGCCAGCGCCCGGCCCCCACCAGGCCCCGAATCTCCTCCTCCAGCAGCATCTCCAACGTCATGCGGATGGCTCCCAGGAAGAGTGCGCGCACGTCGGTGCGCACCTCCTCGTGCGAGGGCGCGGCAAACTCGGTATCGTCCACGGCGGGAACTCCTCGGCTCCCCTGCCAGGGGGAGACCGTCTCGGTTGGTTTCACCGAGGAGCTTCCCTCTTTCCCGCTCAGCCCTGCTCGCCGACTACACACTTATAGGGACACGACCGTGTTTCGGAGTTCGAGGCGCCACGGTCGGGGGCGTGGGCGCAGGAGAGAGACACGCAGAAGAGGGTGGCGGACACGACGCTACAGATAGCTTTCATTCCGAGACGCTACCAGTCAGCACTATCGGTGGAAACAAGCCGCCGACGGCTGCTCACAGGAGGGCCGGCGCGCTGCCGATTCGAGCGTGTAACGGACGGTCAAGTCCCGAACCGTGTGTAGTTGGTCCGGAGGGGGGCGGGTGGGCAAGCGCGTCTGGCTGCTCTTCCTCCGCCTGCACTCGCCCCTTCGGGTGGTCAGCTCGGCACTTCAGCCGAGGCGACAACTTCCCTGACACAGGGGGCTTCCCTCGGGAGCGGCGGCTAAACCGGAAGCGGATGCCTCCCAAAGACAGCGCAAAGGCGGCGCCTTCCGAGGCGCCTCCTGCGCGAACATTGCCCGGTTACGCTGGATTCGCCTGCGCGCTCAGCTCGCGCTGCTGCACTGGGGAGCGCTCGCACTGCTGGGGTTCAGGTTGCTCCTTCAAAAGCTGTTGCTGGCCGGTGATGGAATCACCACCGCTACTGCAGTCATCCAAGCAGAGGGTGTGCTCTGCTACGCATACGGCGGGGTCTGACGTGTGTGCCAAACAGTCGTTGTAAGCCCGAACGCAGATGTTTTGGCACGACGCCTCTGCTGCGTGAGCCAGCACCAGTCCGCCCACCAACCCGCAGGTCGTAGCGATCTTCCTCAATCGACTGTTCATGCTCGAACTCCTTCTGACGGGGTCCCCTGCGCTCCAAAATTTAGCACGGGGCATGTCTGTGCGGCAAATGGCCCGCCGCGATGAGCAAATTCAGAAGGAGGCCACCCCGGGGCGGCCTTCGTGCGACACAGACGCCAGTCCTCCGCCCGAATGAAGTCTGCCGGAGTGGCGTGTTGGCCAAGGTAGGAGTGCTGACATGCAACGGTTCGAACTGCAGCAGGCAGATAGGGAGTGACCTGCCTGGATCCTTCGGACCACTGATTACGAGAGAGGTGCCGGCCGGGATGGGTTGGGTACCATTGCTTCGCACTGTCGTCGAAATTCCAGAGGTGTGATGTAGCCGAGGCTCAAGTGTGGCCGGACCCGGTGGGTACGCACAGGGGCGCGTTACAGGTCCTTCACGGCGTCATACAGGCTGCCCGCCGTGTCGTAGCTGAAGTAGGGGCCCTGCCACTTGTTGACCATGGTGGGGTCCGAGTCCCAGAACATCCAGCTGTTCACCGAGTACAGATAGGCCCAGTAGTTCTGACCATAGCTTTCCAACCAGGGCCCGCCGCTGGCGCCGCCGGTCATGTTGCAGGAGATGGAGGGAAAGCCGCCCTCGTTCCACGTGCCGCCCTGGCAGAAGAGCAGTTGGGAGCCGTTGAAGGGCGGGGCCGCGGGGTAGCCGAACTGGTAGATGTACGCACCGTAGGGAGCTCCCCACTTGATGCCTTGTCCCCCCACGGCATCGACGATGCGCGTGCCATTACGGTCGTTCATCACCGCGGCCCCCACGTCGTAGGCCCGGTCCCCGTTGTTGGTCCACCCGTTCTTCGACCAAAGGCTGGTGGACGTCCAGGTGCCGTGGGGGGAACCCGAGTGGTAGTTGGGGACGAAGGCCCAGTTGCTGAACCAGTTGCGACCGGAGCCGCCACCATGCACACAGTGTCCCGCGGTGAAGACGACCCGTCTGCCATTGCTGTACACCGTGCTGCCCGAACACACGTAGTTCTGCCCGCCGTCCGTATAGAAGACCTTCCCGCTCATCGTATGAATGTCGGCCAGCGGCGCGAGGCCGCCTCGCGGCTCGGCGCCGTCCACGGTGCGGCTCACGTTCTCCGGCGCGACGGGCTTGAGGCTGATGGGCGCCTTGCCGGACGGCGTGGGGGGCTCCGCAGGAATTGCCGAGGCCATCCGTTCCGGAGTCCAGTAGGCGAGGATGCGAGCCTCATCCAGCGCTGACGCGAGCGTGGAGGAACTCGTGTTGTCCGCCGGGTCGGCGGTGGGCGCGGCTCGCGTGGAGGGGACCACGCCCAGGAATCCAAACACCGCGACGGCAAGAGCGACTCGACTCCGCGACACGAATGGCATCGGCCAGCCTTTCCAATGACGACTGCGGGTGAGGACCGCCATTGTCATGGTTGGCAGGGGAACGACTCAATACGCGGAACCTCGTAATGAGAGGAAATAGACCGGGGAGGCCGCGCTACTTCTTGGGCCCGGACGTCGGCGGAGCAGGGCGTGTCAGCCGAGGGGCAGCGTCAACCCCAGAGCATCGTGCACCACAGCGACCCAGGGGCGCAGTACACCTCGATTGGCTTCGGGTTTCGGTGCAAGGAAGCCGGCGTGCGCCCTTCCATGGGCAGCGTTGGCGACGCGTACGATAACGCGATGTGTGAGAGCTTCTTCGCTACGCTCGAGTGCGAAATGCTCGCACGCCGCCGTTTCACGTCTCACGCCGAGGTGCGGATGGCTGTCTTCCGCTTCATCGAGGGCTGGTATAATCCGCTCAGGCGTCACTTCGCGCTCGACTACGAGTCACTCGCTGGTTACGAGAAGAAGCACCGCGCTGCCGCTTGAGGGCGAAAGCGCGGAACGCGCTGCGGAACCGGGGCAACTTCACAACTACCTTGACGCTCAGCGCTACGGTGATCGACTTTCGTCCCTGACACGACGCGATTTTCTTCTTGGGCTTCGCTGCTTAGCCCACGTACCCGGGGGTGGGTGACAATCCCACTTGGTTCAGGGCAGTCGTCGCCTCGGCAGGAGGCCTCGCTCACCTTGACGCGCTGCCAAGGGCGGTACCCATGATGCGGCGCCCCAGCTTGGGGTGGGCACAGGCGATTCCACAGCCTTGCCCGTCTAGTCAGGTGCAGGCAATGCGGCGGCACGCAGGGATAGCCTACGCTGCCGTTAGCGGGGGCGCATGTATGTACGACGTATTCCTGTCGCACAACAGCAAGGACAAGCCGGCGGTGGAGGAGTTGGCCAGGAGGCTTCACAACGAGGTGGGCCTTCGCCCTTACCTGGACAAGTGGCATCTGGTGCCGGGTATGCCGTGGCAACCGGCGCTTGAGGAATCGTTGGAGGCGAGCGCGACGGCGGCGGTCTTCTTCGGCCCGTCGGGGGTAGGTCCCTGGCACCATGAGGAAGTGAGGGCGGCGTTGGCGCGCGCGGTGCAACAGCGCGACGATTACCGTGTCATTCCGGTGCTGTTGCCAGGCGCCAAGCGCGAGGATGTGAAAGGCTTTTTGGCCCAGCGCATGTGGGTGGATTTCACGGTAGGGCTGGATGATGGAGAGGCCTTCCGGCGACTGGTTGCAGGCATCAAGGGCCAGGCGCCCGAGGCGGACAGCTTTCGGTTAGAAGACTCACTGGCGCCGTACCGAGGCCTCTTGGCGTTTGACGAGGCGCACGCACGTTTCTTCTTTGGACGGCAAGCTGAGGTAACGGCGGTGCTTGAAAAGCTGGGACAGCGGCCCTTCGTGACGGTGGTGGGGGCCTCGGGTGTGGGCAAGTCCTCGCTGGTATTGAGCGGAGTGCTGCCGGAAGTGAGGAGAGCGGAGGAGGGTAAGGGGGCTGCCATTCACGTTTGGAGTATGCGGCCTGGCACGAACTCACTGCGTGCGCTAGCGGACCAGGTGGCGACGCTGCTTCCGGTGGCGTCACGCCTCAAGGAAGCCGACGCCCTGGAGGCGCGTTTTGCAGCTCGGGAGGACGGGCTGAGGACGGCTCTTGACACTCTTTGTGCGGAGGTGCCGGCCCGGTGCGTGCTGGTGGTGGATCAGCTTGAGGAACTCTTCACACTAGCGCCCGAAGTGGGTGGGCTAGGGCAGGTGGAAGCCTTCCTGCGCAACCTGAGGGACGCTGCGGAGAAGGGAAGGGGGCGGCTGAGAGTGTTGGCCACACTAAGGGCTGACTTCCTGGTGCGGTGTCTGCAGTCGCCAACGCTGACGGGGCTGCTGCAGGAGGGGCAGGTGTTGCTGGGTAGCATGGGGCCGGCGGCCCTGCGGGACGTCATCGTGCGTCCGGCGCATGCGGTGGGCGCGTTTCTGGAGAAGGGGGTGGTGAGCGCCATTCTGCGGGACGTGGTGCACCAGCCAGGGGCGCTTCCGTTGCTGGAGTATGCGCTTGACGAGCTATGGCGGGCGAGGATGGGGGCTTGGCTGAAGCTCTCGACGTACGAGACCAGCGGCGGAGTATGGGGGGCGTTGGAAAAGCGTGCGCAAGGGGCATTGGAGTCGCTACCAGCACGCGGGCAGGAGGTGGCTAAGCGCGTCTTTCTTCGGTTGGCAGCACTGGGGGAGGGAACGGAGGACACGCGACGTCGGGTGGCCCGAGGGGAACTACAGTTTGCAGGCGCTACTGAAGAGGAAGTGGAGGAGGTGCTACTGCGACTGTCGGGGCCGGACGCTCGACTCTTGGTGGCGGACGAGAAGACGGTGGAGGTGGCCCATGAAGTGCTCATTCGCCAGTGGCCGACGCTGCGTCGGTGGTTGGAGGAGGACCGACGTAAGCTGCATACTCACCGTCGACTGACGGAGGCCGCCAATGAGTGGGTCGCCCAGGCTAAGGACACTGGTTTTCTCTACTCGGGTGCGAGGCTGTTGGTGGCACAGGAAGCTCTTCCTCTTACGTCACCGCTGCTGAATGCGAGGGAGGCAGAGTTTCTGGCTGTCAGTATTCAGGCCCGAGAGGAGGCTCTCCAGAAGGAGGAGGAACGCCGCCAGCAAGCACTCTCTCAGGCGCAGCAGCTTGCCCAGGAGTTTGCTGCGCGCGAATTGGCTGAAAAGTCCCGGGCTGAGGCGGAGCGGGCACGGGCAGAAGCGGAGAGAGTTCGCGCGGAAGAACATGCGAAGAAGAACGTTCGGCTGAGAGCCTTGGCATGCGGGCTCTTGCTGGCAGTCAGTTTCTTAGGCTTCTTCTGGGTACAGGCACGCAGGGCCCAAGCTGTTTCCCTTGCCAGAGAATTGACGGCAAATGCCCTCCTCCGTGTGCGGGAGGACCCGCAACTATCATTGCTGCTCATTCAGAATGCGCATGCCGCAGCCTTTACAGAGCATGTCTCTGAGGCTCTGGTCGCGTGGGCCAACGAGCCCACTCGCGCTGTTTTACGTGGGCATACGGGCGCCGTAGAAGCCGCCAGCTTCAGTGTGGATGGCACGCGTGTGGTGACGGGCGGTCGGGACGGCACGGCACGAGTGTGGGATGCGGCCACGGGCAAAGCCCTGGCTACCCTCTCGGGGCATACCGGCGTTGTAATGGCTGCCAGCTTTAGTGCGGACGGTACGCGTGTGGTGACGGGCAGTCACGACACGACGGCACGGGTGTGGGATGCGGCCACGGGCAAGGCCCTCGCCACTCTATGGGGGCATACCGGCGCCGTGGAAACCGCCAGCTTCAGTGCGGAGGGTACGCGGGTGGTGACGGCCGGTCAGGACACGACGGCACGTGTGTGGGATGCGGCCACGGGCAAGGCCCTGGCCACTCTATGGGGGCATACCGGCGCAGTGGAAGCCGCCAGCTTCAGTGCGGACGGTACCCATGTGGTGACGGGCAGTCGGGACGGCACGGCACGGGTGTGGGATGCGGCCACGGGCAATGCCCTGGCCACTCTCTCGGGGCATACCAACTCGGTGGTTGCCGCCAGCTTCAGCGCTGATGGCACGCGTGTGGTGACGGGCAGTCACGACATTACGGCGCGGGTGTGGGATGCGGCCACGGGCAAGGCCCTGGTCACTCTCTGGGGGCATGCCGGCCCCGTGGAAGCTACCAGCTTCAGCTCGGATGGTACGCGTGTGGTGACGGCCAGCTGGGACACGACGGCACGGGTGTGGGATGCGGCCACGGGCAACGCCCTGGCCACCCTCTCAGGGCATAGCGGTGCCCTGGAAGCCGCCAGCTTCAGCGCGGATGGCACGCGGGTGGTGACGGGCAGTCAGGACTCGACGGCACGGGTGTGGAATGCGGCCACGGGCAAGGCCCTGGCCACCTTCTCGGGGCATACCGGCCACGTGGAAGCCGCCAGCTTCAGCGCGGATGGTACGCGGGTGGTGACGGGTAGCTGGGACACGACGGCGCGGGTGTGGGATGCGGTCACAGGCAAGGCCCTGGCCACCCTCTCGGAGCATACCAACTCGGTGGGAGCCGCCAGCTTCAGTACGGACGGAACGCGGGTGGTGACGGGTAGCTGGGACACGACGGCACGGGTGTGGGATGCGGCCACGGGCAAGGCCCTGACTACCCTCTCGGGGCATGCCGGCCCCGTGGAAGCTACCAGCTTCAGCGCGGATGGTAGGCGGGTGGTGACGGCCAGTTGGGACACGACGGCACGGGTGTGGGATGCGGCCACGGGCAAGGCCCTCGCCACCCTCTCGGAGCATACCGGCGCTGTAATGGCTGCCAGCTTCAGTGCGGACGGTACGCGGGTGGTGACGGGCAGTCACGACACGACGGTACGGGTGTGGGATGCGGCCACGGGCAAGGCCCTGGCTACCCTCTCGGGGCATAGCGGCGCCGTGGAAACCGCCAGCTTCAGTGCGGATGGTACGCGGGTGGTGACGGGCAGTCACGACACGACGGCACGGGTGTGGGATGCGGCCACGGGCAAGGCCCTCGCCACTCTATGGGGGCATACCGGCGCCGTGGAAACCGCCAGCTTCAGTGCGGAGGGTAGGCGGGTGGTGACGGCCAGTTGGGACACGACGGCACGGGTGTGGGATGTGGCCACGGGCAAGGCCCTGGCCACCCTCTCGGAGCATACCGGCGCTGTAATGGCTGCCAGCTTCAGTGCGGACGGTACCCGTGTGGTGACGGGCAGTCGGGACGGCACGGCACGGGTGTGGGATGCGGCCACGGGCAATGCCCTGGCCACTCTCTCGGGGCATACCAACTCGGTGGAAGCCGCCAGCTTCAGCACGGATGGAACGCGGGTGGTGACGGCCAGCGCGGACGGCACGGCGCGGGTGTGGGATGCGGCCACGGGCAAGGCGCTGGCCACTCTCTGGGGGCATACCGGCGCCGTGGAAACCGCCAGCTTCAGCGCGGACGGCACGCGAGTGGTGACGGCCAGCGCGGACGGAACGGCATGCATATGGCGACAAGCCTTCTGGCAGCCAGCGCTCATGTCTGAGTTGCAGGCAGGTCGAGAATTGACATGCAAGGAACGACAGCAGTACCTGCATGAGGACATCGACTGCCCTCTTCCTACAGGGCCGTCTGCATCGAAGGCTGCTGTTTCGGTTGAGCGCCCGTAGCGTACATTTTCATTTGCCTGCTGCCTCCACAGTTGCGGGCTCAGTCGACAAAGAGAAGGGATTGTCTCATGACGGCGGGATTGATGGATGCGGCAAGGGTGAAGTGCTACAAGTTCTCTATCCCCTTTGTCGGTGAAATTGAGTGGGAGCCTGATCCGACTCAACGGCGCGCGGCGTGGGAGTTGTATGTGGAATTGGTGACGCGCATTTCTACCCAACCTTTGGACATGGACCAAGGGGTGGCGCGGGAAGCCCTCAACTCGCTGCATAGCCTCTTTGCAACGACGCGTGAGGTGCTCCGGAATGCGGGGCCCGATGTCGGAGCTGCGCAGGACAAGGTAGGCGGAGTGGCCATTGCGGTATTGCGCAAGGGGCTACGGCCGTTTCTGACGAAATGGCACCCACCTTTGCATGCCCACGAAGTACTGAGGCCTTCAACTGTCAGTCCACGGGATTGGGAGCGGCAATGGAAGGACGAGGCGAAGCTCCGTGGAGAGCTGGAAGCCACACGAGCGGAATTGGAGACGTATGCCGCGGTGCTGGCAGAAATGGCTGGCGTGAAAGGGAAATAGTCGCCTCTGCCGTGCGCGCCTCGCTCACTCGCAGTGACGCACGGTTCGACAAGGCCGTGACGCGCTCAGGACGCAGCGGCCGAGGTTGGGTCGGCACGGGTAGGAAAGAAGTGCATCGGAGTGTCGTGAAACGGTCTCGCTCGCGTATCCTCGCTACATGGGCCTCTTCAATCGTCTCTTCGGTCGCGCGGGCAGGCCGGCACCCACCTCGCCCGAGGCTGTGCGCGAGCTGCTCTTCGATGCTGTGCAATCACAGAATGACGCCGCGCTCATCCGGCTCTGTGCCGAGCACGAAGCCCTGCTCCTCGAGCACTACCCTGCCTGGTTGACGGTTCCCGAGAGCGTCCGCAAGGAGCCGACACACCTCCAGCGCTATGGCCAGGGGCTCATCGGCATCGCTCAGTGCCTCGCGGAGACTCGGAACCGGCCCGAAATGTTCCAGCGGATGATGGGGACTCCCGCCGATAACCCCATCGTGCGCTGGCAGGAGACACGGGAGCGCGCCAACACGCTCATGCGCGGGCTGGACTTCGAAGGTGCGCTATCGCTGCTCACTCCCGAGGCGGAGCGAATCCAGGGCCTGTCGGGAGGAAGCGCCGAGACCATGAAGGCCATGACCTTCGGGCAGATGGCTGCGTGTCATTTCCAGGAGGGCCGGGCGGAGACCGCGCTTCCGCTCTTCCGGCAGGCGATTGACCTGTGCCGGAGAGCCGGTGACGACGAGGGCGTCGTCGCCTACCTGGAAAACAGCTTCGAGGTGCACCGCTACCTGGGGCAGGGAGTGGATGCTGCAGGTGTGGCCATGGAACTCGCGGTGGCGCTGGAGCGGGTGGGCCAGGATTCGCGGGCCCGCCGCATCCGGAAGGTTGCCGAAATCGTCCGGGCCGGTGAGCCGCTCAATCGGGTGGTGGCGGAACTCGACAGCGTCACCCTCGAACTGGACGAGCTGCCCGCGCTCATTGAGGGGAAGCTGCAATTCATCTTCTGCCGCAATCGACTCGACCTCGCGCGCACCACGGCCCTGGTCGAGCGAGGCCGTGAGCTGGGCGGGCAGGGCCGCTACGGGGAGGCGCTTGCGCTCTTCGAGGAGGCACGGCGTATCGACGCCTACTCGCCCGAGCCCCGCTACGAAGGGGCCGTCACGCTCCTCCTCCTCCATCGCGCGAGCGAGGCCGTGTCCTGGTACGACGAGGTGGAGGCGCTTGCGCCGGGCTGGTACCGGTGTCGCGCCGAGCGCTGGCTGGCCGCTGGAATTGCCGCCGGAAGGATTCCGTACCTGGCCTTCACCGTGATGCGTACGCTCGAGCTTCCGAACCTGGGCGCGGAGGACCGGTTGCGACTCACGCGCCAGGCCATCGGCGAGGCACCGGGAGTGCCCGAGCTTCAACTGCAACTGGGCCGGCAGCTCACGGCGCTCGACCGGAAGGACGAGGCACGGGCGGCGCTCGAGGTGGGGTTGGCACAGGCGGAGGAGCCAGACATCCGCTCGCGTCTGCTGATCGAGTCCGCGGCCGATGCCGCGCCTTCGGCGGACCGGGACAGGATGCTCCACGAGGCCATGGAGCCTGGGGGAAACCTGGTCGCCGCGGCAATGGCGCGGGTCCTACTCCACTCGGGAACCGGCCAGCACCTGGTTCACTGAGTCGCAGTCTCGTGCCACGAGCCCGCCTCGCGCATTGCCGACCCAGGAAGAACGATGACGGCGCGCGCCTCGCTCGCTCGCCTTGACGCGCTGCTTGACGGGGTCTTGACGCACTCATGCTGCAGCGACCGAGTTTTGGGTAGGCACAGCCGAGCAACGCAAGACAGATGGGGGCGCGACGTGTCCGTTCGAAAGGGCGGCTACGCCGCAGAGCCGAAGTCGCGGGCCCAGTGAGCCCTCAGGACTTTCGCGAAGCTCTCACGCTGCCTTGCCCCAGAACGACGCAGGGTGTCCTGCGCGGAGATCCAGAACGGATCGAGCCGCCTTGGATCCTCGCTCACCACGTCGACGAGCGCCTTGAGGAAGTTCCGGACACGCTCCGGCTCCGGTCGCGCGGAGGGGGGCACTGCATCCCACTCTCGTTCCAGCACGTCGCGGATGCTGCCGTCTTCATAGATGATGACCCGGAACGTGATGGCGAGCGCGTCGTCTGGGCCCTGTTGTGTGTCCAACCAGTGGAGGGACGTGGAGTCTGTCCCGAGCGTTGGCAGTCCCTCGAGCCAGTCCTGCAGTTCCTTGGCCGAGAGCTCCTTGCCGGGAAGGAGGGGTTCATCGACAGTCTCTTCAGGCAAGAGGTCGAGCGCCCGCAGGTCGGGCGTGCCCGTCTGCGAAAAGACGACGGAGCAGAGCCGTTTGCCGTCGTCCCCGACACATGTCGAGAACGCGTCGAGCCGACGTGCTTCCAGGTCGAAGACGTAGACGTAGGCCACCATTCCGGTCTCGTCCGGGGCGACTCGCGGGCCGGCGTTCTCCTCGGAGATGCGGTCGCCCTCCGGTGCGTCGGGTCCTGGCATGCAGTGGGACCAGCCCCAGGGGGCCTCATCGATGAGCTGGCGCACCACGGACTGCATATCGCCTTGCGCGCGCTGAACGCGGGCCATGAGGTGTTGCCCAAGGCCAGACGGATAGCCATCCCAGTGCTGATAGACCCCACGCCAGGGGCGCTCGGAGACGTGCTCGGGGACCCCCGAGCCCGACGTGTATACAGCGATTGCGCCTGGAGTCGACATAGGATTGCAAGTGTAGCGCTCGAGGTCTCCAGGTTGTTGAAGAATCGCGAACTCCGAGGAGAACACATGCATCGCAGCCCGTTGCTCACCTGTGTGGCGCTGTTGCTGTGGGTGCCCCCGCCCGGCGCGCAAGCCCAGACCGCGCCCGCGAGTTCGCTCGTGCCATCGCCCAAGCTGCACCTTGCGCGATTCAAGTCGCGGACCGCTGGCACCTGCTGCTCAATGGCAGGCAGCTGTTGGAGCGCTGGTTGGTGACGGCCTATCCTCGACTTCGACAGCTTGCCCCCGTGCCTCGGCAGGCGACAGCGCCACCGCATCGCTTGACGAGCTTCCCTCGCACGCGAGTGGAGGCCCAATCGCGGGAAGAGGCCCGGACTTGGAGGCTCGCCAGCTATGAAGCCGTCCGTCGCGGGCAGCGTGTCGGCCATTCGCTCCATCGCATCAGTCAGGATTTGGGCCTCTCCGTCCCCACGGTGCTCAAGTACGCCTCCGCGACGAGTGCCTCAGCATGGAATGGTTTCGTTCCAGGGTAGAGGCGAAGGTTGTCATCGAGGCGTGGCGGCAGCACTACAACCTGGTCCGGCCACACTCGAGCCTCGGCTACCTCACGCCTCTGGAATTTCGACGGCAGTGCGAAGCAATGGTACCCAACCCATCCCGGCCGGCACCTCTCTCGTAATCAGTGGTCCGAAGGATCCAGGCAGGTCAGCACGCGCTGCCCAGTGCTGTGACGGGGGCTGACGCGCGCGTGATGCAGCGACCGAATTCTGGAGAGCCACAGGTCCAAGCGATTGAGGCTTCTTGCGAGCTACACCGGGTGTGTGGTGACTTCCCGCGCAACAGCGGGATGGGCCGCCCGGACGGAGGCCGCCGTGAGGAAGGCCTGAATGAGCGGATGGGGCTGGCCGGTGCTCGCGGTGAGTTCGGGCTGGAACAGGGTGGCCATGAAGAAGGGGTGCTCCATGAGTTCCAGGACGCGCACTTCGCCCGCTTCGTCCTCTCCGGTGATGCGCAGCGCGGTGCCGTCGAGCATGTGCCGGTAGCGTGCGTTCAGCCCGTAGTTGCAGTGGTAGGATTCGGTGGACCGGGTGCGACCGAAGGCCCGAGCCACATGTGAGCCCTGGGTCAGGGTCACTTGCCCTTGGACGCCGACAAGGGAGCAGGAGAGTGCGGCGACCAGGGGCATCACGGCGTCCGGATTGGACTCGGCATGGTCCGCGTCGTTGAGTCCGAGGACGTGGCGTGCGAATTCGATGAGCGTGTGTTGGAAGCCGCCGCAGGTACCGAGGAACGGGATGCCTTGTTCACGCGCCACGCGAATCGCCCCGAGCGCGCCGTCCATGCTCTCATATGGGCTGCCAGGCACGCACCAGATGCCGGCGAACGAGGGAAGCGTCTGCGCGAGTGTGCCGTCGAGTTCGCGTGTGCTCAGCCACGTTGGCTCGGTCACCACACCGAGCACTTTGCTCGCGAGGTCGAGGGCCACGGGAATGGCGCCATGCGCACGCACTGCAGGACTGCGGTCTCCCACGAGACCGATGCGGACGACGGGGGATTTCAAGATGTCTCCTGACGGTTTGACCGCTCCAGATTCGCGACATCAGCGCGAGCGGGATACGCCAGGGACCTGACGGATAGCAGCTCGGCCTGCGCGCGACAAGGAACCAGTGCCTGAGCGGCAAGCCGAGGGCTCGTTGGAGGACCGCTCCGGTACGCGCGCGCCGTCCGCGCGAGTGCCGTCCATGGCTTCCTCAGCGCGATGCTGGCGCGCGGCGCGAAGCTGCCACGCTCCAACGTTGAGGCGCAGATGCCGATGCTCGCCGGCTGGGCGCAGAGCCATCTGCGTGCGGAGACGGAGAGCCGCTACTGGCTGGACGGCCAGGCGCGCGCGGCCCGAACTCGTGCGGGCGTGAGCCGTCCTGCTACATCTGCGGCAATGGTGGTGGTACTTCCGAGGGAGGCTGAGCCGTCACCGTTGAGCGAGCCTGCCCGCGGCGACCTGTCGAGCGCGCCCTCGAAGCGTGTTCGCGGGCGGGACGCTCCGGGGCGCGGGCCGTGCGTGCAAAACGGATGGGATGCCGTACTGCCAGCGCGACACCCGGCGCGGAGAGTGGCCTTCGCGCCGGGGGCCGAGCGTCAGTCCAGCCCGTGGAACAGGGGCAGGTTGGCGGGGGCGGGATAGATGGCCACGCCGTGGGTGACGCCGAGGTCGGCGCTGGAGATGAGAGTCTGGGGCGTCGGCGCACCGGTGGCGGCGAGCTGGCCCGGGCTCAAGCGGGCGATGTCGCCGGAATCGTAGCCGAGCCAGAGCCCGCCCTCCTCGTCGAAGGCGAGTTCCCTAGGGCCCCCGACGTCGAGCCACACCGCGGGCGTGACGGTCCGTGGGCCCGCGTCGCCCTGCTCCCTGGGGGTGAGCCGGGCGACGATGCCACTCGCGGCATAGGCGACCCACAGGTTGTCTTCCTCGTCGAAGGCGAGCCCCGAGGGGCCGGAGAAGCTGACGCCATCCGGAGTGGGCTTGGCGTCGATGCTCGTCTCGGGAGTCACCGTGCCCGACGTGACCAGGCGCACGCTACCCACCCGGTGCACGCGGGAGCCGGTGCTGGCGCTGTCCGCCACCCACAGGTTGTCCTCGGCGTCGAACGCCAGGGCGCTCGGCTCGCCGAGCCCCGAGAGCTCCACCTCGGGCGTGGGCGAGCCGCTGGCGGTGAGCTGGGCGGCGCCGAAGCGCAGCACCTTGTCGCTGAAGCCGACGGAGACCCAGAGGTTCCCCATCCTGTCGAAGGCGAGGGCAATGGGGCCCGGGACGCCTCCGCGCAGGGCGCTGCCCGTCAGGGTGACGTCGGGCGCGCGGACACCCGAGGCGCCGAGGTCCCGTGCGGGATAGCGCCGGATTTCCCCCGAGCCGAGCGCCACCCAGAGGTTGCCTCGTCGGTCGAACGCGAGCCCTGAGGCGCGGGGGATGGCCGGGGTGGAGTCGAGCAACACCGTGGCCGAGGGGCTCCCGGAGGCGCCGAGGCTCTCCGCGGAGAAGGCCTCGATTTCGGCGGCGCCATTGCTCGTGGACAGCCACAGCTTCTGGCTGCTGGGGACGAGCGCATAGTCGACCGTGGCGGTGGCCGTCTGCCCGTCGCGGACGCAGACCTGGGAGGTCGGTGCGTCATAGGCCGTGCGAATCAGCGGCCCGCTCCCGCCGGTGGGCTCGGGAAGGAGGTTCCACGTGCCCGCGGAGAGCCCCTCCAGCCTGCGCGAGGCATCGATGATCCGCAGCCCGTTCCCGTTGCGCAGGGTGACGATGGAGGCGGTGGAGGAGGGGAGCCCGCGGATGGTGACCTCCAGCGTGCCCTGGCCCGTGGTGGGACAGTCGTTCGGTTCTTCGGAATCCCCGGAGTCACCACACCCCAGCAAGAGCGGCGCGCCGAGCGCGAGGACGATGAGGCCAGTTCGCATGGGAGCATCTCCTTATCATGGCTGACTGGGTTCAACGCGAGAGGCTGGGTTCCTTCGCACCCGCGCGGAAAAAAGTGGCCGGCTCGAGGTTCCATCTGCCTGCCCGGTCATCCAGGCCAGGCTCACAGCTCATCCCAGAAGAGAGGGTCCTCGGGGGGCGTCGTGAGCACCAACGACTCGTAGCGACCGTTCCTCACGAACACGCGACTCCACAGCTCCGTCAGACAATGCGGGCACGCATCGACGCCATAGGCCCAGAAGCTGCCGCTTCGAAGCTCGTATCGAGGTGCATGGACGGGGTGCTTCTTGTTCGTCTCGCGGCCGAAGACGTCTTCCCCCCGCTCGAAGACCTGGTCGTCCAACAAACCGACATGGGACCGGAAGATGACCCTGACCTCGACATGGCAGCTCGGACACGTACCCTCCCAAGCAAAGCCGTTGGTCTCACTCACCGCGCCTCCGGCACGGGCAGGTCGTGAAGCCCATTCACCCTCGCCGTCCTTCCGGGGAGCCCCTTCGTCCGAGTGCCAGCCGGATGGCCTGTTCCTCGGCGGCGCCGGAGACAGCCCGGTCTTCTTCCAGAGGAAGGCTCGACCCTCGTCCGCCACTCCGCTGGAAGGGCCCGGCCAGTCGGATGATGCCGTCGTGGATGTACCGCTGGAGGTCGGCTTCGCTCAGCACGGACATGGAGGGCTCTCCGAGTGCGGGGCGTCAGGGTGGGTGCTTCTGGATGAGATTGTCACAGGCGTCCTGGAACGGTGCTCTGTATGGAGTGCGGCTGGAGGTGGAGGGACTCGCTCATCGTATCAGCCCGCACCAGGGGCTGTTTTCTTCGCGACAGATGAACAGTGTTTGTGGGTCGAGGTGTTTCCTGGAAATGCGGCCTTTGGGTTGCTCGACCCTGCTCCCGTCTACTCCGATGCGCGGAGCCTGCGGTGTGCGCACTCCCGGAGGTTGTGGCCACCGAAAATTCGAATCCAGTGCCACGCGTGCGTCAGCGAACGCTTCATTTCATGCACGGTACTTCGAATGGGTCCCCAAGAGTGCGGGGATCCCAATGCATGCGGAGGGCAGAATGGGTGGAGGTGGGTGAGCGTGCACGGCTGTCTATGTGGCAGCAGGCGGTGCGTGATAGGGCGTGGCAGAACTCTGGCCTGCCAGCTACAGTCGGCAAGAATGGCAAGATGCGGGTCTTCGTGAAGACGCTGGTCGAGACGATGCGCTCGGCCCTGCGGAGCCGTTCGGAGCTGGCGCTGGAGAACCTGGCTCTTCGCCAGCAACTCGCAGTCTTCCGTGAGAAGCGCCCGTCCCCGAGGCTTGCCCGGGGCGACCGCATCTTCTGGGTCGTTCTCCAACGCCTCTGGCAGGGTTGGCGGAGGCCACTGTGCCTGGTTCAGCCGGCGACAGTGGTGAAGTGGCATCGGATGGGCTTTCGGCTCTTTTGGCGCTGGAAGTCCCGGAGTCGGGTGGGGCGGCCTCGGGCAACTCCGGAGCTGCGCGCGTTGATTCGGCGCATGGCTGAATCCAACCCGACATGGGGTGCCCCGCGCATTCATGGGGAGTTGTTGAAGCTGGGGATGGAAGTAGGCCAGACAACGGTCGCTCGGTACATGCCCAGACCGGGAAGGGGAGCGCCGAAACCGTCACCAACATGGCGGAACTTCTTGCGCTTGCATCTGGCGGAGTCCGCGGGGATGGATTTCTTTGTCATTCCGACTGCGACGTTTGGAGTGCTGTTGGGATTTGTGGTTGTGAGTCACCGAGACAGGCGAATCCTCCACCTCAATGTGACAGCGCACCCGACGGAAGAATGGACGAAGCATCAGATGCGAGAGGCCTTTCCCTGGACCAGTGCTCCGAGGTACTTGCACCGAGATAGGGACAAGCTCTACTCGGAGGGTGTTCGCGCCACGCTTACCCATTTGGGGATTCGCGAGGTGCCGAGTGCAGCATGGTGTCCGTGGCAGAATCCCTATGCGGAGAGAGTCATCGGCTCGATACGTAGGGAGCTGCTGGACCATGTCGTCGTCCTGAACGAAGCCCACGCTCGGCGCCTGCTGCGCGAGTACCAGTGCTACTACAATGCGAGCCGGACGCACCTGTCGCTCGGGAAAGATGCGCCCGAGACGCGTAAGGTGCAGGGCCCGGAGCATGGAGCCAAGGTGATAGAGCTACGGGAGGTCTTCGGGCTCCACCACAGGTACGAGCGCCGCGCTGCGTAGAGTCGCGATCTTTCCAACAACACCCTCGTAGACCCGCGCGTGCTGCACCAGCCTACCTGCGTTCGCAGGAGGGTTGGGGAGTGTCCACACGCAGTCAGAGAGGAGTTGAGGCGTCTGCGCCGGGCATAATTCCGACCCCTATCAAACGGAAGGGAGGCCCCAGCGGCTCGTCATGCGCATCGCTCGCGTCATGACGCACGTTTTGACGCAGCCTTGACGCACTCATGACGCAGCGACTGAATTTTGGGTAGGCACGGGCGTTGGCGTCGCCCTGCCGACCATTACTCAGCTCCGCCAAGTTGCTGCCTTTATGGAGCGACACCGCCACGTCATCCTCGGGCCCCTTCGACATCTTCTTGCCGCAGGCAACTTTCTCTGGTGCACGCTCGTGCTCGAGGTCAGCGATCACCGTGTGGATGGAGAACAGGTATCGCCGTACGTCACTGGAGACGTCGCCTCGGGCTCCCCAGGGGAAGATTGGGCGTACGCGCCCCTCGTGGAGAAGTGGAGTGGGGCGGGAGCAGAAGCAGCAAGGGCGCGTGTCGGCGGGCGCGCTTGGCAGCTCCTGCCTCGCCTCTTGGTCCACGCCGTCCCGCCCGTTGCTGCTGGACCATTCACCCGCTCAGCTCTTCTTCGGGAGGGAGAACGCTCCGCCCAGGCCGGTCGTCCCTCTTCGGCTTCCTAACGAGAAGAAGCGGCTCAATCAGCTCCAACTGTTCGTCGGTCAGGTCCACCGGTCAGCTTCGAGCATGTCCATCCCTCTCATGTCGATTAGCTCCCCAGCTTCCGCTCCCAGACTTGCTCGCTCAATTTCGAGACCAGTTCTATGGTGTTCGCTCCAATACTCATTCGGCGCCACACCCACCACCCGCCCGTGATCGAGGTCCATGAGCCTTCCATTCGTCGTCCTCGGCTCGATGCTGTTGACTGCGCCGCTTCTGGCTCAGAGCACCCCAGCTCCTGCCGCATCCGCACGACTTCCCGATGTCGCATTGCCACCTGCGCTGGACCGCGTGCTGCGCGACTACGAGCGTGCATGGCGCGCAGGCGACGCGGCCGCACTGGCCTCGCTGTTCGCGGAGGATGGGTTCGTACTCCAGAGCAATCGCCCGCCTGTCCGTGGTCGTGCGGCCATCCGGGCCGCCTATGAGGGGCAAGGAGGCGGTCTATTGCAGCTACGTGCGCTCGCGTTTGCCACCGAAGGCACGAGCGGCTACATCATCGGCGCATACGGTTATGGCAACAGAGCCGACGACACGGGAAAATTCACCCTCACCCTGCGTCGTGCACCCGGTGGGCCGTGGCTGATCGTCTCGGACATGGACAACGCGAACGCACCGCCACGGCAGCGGTAAAGCCACGCCGCCCCTATGTCAGGGAAGGTGTCTCCTCGGTCTGCGGAGCGGAGAGCCGAGCGCGCCCTCTGCAGCACCGCGAGGCAGAATCACTTGGGACTCAGGGGCTTCGTCACGAAGGCCCCTCGATTTTCATCGAGAGGCCCGAGAAAAACAAAAAGGCCCCGCCAGAAACTGGCAGGGCCTTCGTTCTTCAGCTCCCCGACTGAAGCCCTGTGCGAACTCGTTCTCTGCGCTCTCTCTAGAGACTGCGACGGAAAACACGAGAGAAATCCTGGGGTTAGGCGAAGTCGGGAAAATTCGGGGTCCGATTGAGTGTCCGCGAACTTCGCGGCGGCTGCTCCCAGTTATCGCGAATTGGGGATGGCGTCCAGAATCCTTCAGAATGGGTGGAGGTAGGGGCGTATCGCGCGAGGTGGGTGCACTTGGGTCTTCATGCCGCCCCCCTTGGGGCGGCGCCACCGACTCTGCCGCGTCGGACCTCTCCATGGCTTTTCGCGATGCTCGCGGCGGTACAGCACCCACTTCAGGGTGTATTCGTTGGCGGAAGTGCTCTCGAGGGGATGCGGTCCGTCGAGCGGGAGCGACTGGATGACCGACAGCAACTGCGCGCAGAGGCTCTCGCGCGAGGACCACTTCAGCTTCAGGAATGGGAACAGAGCGGACGCCGAGTTGGGGTCGGCTGGCGAGACCGACTGCGAGGATGCAGGTTCCGCCGGGTGCTATCCACGGCCCGGCGATACCGCAACCCAGATGTAACTGTGCTCAGGTCTGGTCGTCCCAGGTCCGCTGGACATGCTGGGTGACGCTCCCCGAGCGCTCGTCCCAGTCGAGGACGGGGCGGATACCGGCGCACGCGGAACGAGGTCCGTTACTGAAGCGCGAGCGGCGCATGGTAGTTGCCGCGCTCCATCTTCACGCCCAACCGGGAGAGCATTGCCGGCACGTCGACGCCGATGCGCTCGTAGTACGCCCGTGCCTCCGCGCCCGCCTTGTCCAGTGCATCCGGGCTTTCCCATGCCGCCACGGTCATGAGGTTGTAGCCCGAGGTGTCGTTCCGCCGTTCGAGGACGATGTGTCCGAGGAAGCCCGGCTGCGTCCGGAGGAACTGGGTGCTGCGATGGATGGCCGCTTCGAGCTCCGGCCGCGCGGCGTCGGGCACGGAGAAGCGGTCGATGCGGAACTGGATGTCCGGGTTCTGTTCGAGGTCGATGGTCAGCTTCATGGGCGAGGTGTTCTCCGGGGTGGCGCGTGCCGCACGGGATGCGGTGCAGGCGACGAGGAGTGAGGCAAGGGCCGCGGTGGCGAGTCTGCGAAGCATGGGCACACCGTACCGACCTCGGCCCGCGGCGGGCTTGGACGAATTCAGTGCGGACCGTCACGCCGCCCGGCATGCTCGAGACCGTCCATGGCCGTGACGGTGTTCACCCCAAGCGAGAGACTGGCGCCCTTCGTCCGCGTCTTCGAGGTGATGGAGACGCGGGAGGAGATGACGCGTGTCCTCATTCCCGAGCCGAGCATCGTCATCGGCTTCCGCTTCCGAGGCGCCTCGCGGTTGGTCGAAGGTGGGGAGGCGCGCGTCGTGCCCGACAGCGTCATCTCCGGACTGCGCGTCGGTGCGAGGCGCATGCTCACCCTGGCGAGCAGTGGCATCATCCTCGCCAAGTTCCGCGCGGGCGGTGCGGCGTTCTTCTTCGACACGCCGATGCACCTGCTCTTCGGAGAGACACTCTCGCTCGACAGCCTGGTGCCCCGTGCGCAGGTGGACCGCGTGGCGTCGCGAATCGCGGACGCCGGAGATGATGCCCGGCGCGTGGCCCTCCTGGAGTCGTTCCTGCTCTCACGCTTGCGTCCCCACGCGGTCCCTGGCGCCATCCAGGCCGCGGTGCGGGTACTTCAGAAGGAGCCGGGAGAGGTGCGCATCGCCGGTCTCGCGCGCGACCTGGGACTCAGCCAGGACGCGCTGGAGAAGGGCTTTCGCCGTGCGGTCGGTGCCTCGCCGAAGCGGCTCGCTTCCATCCTGCGCTTGAAGAGCGCGGTGTCCGCGTACAGGCCCGGCATGCGCCTGGCGCAGCTCGCGCACGAGGCGGGCTACTACGACCAGTCACACTTCAACCGCGAGCTGCGCGCCGCTGTCGGCGAGGCACCGACGCGCTTGCTGGGCTCGAGCGATTATTGCTGAACCCGGCCTCGAGGTTTCACGGACTTGCGCAGGCTTCCGTGGCCATCCAGAGTCGGCCAACGTGCGACGGCGGCGTCCAGGCCAGGTCGCGCTCGTACGGGCGTCCCATCCCGCAGGTACGTTTCCGCCTGGCGCCGATGGAGGGTGCCGGAGCGTGGCGAGCGAATCTCGCCACGCCCCGGCGGAGGGCTCACAACGTCTTCATGTCCTCGTTCAACGCGGTGCGCTCCTCATCGGTCAGCACGTCGGTGAACGTGTGGCCCGAGTTCGACTGGCTGAACATCCGGGTGTTGTAGATCTTGCGGTCCTCGATATCCGAGTTGGAGAACGTCGGGGCCACGATGTTGCCGAGGAGGTTCCAGGCCAGCGCGCCGTTGCCGTACAGCAGCGACAGCCCGCTTTCGATGAGCGGTGTCTCGTTCGGGTCCCACGGATTGCAGTGGTTGAACGGCGAGAAGGTCAGGTAGCTGCACGGAATCGTGTCGTACTTCCACCCGACCTTGCTCTGGTCAAAGCCCTTCGCGAGGTCGGTCTCGAATCCCATCACGACGATGAATCTCGACGGCTTCGACTTGCGGCGCCAGATGCGCGGGCGGTCCGACGACTTGAGCAAGCTCCAGAGGTCGGGCACCGAGCCGTTGTGGAAGTAGGGGCCGGACGCCCAGATGCCGTAGAGGGGCTGGGCGAGATAGCCGATCATGTTGTACTTCTCGGCGCACCCCTCCTGACCGTTGTACCCGAAGAAGCTGTACCGGGCCTGGGTCTCGACGGCCCCGTCGTTGGCGAGCATTCGGGCGTCATCGGTGTCGATGACCTCGATGGGCGTGACGTTGGCCGCCATGCCCTCGAACAAGGGCGTGGCGAGGAAGTTCGGGTCGTTCACGTAGCGCGGCGCGTAGGCGCCATGGCAACTCGCGCACGAGCCGTTGCCGCCTGCTGCGGCTTCACGACCGGGTTGTTGCGGTTCGGTGCCCACAGGTCGAGCGTGTGGAACAGGACCGATCCCTGCTCCGCGAGCTGCGTGTTGACCGGAAGAGGGTAGGCCGGCGACTTCAGACCGAGCATCCAGGTGTTCGCCTGGTACTCGTTGTCGAGGATCCACTCGTAGCCGTTCTGGTAGGTCGGCAGTGCGGCGCCCGGCATGTACCATGAGAGCTCGATGCGCGTGGCGTCGCTGCTCATCCCTCCGTCGAAGAACTTCACCGGCCGGTGCCCGAGGTTCCACCAGTTCGGCGGGTCCTCCGTGCCGGTCGAGCCGGCCGCCCAGACCTCCGGATTGAGGATGACGCCGGGGATCGTCCCGTCGGGGCCGAAGATGGTGAGCAGGGCGAAGAGCTGGAAGTTGGTGATGTTGCCCGTGCCGCGGATGCGGTTCAGGGAGGCGATGGTGAAGGCGGGGTTGAGGCCTCCGAGCTCGCCCAGGAACAGCGTCACATCGGTGAGGCCGTTGGTGCCGTGCAACGCCCCCAGGCCCGCGCCGTCGCCCGCCTTGCCAATCTGGCCCCTGTGGCAGACCGAGCACGTGACGCCAATCTGTCCGCTCCACGAGCCGTCGGCGTTGCGAGTCTGGGTCAGTGCCATCGGCAGCTGGCCGGAGCCACCGTTCGTGCGGTTCGGGTCGCCGGCCGCCCCTTTCGAACGGGCCGCGTTCCCGCTACGGGGTGGGGTAGGCACAAGTGACTGAATTTTGGGTAGGCACAACAGGCAGCGACCGAGGTTTTTGGGTAGGCACACCGGGAAGGGGAGCGCCGAAGCCGTCACCAACATGGCGGAACTTCTTGCGCTTGCATCTAGTGGAGTCCGCGGGGATGGACTTCTTTGTCATTCCGACTGCGACGTTTGGAGTGCTGTTGGGATTTGTGGTTGTGAGTCACCGAGACAGGCGAATTCTCCACATCAATGTGACAGCGCACCCGACGGAGGAATGGACAAAGCAGCTGGACCAGTGCTCCGAGATACTTACACCGAGATAGGGACAAGCTCTACTCCGAGGGCGTTCGCGCCATGCTTATCCATTTGGGGATTCGCGAGGTGCCGAGTGCAGCACGGTGTCCGTGGCAGAATCCCTATGCGGAGAGAGTCATCGGCTCGATACGTAGGGAACTGCTGGACCATGTCGTCGTCCTGAACGAAGCCCACGCTCGGCGCCTGCTGCGCGAGTACCAGCGTTACTACAATGCGAGCCGGACGCACCTGTCGCTCGGGAAAGATGCGCCCGAGACGCGTGAGGTGCAGGGTCCGGAGCGCGGAGCCAAGGTGATAGAGCTACGGGAAGTCTTCGGGCTCCACCACCGGTACGAGCGCCGCGCTGCGTAGAGTCTCGGTCCTTCCAACAACACCCTCGTAGACCCGCGCGTGCTGCACCCAGCCTACCTGCGTTCGCAGGAAGGGCGGGGAGTGTCCACACGCAGGCAGAGAGAGGTGTTGAGGCGTCTGCGCCGGGCGTAATTCCGACCTCTATCAACTGGAAGATAGGACCCAGCGGCTCGTCATGCGCATCGCTCACGTCATGACGCGCGTTTTGACGCAGCCTTGACGCACTCATGACGCAGCGACTGAATTTTGGGTAGGCACACCAGCCATGTCTGGTGTAGGCTGGCACTGGCTGGCAACCTCTGCCAACCGCTAACCCAGGTGGAGCCTGGTCCAACATGACGGACGAGATTCTCACGCTGCCCGAGGTCGCCCAGTTGCTCAAAGTCGCGGAGAAAACCGTCTACACGATGGCCCAGAAGGGCGAGCTGCCGGCGTTCAAGGTGCGTGGGCAGTGGCGGTTCAAGCGCGCCGACCTCGACCAGTGGATCGAGCAGCAGAAGGCAGCCTCCCGCGACAACGACGAGGATCGCGACGGATGAACGCTCACCGGCTGCTCTGCGCGCGTAGGGGAAAACCATGAGGCTCGAGGAGATCTCGTCAGGCGCGAGCCTCGAAGGCGTGGAGCCCTCAAGCGTCGTCACCGTGGTGGCTGCGGTGGCGCTGCCCCCGGATTCGCTGCAGCTCGTCTACCGTCTGCCCGACGGCGCGCTCCGCGAGCGCCTGCTTTCGCGCGCGGACGAGGCCTCGCTGAACGTCGCGACCGCACGACGCCCGTGGTCGTTCGACGGAGATGGCGCCGCGTTTCAGCTCACCGCCGAGGCCAAGCGCATCGACCTCGCGTTCCTCTTCGACCCGATGATGGCGGTCCACACCTCGAACGTGGACCCGCTGCCACACCAGATCACGGCGGTGTACGAGTCGATGCTGCCACGACAGCCACTCCGCTTCGTCCTCGCCGACGATCCCGGCGCGGGCAAGACGATCATGGCGGGGCTCTACATCCGCGAGCTCATCATGCGCGCCGACGCGCGGCGCGTGCTGATCGTCGCTCCGGGCAGCTTGGTGGAGCAGTGGCGCGACGAGCTGTTCGAGAAGTTCGGCCTCGAGTTTCGTGTCTTCTCGAAGGACCTGGAGCTCGCGTCGCCCAGCGGGAACCCGTTCGAGGACACGAGCCACATCATCGTGCGCCTCGACCAAATCGCGCGCGATGAACAGGAAGGCGACGGCGGGCGTGTCGCCGGTAACCTGCAAGCGAAGCTCTGCGCCGCTGGCTGGGACCTGGTGGTCTTCGACGAAGCCCACAAACTCGCGGCGCACTTCTTCGGCTCGAAGCTCGAGAAGACCGGCCGCTTTCGCTTCGCAGAACGGCTCGGCGCGCAGACGCGGCACCTGCTCCTGATGACCGCGACCCCGCACAACGGCAAGGAGGAGGACTTCCAGCTCTTCCTGTCGCTGCTCGACTCCGACCGCTTCTACGGGAAGTTCCGCGACGGCGTTCACAAGGTCGATACCTCCGATCTCATGCGCCGCATGGTCAAGGAGGAGCTGCTCAAGTTCGACGGCACACCGCTCTTCCCCGAGCGTCGCGCGTACACGGTCAACTACAAGCTCTCGGAGCTTGAGGCCGCGCTCTACGAAAGAGTCACGACCTACGTGAAGGAGCAGATGGGCAAGGCCGACGAGCTCGAGGGCCAGCGCCGTGGCTCCGTCGGCTTCGCCCTCACGGCTCTTCAGCGTCGACTCGCGTCGAGCCCCGAGGCCATCTACCAGTCGCTCAAGCGCCGGCACGCCCGCCTTGAAAAACGGCTGCGCGAAGAGAAGCTTGGCAACCGCGCTCGCTCGCTCGCGGAGACCATCGTGCTCGCGCCCGAGGATGAAGACGACCTGAATGCCGATGAGCAGGAGCAGCTCGAGGAGACGCTCGTCGACGAAGCGACGGCGGCCAGGACGATCGGCGAGCTCGAAGGCGAAGTGCTCGTGCTGCAGGCGCTCGAACAGCGCGCGCTCGACGTCGTCTCGTCAGGGCAGGACCGCAAGTGGGAGGAGTTGTCACGGATTCTCCAAGACGATCCGCACATGCGCGACGCCGGTGGGCGCCTCCGCAAGCTGATCATCTTCACCGAGCACCGCGACACCCTGAACTACCTGCACCAGAAGGTTGGCGGTGTGCTCGGTACGCCCGACGCCATCGTCACCATCCACGGCGGCACGCAGCGCGACGAGCGCCGCCGTGTGCAGGCGCTCTTTCGCTCCGACCCCGAAGTGCGCGTGCTAATCGCGACAGACGCAGCGGGCGAAGGAGTGAACCTTCAGAACGCCAACCTGATGGTCAACTACGACCTGCCGTGGAACCCGAACCGCTTGGAGCAGCGGTTTGGCCGCATCCACCGCATCGGTCAGCAGGAGGTCTGCCACCTCTGGAACCTCGTTGCCAAGGAAACGCGCGAAGGCGACGTCTACCACCGGCTGCTTGAGAAGCTCGCCGTCGAAAGCGAGGCGCTCAAGGGCCGCGTCTTCGACATCCTCGGCGAGGTGTTCGAGGAGACCAGCCTCAAGGACCTGCTCCTCCAGGCGATCCGCTACGGCGACCAGCCGGAGATCCGCGCGCGCCTGTACCAGACGGTCGAGAGCGCGCTCGACACTGCACACCTCCGCACCATCCTCGACCGCAACGCGCTGGCGCAGGAGTCGATGAACGCCGAGCGGCTCTTCGCGGTGAAGGAGGAGATGGAGAAGGCCGAGGCTCGACGCCTCCAGCCGTTCTTCATCCGCTCCTTCTTCATGAAGGCGTTCCAGCAGCTCGGTGGCTCGATTCATCCGCGCGAGCCGGGGCGCTTCGAGGTGACCTTCGTGCCCGCGTCCATCCGCGAGCGCGACCGGCAGATCACGGGGCGCAATCGCCGCGACACCACGCCAGTGCTGAAGCGCTACGAGCGCGTTTGCTTCACGAAGGACGGCGTGCGCCCCGACAAGCCGGGCCTCGCGATGGGGAGCATGATCCATCCGGGTCACCCGCTCATGCTCTCGGTGACCGACATCATCTTGGAACAGCACCAGAACCTGCTCCGCCAGGGAGCCGTCCTCGTCGACCCCGCCGACGAGGGCGTCGAGCCCCACATCCTCTTCTTGCTCACGCACGAGATCAAGTCGGGCGATGGCCAGACGCTCTCCAAGCGGCTCCAGTTCGTGCGCGTGGAGCCTGATGGCAGTGCCAGCTTTGCGGGCTGGGCGCCCCACCTCGATCTGCAGCCCCTGGAAGACGCCGATCGCGCTCGACTGAGGAGCGTCCTGGAGGCCGACTGGATTCACGCCGATCTCGAACAGAAGGCACTCACTCTCGCAGCATCGACGCTCGTGCCTGAGCACTTCAAAGAGGTCGCCGAGCGTCGCATCGCGCATGTCGACAAGACGCTGGCCGCCGTCCACGAGCGCCTCAGCAAAGAGATCAAGTTCTGGACCGACCACTGGATGAAGCTCGGCGAAGATCAGAAGGCCGGCAAGGAGGTTAGGCTCAACCTGGAGAACGCCCGGCGCACGGTGATGGACCTCGAGGGGCGTCTGGAGAACCGGAGCCGCGAGCTCAAGGCGATGCGCCACGTCGCGTCGGCGACCCCTATCGCGATGGGTGGCGCGCTGGTGGTGCCCATCGGGCTCCTGTACAAGCTTCGTGGCGACGCGCCGACCGATGGCGACGCGTTCTCGCAAGACGCGGCGGCCCGCAGCCGCGTCGAGCAACTCGCGATGAAGGCCGTCCGCGCGGCAGAAGAGGCGCGCGGCTGCCGTGTCGTCGACGTGTCGGCGCAGAAGTGCGGCTGGGACCTG
Source organism: Myxococcus sp. CA040A (assembly GCF_013336725.1). Taxonomy (NCBI): domain Bacteria; kingdom Pseudomonadati; phylum Myxococcota; class Myxococcia; order Myxococcales; family Myxococcaceae; genus Myxococcus; species Myxococcus sp. CA040A. The sequence goes on along the minus strand of NZ_JABUMR010000009.1, from coordinate 172,965 downwards.
ACCTCGTACCCTCCTCACGCGGAGGGCAAGCAGCCCGAAGCACGGCACATCGAGGTGAAAGGCCGCGTCAAGGGCGCGACCACCATCACCGTCACGCGCAACGAGATGCTCTACGCGCTCAACCAGGCCCAGAAGTTCCACCTCGCCATCGTCTTCGTGGGAGATGATGACTCCCTCGACGGGCCGCACTTCCTGCAGAGCCCGTTCGATAGCGAGCCGGGCTGGGGCGTCTCGGCCATCACCTTCGACATCAAGGCGCTGTTGGCGAAGAAGGGGCTGAAACCATGAGCCTGCCGACGACGCTGCGCCTCGATCACCTCGAGCTGCGGAACTTCCGCTGCTTCGCCGAATGCGCCATCGACCTGCACGAGAAACTGACGGTGCTGGTCGCTGAGAATGGGCGCGGCAAGACGGCAGTGCTCGACGCCATCGGTATCTCGCTCGGCCTCTTCGTAGACACGATCGCGGCGAACGGCCAGACGCACGGCTTCGAGCGCAGCGACGTTCGGCTCGCGAAGGATCTTCAGGGCCGGATGTCGCCCGTGCTGCCGGTGGAACTGAAGGCGAGCGGCTCGGCTGATGGCGCGCGACTTTCCTGGGGCCGGTCCGTGAAGACGCTCGGCAAGAAACGGGTGCGCACGACCAACCGTGATGCGCAGACGCTCGTCGCTGCAGCGGACGGCTTGCGGCAGCGGCTGACCGGTTTCGCAGGGGGCGAGCGCGAACTACCACCGCCTCTTCCGCTGGTGGCTTTCTACGGGACCGGGCGTCTGTGGAGCGAGCACCGGCTCACGGAGCGCAAGCGAGGCGCCGGCCAGTCCTCGATGGGGCGCGTCGCGGGCTACCTCGACAGCCTATCTTCCTCGTCGTCGTTCAAGACCTTCGTCGACTGGTACGAGCGCACGGCGAACGCGGCGCGCAGCACGACGTCGGTGGCTCTCGGACCGATGGAGCGGCCCGAGAAACTCCTCGCCGCTGTGCGCGACGCGACGCGAATCGTGCTTGAGCCGACGCGCTGGCGCGAAATCGACTGGGAGTTCCCCCCACTCGACGAAAACAACCAGCCGCAGGGAGAGGGCTCCCTCGTCGTCGAGCACCCCGACCACGGGCGCCTCCCGCTCTCGGTGCTCAGCGACGGCGTACGCAACATGATCGCGCTTGTCGCCGATCTCGCGCACCGCTGTGCGCGGCTGAACCCACAGTTCGGTGAGAAGGCTGCCGAGCTCACGCCCGGCATCCTGCTCATCGACGAAGTCGACATGCACCTACATCCTCGCTGGCAGCAGCTCGTCGTCGGCCTGCTCCAGCGCGCGTTCCCGGCGATGCAGCTCGTCGTGAGCACGCACAGCCCGCATGTCCTCTCGACCGTTGACGTGAGCTGCATCCGGGTGATCCGCCTCGTCGACGGAGCGGGAATACTCGAAACGCCCAAGTTCCAGACCAAGGGCGTCGAGAGCGCGGACGTTCTCGCGACCATCATGGGCGTCGACCCAGTGCCTCAGGTCCAAGAGGCGAAGGATCTGAGTGAGTACCGGTCGCTGATTGAAGACGGTGCAGGCGAGACTCCCAAGGCCTTCGCCCTGCGCACGAGGCTGACCGAGCACTTCGGCCATGACCACCCGCTGATCCTCGACTGCGATCGGCTCCTGCGGTTTCAGACCTTCAAGCGCTCCAAGCAGCCGGGGGCGCAATAGCCATGCGCAAGTTGGATCGCGCCACGGCCACGGTGCCCGCTTGCCTCGCCTCGTATGCCCACGGGCGGAATAACTGGGGCGACGTCTCGCACACCCACAAGCAGGAGCTCCACGCCTCGCTCGAGCAGATGCAGGGGCGGCGCTGCGCCTACTGCGAAGGTCCACTCGATTCGCTTGGGCAGCACATCGAGCACTTCCGTCGCAAGAGCCGCTTCGTTCACCTGACCTTTGCGTGGGCGAACCTCTTCGGCTCGTGCGACCAGAACGACTCGTGCGGGCATTTCAAAGACCACGGGGCGGGGCCGTACAACCCCGACGATCTCCTCGACCCGTGCGCGGATGACCCATCGCAGTTCCTGCGCTTCCGGTCCGACGGCACCGTTGACGTGCGCCCCGGGCTCTCGCAGCGCGACGAGTTCCGCGCCCGCGAGACGCTCCGTGTATTCAACCTTCACGATGAGTTCGGCCGCCTGCGAAACATGCGCAAGGCCGCCGCTACTACCTATCTGCAGCTCGTAAGCGAGTTGGCCGCGCTCGATGCCAGCGAGCGCAGCGCCTACGCGCAACAAGAAATCCAGGCGACCGCTTCGGAGCCGTTCAGCACCGTCGTCCGCCACATGTTCGAGGACGTTCTATGAGTGCGAAGACCCCCATCAAGTCGCCGAAGAAGCTGATCGAGGTCGCGCTACCGCTCGACGCCATCAACGCCGCCGCCGCGCGCGAGAAGTCCATTCGTCATGGGCACCCGAGCACTCTGCACCTGTGGTGGGCGCGTCGTCCGCTCGCCGCTGCGCGGGCCGTCATCTTCGCGCAGATGGTCAACGACCCCGGCTACCAGCAGGGCGGCGGGTTCAAGTACGGCGTCAACAAGGAAAAGGCACAGGCCGAGCGCGAGCGGCTCTTCAAGATCATCGAGGACTTGGTGCAGTGGGAGAATACCAGCAACGAAGAGGTGCTCTCGCGTGCGCGGGCCGAGATTCTCCGCTCGTGGCGTGAGGTCTGCGAGCTGAACAAGGCGCACCCGCAGGCCGCCGAGCTGTTTAATCCCGACAAGCTGCCCGCGTTCCACGATCCGTTTGCGGGTGGCGGCGCGTTGCCGCTTGAGGCGCAGCGGCTCGGGCTGGAGAGCTACGCGAGCGATCTGAATCCCGTGGCCGTCACCATCAACAAGGCCATGATCGAGATTCCTCCGCGCTTCGCAGGCCGCGCGCCGGTGGGACCGCGTGTGCCGGGCGACAAGCAGGGGAAGCTGGTCGAGAACACCTGGAGCGGCGCGAAGGGGCTCGCCGAGGACGTGCGGCGCTACGGCGCGTGGATGCGCGCTGAGGCCGATAAGCGCATCGGTCACCTGTATCCGCAAGTCGAGATCACCGCCGAGATGGCCAAGGAGCGCCCAGACCTGAGAGGGCTCGTGGGCCAGAAGCTCACGGTCATCGCTTGGCTGTGGGCGCGCACGGTGAAGAGCCCGAACCCGGTGTTCAGCCATGTGGACGTGCCTCTGGCCTCGACGTTCGTACTGAGCAGCAAGACGGGCAAGGAGAGCTACGTGAAGCCCGTGGTTGAAGGCGACAAGTATCGCTTCACGGTGAAGGTGGGCACGCCGCCAGAGGATGCGATCGAAGGGACCAAGGCGGCCGGACGCGGAGCGAACTTTCGCTGCGTGCTGTCGGACGCGCCCATCAGCGGAGACTACATCAAGGCCGAGGGCCAAGCGGGACGGATGGGCGCGCGGCTCATGGCCATCGTCGCTGAAGGAACGCGAGGTCGTGTCTACCTCGCGCCAACACGAGCACACGAGGACGCTGCGAGACAGGCCGAGCCCACGTGGAAACCGGACATCGAGTTCTTCCAACAGGCTCTCGGGTTTCGCGTTGGCAACTATGGCCTGACCCGGTGGAGTGATCTCTTTACGCCCCGCCAACTGGTCGCGCTGACCACGTTCTCGGATCTGGTGGGCGAGGCCATCGACCACGTGCGCGCCGACGCCGTGCGCGCGGGCCTCGCAGACAACGGCAAAGGCCTCGATGAAGGCGGCACCGGCGCAACGGCGTACGCGCAGGGAGTCGGAGTGAGCTTGGCATTCATCGTGGAGAAGCTGTCGGAGGCCCACTCGTCGCTTTGTACTTGGAGCAACGCACCAAAGAACGAGTTGGTAGTCAGCACTTTCCGACGCCAGGCTCTCCAGATGACGTGGGACTTTGGGGAGTCGAACCCGTTTGCGGATTCAAGTGGGAGTATTCAGAAGGTCGGGGAGGCCGTCTCGCGAGTGCTTCAAATGGCGCTACCACGCGATGGGCGAGGTCAGGCGCTTCAGGCCGACGCTCAGTTTCAGCCGGTCAGCGACCAGAAAGTCATCTCCACTGATCCTCCCTACTACGACAACATCGGGTACGCCGATCTCTCCGACTATTTCTACGTCTGGCTTCGCCGACCGCTGAAACCCATCTTTCCGGGGCTCTTCGCAACGCTAGCCGTGCCCAAGACCGAGGAGCTGGTCGCCACGCCGTACCGGCACGGCGGCAAGGATGAAGCTGAGAAGTTCTTCCTCGATGGCATGACTGAGGCGCTACACAACTTGGCATCGCGAGCGCACGGCGCGTTTCCCGTCTCCATCTACTACGCCTTCAAGCAGTCCGAGACCACAGACAACGCAGGTACCTCCAGCACCGGCTGGGAGACGTTCCTCGAAGCCGTCCTCAAAGCCGGATTCGCTCTCACTGGCACCTGGCCAATGCGGACTGAACGCGACTCGCGCTCGCGAGGCATCGGATCAAACGCGCTCGCCTCAAGTGTTGTCCTCGTCTGCCGCCAGCGCCCCGCCGACGCGCCCACCGTCTCGCGCCGCGAGTTCATCCGCGAGCTCAACGCTGCGCTGCCCGAGGCGCTCGACGAAATGACGCGCGGCGGCGTCAACTCGCCCGTGGCTCCCGTGGACCTGTCGCAAGCCATCATCGGCCCCGGCATGGCCATTTTCAGCAAGTACACCGCCGTGCTCGAAGCCGACGGCACGCCCATGAGCGTGCGCACCGCGCTGCAGCTCATCAACCGCTTTCTCGCGGAAGACGACTTCGACCACGACACGCAGTTCTGCCTTCATTGGTTCAATCAGTACGGCTGGAGCGAAGGCGCCTACGGCGAGGCCGACGTGCTCGCGCGCGCCAAGGCGACTAGCATCAACGGGCTTGCAGACGCGGGCGTGCTGAAGAGCGGTGCGGGCAAGGTTCGCCTGCTGCGCCCAAACGAGTACCCGGCCGACTGGGACCCCCGAAAAGATCCGCGCCTCCCGATCTGGGAGATGCTGCACCAGCTGATTCGCGCCCTGCGCGACGAGGGCGAGAGCGGCGCCGGCAAGCTGCTCGCTGAGCTGAAGCCGAAGAGCGAGGCGATTCGCCAGCTCGCGTACCGGCTCTACACGCTGTGCGAGCGCAAGGGCCAGGCCGACGACGCCCGCGCGTACAACGAGCTCGTCACGTCGTGGTCGGCGGTGGAGTCTGCGGCCGGAGCGTTCCCCGAGCCGGGCAAGCAGTTCAATCTTTTCGGAGGTAACGAATGAAAGCGTGGCGCGAAGTCAGTGTGCCCCATCCCGACGTTCTGGAGGGCACCTTTCAACAGTCGGAGTTCGCAGCAGACATCTCCGCCGTGCGCGACGGCAAGGCCACGCGCGAGTACCAAGACGCGGCAGCCTTCTTCCAGCGCACCTTCATCACCGAGGGCATGCGCCTCCTGCTCACGCAGGTGGCCCAGCGACTCAACGGCAAGGGCGGCGAGCCCGTCATCCAGCTCCAGACGGCGTTCGGTGGCGGCAAGACGCACACCATGCTTGCCGTGTTCCACCTGGCCTCGCGCAAGTGTGCGTTGAAGGAGCTGTCGGGCGTGCCCGCATTGCTCGACCAGGCGGGGCTGATGGACGTGCCCAAGGCGCGCACGGCGGTCCTTGACGGCACCGCGCACGCTCCAGGGCAGCCGTGGGCTCACGGCGACACGAAGGTGCGAACGCTGTGGGGCGAGCTCGCGTGGCAGCTTGGCGGCGACGAAGGGTTCGCGCTCGTGCGCGAGGCCGATGCAACAGGCACCTCGCCGGGCAAGGAGGCGCTGCGCGCGCTGCTCGAGCGCTTCGCCCCGTGCGTGATCCTGGTCGACGAGCTGGTGGCCTACATCCGACAGTTCCCCGACGGTCAAGCGCTCTCGGGCGGCACCTACGACAGCAACCTGTCCTTCGTGCAGGCGCTCACCGAGGCGGCGAAGCTTGTGCCGACGGCGATCGTACTCGCCTCGCTCCCCGAGTCGGAGATCGAAGCAGGTAGCTCGCGCGGCGTGGCTGCGCTCAAGGCGCTGGAGAAGACCTTCGGGCGCGTGCAGGCGCTGTGGAAGCCGGTGGCCACCGAAGAGGCGTTTGAGATCGTGCGTCGGAGGCTGTTCGAGCCGATCCACGACACCGCGACCCGCGATGCTGTGTGCAGGGAGTTCGCCAAGGCCTATGCGACCGAGGGCACCAAGCTCCCCTCGGAGACGCATGAGGCTCGCTACTTCGACCGCCTCGTGCAGGCGTACCCGATTCATCCCGAGGTCTTCGACCGGCTCTACGAAGATTGGACCACGCTCGAAAGCTTCCAACGCACCCGTGGCGTGTTGAAGCTCATGGCGCGCGTCATCTTCCGGCTGTGGAAGGACCAGAACCAGGACCTGATGATCCTGCCGGGGAGCCTGCCGCTCTACGACAGCGGCTCGCGCAACGAGCTGGTCTACTACCTGCCGCCCGGCTGGGACGCCGTGCTTGAGCGCGACATCGACGGCGAGCGCGCAGAGACCACCGACCTCGACCAACGCGAGCCGCGCTTCGGCGCCGTGCATGCCGCGCGTCGCGTGGCGCGCACGCTCTTCCTCGGGAGTGCGCCCTCCTCGAGCACGACGAAGAAAGGCTCCCGTGGCGTCGACCGGGCCCGCGTTCTCTTGGGCTGCGTGCAGCCCGGGCAGCCCTCGGCCGCGTTCTCCGACGCCCTCAACCGTCTGAGCGATCGCCTGCACTACCTGAACAGCTCCGGCGACAAGGCGCAGGACTCGACGCGCTTCTGGTTCGACACCCGCGCCAACCTTCGCCGCGAGATGGAGGACCGCAAGGGGCGCTTCGACGACCGCAGCGAGGTCCGCACGAAGATCGAGACGGTGCTCAAGAAGCTCTCGCCCGGCGGCGAGCTGTTCGATGGCGTCCACGTCTTCACGCCTCATGGCGACGTGCCCGACGACGGTGCCTTGCGGCTCGTCGTGCTGCCGCCCGAGGAAATCTACAGCAAGCAGGACTCGAAGGGGGTCTTCGACGAGGTGCTCGACGTCGTGCGCTCGAACGGGAGCAAGCCCCGCTATCGCGGAAACCGCCTCGTCTTCGTCGCGGCCGACCAGGGCTCTTTGTCGCGACTCAAGGAGGTCACCCGCACCGCGCTCGCGTGGGCCTCGATCGTTGACGACATCAAGACGGGTCGCCTCAACATCGATCGGCTGCAGGAAGACCAGGCGAAGAAGGAGTTGGAGACCGCCGAAGGCGTGCTCCCGCGCGCCGCGCGCGAGTGCTTCAAGTGGCTGCTCTGCCCCCTAATGACGTCGGCCACGGATCGGCAGGCCACCGTCGAGGCCTTCCCGCTCAACGCGGGCGGCACCTATTCCGGTGAGGTCAAGCGAGTGTGCGAGGAGAACGAGCTCGTCATCTCGACGTGGTCGCCGGTCCACCTGCGCAACAAGCTCCGCGAGCTGTACTGGAAGGACGGCACCGACGCCGTCCGCGCCTCGACCGTGTGGGAGGACATGCAGAAGTACCTGTACCTCCCGCGCCTCCGGCAGCGCGACGTCCTCGAACAGGCCATCCAGAAGGGCACCGCGACCGAGGACTTCTTCGGCACGGCCTACGGCAAGACCGGCGACGCCTACGATGGCTTCAAGCTCGGCAACTCGAACGTGCAGTTCGATGACACGTTGCTGCTCATCGAGCCCGCTGCAGCTGCAGCCTACGCCGCGGCGCTAGCCAAGAAGGCCGAACGCTCGAAGGCGGACGACTCACCGCCTACGCAAGTGGGAACCTCCAACACGAGCGGGACGACCGTCGGCAGCGACAACCAACCGAAGCAGACCCAGAAGCCCACGAGCGCCTCGCCGCCGCCGAGAGCGAAGGCGTTCTTCGGATCGATCGACGTCAACGCGACGACGGCCAAGATGAAGCTCGTCTCGGTGGCAGAGGAGATCATCGCGCTGCTCGCCGCCGACCCGAACGCCACGGTGAAGGTCACGGTCGAGATCTCCGCCGAGTTCCCGAACGGAGCGACGGACCAGACCAAGCGGGCGGTCACCGAGAACGCTGGGGCCCTCGGCTTCAAGAGCAAGTCCTGGGAGTGAGCCATCGTAACGGCGGTAACAGGTTGAGCAAGATCTTGGAGAACGACCAGTGACACAGAGAGCACCATCGAGCGTGTTCGACCCGCCGCGAAGCGGAGGCCGTCGTGCGTTCACGTGTGCCTCGTGGGCGGACTTTCTCGTCGACTCGTCACATGACCACACTTCGACCGAAGGGGGGCTCGGGCTGCGCTTCCGTGGCCCGGTTGCGGGTCCCGAGCAGGCGCTCGTCGAGACCTTCCTCAACACTGCGACGATCCGTCTTCTGCCGGGCCGCAGCCTGACGGTGTTCGCCGAGCCCGCGATGGATACGGGGTTCCCGGACGTCGTCGCGGTGGTCTGGCGCAGGGAACTAGCTCGCGGCTGGATCAGCGAGCGTGAGCGCCTTCGCGCGATGGATCTCCGGCTCCTCCATCTGCTCGCGACCCAGGGGGCGATGGAGTTGTCGTTCCTTCACAAGGTTTTCCAGCGAGGCCTCAACGCGATGCTCACGCGGCTCGAGGAGGCCGGTGTCGTGACGGTCGGCAAGGAGAAGTGTCGGGCCCGGAGCACGTCGAGCATCTTCGCCGTGGAGCGCATCATCGCCATTGAGGCGAAGGTCTCCGCGACGCAACGTGCGCTCGAACAGGCGTGCGCGAACACGTGGTTCAGCTCGGAGTCTCACGCGCTTTTTCCTCGATCACGCACCGGCGAGCGTCTCATGAGCGTGGCGTCATCCCTCGGCATCGGGCTGCTCGGCTTCGAGAATGATCGCGTCGCGAAGGTCTGCGAAGCATCCGTCCGCGCGGTGCCGCTCTCTTATGGTTCTTGGCTTTTCAACGAGTGGACCTGGCGCGTTGCCCGGAACACGGGTGGGATCTGATGGAAGAAGAAGGAGTTGCACGTGGACATTCAGTGGATCGCCGCCCAGTTCCCGCAGCTCTCCGGCCTTCAACCGCTCGCACAGGGCGGCCAGAAGGTCGTCTTCGCCGCGCAGCACGCGAGCGACGGCGACGTCGTACTGAAGCTTCTGCTTCGCGCCTCGGATGAGCAGCGTCTCGAGCGCGAGGTGCTCGCGGGGCAACTCGTCGAATGCGAACGCGTTCCGCGTGTGTTCGAGACGGGTGAGCTCCAAACGCAGCTGGGAAGCTGCATCTGGCTTCGTGAACAGCGTGTCCTGGGAACGACGCTTCGAACTCGCTTGGTCCGATCGGGGGCACTGGACTTCACGGGCGTCGTTCGTCTTGGCGTGCAGTTGCTGACTACGCTCGCTCACGCCGAGGCGAAGCGCATCGTTCATCGCGACATCAAGCCCGAGAACATGATGATCGACACGAGCGGCAACTTCTGGCTGCTCGACTTTGGGCTCGCACGACACCTCGACCTGGAGTCGCTGACCGCGACGAAGATGCCGTGGGGGATGGGTACCCTTGGCTACTCGCCGCCGGAGCAGTTGCGGAACCGGAAGCGCGAGATCGACGGCAGGACCGACCTCTTCGCGGCCGGCGTTCTCCTGTACGAGTGCGCAACGGGCATGCACCCCTTCCGAGATGGGGCTGGTAGTGACCTTGAGATCTTCCGCAGGGTCGAGCAGCAGGCGTTGCCGAGGTTGCAGCTCGCGGACGATCAGGGCGGGGCGCTCGCCGATCTCGTCTCGGCGCTCGTGCAGAAGTTCCCGACGCAGCGCCCGCGAACGGTTGCCGACGCGCTGACGTGGATGCGCGAGATTGACTCTGTCCATGCCGGTGCGGCCGGCGGAAGGACCGTGTGATGGACCTGCACCTTCAATTTGGCCACGGGATGATGGAGCATTCGCGCCACCTCGTACGCTCGTGGGGCGGTGGAACCGTCATCCTGAGCCCACGCGACCTCAAGCGTGAGCAGCTCGTGAAGCTCTCCGATGAGATCCGCGCTCTGCCAGGGGGCCAGGTGCTCGTCGATCCGCAGTTCTACGTGCCGCGGAGCGACCACCACCGGCTCACGTCGCACGACTACTGGCCCGACAGCTACCAGACCAACGGCTTCTTTAGCGGCACGGGCATGCAGACGCTCCTGAGTACGGTGCTGCAACTCAATCAGGATCTCGGCTGCGCGGCGTTCATCCTCCCGGGGCTGATGGCGGATGCCATCGACGACATCTGGCTCGAGACGCTCCGCACCATCGCCGAGCATGCCGGCACCCTGAACGCCGGGATGCCGCTCTACACGACGGTCGCTCTCAGCTCGGACAGCGTGAAGAACACGGCGGGCATCCAAGAGGTGCTCGCTGAGTTCGAGACCCTCGACGTCGAGGGGGTGTACCTGCTCTTCGAGCATCCCAACGGCGACTACATCGTCCAAGACCCTGTCTGGCTTGCGAACGCGCTCGAGCTGGCCGCCGGCCTTCGCCTGCTCGGCAAGAAGGTTCTCGTTGGTTACGCGAACCACGTGCTCCTCTGCCTCGGAGCCGCGTCGGTCAACGCGATTGCCTCCGGCACATGGATGAACGTGCGCGCGTTCTCACGGGAGCGGTTCCTCGCGGCAGACGAAGAGGACATCAAGCGCAAGGCGGTCTGGTACTACGATCCGGCAAGCCTGTCGGAGTACAAGCCGGCTTTCCTCGACATGGCGCAGCAACGGGGCGTCCTCACGTCGATGGCTCCACAGCCTGCCATGGGCAGCACCTACGCGGCGGCGCTGTTCTCCGGCGTTCAGCCCAGCTCCGTCGGCTTTGGCGAGCAGGAGGCATTCCGGCACTACCTCCAGTGCATGCTCCAGCAAGTGCGTGGCGTGCGCGCGGCGACCTTCGACGCCACCGTGGCGAACCTTCAGCAGACGCTGAACGCCGCCGAGCGGCAGGCGAGGTTGCTGGCTCAGAACGGCGTGCTGCCCCAGCTCCGTGGGTTCTCCGACGCGCTTGATCCGGTGCGCTCAGCTCTCGCGTCGCTCGAAGCCATGCGCGGCGCGATGCTGCGGAGGGCGTGGCCGACGCTGTGATTGACGAGGATGGGCCGATGCGCGTCCCCAAGGAGATCAAGGAGACCGTCCGCTGGTACTTCGACGAGGGGCGCGTCGAAGGCCTGCCCTTCTACTGCGACCCGGCCCGCATCGGCACCTTCGCGGTCGAACCCGACGAACTCGCGGCTGGCACCGACGCCGCCATCTTCCGCCTCTTCGTCACGCTCTCGATGTACCAGGCGCTGCGCGACGTCGTGATCATGCGGCAGCAGCGCTCGACAACGGGCAGGTCGATGCGCGTCGTCGCCGACGTCGCGACAGTGAAGCGCTCGATCGTCCGGCACGCCTGCCCGACACTGGGCTCCGTCGAGGCCTTCGAGGACGGCTGCGACGTCGTGAAGGACGGCGACGACATCGACTGCGGCACGTGCCCTGGCGCATCCTGCCACGTGAAGGACGCGACGCGCGTCTTCAACCGCATGGGCGACATGGGCAAGCTGCCGACCTCGGCGTGGCTCCGGTTGTGGCAGGACGGTGGGATGCAGGCGATGCTCGAAGACATCTGCCGTGAGGAGCCGTCGCCAACGAAGCGCGCCGAGCTTTTCGTGGGGCGTTTCGCGGCCGTGCATCGCGTTGGCCGCAAGCTCGCGACGATGTTCGTGAGCGCGCTCTCGACGCCCGCGCTCGCTCCGGGGCTCACTCCCTGGTTCCCGGACATCGACGGCAACGATCTGGTGGTCGTCGACACGAACGTCGCGCGGGCCGTCGATGCTCTCCGAGCGCCCGGTGCGGCGAAGACCTACGACGCGCGCGAGCTGTGGGTGCGCGAGCAGGCCGCCCGCATCGACCTCCGGGCGTTCCAGCCAGACCTGCCGGCGTACTCGCCGAGGCTAGTGCAGGAAGCGCTCTATGCGTTCTGTTCGAAGTCGAACCGCGTAGCGCGAGGGGACGCCTGCGCCGGACGCGGCGCCCCCTGCGCTGCGTGCGCGCCCACGTTGTGCCCGTTCGCGCTGTCCGGCGAGAGCCGAGCCGAAGGAGCGGCCCGTGCGTGACGGCGCGCCAGGCGCCAACGTGGGCGCCCGCGCGGGACAGCGCCCCGTTGGTCAACAGTCCCACCTCGCGCGGGACAGTTGATCGCCCGGTCACGGTCCCGGAAACCGAGGGTCGGCTGTTAACCGCGTCTCGGCTTCTCTCTCCCCACGGGACCGAGATGAGAGCGCGAACGCCGTCCTGCGCGCGCTCGACGCGCTCGTCTTCACGCTCGCGGCGCTCTCAGCGCGATCGCCATCCCGGCGCACGCCACGCTCGCGAACGCGCAAACCCTCGGGAATCAGGGGAGAAAAGGCAACGGCCCCGGAGATCGCTCCCTGGGGCCGCTGTTTACTGATGCCTCTCGCGATGTTCACGAGGACGAAGAAATGGCTCCCCGACGAGGACTCGAACCTCGGACCTAGTGATTAACAGTCACCCGCTCTACCGGCTGAGCTATCGGGGAATATGTCCTCGCTGTGGTAACGGCGCCGCAGCGATGACGCGCTTTCTAGAGAACGGAGCCCCCTCTGTCAACTGTCCCGTTTGATCCGCTCTCCCGGCTCCAGGGTCCACCCTGGTCCGCCCTCGATGGGCTCGCCTCCGTTTCATCCGAGGCCATCTCCCTCGTGCTCGCCGGCTCCCCCGCTGAGCGCGTCGTGGATCGCACCCTCCGTGCTCATCGCTCCCTCTCCCGCGACCAGCGCCAGGTCCTCAAGGAAGCCATCTTCAACGTCGGTCTCTGGCGCCGCCGCCTCGCCTTCCTACTCGACCAGGACGACCCTCCACCCCCGCTCCTCCTCTTCGCCTTCCTCCATGGCCTCGCCCACGTCCCTGCTCCCGAGGCCGCCTCGCTCGCCGGGGTAGGGGAGGGCGTCCCCACCCTGAACCCCTCGCCGCCCCCCTCGCTCGCCCTCCGCTACTCCCTCCCGGACTGGCTCGCCGACCACTTCTCCCGCGAACTCGGCCCCGACGCCGACGCCTTCTGCGCCCACCTCAACGTCCCCGGGCCCATCACCCTCCGGGTCAATCCACTCCGCTCCTCCCGTGAGGAACTCGCCGAGCGCCTCCGCTCCGAGGGCGTCTCCACCCGCCCGGGTCCCTGGAGCCCGCTCGCCCTCCACATCGATGGGCCCCGACCCAACCTCTACGCGCTGCCCTCCCTCCAGGAGGGCCGCTTCGAGGTCCAGGACGAGGGCAGCCAGCTCCTCGGCCTCCTCTTGGAGGCCCTCCCCGGTGAAACCGTGGTCGACCTGTGCGCGGGCGCCGGGGGCAAGACGCTCCAGCTCGGTGCCGCCATGCGCGACTCCGGCCGCCTCTTCGCCCATGACCCGGACCCGGAGAGGCTCGACCGACTCCTCCAGCGCTCCTCCCGCGCCGGCCTCACCCGCGTCCAGGTCCTCCGCACCCCTCCCACCCCGGGCCTCGGCGCCGACCGCGTCCTCGTGGACGCTCCCTGCTCGGAGCTGGGCTCCCTCCGCCGCGGCCCCGACCAGCGCTTCCGCATCACCCCCGACGCCCTTGCCCACTTCCCACCGCTCCAGCTCGACATCCTCCAGCGCGGCGCGGACCTGGTGCGCCCGGGCGGACGGCTCGTCTACGCCACCTGCACCGTGAACCGCGCCGAGAACGAGGACGTCGTCTCCGCCTTCCTCGCGGCACGGCCCGACTACCGCCTCCTCCGTCCCGGCGTGGGGTGGCTCTCCGACGCCTGCCTTCGCGACGGCTTCCTCTTCGTCGCCCCCCACAGTCACGGCACCGACGCGTTCTTCGCGGCCGTCCTGGAGCGCTCGGCCGGGTAGGGGAGGGGGCTTCGAGCGACCGCAGTGTCCGTGTTCCGACGTCCGGGAGTACTCAACGCTCCCGGCTCGAATCCGGATGCCCGCCGTCCCCCCGGTGCTATGAAGCGCCCGTGCGTTGGCTCAAGCCCCTCCCGCTCCGCCCCCGCGACACCGTCCACGTCGTCGCTCCCTCCGGGCCCTTCGACCGCCCCCTCTTCGACGTCGGCCTCGCCGTCATCGCCGAGCGCTACTCCCCGGTCCTCCGCCCCGACCTCGGCTCCGCCTGGCGCTACCTCGCCGGTGACGACTCGCGCCGCGCCGAAGAGCTCTCCCACGCCCTCCTCGACTCCTCCGCTCGCGCCATCTTCTGCGCCCGCGGTGGCTACGGCAGCGCCCGGCTCCTCCCCAAGCTCCCCCTCGCCGACGCCGCGCCGAGCCTCTTCACCGGCTTCTCCGACCTCACCTCCGTCCACGCCGCCCTCCAGGTCCTCGGCCGCGTCTCCATCCACGGGCCCGTCCTCACCCAGCTCGGCAAGCAGCCTCCCGAGGTCCGCGACTACTTCTTCCGCCTCCTCGAGTCCCCCGAGGCCCCGCCCCCGCTGACCGGCACCGCCACCTACGTCCCCGGCACCGCCGAGGGCCACCTGGTCGGCGGCAACCTCTCCGTCTTCGCCACCCTCCTGGGCACCCCGTACCTGCCGCCGCTCGACGGCGCCGTGCTCCTCCTCGAGGACGTCACCGAGCGCCCCTACCGCCTCGACCGCATGTGGACCCAGCTTCGCCTCGCCGGTGTCTTCTCCCGCGTGCGCGGCATCGTCCTCGGCGACTTCACCGCCTGCGAGGAGCGGGGCACCGACTACACCAGCGGCGACGTCCTCCGAGACCTCGCGCGTGAATCGGGTGTCCCCTGCGCGGCGGGCTTCCCCATCGGCCACGGTGCCCTCAACTACCCCGTGGCTCTCGGCACGCATGTCCGCCTGGACGCGGACTCGGCCCGGCTCACATTCCTCGAAGGAGCCGTGCGCGCATGAGCGCCCCTCCTGAACAACACCCCATCGCCGTCCTCCAGACACTGCTCGACGAGGCCGTGGGCATCGGCGTCTTCCCCGCCGCCCAGGCCGTCGTCCTCCACCGGGGCGTCCAGGTCTTCGGCGGCGTCGCGGGAAAAGTCTCTGGCGACACGCGCTTCGACCTCGCCTCGCTCACCAAGGTCATCAGCACCACCGCCCTGTTCCTCCGCCTGTGGACCGAAGGCAAGGTGGGGCCCGATACCCTCGTGTCCCGCTACTTCCCTGGCTCGCCCGTCGGCGACGCGGGCGCCACCGTCGCGGACCTGCTCTACCACCGCTCCGGCCTGCCTCCCTTCGTCCCGTTCTTCGCCCAGGCCCTCACCGCCCACCCCGAGCTGCTCGACGCCACCTGTCCCTCCGCCACGCGCTCCCGCGTCCGCGACGAGGTCCTCCAGGCCGCCGCCTCCACGCCGCTCGCCGCCGCGCCTCGCACGCGCACCGCGTACAGCGACGTGGGCTTCATCCTCCTCGGCGAGATTCTCTCCCGCTCCGCCAACGCCCCACTCGACACGCTCTTCTCCCGCCACGTCGCCGAGCCGCTCGGCCTCTCCGCCCGCTTCCACCGCCTCACCGACTTCCCCGTCGACACCATGCCCGCGCCCACCGGCGCCACGCGCCCCCGCGAGCCCGCGCCCGGTCAGGAGACGCTGTGGAAGGACGTGCCCACCCAGCCCACGCGCCCCGGCGAAGTCGATGACGACAACGCCTGGGTGATGGATGGTGTCGCCGGACACGCGGGCCTGTTCGGCACCGCCGTGGACGTTGCCCGCTTCGGTCAGGCCGTGCTCGACGGTTGCGCGGGGACCAGCCCAGTGATTGCGCCGGCCCCGCTCTGGCACCGGGCGCTCGCCACGGATGCGCTCGTGCCGGGCAGCACGCGCTCCATGGGCTTCGACTCACCGTCCCAGGTCGGCTCCAGCGCGGGCCGCTTCGTGGGCGACTCACCTCCGGGCGCCGTCGGGCACCTGGGCTTCACCGGAACGAGTCTCTGGGTGGACCTGCGTCGCTCGCTGGTGGTGGCGCTCGTCACCAACCGCGTGGCGCTCGGCCGCCAGGAGCTGCGCATCCGCGACTTCCGACCCGTCTTCCATGACTTCGTCGTGGAGGCGCTCGGCCTCACCGCCATCTCGCAGGGAACGCATGGCTGACGACAACGGTAACGTCCTCGACACCCTCGAGCCCGGCAGCGTCCGCCGCGTCCACCTGGTGGGCGTGGCTGGCACCGGCATGGGCTCCTTCGCTGGAATGCTCAAGGCCGCCGGCTACGAGGTCACCGGCAGCGACGAGAATGTCTACCCACCCATGAGCGACATGCTCAAGGCGTGGGGCATCCCCGCCGCCTCGCCCTACCGTCCGGAGAACCTGGACGACGCGAAGCCGGACCTCGTCATCATCGGCAACGTCATCCGCCGCGTGAATCCCGAGGCCACCGCCGTCCGCGAGCGCGGCCTCAAGCAGATGAGCTTCCCCGCCGCCCTGGGCTCGCTCTTCCTCGCCCGCTCTCACTCCGTCGTCGTCGCCGGCACCCACGGCAAGACGACGACGTCCTCCATGATGGCCCACGTCCTCGTCGAGGCCGGCAAGGACCCGTCCTTCCTCGTGGGCGGCGTCACCCAGAACTACGCGGGCAACTACCGCGTCGGCAAAGGGCCGCACTTCGTCGTCGAGGGCGACGAGTACGACACCGCCTACTGGGACAAGGGCTCCAAGTTCCTCCACTACCGGCCGCGCACCGCCATCCTCACCAGCGTGGAGTTCGACCACGCGGACATCTTCCGCGACTTGCCCCACTACGAGGCGACGTTCGAGAAGTTCGTCCGGCTCATCCCCGCCGACGGGCAGCTCGTCGTCTGCGCCGCGTACCCCAACGCCGTGAAGCTCGCGCGCGAGGGGTGCCAGGGCCGCGTCGTCACCTACGTCGCGAAGGAGGGCGCGGAAGCGGATTACGTCCCTCGCGAGGTCTCCTTCGGTGCCAACGGCGCGCGCTTCCAGGTCGTGGAGCGGGGCACGGTGCTCGGCACGGTGGAGCTGCCCATGGGCGGCCTGCACAACGTGGAGAACGCGCTGAGCGTCATCGCCGCCGCGCGCGGGTTGGGCCTGTCCTTCGACGAAATCGCCAGGGGCCTGTCCACATTCCGGGGCGTGAAGCGGCGGCAGGAGCCTCGCGGCGAGCCGAATGGAATCCTCGTGGTGGACGACTTCGCGCACCATCCGACGGCCGTGCGGGAGACCATCGACGCCATCCACCACCGCTACCCCGAGCGTCGGCTGTGGGCCATCTTCGAGCCCCGCTCCAACACCAGCCGCCGCAACATCCACCAGGAGGACTACGCCCACGCTTTCACCGGCGCGGCCCGCGCCAGCCTCAAGGTGCCCGAGCGGCATGACAAGGTGCCCGTCGGCGAGGAGCTCGACGTGCGCAAGCTGGTGGCGGACCTCCAGGCCCAGGGAATCGCGGCCGAGGGCTCCACCGACGTGCAGGCCATGGTGGACCTGGTGGCGCGCGAGTCCCGCCCCGGTGATGTGCTGCTCGTGATGAGCAACGGCGCCTTCGGTGGGTTCATCGAGAAGCTGCTCGTGGCCTTGAAGGCCCGCTCAGGGGAGACTGCCTGACATGCGCCTCCCGCTCACCGTCCTCCTGGGTGTCCTGTCCGTCACGGGCTGTGCTCGCAGCAGCACGATGCCGCCCCTCACGCCCGCCGTGCCCGGGGGCCTTGAGGAGCAGGGCACGCAGGTCTCCGCCACGCAGCCGCTCGTCTTCCAGGTGAAGCGTTACCCCGGTGGCGAGCTGTATGACCTCGTGAGTGACAGGGGCAGCGTGGTGCTGGTCGACGTGTGGGCCACCTGGTGCGAGCCCTGTCGGGACGCGCTGCCCTTCTACGAGAACCTCGTGCGCGAGTACGGCGCCAAGGGCCTCAAGGTCTACGCGCTCAACGTGGACGAGGACGCGCGCGCGATTGAGCCGTTCCTGAAGGAAGTGAAGGTGGGCCTGCCCGTCCTCGTTGACGAGAACGCCCGCGTGGCCGAGCGCACGCTGAAGGTGCGCGGCATGCCCACGACGTACTTCATCGACAAGCGCGGCGTGGTGCGCCACGTCCACGAGGGCTTCAACGAGGAGTTCCTCACCAAGTACCAGTCGGAAATCGAAGCGCTGCTGGCCGAGCCCGCGCCGTAGCCCGCCCAGGAGACGTCATGGCTGACACCGCCCCGGAGACTCCCGCCGAGCTGCGCCGCACCGCGGAGGAGGGGGCTCGGCTCGCGGGCCGCATCCTCGCCGACCGTTTCCCGGGCGAGCGCATCATCGAGCTCAAGGGTGGCATCGACCTGGTGACGGACGCGGACCGCGCGTCGGAGGAGGCGCTGCTCGCCTTCCTGCGTGAGCGCCACCCCACCCACGCCATCCTCGCGGAGGAGAGCGGTGCGACGGCGGGCACGGATGGCCTGCGCTGGCTGGTGGATCCGCTCGATGGCACCACCAACTACGCCCACCGCGTGCCGCACTTCTGCGTCAGCGTCGCCGTGGAGGGCCCTGGCGGCGTGCTGGCCGGCGCCGTGTATGACCCGATGCTGGATGAGCTGTTCTCCGCCGCGCGAGGGGAGGGCGCCACGCTCAATGGCCGCCCGCTGCGCGCCAGCACCGTGGACAGGCTGGACAGGGCGCTGTTGTGCACGGGCTTTCCCTACGACGTCCGCGAGAAGCCGGAGGGGCCGGTGGGCCTCTTCACCCGCTTCGTCCTGCGCGCTCAGGGCATGCGTCGCACGGGCAGCGCGGCCATGGACCTGGCCTATGTGGCCGCGGGTCGCTTCGATGGCTTCTTCGAGTTCGGCCTCAAGCCCTGGGATATCGCCGCGGGCTCGCTGCTCGTGGAGGAGGCCGGAGGCGTCATCCGCCATGTCACGGGCGCACCGTTCAGCGTGATGCGCGGTGACGTCATCGCCTCCGCGCCCGCGCTGGCTCCGGTGCTGCTCTCCGAGGCCCGGCACTTCATCGACGAGCTGGGCTGGACACCGCGCCCCTAGAAGAAGCTCTCCGGCACGAAGACGATGTCGCCGGGCTGGAGCATGAAGTTCTTCTCGCGCCCCACGCCGATGTCCTCGACGGGCACTCGAATCTTCCGCTCCAGGCCGTCCACCACGCGCGTCACCAGCGTGTTGTTCTTCGCCGCCAGCTTGGTGAAGCCGCCCGCGAGGGTAATCGCCTGGACGATGGACATCTCTCCATCCACCGGGAAGGTGCCGGGCTTCTGCACTTCGCCGAAGACGAAGACCTTGTGCGAGTTGTACTCGCGGATCAGCACCGACACCTGCGGCCGGCGCACGTAGCGCGCAAGGCACTCGCGCAGCGTGTCCGCCGCGGTGCTGGGGGTCGTCCCGCGCAACGGCACCTTGCCGCACAGCGGGTAGTCGATGGTGCCCTCGGGCGACAGGCGCCACGTCCCGGAGTGCTCGGGCTCCTGGAAGACGCGCACCTCCACCACGTCCCCGGGCCCCAGCGTGCCGCCGCCGGAGCGGGCCTCACCCGCCTCGGCCGCTGGCGTGGGCGTGGGGGGCGGAGGACGCGGCGCCGAGCCGAAGCACGCGGACAGCGCTCCCGACAGGAGCAGGGCGAGACAGAGGCGGAGCGTTCTCATCCGGGAGGAGACCTCGTGGGCGGGGAAGCTTCCCCGGCGCTGCGGGGGCTCAGTACGTCACCGAGAGGCGAGCATACCCCTCGTGGCGCGTGTAGTTCAGGCCGCCGCCATCCACGGAGGATGAGCGGTTGCTCAGCATGTAGCCCGCGGCGCCGGTGAGCCACGGACGGAACTGGTACTCGGGCCCCGCGTCCACCGTCACCACCGTGTCGCCACGGTTGCCGGAGAAGCTCAGGAAGTCGACCATGCCCATCGCGTGCAAGGTCAGCTTGCCGCCCAGCAACGCGCGCGCCTCGGCGGAGACCCGGTCGTCCCGGAACATGCCGTAGGCCGCCACCGGCTCCAGCATGCGCAGGTAGCCGCCCTTGAACGTCAGCGTGGGGCTGAACAGGTACGTGCCGTCCAACTGGCCGAGCACCGTCCCGCCGCCCGCCTCCCCGAAGTTCTGCCCCCAGCCCACCTTCGCCGTCACCGCGACCTTGGGCGACACGAGGCCCGCCACGCCGATCAACGCGCGCAAAAGCGTGGCGTTGGGGCCCCCGTCGTTGAAGTAGCGGCGCACGTCCACGCCGGTGTCGAGCACCAGCGCCGTCTTCGGCAGGAAGCGCCAGCGGCTCTCCAGGCCCAGGTGCAGGTTGCCGTAGTTGAAGCGGTCCGCGCCGACGGGGTCGCACACGCCTTCGCCGCAGTCCGCCGGCGCCGAAGCGCCCAGCGGCTCGAAGAACTCCACCGCGTAGGCCACGCCCGGAGTCACCTCCACCGCGCCACCACCCGGCCGCCACGGAGCCTTCACCTTGGCCTCGTTGTAGAGGCTGAGGATGCCCGCGCCGATGGCCGCCGTGCGCGTCCGGTCCGAGCGCGTGAACTGGTCCGACAGCTCCAGCGACAGCGGCGCCTCCGGGTTGATGCGCGCCAGCAGGTCCGCGGCGCCCTCCATGTGCGAGGCCGCGTTCGAGCCCTGCGTCATCAGGCCCGTGAAGAGCACGTAGTCCAGGTTGGCGTTGAGGTTGAACGCCAGCCGGGGAGAGGGGATGTCCAGCCGGAAGCCCGGCCGGAAGTGCATCGCCAGCTCACCCGACAGGTCCGGCGACACGCCACCGGGGAACTCCTGGCCCTCGCGGCCGAAGTAGCCCACGCCGCTGTCCAGCCGCGTCTCCAACTCGAAGTACGGATGTAGCCGGCCGTTGCCGACCTTGAAGCCGTTGCCACCCGTGGCCGGCGCGGAGATGCCGTCCTGAGCCATGGCCACGGTGACAGGCGCCATCAGCGCCAGCCCGCAGACCGTGCCCCAGAATGTCCCTCTCAGCGTCATGGCTCGCAGTGGCTTCCCAGGGAGAGGGCGTACTCACTCCCACCTTTCATGCGGACGGCCTGGGGCGTCATAGCACGCGCGATTTCAGGGGCCGAAGAATTGTTCGACACGGGACTTGGACTCGCCCGGAGGGCCGGAGGGCGCACGGGACTAGTTGATGGGGCTCGCGGGAGGCGGGCGCACGAGGATGTCGTCGGGAGGAGGCGGGCGCGTGGGGTCGCCGCCGGGCAGGTTCTCCGGCTCCTCCACCTCGATAAAGAGGTTCTCGTCGGTGCGGAAGGCGAGCTGACCGATGCACTCCTCGGCCTCCGAGCGCAGCTGGCCGACCTTCTGCCGGGCGATCATCACCTTGGTGTATTCGTGCTCGCTGGTGGAGACCTCGCGCCGGGTGAGGGACTCCTGGAGCGACACGTCCGCCTGCTCGGAGATGCGCAACAGGCCCTTGATTTGCGTGAGCTTCTCGTTGGCGCAGTTGAGCTTCACCACGTCCTTGGTGCGGCGCGCTTCTTCCACCTTGCCGAGCACCTGGCGAAGCACGTCTCGCATGACACTCAAGGCCTGGGTGCTGCGCTCCAGCTTCTGCGAGTCAGGCACTTCACTCGCCTTCTCCAGCGCGGTGGTGGCGGCGGGTGACCGGGGCGAGGGCACCGGTCCCTGCGCGACGGCCACGCCCGTGGCGACGATCACAGCGACCATTCCGACAGTGCGCATACGCCTCTCGGCTCTCCCGGCCCTTCCCATTGCAACAAAGCGTAGAAGGCGGGGGGTGGGGTGTCAACGCGACGAACCCCCAGTTATTCAGTGGTTACTGGAGAGGCGGGCATTGGCCTCACGCAGTCGAGCAGCCAGGCTTCGGGCGATATTGACGACGACGAAGGTGAAGCCGTCGGCGTACTCGTTGCGGAAGGCGCGCAAGTCCCCTGCGGTGAGCTGGAGCAGGTGGGCCTGCGTTCGCGCGCGCACGGTGGCGGAGCGGTAGTCCTTGTCGATGAGGCCCATCTCCCCGAAGAACTCGGGAGGTGACAGCACGGCCAGGGTGCGCGGCAACCCATCCGTGCCGTTCCGGGCCACTTCCACCTGGCCTTCGACGACGAGGAAGAGGCTGTCGCCCAAATCCCCTTCATGGAAGATGACCTCGCCGGGGACGCAGTGGCGCGTCCGGGCCAGCTCCGCCAGACGGTCCAGCTCCACGGGAGAGAGCATCTCGAACAGCGGTGAGGCGGCGATGACGGCCAGCTTCTCCATGGTCCCCTCGGAGCCCGCGCTGGGTACACCGGCGCCGGAGCCTACCCCGTCGGCGAGAAGACGAAGGGGTAGGAAACGGTGGCGGCGGACTCGGGTTTGAACGGGAACACCCAGCCGCGGATGGCGGCGCGGATGCAGCTGGCCACCGCCTCGCTGCCGAGGGTGTTCTCGTCGATTTCGAAGTCCCCCACTCGGCCGGACGGGGTGATGGAGAAGCGCACCACCACCTTGCCCTTGAGGTTGGGGTTTCGCTTGAGCTCCTTCTCGTAGCAGCTCTGGATGGCGCCCTTGCGCGCGCGGACGTAGCGGGCGAGCCCGTCGCGGTCCACGTCGGAGCTGTCGACGTCCGGCGTCGCGTCCTGCACGCGGCCCTTCACTTCGACTTCCTTCTTCGTGCCCAGGTCCACCTTGCCGCCACCCTGGGTGCCCAGCTCGCCGATGCCCGTCACGGTGCCGGTGCCACCGCCGCGCGGGCCGGTGCCCTTGCCGACGGAGGCCTCGTTGGCCACGCCCACGCCGCCGGCGCCCTGGAGCGCGGCGACGATGTCGCTGCCACCGCTGGCGCTGCCCAGCACGTCCTGGAACGCGCCGGTGCCAGAGCCCTTGGAGCCGAGCATCTTCAACAGGCCCTTGTCGGAGACCTTCTTCACCATCTCCGCGTGGCGCTCGGCGGCGGCGGCCGCGGGCTTCTCCGACGCGGGCTTGTCCGCGCCGTCCTTCGGCTCGGGGGGCTTGACGTCTTCCTTCGGCGTCTCGGCGGGGCCCGGCGCGGCGGGCTTCGCGGTCTCGATGGGGCGCTGGGGGATGATGGCGCGCACGAAGCGGTCATCGAGCTGATCCAACGCCAGCTCCTGCTCCTTGGGGGCCTCCGCGGAGAGGATGATGGCGGCGCCGGAGAAGTGGACGAGCAGCGAGGCGGCGAGGATGCCGAAGAAGACGCGGTCCATCGTCTTCCAGCGGCTGACGCGGATGTCCGAGGGCATCAGCGGACGCGCTTCCTCGGCCTTGGGCGCGACGAACTGGAAGAAGAGGGTGGCGTCGCCCAGCTCCACCTTGCCGCGCGCGGTCTCCTGGAGGGGGAGGACGTAGAGGTCACCCCGGCGCGAGGCGAGTCCCTGGGAGCGCAGGGCGTCGAAGTCCACGTCGGAGGAGCCGAGGTTGACGCGGCCCTTCATGAACTCGTTGATGACGAGCAGGAACTGGTGGCCCTGGTTCTCGAACACGCTGAAGCGCGCGGGCCTGTCGTCCGAGGCGGGCAGGACGATGGTGTTGCGCGCGTCATGGCCGATGGTGACGCTCTCGCGCCGGACGTGGTGCTCTTCGACAATCTGGCCGTTCTGGATGAGGCCGACGCGGAGCAGCTTGGAAGGTGACGGGGCGGCCATGGCCTAGAAGGGCTCCTGCTCGACGCTCTTCTCGACCTTGGGCACGAAGCTCTCCGTGCGGTTGAGGTCGTCGAAGCTCAGGTTGGAGCGGGGGAGGATGTAGAAAGCCTGGGGCTTCTGGATGCGGCCCTCGACGGTGAGCGCGTCCAGGCGGATGACCTTGCGAGGCGCCTTCTTCGCGGGCGCCGCTTCGCTGCTCGACGTGGCCCCGCCAGTGCCGGGCGCGGCGGACTTGCCAGCGTCCTGCGCGAGCACGGGCGCGGCGGTGAGGAGCACGAAGAGGGCGAAGGTGGCGCGCATGGCGGTCCTAGTTCTTGTCGGTGGCCAGCTTACCCGAGCCGCTCTTCGAGGGCGCGGTGCCGGAAGCGGGCTTGGGCTGGGACACCGGCGCGGGGGGGCGAGTTCCCTCCGAGGGTGCTCCGACGTGCGCGGAAGGTGCTGGGGTGGGGGCCGGCGGAGTGGGCACCGCGCCGGGGTTCTCGGAGCCTGATGGAGCGGTCTGCTCGGGTGGGCTGGCCGGAGCGGATGCGCCCTGCACGGGCGGCGTCGAAGTGGAGGCCGTTCCCTTGTCCGCGGGGGCGGCCTGCGCGGGTGGGGCGGTGGTCGGCGCGTTGTTCTCGGTGGCCTGTTTCGCCTGCTCGCGCTGGGCCTTCTCCTGCTCGGCGGCCTTGCGGAGCTGGTCCTTGCGTTCGCGCTCCAGGCGGCGCTCCTCGCGCTCGATGCTCTTGCGCGCGTCCTTCGTGTACTGAGGGATGCGGTTGTCGCGACCACCCTGGGCTTCGTAGCGCTCGAAGTAGGTGAGGGCCGTCTTGTACCGCTGGATGGGGTCGACCCCCGGGGGCTCCACGTCGAGGAACAGGATGGCGAGGTTGAAGAACGGGTCGGGCTGACCGGGGAGCAGCACGAGCACCTGCTCGTACTCGGCCTTGGCGCGCTCGAACTCCCCCTGCCCCCGGTAGGCATTGCCCAGGTTGAGGCGCGCGGCGGCGAAGTCGGGAGCGGCTCTCACCGCCGCTTCGAGCTCGGTGACGGCGGCCGGGTAGTCCTGGGCCTCGTTGAGCAGCGCGCCGAAGTTGTTGCGTGCCTCGGCGAAGTCGGGCCGGAGCTTCGCGGCCTCCTTGAACTCCGCCAGGGCCTGCGGGCCCACCTTCAGCGCCAGGTACACCAGCCCCAGCGCATTGCGCGTGGCTGCGTCGCCGGGCGCGATGGCCCGCGCGTTCTCCAGCACCATGCGCGCCAGTTCGTGTTTGCCCTCGCGGTAGTACACCTGCGCGAGCACCTGCATGGCGCGAGTGTGCCGTTCATCGAACTTGAGGGCCTGCTTCGCCTCGGTGGCCGCGGGCCCCAGCTTCTTCTGCTGGAGCAGGGTGATGGCCAGCGCAGTGTGCAGCGGCGCCGAGTCCTGCTTCGTCTCCACCAACCCGCGCAGCTCCGTCTCCAGCGCAGCGGAGCGGCCCGTGCGTCCGTACAGGCGCGCCAGGCAGTCCCACGCGGACTCCTGCTCGGGAGCCACCGCGAGCGCCTGACGATACGAGCGCTCCGCGTCCTCGTGCCGCCCCAGCCGCTCCTGGACGATGCCGAGGTTCGTCCACGCGTAGTCGAGATTCGGGTTCTGCGTCACCAGCGCGCGCAGCGCCGTCTCCGCCGCCGTCAGCTCTCCGGCCCGCGCAATCGCCACGGCCTGCTCGAAGTCCTGCGCCGCGCTGCGGGGCGGAGGCGCGACGACGGCGGGGACGGGCGCGGCCTTGGAGTCCGCATCGGCCGTTGCCTCGACGGGCGCCTCGACCGTGGGGCGCGTCTCCGGGCTGGAGGCACACGCGGACAGCCACAGGCCCGAGGACAGGAACAGCGCGGTGAGGGCGGAGGCCCCCGGGGTGCGTGGCGAGAAGCTCACGGCTTGGCTCCCCCGGTGATGCGGCTCTCGTCCGCCGACGCGGGGCGGGCGGGCCCGCTCACGCTGCCGATGAGCCCGTCCGGATAGGCGGCGTCGGACGCGAGTGCCTGCTTGGGCTCCTTGAGCACCGGGTACTCCTTGGGACGGAAGCGGTTGAGGGACTCCAGCGTGCGCCGCGTCCACTCGTTGGAGACGCGATTCTTGCGAGCCTCCGCCAGGGCGACGGCGTAGCTCTCCACCGCCGCGTCCTCCAGCTCCGCCGTGTTCTGCGCGAGCAGGTCCTGGTACGTCACCACCGCATCCTCGCCCAGCCGCTTCACGTCGGGCGGCACAGGCGTTTCGATGATGGTGTTGGCGAAGCGCTCCAGCGCGTAGCCGGAGCGGTAGGCCGCCGCGAGGGACCACTCGAGCTGCTTGTACGGATAGACGCGCGAGTACGCGTCCTTCACCGTCTTCACCGCCGCGCGCTTCACCGCGAAGCTGCGCACCAGGGCCTTGCCCCAGCCGCCAATCTTCAGCTTGTCGAACCTCTGCAGCTCCGCCTCCGCCAACTGGAAGCGTCCATACGCCGCCGCGTTCGCCGCGAGGGGATGGGTGTCCGGCTTGAGCTTGCGTCGGTCGAACTCGCTCGCCGCCTGGGTGTACGCGCGCTGGGCTTCCTTCTCGTCGCCGAGCTTCTGGTGCGCGTCACCCATGCGCCGGTGCGCGTCCACCACCAGCTCCACCTGGCCGGGCTTGTTGGCGAACTTGCGCACGAACTCCTGGAGCGCGCGGACCTCTCCGCGAGGGTCGCCCTGCTTCTCCAACAGGATGGCCGCGCGGTACTGGTTCTTCGGCGCGTCCTCGGCGGCGGGGAACAGCTCCGCGTAGCGCAGGAACGTGGCTGCGGACTCCGCGTAGCGCTGCTGGCCTTCGAGCAGTCGACCGGTGTTGAAGAGCGCCGCCTCCCGGTCCTTCGACGCGGGGTAGTCCTTCACCAGCTTCTGGTAGCTGACGACGGCCTTGTCGAAGTCGTAGGACTTCTCCGCGTTCACCGCCACGCGGAACAGCGCCGCGTCCGCGAGAGGAGACGAGGGGTACTCGCGATAGATGCGCTCGTAGAGCTTCATCGCGGAGTCGAAGCGCCGGGTGTTCTCGTGCGCGACGGCGGCGTTGTTGAGGGCCTTGTCCGCGAACTCGTGCCGAGGTTCCTCGTCGACGAGCTGGGTGTACTTGCGCGCGGCCTCCTCGTGCTTGCCCTCGGCCAGGAGTTGGTCCGCGAGCTTGAAGCGGCCCGCGAGCTTGAACTTCACCAGTTGCTTGTGGAGGTCGCTGGTCGGGTCGATGACCTGCGTGTTGCTGGCCAGCCTCGCGCTGACCTCCTCCACGCTGTGCCAGTCCTTGTCGATGAGGAACGTCTCGACGGTGAGGTTGGTGGCGTAGCGGGCCACCTCGCTCTTGGGCCACGTCTGGATGATGTGCTCGAAGCGCTTGCGGGCCTCGGGGAAGTCGTCGTGCGCGTAGTACAGCTCCGCGGCCTTGTAGGCGATGCCCGCGGCCTTCGCGTCGCGCGGCAGGAGCGCCACGTACTTGTCGGAGGCCGACACGAGCTTCTGCTCGGTGGGCGTCAGCGGCACGGGCTTCACCGCCGAGCCCTCGGGCCGCTCGGTGGAGCGCAGCGGCTTGAGGTCCGGCGCCTTGCCGGCCTGAATGTCCTTCGCGAGCAGTTGCTGCCACGCGAGCACCGCGCTGTGCGCCGCCTCGTCGCGGTGCTTCTCGCTCACGCCGGTGTCGCGCACCAGCTCGTAGCTCTTCGCGGCCTCGGCGAACTGGAAGGAGAAGTAGAGGCACTCCGCGTAATAGAAGCGCATCTCGCCCGCGCTCTTGCTGCGCGGGAAGCGCTCCAGGTACGTGCCGTAGGCGCGCGCGGCGGTGGCGAAGCCCGTGCTGGCCTGCTCGAACTTGCCCTCCTTCTTGAACACCAGCGCCTGCTGGTGGTGGAAGGTGGCGCTCGTATAGAGGCTCTTCTCGACGAGCGTGTTGGCTCGCGAGAGCGCGTCGGGGTCTCCCTGGTTCTTCGCGTACCAGGCGGTGCCGGGTTGATAGAGGCTGGCGAGCCGCTCCGACTCCGTGAAGGACTCCGCGAGCAGCCGGTCCCTCTCGTAGGCCAGGGCGATGCGCTGCTGGAGCTCCGGCGCGTCCGGCGCCATGGGTTCCTGCTGGAGCACGCGCTGATAGGCCGCGATGGCGGCGGGGTGGTTCGTCTGGTCGAAGTAGACGTTGCCCAGCCGGCGGTAGACGTCCGCCTCGTAGGGCTTGGGGCCGCGCTTCGCGAAGAGGGCCTGGGCGCGAGGCAGTCCGCCCCACGTCTCGTCCGCCAGCGAGATGGCCACGTACTGGAGGGCCTCGTCGCGCAGGTCTCCGCCGGCCTCGGCCTCGCCCTTCGCGACGCGCTGGGCTTCGTAGAAGTCCACCAACGTGAGGAAGGACTCCACCGCTTCGTCGAAGCGGTCCATCCGGTAGTACGTCCAGCCCAGCTTGTAGAGGGCCTTGTCGTAGAGCGGATGCAGCGTGTCGCGGGCGGCGGCCTCGAAGGCCTGCGCGGAGCGGGGCAGGGCCTGCGGGTCCTTGTAGTTGTCGAACCAGTACTCGCCGATGCGGACCCACGCCTCGGTGGCGAAGCGGCTTCGCGGATAGCGGGCGATGAGCTGCTGGTAGGTGCGGAAGCTCTCGTCGACCTGCTCCTGCTCTTCCAGGCAGTAGCCCAACAGGTACCAGGCGCCGTCGTTGAGGCGGTAGGTGGGGTAGTCCTTCAGGAGCCGGCGGTACAGCGCGATGGAGTCCCCGTAGTCCTTCTTCGGCTCCACGGGGAAGGCCGAGTCGGGGTTCTTGTCGTGGGCCTCCAGCCGGTCTCGGTACTCCTTCATCGCGAGCTGATGCTCGTCCTGCGAGCGCTCGTAATAGAGCTCCGCCAGCCGGAACATCACGTCCGGCGTGTAGCGCGGCTCCTGCGGGTAGCGGCGGAGGAACTCCTCGAAGCGGACGATGGCCTCCATCCGCTCCTTTCGCTCCTGGGCCTCGAAGTCCCGGATGACCTTCTCGTACGAGGACGCGAGCGAGTCGCGCTTCTGCTCGTACTTGCGCTCCATCAGGAGCTGCACCTCGCGGCTGAACTCGCGAGACTCCTCGTCATACGTGCGCAGGGCGCGGCTGACATCCTGGAGCAGCGCCTCTTCCTCGGGCGTGCGGCCCAGGCCCGTCAGGTAGCCCGCGGCCGGTGTCCCGGAGGGACTCTCCGCCTGGGCGGGGGAGGGGGCTTGCGCGGCGGTGTCCGGCGCCTGGGCGGCGGCGGGCAGCGAGGCCACGGAGAGCAGCACCGCGAGCACGCGCCGCATCACCGTCCCTCCTCCGACAACACGTCGCGGAAGTCGGCGTCCAGCGCGCGCAGCGCCTCGGCCTTCTGCGCGGACACCTTCTGGATGTTCGTCGTCTTGTCCTGCTTCTCGGTGAAGGCCACGTCCACCACGCCCACGTCCGCCTTGAGCACCAGGTCGTAGAACTGCCGACGCACGCGCCGGATGCTGTCGTAGGCGATGCGGCCCACCAACTGCTTCGCGTTGCCGGACACCGCGGCGACCTCGGCCTCGTAGCGCTCCAACAAGTGCTGCTCGGCCAGCACCTTCGCGCGGATGCGCTGTCCTCGCTGGTCCACCTGGGTCCGCAGCGCGGACTGGGCCTCCGCGACGCGCTTGCGCAGCGCCTCGCCTCGCTCCCGCACCTGGTGCGCGTGCGTCAACACCGCCGTGGGAGACTGTCGACGCTCCGCTTCACTGAGCACCTCGTGCTCGGAGCGCAGCGCCGCCGCGTAGCGGCCACGGATGGCCTGTTCCCCGGAGAGGGACGCCGCCGCGCTGTTGCGCTCATCCGCGAGCCGACCGCGCGTCCGGTCCAGCTCCAGTTGGAGATCATTCAGCGTCTGGACCTCGGCCTGGAGCTGCACCAGGAACTCTTGTTCCTCGTCGGGTGGCGTCTGGCGAAGCAGCCGCGTGTCATCCACCCACTTGCGCACCGCCGAGGCGATGGCGTGCAGTCCCTGAATCTCCGTGCCCAGCCGGAAGGCCTCGCGGTCCACCGCGTCCACCCGGGTCTGCATGCGGCGCAGCCGCTCCTCAAGCCCCTTCTGCGTGGTGGGAAGCGTGGCGAAGCGGGCGGCCAGCGCATCGCGCTCGCGGCGCAGGGGCGCGAGCCGGTCCCGCTCCTGCGAGGTGAGCGACGGCTCCAGCGCGAGTCCCTCCACTTCCACCAGCGTCGACTCGGCGTGCGTGACGGCCGTCTCCACCGCGTCCGCGCGCGTGAAGCCCTCTTGCAGCTCCGGGAAGGTCTCCAGCTTCCGCGAGTCCAGCGCGCGAAGGATGCGGGCCGCCAGCTCGCGTGCGTCGACGGCGCCCTTCTTCCCGGTGTCGATGTCGCCCACCATCTTCACCGCGCGGCTCACCTCGCGCTCGGTGGAGGCGTACTTCAGGGCCAGGGGTGGCAACAGCGTGCGCACGTCCGGGACGGTGTCCGTGCGCGCCAGGAGCCGCTCGAAGTACGCGACGGGGTCCCGGTTGGCGTTCAAGAGGGCGTCCACCTTCTCGCGCACGGGGCGGAAGGTGCCGATGAGCTCGTCGTAGGAGGCGATGGCCTCGTCGTACCGCTTGAGCTTCTGGAGCAGGTGTCCCTGGAGGAGCTTCGCGTCGGGCGCGAGCCGCGAGTCGGGGGCGACGAGCAACAGGATGTCGACGGCGTTCTTCGCCTCCTGGTGGTTGCCCTTGCGCACCTGCGTCCACGCGATTTCGTAGAGCGACTCCGGAAAGGACTCGCTGTCCTGCGACACCTGGCCGTAGCGGTCCAACGCCTCGTCGAAGCGGCCTGCTTCGTACAGGAGCCGTCCCAACGACATCAGCGACAGCTCGCGGATGCGCCGCGTGTCCGTGTCCGCCGTCGAGCGGGTGACGGGCTTGCCCGGCGTCGCGGTGGGCGCGGAGCCTCCCTCGTTCGACAGGGGCGTGAGGAGCTGCTGGAACTGTAGGATGGCCAGGGGCAGCTCGCCGGCCTGCATCGACAGCACCGCCATGTGGTAGCCGGCCTGGATCTGATACGGGCCGCCATGGGCCTGGGCCAGCGGCGAGAAGGCCGAGCGCGCCCGCGCGATTCGCTCGGCGGCGGGCAGGTCGGTGCGGCGGAAGAGCCACTTCGCCTGGACGTACTGCACGTCGGGAGGAAGCTGGCCGCCGAACAACGTGCGCGCCTGCTCGACGTAGGTCTCGACGTCGTCGAACAGGTTCAACCGTCCGGAGATGGCCAGGTAGCGCGTGAGCGCGTCACGGTGGCGCGCGGTCGGCGTGGGCTGCGACAACAGCTCGCGCAGGTAGAGCCGCGCGCCGATGTCGTTCTTCTGCTGGTACAGCGAATCCGCGAGGAAGAAGAGCGCGTCCGCGTAGCGCGGGTGGCTCCGGAACGCCGGGTCGCTCACCAGGTCGTAGAAGTGGACGGAGGCCGCGCTCCAGTCGCCGAGCAGGTACTGGATTTCCGCGTCGGAGTAGCGCCGCGAGCGGGCCTGCTCTTCATCGGGCTCCGGGCGCTGGCTGTACTGTGTCTCGACGAAGCGCAGGCTCTCCTCGGCGACCTGGAGCTGCTGCTCCACGGAGGACAGTCGCTGCTCCAGCTCCTGGGGAGTCGGAGGCGGCGGGGGAGGCTCGGCGGCAAAGGCGGAGGCGCCCCCCACGAGGCTGAGCGCGAGGGCGAGAGCGCGAAGCGACACGTTCACCGGCGGACCCCTACCGCGCTTCAGTGGAGGTGGCGGCCGGAGGGCTTCCGCCCGCTTCGCCGTCGATGCGGGGCGCCGTGTCGCGCGACAGCTCGATGTCGTAGCGCACCGCGGGCCGGTCCTTCATGTCCAGCGTGAGGCCGCCCTGCTCGTAGCCCACCACGCGCACCGTGGACACCTTTCCTGGCTCCGCGTTGAAGGTGTAGCTGGATTGCACCTTGAACTTGTAGCCCTCCAGGTAGCTGAACACGCCGAAGCCGCCGCCCCGGTAGACGAGCCGCACCGCGAGCTGGTGCTGTCCCGGGACGATGCGCCCGTTGAAGACCTCGAACTGCTCGCGCTTGCTCAGCTCTTCGCCCTGGATGTCGACCTGCGTGAAGATGGGCGCGCCATCCAGCGCGTACGTCACCGACTCCAGGATGAAGGAGCTGCCCATCTCGTTCTTGTGGACGATGAGCGCGCGAGCCCCGGTGGTGACGTCTCCGCCCAGCACCGTCTCCTGGAGCAACAGGAGTCGGGCCTTGGAGCGGTAGATCTTCTCCTTCAGGTCGACGACCTGCTCCTCCAGCGTCTTCACCCGCGTGTTGAAGGCTTCATCCGCGGTGCTGTCGCCTTCGGAAGGAGCCACGGGAGGCGCCTCGGTACTCGAGGCGGCGGCGGGCGCCGTGGGGCGCGGCTCCTGCGCGAGCGCCGCCCCACAGAGGGTGGCGCTCACGAGCGCGAGGAGGCGGAGGGTGGCGGCTGCGACACGCACTGTGCGACCTCAGGAGGCGGACGGCCCGGCCCGTCGGCAGCAGGTTGTAACACCCTTGGCCGCGAGGCGTCTTCTCACCCGCGGTACGGGAGTTGACTGCCCGGCTGCTCCCGGCTCAGCCGCCTTTCTTCAGCTCCGTGAGCACCAGCTTCGCCACGGCCTTGAGCGTGTCGAACACGCCCACGCCCGTGGGCGCCACGGCCTGATACTCGGGGATGTTGCGCGGGTTGATGGCCTTGCGCATCTCCTCCGGCGTCACCGCGTTGGGCAGGTCGCGCTTGTTGTACTGGAGGACGTACGGAATCTTGTTCAGGTCGTAGCCCTGCTCGGCCAGGTTCACACGGAGGTTTTCAATCGACTCCATGTTCGCCTCCATGCGCTCGATCTGACTGTCGGCCACGAACACGACGCCGTCCACGCCCTTGAGGATGAGCTTGCGGCTGGCGTCGTAGAACACCTGGCCGGGCACCGTGTAGAGGTGGAAGCGCGTCTTGAATCCGCGGATCTCACCGAGCGACAGCGGCAGGAAGTCGAAGAAGAGCGTGCGGTCCGTCTCGGTGGAGAGGGAGATGAGCTTGCCCTTCGTCTCGGCCGCCGTCTTGTTGTAGATGTACTGGAGGTTGGTCGTCTTCCCGCAGAGACCCGGCCCGTAATAGACAATCTTGCAGTTGATTTCGCGGGATGAGTAGTTGATGAAGGACATGGCTTCCCGGGTTACTCGCTGAAGAGGTTGTCGATATCGTCGTCGGAGATCTCGGCGAACGGCGACCCGGCACCCGGGCTGTCCGTCTTCTTCACCAGACTCTCGAAGATCTTCGTCAGCTCGTCGCTGGCCTTCTTGATGCGCAGGCGGACGAGGCCGAGGCTGGTGCGGTTGTCGAAGATGACGACCAGCACGACCCGGCTGCCGACGATGGTCATGTAGAGCGAGTCCTTCGCCCCCTCATGGAACTGGTTGGGGAACTCGTTCTCACCGATCAGCTTGGCGAGTCCGCCCATCGCCGCCACGTTGCCGGCCGTCAGCGAGGCCAGGGACGTGGTGTCGATGTTCTGCGTCTGCCCGGCCGAGGAGATGAGTTGCCCGTTCTTGTCGACGAGGAACACCACCTTCGCGTTCGCGTCCTTGGTGAGCCGGTCGCAAACGGCGTTGATCTTGGTGAACTCCTCTTCGTACATCACCAGTTGCGTGCCCATGGGCGTATGCGCTCCTCAGCGTTCGCTCGCCCGTCTCACGGCAACACCCCGATTGTTTCTGGAGTGAATCCCGGAGGTTAGACGAGGCGCTACCGACCGTGAGGATGCTTAGCAAAGCCCCTCCACTCCAGCAAGAAGCCATCCGTTCCTCCCGGTGAGAACGCGGCTCGTCCGCTGCCCCCGCCACCCAGGGGGTCCTCGTCAAGCCTCTTTCTGGGTCCCCGGATGACGCCGGTTTGGGAGTGTTCGCGGCTTTCTCTATACTCCGCCGGGCTTTGACGCCCCCACGCCCCCTTGCCCCCATCCTGGCGCGTCTGGCGCCCTTGCTGTTGGTGCTGGTCAGCTCCCCGTCCGTCCGGGCGGAGGAGGTGCGCGAGCGAGCCTCGCTGCGCCTGCGCTACGGCGTGGCCCTCCGCAATGGTGCCCAGGCGGATGTAGGGCCTGGGCTCACCTACGACGGCTTCACCCCGAATGATCTGGCGGCGGTGGGCTCGGTCTGGGCGGGTTCCTGGCTGGGTGGGTGGGCGGCGGTGCAGCGCGAGGGCTTCGACCTGAAGGAGGGCTCCTTGCGGATCACCGGGGGCAGCCTTTTGCGGGCGTCGGTGGGTCCCAAGGTGCGCACCTGGTTGGGGCCGGTGCGGGCGGAGGTGGGCGCGGGCTATGGGTACGCGCAGCTGCCGCACTTCGGTGCGTCCGCGGAGCCGGTGCTGTCGCGAGGGGTGCGGCACGCGGCGCTGGTGAGCGGGAGCCTGCGGCTGCCGCTGTTCACCCGGTTGGAGGTGGAGGCGAGGGGTGAGGTGCCGGTGTCGTTGGCGGTTCGTGACTCGGCCGGGGCGAAGGCGGAGGCGAAGGGCTTCGCCGCGGGTGGCGCGCTCCTGTTCCCGCTGACGGGCACGCAGCGCTGGTCCGGCACGCTGCTCGTGGACTTCCAGCACGTGCAGGACACGGTGACGCTCGCGGATGGGACTCGGTCCGAGCAGCGCATGCGTCGGGTGGGCGCGGCGCTGGAGCTGACCTGGAATGACGCGCCCGAGTCCCGGGTATCGGAGCCGCTGCCTCCCGAGCGGGTGCCGGCGGGGGGCCTGTCGCTCCAGGTGCTGGACGCGGAGTCGGGCGCGCCGCTGGCGGGAGCGCGGGTGGTGCTGGTGTCTGGAGGCGTGGAGAGTGCGCCGCGCGAGGCGGATGCGCAGGGCTCGCTGGAGAACGTGGAGCTGCCGCCAGGTGACGTCGTGGCTCGGGTGAGCGTGGATGGCTACGAGCCCGCGGAGGGTCGAGTCACGGTGGAGGACGGTGGGCGCGTGGCGCTGTCGGTGCGCGCGCGCAAGCTGCCGCCTCCCACGGGGGGCTTGAAGGTGACGGTGGTGAGCGCGGGCAACGGGGTGCCGTTGCCGGGGGTGCGGCTGACGGTGGGGGCCGTGGAGGTGCGCACGGACATGAGGGGCGAGGCGTGGGTGAAGTCGCTGCCGCCAGGGCCCGTGGCCGTGGTGGCGAAGTCGCCGGGCTATCGGGTGGCGGAAGAAGCGGCCATCATCATCGCGGGGCAGGAGACGGTGCTGTCCGTGCCGCTCGCCTCGGAGCGCAAGGGTGAGCCCGCGACGCTCACGGGCCAGGTGCGCAGTGCTCGGGGCGGAAAGCCCATCGCTGCCACGCTGCTCATCCCGCAGGCGAAGGTGAAGGCGCGCACGGATGCGAAGGGTGCGTTCACCTTCAAGGTGCGCGGTGGCACCTACCGCATCACCATTTCCGCGCGCGGCTACCTGTCGCAATCCAAGCTCGTCACCTTGAAGGATGGAGAGCAGGCCATCTTCAACGTCGACCTCTTCCCGAGGCAGCGGCGGTGAGTGACACGCTTCCCAGGCTCGCTGTCCTCGCGGAGGGAGGGCGGGCAGGTCCTCTGCGATATCGGTCTCCTGCGGAGGCCGAAATTGTGCGCCGCACGCGGTCCTCGCTCGGTCGTCTCGCTGAAGGAAGTCGCGCAGGCCCGCCTCAACGTCGACCTCTTCCCGAGGCAGCGGCGGCGGTGAATGACCCGCTTCCCTGGCTCGTTGCCTCGCTGCGAGAAGGCGAGCGGCCCCTCTTCCATGTCGATTTCATCCCGAGGCCTCAACGGTGAGTAACGCGCGTCCCTGGCTCCTGGTCCTCCTGCTCGTCGCGACGGCCTGCGACGAAGAGGCGACCACTCCGTCCAGCCCCGTCGCGGAGGTTCCCGCCTCGCCCGACGCGGGAACCTCCGTGGAGCTGGCTCGCCTGGAGGGCCTGTCTGGCGAGGTGCTGGTGGAGCGCGGTGGCAAGAAGGTCCCCGCGCGGGAAGGCCCGCTGTACTCGGGTGACGCGCTGGAGACGGGCGCGACGGGCGCGGCGACGATGCGCTTCGCGGACGGGCGCTCGGTGGAGGTGGGCTCCGACGCACGCGTCGGCGTGGGCGAAGAGGCCGGGAGCGTGGTGCTGACCGTGGAGCGCGGCATCGTGTTGTCGCGAGTTCCCGCGCGCCCGGCCGGCGCTCCCTCGAGTGGCAAGAAGGTGTCGCTGACACTGTTGACGCCCTTCGGCCTCACGCGCGTGGGCTCCGAGCCCAGCGAGGTGAGCGTGCAGGTGACGAAGGACTCCGGCCGCGTGGAAGTGAAGCTGGGCGCCATCGAGTTCGTGTCCAAGGATGGCCAGCAATTGCGCGCGTCGGAGGGTGACTCGGTGGAGGTATCGGCGGGGCGAGCGGAGCTGCTGCTGCGCGGCTCGCGGCTCGTGGAACTCTCACCCATTCCGGTGACGGTGCGACTGGGTTCGGGGCGCGCGGAGATGCGCGGCAAGGGCGCGAAGCGCTGGCGTCCGGTGCGCACGGAGGGCGACGTGCTGGCGCCGGGAGATGGCGTGC
The DNA here is from genome assembly GCF_013336725.1 of Myxococcus sp. CA040A. Classification (NCBI taxonomy): domain Bacteria; kingdom Pseudomonadati; phylum Myxococcota; class Myxococcia; order Myxococcales; family Myxococcaceae; genus Myxococcus; species Myxococcus sp. CA040A. Next base: position 137,025 of record NZ_JABUMR010000009.1, on the reverse strand, counting down.
GCACGCGCGGCAGTGGCACGGCGGAGCTGATGCTGCAGGGCTCGTCCTCGCAGCTGTCGCTGGGGCCCTCGGCGGAGATGGTGCTGGAGGGCGCGGGGCAGGGGGGCACGCGGGACGAGGCCCGGATGGACCTGCGCCAGGGTGGGCTCGGCGTCCAGCTCGCGCAGGGACGCGAGAGTCGCGTGGTGCTGCCCGGGCTCACACTGGAGGGTGACGGCGCGTCGCGACTGGCGGTGCGGCGCACCTCGACGGGCTATCTGGTCGATGCGCACACAGGGCGGGTGACGCTTGTGCGAGGAGACGTGCGCCAGCCGCTGCGTGCTGGAGAGCGAGCAACGGTGACAAGCGAGACGGGCGAGGCGCGCATCGAGGCGCTCGGACCCGCGCCGCTGCTGCTCGGCGAGGGAGACGGCACGGAGGTCTACCACCAGGGGATGCCCGAGGTGGCCATTGGCTGGGAGAAGGAGGGGGAGGTGACGGTGGAGGTGGCCTCGGACGAGGCCTTCACGCGGCCCCTGCTGTCCGGCACGGTGTATCAGTCCTTCGTCAACGTCCCGGCTCCCGCGCGCGGCCTGCTGTACTGGAGGGTGCGCGGCAAGGACGGCAAGGACCTCGCGAAGGGCAGCGCGACGTTCGCCCCGGAGCGGCTCGGCGGAGACCTGGACCGCGTGCGCAACGTGGTGCCGGAGGGGCTGGAGAAAACGACCATCTTCTATCAAGACAAGCCGCCGTCGGTGACGTTCACCTATGCGGAGGAGGCGTCGGCGGCGCGGTACAAGGTGGCGGTGTATCGGGTGGGCGCGCTGGAGAAGCCAGTGGCCGAGCGCACGGTGACGGAGGCGCGCGCGGCGCTGGACGCGGGCGCGCTGGGAGAGGGCAGCTACCTCTGGTCCGTCACGCCGCTGTCCGCGACGGGCGAGCAACTGAAGGGGGGACGGATGAACAAGCTCGAGCTGGTGTACGACAACTCAGTACCGATGCTCCTGGTGTCGCAGCCGCGCAACGGCCAGCGGGCCGCGTCGAGGGTGAGGACCACGGGCGTGGCGCCCGTGAATGCGCGCCTGTCCATCAATGGACGTCCAGTCTCCCTGGATGGCAAGCACCGCTTCGATACCTGGGTGGAGCCAGTGGGCGCGCCCCCGTTGCTGGTGTTTAAGATGACCCGTCCCGGTGCTCCGGATGTTCATACGGTCCGCACCCTGAGACAGCGAGGGCCTTGAGGATGTCACCCACCCAGACGACACATCCTGGCTCCGAGGACGCGCCGCCGCCGCTGCTGCGCCCGTATGGGCCCTACGTGCTGGTTCGGAAGCTGGCCGAGGGCGGCATGGCGGAGATCTTCCTCGCCAAACTGCTGGGCGCGGACGGCTTCGAGCGCAACGTCGTCATCAAGCGGATGCTGCCGCACCTGTCGAGCATCCCTGACTTCGTGGAGATGTTCCGGGACGAGGCGCGGCTGGCCGCGAAGCTCACGCACCCCAACATCGTCCAGATTCAGGAGTTGGGCTTCACCGAGGGCTGCTACTACATCTGCATGGAGTACCTCGCGGGCGAGGACTTCTCCACGACGCTGCGGCTGGCCGGGCGTCGGCGGCAGTACCTGCCGTTCCCGATTGTGCTGCGGGTGCTCATCGATTCGGCGCGAGGGCTGCACTACGCGCACGAGTTCACGAATGACATGGGGCAGCCGCAGAACGTGGTCCACCGCGACGTCTCTCCGTCGAACCTGTACCTGACGTATCAGGGGCAGGTGAAGGTGCTGGACTTCGGCATCGCCAAGGCCGAGTCGCGGCTCGCCAACACGCGCACCGGCGTCGTGAAGGGCAAGTACATGTACATGGCGCCGGAGCAGGCGAAGGGCGGGGAGGTGGACCGTCGCGCGGACATCTTCGCGCTCGGCGTCAGCCTGTTCGAGGCGCTCACGCACGTGCGGCCCTTCTCGCGAGAGAACGACCTCGCGGTGCTCAACGCGCTCTTGCACAACGAGTTCAAGCGCCCGCGCGAGCTGCGGCCCGACCTGCCCGTCGAACTGGAGGCCATCGTCCTGAAGGCGATGTCTCCGTTTCCGGAAGACCGTCACCCCACGGCGGAGGCGTTCGCCGAGGACCTGGAGGCCTTCCTCGGCGAGCACCTGAGCGCCGCCGGCACGCCGCAGCTCAGCGCGTTCCTCCGCTCCCATTTCGGTGAGGAGCGCTTCACCGAGCGCACCCGCATCCCCACGCTGGCCTCGCTCTCCGCGGCCCTGGGGGTCGTGACGCAGGCCACCGGGTTGATGGAGACGGGGACGAACGTGGTGGGCGCTCCGGTCTCCGTGGGCGGAAGCACCGATGTCGCCACCGCGCGCGCCTGGGGGGCCCGTTCCCCCGCGTCGTCATCGGGACTGGTGCCGGCCGCGACGAAGACGCCGGCCACCGAGACCTCCGTTCCACCCGTGGAGGCCCCGCGTTCCCGAGGCTGGCGTCCGCTCGTCGTCGGCCTCGCGGGAGGCTTGCTGCTCGCGAGCGTGGGGCTCGTGGGATACCGGCAGCTCGTCGCGCCCGCGCCGTCGGGTGGCGAGGTGGCGGCTCACGCCCCCACGGCTCCCGCGAATGACGTGAGCATGAAGGTCCAGAAGCCTGAGCCAGTCCCGGTGCCCACTCCGCCAGAGGTGGTGGCCGCGCCCGTGGGGACGACCGTGCAGGGGCCGGAGGCTGTCCCGCCCACCCCCGAAGGCGACGCGCAGGCGGCCGTGGGAGCCCAGGCGGCGCTGCCGGGCAAGGGCGACGACGAGGTGGCCGAGAAGCCGCTGAAGGCGCCACCGGCCAAGAAGCGCATGACGCTGGGCGTGGGGGACATCACCCGCGTGGTGGAGAAGGGGCGCTCGCGCATCACCGCGTGCTTCGAGAAGAACCGCGCGGACCTGCCGACGAGCGAAGGGCAGGTCCAGGTGGAGTTCTCCATCGTCTCGTCGGGTGCCGTGCGCGCGGGCGTGCGCGGACCGCTGGCCGAGACGGCGGTGGGCCGCTGCCTCCAGTCCCAGGCGCAGCGGCTGCGCTTCCCGGCGCATCGCGACGAGGAGGTCAACGTACTGGTGCCGTTCGCCTGGCGGCTGACCCGGTAGGAAGCGCGGCGCCGGTGTTTGGCGCCGCGGGGTGGCTCAGAGGTCGCGGCGGGCGGACAGCGCCTTCGCGAGCGTGGCCTGGTCGGCGAACTCCAAATCACCGCCCATGGGCAGGCCCTGGGCGATGCGGGTGACACGCAGACCCATGGGCTTGAGCAGGCGCGTCAGGTACAGCGCGGTGGCCTCGCCCTCGACGTCCGGGTTGGTGGCGAGGATGAGCTCCTCCACCCGGCTGTCGTTGAGGCGCTCCAGCAGCTCCTTGATGCGAAGCTGCTCGGGGCCCACGCCTTCGAGCGGAGACAACACGCCGTGCAGGACGTGGTAGCGACCCTTGAACTCCCGGGTGCGCTCCAGCGCCATCAGGTCGGCGAAGGTCTCCACGACGCACAGCACGCGGTCGTCACGGCGGTGGTCGCGGCAGAAGCCACAGGTCTCCGTGTCGGTGAGGGAGAAGCAGCGCACGCACAGGTGCACCTTCTCCTTCACCTCTCGGATGGCCTGCGACAGGTCCGCGGCGTACTCACCGGGAGCACGCAGGATGTGGAACGCGAGGCGCTGGGCGGTCTTCTCGCCAATGCCCGGCAGCTTCGCGAGCTGGGCGACGAGGCGGTTCAGCGGATCGGGCGTCATCCGGTATCAGGTAACGCCGGGGATCTTGATGCCGCCGGAGATTTTGGCCAGCTCGCGCTGCATGTGCTGACGGCTGCTCGCCAGGGCGCCATTCACGGCGGCGATGATGAGGTCCTCGAGCATCGACGTGTCGTTCGGGTCGATGACCTCCTTGTTGATCTTGATGCTGCGGATCTCCTGGATGCCGTTGGCCACGACGGTGACGCGGCCATCGCCAGCCGTGGCCTCGACGGTCTCCTCGGCCAGCTGCTGCTTCCGCTCTTCAATCTTCTCCGTCAGCTTGTTCGCCTGCCGGATGAAGTAGTTCAGGTCGACGCCAGGCATGTGCTTCCTCGGTACTCGGGGGAGCGGCACCCTTCATGGGTCCGCTCGGGCGTGGAGTGTGGCGCGCACCCTACCGTTGCGCGGGGACAAAGTCAGGCGCTGTCGTCGGGGGCTTCGATTGGAGCGTCGGTGGGCGAGGCGGCGGCGGGGCGCTCGGGCTCGTAGATCTGGATGTGCTCGATTTCTCCACCCAGCCTCAGGAGCACGGCGCGGACCGAGGCGTGGTTGCGCACCTTGCTCTCGGTGTTCTTCTCGTGGGTGGCCCGGCTCTGTGCGTCACGCTCGGCGATGCTGAGCGAGGCCCGCGTGTCGTCGGCGGACACGTCCTGGAAGGACAGCTTCACCGCTCGGCCGAAGTGCTCGGCGAGGAGCTTGTCGATGATGGTCTTCCCCGCCGCGGCGGACACCGTCATCCGGTGCAGGCCGGCGGAGGGTAGGAAGCCGAGGATGATTTCCCCGGCCTTCATCGACATGAGTCGGCCGTTGGCGAGCGCGGTGCCGTGCCGGAGGGAGGAGGCCTTGACGCTCTCCACCGCGGCGCGCCAGCGCTCAATCAGCGGGAGGTTCGGGTTGTCGCGGCCTCGTGCCCCCGCGGGTGCGGGCGAGGTGGCGAGCACGGGAGGCGGCTCCGGCTCTGGCTCGGCGGCGGGAAGCTCGGGTTCGGGGATGCACTCGCCGGAGGCACAGCCGCCCGGGGAGGCTTCCTCCGGGTAGAAGCGCGAGTCCTCGTCGTCGACGGCCACGGACTCGGGCGGGCCCGGTGGGGCTTCCGGCTTGCGGACGTTGATGACGCGGACACTGGGCGCGGGCTCGGTGGTGCGAGAGAGCGGGGTGGCTCCGGCGTGAGGTCCGGGCGAGCCCACGGGCGCGGAGGGGGCGGTCCCGACGGAGGGCGGGGTGGCGGTGCCCTGGCGCAGGAAGGACAGGGGACGCGCGGCCGAGGGTGGCAGTCCGTCCAGCACGGGGCCCGAGGGCAGGGGAGTCTCGACGGCGAAGCCGCCGGGGCGAGGAGGGGCTTCCGTGCTGGCTTGCGCGCCCGAGGCATTGCGCAGGAAGGACAGGGGACGCGCGGCGGAGGGCGGCAGGCCGGCGATCACCGGGCCGGTGGCGGCGACGGGAGGCGCGACGGTGGGGGGCGGAGGTGGGCTCCAGGCACCCGAGGGTCCTGAGTCCGATGCGCCGCCCGAGTGTTGGGGTAGCTCGATGTCATCCGGAGGCTCGGCCACGTAGTCCGACTCGTCGTAGCGCGAGGCTCCGAAGTCACGCGGCGCAGCCTGGACGTTCGGAGCCTGCGAGCCCTGTGCGGACTCGGCGTAGCGAGTGGGGATTGCGTCGCGCGAAGCGTCCTGGGCGAAGGGCGCCTGTGCGCTCTGTGCGGACTCGGCGTAGCGAGCGGTGTTGGCGTCGGGAGGCATCCCGTCCGAGTGCGGCGTCTGGCCCCCTTGCGTCGACTCGGTGAATCGAGCGGGCCCTGCACCGAGCGGTGCTTGAGGAACCTGGGTGTGCTCGCTGACTCGAGCCGCGCCCGTGTCGCGCGGTGCTTCCCGCGCGGACTCGCCGAAGCGCGGTGCTTCCCCCATCCGTGAGTCGTCGGTGGGTCGATGTTCGGACGCGCTTCCAGCGGGCGCCAGTGCCGAAGGGGCACGCGCTGTCGAAGCAGTGGACTCAGGGGCTGTACCGCGAGCCTCCCAGGTAGGGGGAGGCGGGGCGGAGACTTCCGGACGAGGAGCCTGGCGGGGCTCAGGCGCGAAAGTTCGTGGAGCTGGAGCGACCTCCTGGCGCTCCAGCATTGGTCTTGTTGGCACCCTCACCCTGGGGAAGTCCGGCGGCGAGCCGGTCTACCCGCGCCAGCAGCTCCGGAATGGATCCACCCGGCGACAACTGGATGGCCTTCAGGAGCGCCATCTCCAATGCGAGCCTTGGCTGCGCCGCACGGGACACATCCCAGACGCTGCCGTGCACCACGTCGAACAGGCGGGTGAGCTGCGCGCTCTCTGCTTCCTTCGCCAGCGCGATGAGCGCCTTCTGCTCGGACTCAGCCAGTTCGGCGGGCGCCTCGCCCAGCGTCTTCGTGACGAAGAGGTGGCGCAACTGGAGCGCCAGCTCCTCCGCGAGCCGCTTCAAGTCGAGCCCGCGGTTGAAGACCTCCTCCACGCGCTCGAGTATGCGCTTGGCGTCCTTGCGCACCAGCGCCTCGGCGAAGTCCTGCACCATCGTCCGGTCGATGGCGCCCAGGGCCTCGGCGACTTCTTCATCCGTCGGACTGGCACCGCACGAGGCGAGCACCTGGTCCAGGAGGCTCAGCGCGTCGCGCATGCCGCCCTCGGACTGGCGCACGACGAGCGACAGCGAACGGTCGGAGATGCCCGCGCCTTCCGCCTTGCAGATCTCCTGGAGCCGCTGGAGCATCCGCGCCGCGGAGATGCGGCGGAAGTTGTGACGCTGGCAGCGCGAGAGAATCGTGTCCGGGAGCTTGTGCGCCTCCGTCGTCGCGAAGATGAACTTCACGTGACCAGGCGGCTCCTCCAGCGTCTTGAGCAGCGCGTTGAACGCCGCTCCGGACAGCATGTGGACCTCGTCGATGATGTAGATCTTGTGCCGGTCTCGCTGCGGCAGGTACTTCGCGTTCTCGCGAATCTCGCGGACGTTCTCGACGCCGTTGTTGGACGCACCGTCGATCTCCGCCACGTCCACGCTGGTGCCGTTGGCGATTTCGATGCACGCCCGGCACTCGCCGCACGGAGTCGCCGTGGGGCCCTTCTCACAGTTGAGGGCCTTGGCGAGCAGTCGAGCGGCCGTCGTCTTGCCGACACCACGAGGGCCGCAGAACAGGTACGCATGAGCGACCCGGTCCATCTTGATGGCGTTCGCGATGGTCCGGACGACGTGCTCCTGTCCGGTCATGTCATCGAACTTCTGCGGGCGCCATTTACGCGCGAGGACGAGGTAGCTCATGGGGGCCTTCATCTAAACACGATGGCGCGGAGGATCCATCTCCAGGCGCTGGGACTCAGCGTCCCAGGGCCTTGAGGACCACGCCCGCGGCGTTGTGGCCGGCCGCGCCGATGACACTGCCGGCGGGGTGACAGCCCGCGCTGCAGAAATAGAGCCCCTGCACCGGCGTCTCGTAGGGCAGCCGGTCGGTGAAGCCCCGCTTGTTGTCCACATGGTGGATGTGGCCCCCCGTGATTCCGAAGTGACTCTCGATTTTCGGGGGCGTGAGGGCGAAGTACTCCTGCACCTTGTCACTGGTCCCCGGGGCGAAGCGGTCGCAGATGGACAGCAGATGTTGCACGTAGCGCGACTCCTCCTTCTCCCACGTGGTGCCCTCCAGCTTGTAGGGCACCCACTCCACGAAGAGGGCGGAGTTGTGGTGCCCCTCGGCGTCGCGCAGCGTGGGGTCCACGGTGGTGTGGATGTACCACTCGATGGAGGGGAACTCCGACAGCTTGCCCGCCTGCGTCTCGTGGTACGAGCGCTCCAGCGCCCCGAGCACGTCGTCCTCCTGCGGCAGCAGGTGGATGGTGGGACCGAACTGGCCCTTGTCCTCGGGCAGACAGGTGAACCTGGGCAGGTCCTTCAGGCACAGGTTCACCTTGAGCGTGGTGCCCGGCACCGCCATCGCGTTCACCTTCGCGCGGTAGTCCGCCGGCAGCGCCGCCGAGTCCACCAGCTTCAGCGTACGGAACGGGTCGCCGTTGGAGATGACGACGTTGGCGCTCAATTCCTCGCCATTCTCCAGCACCACGCCCTTCACCACGCCCGCGTCCACGCGGACCGAGGTCACCTTCGCGCCCGTGCGGATGGTGGCGCCGTACTTGCGCGCGACGTTGGCGATGGACTGGGTGACGGTGCCCATACCGCCGCCGACAATCATCCACGTGCCGCCGCTGCCGGGCAGTCGGCACATGTTGTGGACGAGCAGGTTCATCCCCGTCCCCGGCGTGTCATAGCCGCCATCCAGCCCGGAGAACGCGTCCGTCACCGCGTACATCGCCTTCACGAAGTCGGACTTGAAGCGGAAGCGCTCCAGGTACTGGCGCGCCGAGCCCCGACACAGCTGGATGAAGTTCTGCCGCAGCGCGGGCCGGATGTAGCGCTCGGCGGTCTCCTCGATGGAGAGCGGGGGCAGAAGCCACGAGGGGGCCAGGTCGTCGCGCAGCGCGCCCAGCTCCGTGTTCATCGCCTGGTTGGCCTCCCAGTCCTCCTGGGAGAAGAACTCCAGGAACTGGCGCTTCAGCTCGCGCTCGTCCGAGCCGAACAAGAGATATCGCTTGCCCGTGGTGGGCAGGAAGTAGTGCGGGTCCCTCCGCTTGAGGGGCAGGTCCAGCTCCAGCTCGCGCAACAGCTCCGGCGGCATCAGGCCCAGGAGGTACGCGCCCGTGGACACGCCAAGCCCCGGCGCGCTCTTGAACGGGTACTCCGTGCGGCACGCTCCGCCAATGACGTCCTTGTCCTCCAGGACGGTGACCGACAGGCCCCGGCGCGCGAGCATCGCCGCTGTCACGAGCCCGTTATGTCCCGCTCCCACCACGATGACGTCCGGCATGTGTCTTCCTCCTCAGGGAACCGCGTTCCTACCCGAGCGAGGGCCTGCCGGACAAACGTCACCTGGCTTGCACCCGGGCGCGGGGCCGGGGAGAGTCCCCACCGCCCGTGTCCGTACCCCTGCCCGACGCACCCACCGCCCCCGTGTCGCTCGAGAACCCGCCGGCCGATGCTCATCGTCCCGAGCCTCGGAAGCACACACTCCTCACCTGGTTGTCGCTCGCGGGTGTGGCGCTCCTGCCCGCCATCGTCGCCGTGACGCAGCTGGGCCGCATCCATCCCGACGAGGTGTATCAGGCCCTGGAACCCGCCTACTGGCGCGTCCACGGCTACGGGGTGCTGGCGTGGGAGTGGCGCGATGGCATCCGCAACTGGGCTGTGCCTGGGGTGCTGGCGGCCTTCCTCAAGCTGGCGCGGATGCTCGGCATCACCGACCCCCAGGGCTATCGCGCGGTGGTGGCCGTCCCCCAACTCGCGCTGCATGCGTGGAGCCTGTGGGCCGCATACCGCTTCTCCGCCCGTCGAGCTGGCCCCGCGGGAGGCTGGCTGGCTGTCCTGCTGCTGGGCCTCTATGGACCGGTGCTCGTCTTCGCCGGACGCACGCTGGCGGAGTCGTTCTCCACGTCCTTCCTCGTGGTGGCGATGGAGGCGTTGGACCGGCGCGAGCGCGAGGGCAGGGCGGGCCTCGTCGGTGGCGCGGCCCTGGGGTTCGCCGTGGTCACGCGCTACCCGTCCGCCATCTGTGTCGTCGCGGCGCTGCTCTGGTTGATGGCCGCCCGACGCTGGAAGCTCCTGGCCTTCACCTGCCTGGGGGGACTCGTGGTGGCCGCGGGGCTGGGCCTGCTGGACCACGTCACCTGGGGCAGCCCCTTCCATTCGTTCTTCAAGTACGTCCGCTTCAACGTCCTGTCCGGAGAAGCGGCGGCCCGTTTCGGCTCGGCGACCCCGGGCTTCTACGCGATGCCCCTGTTGATGGCGGTCCCCCTCTGGGGCTGGGCCGCCGTGCCGCTGGGCCTCTGGGCCCTGAAGCGCAAGGCCGGCGTGTCCCTGCCGCTCACGTGTGCGGGCATCTACCTGGCGGTGCTGCTGGCCACCGCGCACAAGGAGGAGCGCTTCCTCTACCCGGCCCTGGTGCTGGGACTCCTCGCCGCGGCCCCCGTCATCGCCGCCTTCATCACCTCGCGGGCCCACGGGGCGCTGCGCTGGGGGCTGGCCACGGTGGCGCTGGCCTCGGGGCTCGCCTCCGCGTTCTTCTTCCCGCCCAATGATCTCCGCGCGGACCAGTTCCGAGCCATCGTCGCGGCGACCCGCATGGGAGGCGCGACGGGGCTGGTCATCGTCAACGAAGGGCTGTGGGGTTCCGGCGGCTTCTTCTACCTGGGCCAGGAGATTCCCTGGCTCACCTGCGACTGGCCCCGGGACGGCGCCTTCCAGCAAGGCATGCGCGAGCGGCGCTTCAATCGCGTCGTCACCTTCGAGGACCGGGCCCTGCCTGAAATCCAGGCGGCGGGCTTCCGAATCGCGAAGCGCATCGGCCGAGAGACGTTGCTCGTCCGCGACTGAACCCGAGTCAGAAGCTCGGTAGGGGAGGGCGCGAGCAAGGCGCCTGGCGTCCCCTCGTGTTCTTGCCCGCAAAGGCGAAGAGCCAGACCCCCGAAACGGGAGACTGGCTCTTCAGAACGGCCGGGACACACGCGGTAGATCGCTACCGTTGCTTCCTTCCGGACCTGGCGGGGTTCGCGCCCCCACGTTGTCCCGACCACAAAGGATGTAGACATCGACTGCTGAAACAACAACTACGGAGAGGGTGGGATTCGAACCCACGATACCCTTTCAGATATACACGCGTTCCAGGCGTGCGCCTTCAACCGCTCGGCCACCTCTCCAAGAAGTCTGGAGCGGAGAGCGTAGGATTCGAACCTACGATACCGTTCCCGGTATGCCTGATTTCGAGTCAGGTGCCTTCGACCACTCGGCCAGCTCTCCAAGTATTCAATTGTCGCGTCGTTTCGCGCGCAAGCGCTCGAAGAACGACTTTAGAAGAATCCGGCTGTCTTCCGCCAGGATACCACTCGTGACCTGGAGCCGGTGGTTGTGACGAGGCTCTTCGGCCAGGTTGTAGAGCGAGCCGACTGCACCTGCCTTCGGGTCCATGGCGCCAAAGACGAGGCGCGTCACCCGGGACTGCACCAGCGCACCGGCGCACATCGCGCACGGTTCCAACGTCACATAAAGCGTGACGCCCGTCATCCTCCAGACCCCCAGATGCCTGCGAGCGGCATCCAGTGCGAGGACTTCCGCATGGGCAAGGGGATTGCGGTCCACTTCGCGGCGGTTGAAACCCGTTCCAATGACGTTTCCATCATGGACCGCTACCGCACCGACGGGGACCTCTCCGAGTGTCGCGGCTTCCCGCGCGAGCGCGAGTGCCTGCTGCATGAAAGCTTCGTCGTCACTCATGGAGACGGCGTGAAAAGAAGGGAGCGCTCCCTGGAGGATTCGAACCTCCGGCCTTCGGATTCGTAGTCCGACGCTCTATCCAGCTGAGCTAAGGGAGCAAAATCTTCACGCACTGCTACAACAACAGGTGGCGGAGAGAGAGGGATTCGAACCCTCGATACCCTTTCGAGTATGCAGGTTTAGCAAACCTGTGCCTTCAGCCTCTCGGCCATCTCTCCAACTCTTCTCTGTCAAAGAACCGCAAAATTCAAGCACAAATTCGGAGGCGGTAGGATTCGAACCTACGGAGAGCTTGCACCCTCTGCGGTTTTCAAGACCGCTGCCTTCAACCGCTCGGCCACGCCTCCATACAACAACTTCAGCCGGCGGTGTCCCTCGGACCGACGTCGACCGTGGGGCCGCCCTTCTACCTCATTCCGCGCCCGTTGCAAGCGGATGATCACAGTTCTAGAGCGGCTTCAGTTCCTTGATGCCGCCCATGTAGGGCCAGAGCACTTCCGGGATGGCGACGGTGCCGTCGTCCCGCTGGTAGTTCTCCAGGATGGCGATGGAAGTGCGGCCCACCGCGAGCCCGCTGCCGTTCAGGGTATGGACGAGCTGCGGCTTGTCCCCCTTCTGGGCCCGGAAGCGAATCTTCGCCCGGCGGGACTGGAAGTCGCCGCAGTCCGAGCAGGACGAAATCTCCCGGTACGCGTTCTGCCCCGGCAGCCAGACCTCGATGTCGTACGTCTTGCGGGCGGAGAAGCCCATGTCTCCGGTGCACAGCAGCATCACCCGGTGGTGCAGGCCCAGGCGGCGCAGGATGTCGCACGCGTCGTCCGTCATCGACTCCAGCTCTTCCAGGCTCTTGTCGGGCTGGGCGAACTTCACCATCTCCACCTTGTGGAACTGGTGCTGGCGGATGAGGCCGCGGGTGTCCTTGCCGGCGGCGCCGGCCTCCGCGCGGAAGCACGGGCTGAAGGCGCAGTAGCGGATGGGCATCGACTCGCCCTCGAGGATTTCGTCCGCGTGGTAGTTGGTGACGGGCACTTCCGCGGTGGGGATGAGGAAGCGCTCAGGGTCGCCCAGCGTCTTGAAGGCGTCATCCTCGAACTTGGGCAACTGGCCCGTCCCCATCATCGTCTCGCGCAGCACCAGATAGGGCGGAAGCAGCTCCGTGTAGCCCTTCTGGGCGTGCACATCGATCATGAACGTGACGAGCGCACGCTCGAGCCTCGCCAGGGCGCCCTTGTAGAAGGTGAAGCGGCTGCCGGAGACCTTCGCGGCGCGCTCGAAGTCGAGCATGCCCAGCTTCTCCCCCAGCTCGAAGTGCTGCTTCGGCGTGAAGGGCAGGTTCGGCTTCTCACCCCAGCTCTTCACCTGGACGTTCTCGTCCGCGCTGGCACCCACGGGCACGGACTCGTGCGGCGTGTTGGGGATGAGCAGGAGGATGCGGTTGATCTCCTCCTCCACTTCCTTGAGGCGGTTCTCCTTCTCCTTGATGTCCTGGGAGACGGCGCGAAGGTCTCCACGCAGCGCGTCCAGCGCCTTGGGGTCCTCCTTTGCCTTCTTCTTCATCTCCTCGTTGGCGGCGTTGCGGCGCGCGGCGAGGGACTCCATCGAGACGTACAGCTCCCGGCGCTCGGAGAACAGCGCCTGGAAGGGGCCGAGATCCAGGTTGCCGCCCCGCGTCTTCAGGCGAGCGACGACCGCATCGAAGTTCTGCGCAACGTTCCGGAGGTCCAGCATGGGGGACGCCTTGTAGTCACCCTCGGTGGGCGTCAGCAAGACTCCTCGCGCCCGGGGTGCTCAAGGGCGGACGCCCCGGCCGCCGGGGGCCTGACGCCGGCCATCCCTGGAAGGACGGCCGGCTGTCGGCTGGCGGCTAGTTCTGCAGGTCGTAGATCTCTTCCTCGATGTCCTTCTTGTCCGTCGCGTCCGGCTTCTTCACGAGGTAGTCCTTGAAGGCCTGCACGGCTTCCCGGCGCTTGTTCTTCTCCTTATAGGCGAAGCCCAGGTAGTAGTAGGTCATCGGGTTTTCCGGCTCGACGCTGGAGGCCTTGCGGTACCAGTCGATGGCCTTGGCGTGCTGGGCCTGCTCGGTGAAGGCGCGGGCGACCTTGTAGTAGACGTGAGTCAGCTTCGCGTCCGCCTTGAGGGCCGTCTGGTAGCGCTTGATGGCGTCGTTCCAGCGGGCCGCGTTGAAGTACGCGTCGCCGATGGAGCCGAGCACCCGGGTCCGGCGCGGGTCTGACTTGAGGCTGTCCTCGAAGGAGGAGATGGCCTCGTCGAACTCGCCGTTCTCCAGGTGGGCGTGGCCGAGCGCCTCGTGCGCGTCGGCGTTGGCCGGGTCCAGGTCCACGGCGGTGTTCCACTCGCGCATGGCGTCCGGCAGGTTCTTCGCGTCGCGGAGGATGACGCCGTAGGCGTAGTGGTAGTCGGGGCGCTTGGGGGCGCGCTCCACGGCCTTGCGCATGGCGTCCATGGCCTGGGTGAACTCCATCCGCTTCGCCTTCACGAGCGCCAGGTAGTAGAGCGCCTCGTGGTTGGAGGGCTCGTTGCTCAGCGCGAGGCCCAGGTTGCTCTCCGCGCCGGGCAGGTCTCCACGCTCCAGCAGCACCGCGCCCAGGGTGATGGGAATCGTGGTGGAGCGAGGGTCCTCCGCCTTGGCCTTCTCCAGTTCGGCCACGGCCTCGTCGAGCTTGCCCAGGCGCCACAGCACGATGCCGCGCTGCAGCCGGCCGTCCTTCAGCAAGTGGGGGTCCAGCTCCAGGGCGCGGTTGGCCTCCGTCTGCGCCTTCTCCAGGTCGTTGTTGAGCAGCGCCACGCGCGACAGGCCCAGGTGGGCGTCGGCGAGGTTCGGGTCGAGCTGCACGGCGCGCTCGAACTCCTGCTGGCCGAGCAGCGCGTTGTTCTCCGCCAGGGCCAGCTCACCCAGACCGGCGCGCACGCCCGCGAGGTCCGGGGCCTTGGTGGCGGCCTGCTCCAACTGGGTGCGGGCCTCCGCGTTGCGGCGCTGCCGCAGGTAGAAGCGGCCCAGGTAGAGGTTGGCCTCCACCAGGGTGGCGTCCGCGGCGATGGCGCGCTTGTAGTGGCCCTCCGCCTCGGAGAGCTTGTCCAGGGCGTCCTCGATGCGGCCGTAGAGGTAGGCGATGCGGGCCTCATTGGGGAAGCTCCCGCTGGCCTTCTGCACCGCCTCCAGCGCGGCCTGCATCTTCCCGGTCATCACCAGCGAGGTGATGTGGCCGTCGGCGTACTCCAGGTTGTCACCCTCTTCCGAGGCCAGCGCCGTGTACAGCGGCAGGGCGCCTTCGTAGTTGCGCTGGGCGCGCATCACGTGGGCCAGCTGCGCCTTGAGGAAGTCGGACTGAGGGTCCTTCTCCAGGGCGGACTTCAGCTCCGCCTCCGCCTCCTTGGGCTTGTGCTGGTGGAAGAGCGCCACGCCCTTGAGTCCCCGGGCGCGAGCGAGCTCCGCGGGGCCGAGCGCGGACTGGACGTCCTCGGCGAGAGCCTCCTCCACGGACTGGGTGCCCTTCTCGGCATCCTTGCGCACCAGCAGCTGCACGGCCGCGAGTTCCACGGCGGAGGCGGCGTGCTTGCGGTCGGCCTCGAGCGCGGCGGCGTACGAGGCGGCGGCCTCGTCGGCACGGCCCGCGGCCTGGTGCAGGTTGCCCAGCGCGTGGTGGGCCTTGGCGGACTTGGGGTCCGCGGCGAGCACCTTCTTCAGCGTCTCGATGGCGCTGTTCTGGTCGCGCTTCATCGCCTGGGCCTCGGCCACGAGGAAGGCCAGCTCCAGGTCCGCCTGGTTCGCCTCTCGGCTGAAGGCGTCCAGCAGCGGGGGCAGCGCCGCGTCCGCCTGTCGGGAGGTGAGCGCGAGCGACGCGGCCGCCTTGATGACGTCGACGTCCTTCTCGCCCAGCAGCGCGATGTCCGCCATCGCCTCGCGGCAGCGGCTCATGTCGGCCATGTCGGCCGCGGCGTACTTGCGCTGCAGGTAATAGACGGACTGGCACCACAGCGAGCGCACCGCCGGATACTCCTTCTCCTGGAGCGCCTGCGCGGAGAGGGTGTGCGCCTGCTTGTAGCTGGCGAAGGTGTCCTGGAGGAGCGCCTGGCGCGCCTGGCTCACGAGCTGCGCCTGGGGCGAGCCGTCCGAGACGCGCGCGGGGAAGATGGCCCGGCGACCGAAGGCGCCGTAGCGCGTGCCGAACTCCGTGCCCACGCCGATGCCCAGCATCAACACGGCCACGCCGGCGGCGATGAACAGGGGGATGCGCTTCTTGATCTTCGCGTCGGCGCCGCTGCGGTCCACGACGGAGACCGCGGCCATGCGGCCTTCGTAGAGCTGCTCCAGGCGACGCATGTTCGCCTGCGTTCCACCCGGGTCGGCGCGAGGGGCTTCGGAGTCCGACGCGGTGGCGACGGGCGCGGCGGCCACGACCTTGGACGGGCCCTCCATCAGCCTCTGGATGGCGGAGGCGAAGGTGGGGATGGTGCCGATGGCCGACCACGACTCCGAGTCCAGGGAGACGTCCTCGTTGCCGAGCAGCTGCCCGTCCTCGAGCATCTTGACGACGACGCCCTCGTCGAACGGGCCGAACACCTTGCCGGAGCGGCGACGGACGTGGAAGCGGCGCACCTTGGCGCCGGCCTGGCCTGTCTCGCGGCTCGCGGCGTCGTCGATGAAGGACAGCATCTCCAGACCGTCCGCCGGACCTGCGTTGGGCGGGGGCGGCAGCGGGTCGGAGAGGTCCGCTTCCAGGTCGTCACCGGGCCTCGCGGTGGGGTCGAACTCGAGCGAGTCCGGGATGCCGGGCGACGCCGCGGGAGTCGGCGGCATCCCGAAGTCCACGTCGCCAAAGTCCACCGAGGGGTTGAACGACGCGGGAGGCGCGGCGGGAGGCGGGGGCTCGGCGAAGTCGAGGCTGAAGTCCGGCACCGGCGCGGGCGCGGATCCGAAATCCGCGTTGAACCCGGGCGTGGGGGGCGAGGCGAAGTCGAACGACAGGTCCTGCGGCTGCGCGGCGGGCGACGGCAGGTCGGAGAAGTCCATCCCGGGCGCGGCGGGCGACGGCAGGTCCGAGAAGTCCATCGCTCCCGCGGTGGGCTGCGACGCGGAGAACGGATCCTCCCCCGCGGGCACGGGCAGCTCGGCGAAGTCGAACGACGGTCCCCCCGAGGGCGGAGGCGGCAGCGCGAACGGGTCCTCCGTCATCGGCGCCTGCGCATACGCGGGAGGCGGAGGCAGCGCGAAGGGGTCTGCTTCCAACGGCGGAGGAGGCAGCGCGAACGGGTCCTCCGTCATGGGCGCCTCCGCGTACGCGGGAGGCGGAGGCAGCGCGAACGGGTTCGCCTCGGCCGGGTAGCCGGCATGCGCGGGGTTGGGCGTGGGCGGCAGCGCGAAGGCGGTGGCTTCGCCGCTCGGGGTCTCGACGTCGAAGGCGAAAGGATCCGCTTCAGGCTGCGCGGGCACGGGAAGCGCGTCGTCGGAGAAGTCGAAGTCTCGCGCGGTGCCCGTCACGTCGGGCATTTCGACGGAGCCGTGGGCCAGGTCCACCGGCGGCGCCAGCGAGTCGTCCGAGAAGTCGAACTCGCGCCCCGCCTTGGGCGCAGGGGGCGCCGCGGGCCGCGGCGGCTCGCGGAACGCCGCATTGGGCATCGGAATGGCCACGACCCGCGTCACGTCCCGGTCCTGGCGGACGGGCGGCTCCACGTCGTCGAAGCCCTCGCTGAACGAGTCCACCGCGCCCGGCAGGGGAATGGCGCCAGACGAAGACGCGACACCCGGCAGGGGGATGGCACCGGAGTCGAAAGGCGCGGAGGCACCGGGCAGTGGAATGGCGCCCGCGTCGTAGCCGAAGTCATCCTGCGGAGCGGAGGCGCCGGGCAGCGGAATGGCGCCCGCGTCGTAGCCGAAATCATCCTGCGGCGCGGAGGCACCGGGCAGCGGAATGGCGCCCGCGTCGTAGCCGAAGTCATCCTGCGGAGCGGAGGCGCCGGGCAGCGGAATGGCGCCCGCGTCGTAGCCGAAGTCATCCTGCGGAGCGGAGGCGCCGGGCAGCGGAATGGCACCCGCGTCGTAGCCGAAGCCATCGGACTGTGGGGCGGCGCCCGGGAGGGGAATGGCCTCGTGCCCCAGGGCGATGGCCCCCGAGGGCGCGGCGCCCGGGAGGGGAATCGCGATGGCGCCCGACGGCGCGGCCCCGGGGAGGGGAATCGCGGCGGCGCTCGGCGCGGACGCACCAGGCAGGGGAATGGCGGCGGCCGACGGAGCAGGCGCGGCAGGGGCCGCTGCGCTCACTCCCTCGGGTCTGATGGGGAAGGTGGTCTGGCACCGGGCGCACTTGAGCTTCGCGCCACCCGGGGGGATCCGCTTGTCATCGATGTTGTAATTCGTCTGGCAAGACGGGCAGGAGACTTTCATGGGGTTCCTTCGACGGGACCGGCGCGCGCAGGCTACCAGAGGCGTTTCCAGCCCGGAAAGAACGCGCCAGCCCGCAGTGGAAGCGGTCCCCCCCTTTACTCCCAGGCGGGCGGCCGAGGGGGCTTGAGATTTCGCGCCCCTGGCACCGCGCGTTCGGCTCCCCCTCACCCGGAGGAGGTGGTAGGACCGACCCGGTATGGAACCCATCGTCATCCTGGGAGCGGGGCTCGCGGGTCTCTCCACCGCCCATTTCCTCCAGAAGCCCTGGCTCCTCATCGAGAAGTCAGACCGGGTCGGCGGCCTCATCAAGACCGAGGTCATCGATGGGTGTTATTTCGACCCCACCGGGCACTGGCTCCACCTGCGGGACGCCGAAATCCAGGAACTGGTGAACACGCGCTGGCTGCCGGGGCAGATGGTCCGCATCCAGCGCAAGGCGGGCATCTTCACGCGCGGCGTCTTCACGCGCTTCCCATACCAGGTGAACACCCACGGGCTGCCGCCGGACGTCGTCGCGGAGAACCTCGTCGGGTACGTGGAGGCCATCTACGGCGAGAAGGGCCGTGCGCTGCGTGAGCGGGAGCCTCGCGACTTCGAGGAGTTCATCCTCCGCTACATGGGCGAGGGCTTCGCGAAGAACTTCATGGTGCCCTACAACCAGAAGCTCTGGACGGTGCACCCCCGTGAGCTGTCCGCCGCCTGGGTGGGTCGCTTCGTGCCCCGGCCCTCTCTCAAGGAAGTGGTGGACGGAGCGCTCGGCGCGGGCAGCGACGCGGTGGGCTACAACGCGTCCTTCGTCTACCCGCGCGAGGGCGGCATCGAGAGTCTGGCCCGCGCCATGCTGCGAGACTTGAAGGGCGGCGAGCTGAGCGTCCGCACCGAGCCCACCTCCATCGACTGGAAGGCGCGCAAGGTCGTGCTGTCCGACGGCAGGACGCTGTCCTACTCGGGGCTGGTGTCCACCGTGTCGCTGCCCGGCCTGGTGCGACTCCTAGCCCAGGGCGCCTCGGGAGTTCCCGACGAGGTCGTCGCCGCCGCGAAGCGTCTGCGCGCCACCACCGTCACCTACGTCGCCGTGGCCGCCAAGGGCGCCAACCGGCAGCCCTGGCATTGGATCTACCTGCCGGAGCCGGAGTTCCACACGTACCGCATCGGCTCACCCTCGGCGGTGTACGACGCGCTGGCCCCCAAGGACACCGCGACGTTCTACGTGGAGTACAGCCACCACGGCGAGCTGTCCCCGGCCGCCGCGGAGAAGTACGCCGTGGAGGACCTGCTGCGCTCGCAGATGATCCACTCCGCGGACGACGTCCTCTTCGCCCAGGCCCGGGAGATTCCCCACGCCTACGTCCTCTATGACGACGCTTACGGGCCCGCGAAGGCGGAAATCCTCCGTTTCCTGGAGCACGCGGGCATCCTCACGGCGGGCCGCTACGGACAGTGGGAGTACTCGTCCATGGAGGACGCCATCCTCGGCGGGCGGGCGTGTGCCCGGACGCTGAACGGCTGACGAAGTCGAGACGCGGCGCGCCGCATCTTGTCGACGGGTGGCGCGGGGCATGCTAGGCGGACCGGACCGCAGCCTGTCCGGACCTGATTCCATGGCACCGCACCTGTCCGTCGTCATCCCTGTCTACAACGAGGAGTCCATCATCACCTCGGCGGCGGACGAGCTCCGCCAGGGGTTGGATGCGCGTGGACTCGACTACGAAATCATCTTCGCGGAGAACGGCTCCCGGGACGCCACGCCGCGCATCCTCGACGAGCTGTGCGCGAAGCACCCGCGCCTGCGCTGGTTCCACTCGGAGCGCCCCAACTACGGCGTCGCCCTCAAGGCCGGCATCAGCATGGCCCGGGGCACCTACGTCATCTGTGACGAAATCGACCTCTGCGACGTCACCTTCTACGACGCGGCGCTGCCGCGCCTGGAGCGGGGCGAGGCGGACATGGTCGTGGGTTCCAAGGCGGCCAAGGGCGCCAGCGACCAGCGCCCCCTCATCCGCCGCGCGGCCACCCGGGTGCACAACAAGCTCCTGAAGGTGACGCTGGGCTTCCAGGGCACGGACACGCACGGGCTCAAGGCATTCCGCCGCGAGGCGCTCCTCCCCGTCATCCAGAAGTGCGTGGTGGACATGGACGTGTTCGCCAGCGAGTTCGTCATCCGCGCTTGGCGCGAGGGGCTGAGGGTGATGGAGATTCCCATCCAGCTCCACGAGAAGCGCCAGCCGTCCATCCACCTCTTCAAGCGCGTCCCCAACGTGCTCAAGAACGTGGGCAAGTTGTTCTACGTCATCCGCATTCGCGGCACGTGAGCGGGGGAGGGCGCGCACCGTGAGGCTGGCGTCCATCTCCGTCGACCTCGACTCCCTGCCGCACTACTGCCGCATCCACGGCCTGCCGGAGTCGCTGCTGGATGCGCGTGCCCGCTCCCTCGTCCATGCCGTGGCGGTGCCTCGTTTCCGCGAGCTGCTCGACACGCTCGGCGCGCCGGGCACCTTCTTCGCCATCGGCGAGGACCTGGAGGCGGACACCCTTGCCTCCTCGGGCATGCGCGCGGCCCATGAAGCGGGCATCGAGGTGGCCAGCCACAGCCACGCGCATGACTACGCCCTCACGCGCCGGGGCCCCGCCGCCATCCTGGAGGACCTGCGGCGCGCCGATGCGGCCATCCTCGCGGCCACGGGCGCACGGCCCGAAGGCTTCCGCGCGCCGGGCTACACACTGAACGCGGACCTCTACGCGGCCACCGTCGAGCTGGGCTACCGGTATGGCTCGTCCGCGTTTCCCGCCACGCCGTACTACGCGGCCAAGGCGGCGGTGATGGGCGCGCTGTCGCTGATGGGGCGCCCGTCCCGCTCGGTGCTCGACACGCCTCGCGTGCTGCTCGCGCCCCGCGTGCCGTACCGCCCGGACCCGGCGCGGCCCTATCGACGGGGCACAGGCTCGGTGCTGGAGCTGCCCATGGCGGTGACGCCCGTGCTGCGCTTCCCGTTCATCGGCACCTTCGCCACCACGCTGCCGCTGCGGACCCTGCGAGGTGCGTGGCGCTCCTGCCGCCGCGACGCGTTCTTCAACTTCGAACTCCACGGTGTGGACGTGCTGGACGCAACGGACGGGATTCCCGGCGAGCTGGTCCGACAGCAGCGGGACCTGCGCGTTGGCGCGACACAGAAGCTCGAGCGACTGCGTGAAATCTTCGGCTGGCTGAAGTCCGAATGCGACGTCGTCACGCTGCGCGACGCGGCCGGGCGGCTGTCCGCCACGCTGTGAGCGTCACCTGGCCACGGCGGGCGAGCCGAGCACGTCCACCACCGAGTCCAGCACGCGCGGGTCGGTGAGCATCCACGGGTGGAGCAGCACGGGAAAGGTGCGCTCGCTGGCCCCCGGTAGCCGTGAGCTGGAGGCGGGGAGGATGGTCAAATCCAACGGCGTCCAGAAGCTGTGCACCTCCGTGCTGCCCCAGGGACGAGGGTCCTGCTGGAGTGCCCGCAGAAGCCTGCTGCCGGGCCGCATCTGCGCCACGCCCTTGCCTCGTCCCAGGAACGCCAGACCCGTGCCCGAATGCGGGCCGGAGATGGAGACGAAGCGCCTCACCACCAGACGCCCTCCGAGCAACTGCACCCAGTAGCGCGTGACGAGCGCCCCCATGCTGAAGCCCACCACATCCACGCGGCGGGCGCCGGTGCGTGCGCGCAGGGCCTCGGCCTCGCGGGCCACCTGCCGGGCCAGCACGGGAATCCCCTCACTGCCGTTGTTGGGGACCATGGAGACGGCGTGGACATGGGGCCAGCCCTCGCGCTCCAGCCGGCGGCGCAGCAGGTCGAAGGCGCTGGCGTCGTCGCCAATGCCATGGACGAGCAGCACGGGCACGCGCTGCTCCACGGGCGCAAGCCGTGGAGACGACGCGGCGAGTGCGGCGGCCGTCACGGCGCACCCCGAGAAGAGCCAGGCCAGGCCCAGCAGGACGAGCATCGTGCGCATGCGGGGCGAGACATGGCGACGTCACCCCTGGCTGGCATGGGGCCACGGGGGCATTCGTCCACTCGTGGCGGCCCGGGGCTCAGGTGCCGTCACGCAGTGCACTCCAATCCGCCCGCACCTGGTCGGCATAGGCCCGCGCGAAGGCCGACAGCCGGCCCGTGGCCTGGGCCGCGTCGTCGCCCACCCAGAACCGCAGCTCGCGCGCCTGCTCGGGCGTGGCGCCGTGGGCCCGAGCCAGGACCTGACCGACCTGGGTGAAGACCGAGACCAGGTCCTTCTTTCCCGTCAGCGCCCCGTCTCCCAGCTTCGCCTTCTCCGGCTCCAGCTCGCGCACCAGGAAGGCCCGCCCTCCCATGCGAGTGGCACCGGTGAGCGGGTTGGCGTGGCCGGAGATCCGGCGCTGCGCGTCCACCACCGCGCTTCCGTCCGCTGGAAGCGGAGGCGACTCCACGCTCGGGGCGAGCAGTTCCTTCAGCTCCAGCAGCACGGGAGGCGCCTTCGGGTCCGCCGCGCGCGCCAGCACCCAGTACCGCTCCAGCCCATAGCTGCTGCCGCCCGCGTCCAGCCGCTGGGCCACGTCCAGCACGCGCGGCGGCAGGGCGATGTCCTGCCGTCCCGTCAGCGCGGCCAGGGAGTCCGCCAGGGCGGCCCGCACCTCCCGCTGCTTCGCGGGGGAGACCGACTTCAACGTGTCCGAGGTCCGGAAGCTCGCGGCGTCAGGGCCCTCCATCCGGGCATGTTTCTTCACCAGGGCCTCTCGCGACGTGTCGTTCGCGTCCCCGAGGAGGTCATCCACCGGGCCGGTGGCCTCCTTCTTGGTGAGGAATGCCCCGGGGTTCTCCGCACCTCCGGCGAGCGACTCGAGTGTCGAGAAGTATGCGTCCGCGAAGGCCCGGAGGACGACCTCTTGTTCCTTGGGAGACAGCCCCGCCTCGCGCGCGGTGAGCACGGCGCTGGTCGCCATGCGCGTCAGGTCCACCTCCGGCGAGCCGCGTCCGGCCTGGTCGAAGTCGTTGAGTCCCCACACCGGTTTGCCTTCTGGCCCCCGGAAGGTGCCGAGGTTTCCCACGTGCGCGTCACCCACCACGGGGATTCGGGGCGCGGGGCGGTCCACCAGTCGGGCCTCGGCGGAGTAGGGGCCTCGCAGGTCCGCGTGGAAGAGGGCGGGCATCATCCGGAAGAAGGACGACGGACGCTCGCGCATCAACGCCAGCTTCTCCTCGAGGCGCGCGGGAGGCAGGTCCAGCCGCGCATGGAAGTCCTGGCTGAACGTCACCGCCTGCCCGGGCGCGCGTCGGAGGGTGGACGCGGAGGCCCTGGCGCTACTGGCGGGCGCCGAGACGGGAGCTGCGGCCTTCGGGGTGGAAGCCGCGGGGCGGGGAGGAATTCGCATGAGCGTGGGCTCCTCACGTTATCCCGGATGGGCACGGCAAGGTTTCCCCACTCCCGGTACGGGGGCCGGTGGTGTAAAGAACCAGGGATATGCTGGAGCGACTCGGCGACCGAGTGAAGAAGGGCCTGCGCGAATGGACCGACCGCCTGGCCAACGACGAGCAGAAAGAGCGGATGCAGGCCCTGGTTCGGCCTGAGAACGAGTACGGGGTCGACCCGTTCGGCTACAACCTCGACTTCAGCCTGTCGGCGGTGGCGCCCTTCCTGTGGCTCTATCGCAACTACTTCCGCGTGGAGACCTACGGCATCGAAAAGGTCCCCGCCGGCCGCGTGCTGCTGGTGTCCAACCACTCCGGCCAGCTCCCCCTGGACGGCGCCATGATTGGCGTCTCCCTGATGCTGGAGGCCAGTCCGCCCCGCGCCATGCGCAGCATGGTGGAGAAGTGGGTGCCGTCCCTGCCGTACGTCTCCACCTTCATGGCGCGCATGGGCCAGATTGTCGGCACGCCGGAGAACTGCCGGCGGCTCTTGGAGTCCGACGAGGCCATCCTCGTGTTCCCGGAAGGGCTGCGCGGCATCAACAAGCTGTGGCCCCAGCGCTACCAGCTCCAGGAGTTCGGCCTGGGCTTCATGCGCCTGGCGCTGGAGACGCGCACGCCCATTGTCCCCGTGGCCGTCGTCGGCGCCGAGGAACAGGCCCCCGCGCTCATGGACCTCAAGCCCGTGGCGAAGCTGCTCGGCTTCCCGTCCTTCCCCGTCACCCCCACGGGCCTGCCCTTCCCGCTGCCCACCAAGTACCGCCTGTACTACGGCGACCCGATGCACTTCACGGGACGCCCGGACGACGAGGACAGCGAGCTGGACAAGAAGGTCCGCACCGTGAAGGCGGCCATCCAGTCCATGCTCCACCAGGGACTCAAGGAGCGGCGCGGGGTGTTCTGGTGAGCGCCCGCGCCCCAGCTGACGGTGTTATGAGGCTCGCACCATGAGACCGGCCGTCGTCGTCACGGGCATCAGCGGCAACCTCGGCCGCACCCTCGCCAAGCTCCTCCACAAGCACGAGCGCATCATCGGCATCGACCGGCGTCCCTTCGTGGGCCGGCCGAAAGACGTGGAGATGTACGAGCTGGACCTGCGCAAGAAGAAGGCGGAGGACGTCTTCCGCAAGAACGAGGTCCGCGCCGTCATCCACATGGGCATCATGCATGACCCGCGGATGAGCGAGGAGGAGCACCACTCCTTCAACGTCGTGGGCACCACGCGCCTGTTGGAGTACTGCGCGAAGTACGGCGTGAAGAAGGTCGTCGTGCTGTCCTCGGCCAACGTCTACGGACCCAGCCCGGACAACTCCAACTTCCTCACCGAGGACGCGCCGCTCATGGCGGCCAGCCGCTTCTCCGGCGTGCGTGACTTGATTGAAGTGGACATGCTCGCGCATGGCTTCTTCTGGAAGCACCCGCACATCGAGACGGTGATTCTGCGGCCCGTCCACATCGTCGGGCCCACCATCAAGAACGCGCCCTCCAACTACCTGCGCCTGCGCCACCCGTGGATGCTGGCCGGCTTCGACCCCATGGTGCAGCTCATCCACGTGGAGGACGTCGCGCGCGCCATGGTGGCGGCCCTGCGCCCGGAGCCCAAGGGCGTCTACAACATCGTCGGCCCCGGAGAAGTGCCCCTGTCCGCGGTGATGCGCGAGCTGGGCAACTCCCCCATCCCCGTCCCGCACCCCCTGGCCCGGCCCCTGTTGGGCATGCTCTTCAAGTACCGCATCGCCAACTTCCCGCCCCCAGAACTGGACCACATCCAGTTCCTGTGCGCCGTGGACGGCAGCCGCTGGGTGCAGGACGTGGCCTGGAAGCCCCACTACTCCATGCGGGAAACCATCCGCGCGGTGCAGGCCGAGTAGGGAAGGAAAGTCCGAGGGTTCCCTGACACGGTTGTCGTGCATGGCACGACGCCGGAGGCTGGACCCTCTGACAGGAGTGTCAGCACCCCGACGGCCTGCCCCCCTCATTGTCGGGCGGCCGCGAGTGCAAGCCCTTGAATCTCCAATGCAGGGCCCCGCACGCCACCCCCGGTGCGCGGAGTGGCATCGCCATTGCTCTAGGTTCCGGCGTCACCGCGCGGCGACGCGGGCCTGAACAACACCGTCGCCCCGCTCACATGTCAGGGCGCTCCATTGGGGAGCTCCCGACGCCCATCGACTCGGCCGGCCCCGAGCCGATGGGCGGATTCTTGTAGGGCACTCCATTGGGGAGTTCCCGACGCCCATCGACTCGGCCGGCCCCGAGCCGATGGGCGGATTCTTGTAGGGCGCTCCATTGGGGAGCTCCCGGCGCCCACCGCCTCGGCCGGCCCCGAGTCGGTGGGCGGTTTCTTTTCAGGGCAGCGCGCCCTTCAGCTCGTCCACGAAGGGCCCCGCGTCCTGCCGCTCCAGGAGCCACACGCCGTCCCGGAAGACGAACTCCGAGACGACGACGGCGGTGTTCTCCGAGGCGGACGGCAGGCGCATCCACTGGATGCGGCTCTGCACCGTGGCGTGCGCCCCGTCCTCGGCCAGCCGCACCTCCTCGATTTCGTAGTCGGTGATGGAGAGGTCCCGCTCGTCATGGAGCTCGACGCGGGCGCGCGAGAACGCCGCGCGGCGCTCCGGGACGAGGAGGCGGGAGGCGCTCCGGAAATCCTTCCACCGGATGAGCTGGTGGAACTTGTCCACGGTGGGCTTGAGTTCTTCCAGGTCGGATTTCTTGGATACGGTTGCGCATCCCGACAGGGCGAGCGCGAGAAACAGGGCAGGCAGGCGATTCACAGGGGGAACGGTAGCATCCGGTGGCCGCCCGGGACGAGAGCACGGTGGTATGGTCCCGCTCCCCCGCCCGAGCACCGGAGTCGCAAGCCCACATGGCCAAGTCGATGGTGGAGCGTTACGAGCAGCTCCTCCGGCAGGACCCCACATCTTCCGTCTTCGTCGAACTGGCCAAGGCCCTGCTGGAAAAGGGGGACGCGGCACGCGCCATCGAGGTGTGTGAACAGGGCATCTCCCACCATCCGTCCTCGACGGTGGGACGCGTGCTCTGGGGCAAGGCGCTCATCCACCTGGGCCGCCCCGCGGAGGCGATGGAGCAGTTCGACAGGGCCATTGCCATCGAGAAGGACAACCCCTACGCCTACAACCTGATTGGCGAGGTGTTGCTCCAGCGCGGGCTGTACCGCTCGGCGCTGCCGCTGTTGCGCAAGGCGGTGGCACTGCAACCCAATGACGGCCGCGTGAAGCTGTGGCTGGAGCAGGCCCAGCAGGCGCTGGCCGGTGGACCGGCTCCCGTCTTCGCCGACCTGATGGGGCTGGAGAAGACCGCGCCGTCGTCGGAAGGGGAGTCCGACGGAGAAGCGAAGGCCGAGGGCGACGACGCCGAGCCCTCGCCAGTGGCCGCGTCTCCGATGGCGGCCGCGAGGCTCCGGGCCGCCGCGCTCGGAGATACCGCGAAGGCCGCGACGGCTTCGGGTCCCGGGGCCGCGAGGAACGCGGGCGCCCGTGCCGCCGCTGACCTGGCGAGCGCCGCGGCGGCGGGTGGGCGCGCGAGCGTGGGGGACGTCCCCGCTCGCGAGGGCGACGCGGATTCGGCGGGGGGCGTGAGTGCCTCCGGCTCCGCCGCGGACGCTGGAACCTCCGAGGACACGGCGGCGGGCACCGGGGGCGCTCGCACCCGCTCGGGTGAGCATCCTGCCGCGTCCGCGGCGGGGTCTTCGCTGGGGCTGATTGACCGGCCCGTGCCGGTGCTGGTGCCCTCGCTCGGTTCCGAGCTGCCGAGCCTGGACCTGTCGTTGTCGGATGAGGATGACGCTCCTCGGCCGTCGGGCTCGGAGCCTGAGTCTGGCGCGCGGACGGGAGAGGGCAACGAGCCCCCGCCCCAGGATTCGCTGGGAGCTGCCTCCGACACGGCGGGGGCTTCTGAAGACCCGACGTCCACGGGCGAAGGGGAGGCGGGGACCGCGCCTGCCGACTCCGACGACGACGTGCTGCTGCGCTCCAGCGAGTTCACCACCGCGAAGCCGGTGATTCCCGCCGCGTCCGCCGACTCCGACGACGACGTGCTGCTGCGCTCCAGCGAGTTCACCACCGCGAAGCCGGTGATTCCCGCCGCTTCGGGAGGACTCCTCGGAGATCTGCCTCCGCCGGACCCCACCGCGCAGAATCCCGTGGTCGCTCGCGCACAGCCCGCGACGCGGGGCTCGGGCTCCAAGCGCTCGTTGCTCGACGACCTGCCGGAGGCCTCCGAGGCCGCCGGGAGCGCCGCGAAACCCAAGGCGGGTCAGCCCAAGCAGGACACCGAAGCACTCACCGCCGCCTACGAGAAGGAGCTGCGCCAGAAGCTGGTGCGCGAGGCGGCGAAGACGTCCTTCCTCAAGCGCAACGGCGTGAAGGTCGCCGGAGTGACGGCGCTGGCGATGGTGCTCATCACCATCGTCGTCGGCTTCCTCCGGATTCGCGCGGCCACCGGTGGCCAGACGCTGAACGAGGCGCTGGCCCGGGCCGAGGACCTCATCACCCAGGACACGCGCGCTTCGCTGGATGGGGCGTTGCAGCAACTGGGTCGCGCCCTGGAGATGGACGAGGGCAGCAGCCGCGCCTGGGCCCTCACGGCCTGGACGCATGCGCTCCTCTTCTCGGACCACGGCATGTCTCCGGAGGACCGTCTCAAGGCGCTGGAGGCGCTGGAGAAGCCGGGCGTGAAGGAGGCCGCGCCGGGACTGGTGCTCACCACCAATGTCCTCGTGGCGGATGACCGGGGACGGGAGCCGGCGCGCCGCGCGCTGCTCACCTCGATGGACGAGAGCACCGAGGCCCAGGCGCTCGCGGCGAGCATCCTCCTGGCGTCGAAGGACGAGAAGAAGGCGCTGGAGCGGTTCGACCGCGCGCTGCGGACCTCGCCCGCAAACGTGCGGGCCCTGGTGGCGCTGGGCGGCTATTACCTGGCGTCGGAGGACTTCCCGCACGCCATCGAGATGTTCGAGAAGGCGCGCACCAAGTCTCCCAAGCACCCGGTGGCGCGCATCGGTCAGGCGGAGGCCCGGCTCGCGCTGGAGCAGGAGCTGGACGCCTCGCTCGCGGATGTGGCGCCGCTCGCGGAGGACAAGGCGCTGCCGGCGGACCTCAAGTCGCGCCAGCAGTTGGTGCACGGCCGGTTGTTGTCCGCCGTGGGCAAGCACGACGAGGCGCGCACGTTGCTGGGGAAGGGCACGCAGGGGGCGCTGGCCTTCGACTTCCAGCTCGCGCTGGGGGCCGCCAGTCGCGCCGCGGGGAAGCTGGATGCGGCGCAGGCCGCGTACGAGGCGGCCCTGAAGCTGCAACCCAAGAGCGACGAGGCCCGTGAGGGGTTGGGCCGCACGCTGCTGGACAGGGACCGCGAGCGCGACGTGTTGACGCGCCTGGAGGCCGACAGTGGCCGCAAGGTGTCCCTGGTGCGAGGCGCGGCGTACGCGCGGCTCGGGGATTGGAAGCGCGCCCGCGCGGAGCTCGCGCGCACGCGGGTGAACGAGCGCTACCCTCCGGAGGCCGTGTCGCTCCTGGCCCTGGCGGATGCGGCGGAGGGCAACGCGCCCCAGGCCCGCGAGCTGCTCGAGAAGGCGCTGGCCGCCTCCAAGCGCCCGCGCAACGACATGCGACTGGCGCTGGGGCAGGTGTACTGGCGTGAGCGCGCCTTCGACAAGGCGCAGGCCCAGTTCGAGGAGGCGCAGAAGGACCCGCGCGACTACGAGGCCTCCTGTTCTCTGGGGCGGCTGCTCCTGTCTCGCGGCCTGCCGGACATGGCCCTCAAGCCATTGACGCAAGCGGTGGAGCGCAACGGCGCGCACGGCGAGTCGCGCGACGCGCTGGGCCGCACGCTGCTGGCGATGGGGCGCACTCCGGAGGCCCTCAAGCAGTTCGAGGCCTGGCAGCTGGACAACCCCGGCAGCGCCGCCGCGCACAAGGGCTTCGCGCTGGCCCTCTTCCACGCCGGACGTCGCAAGGAGGCGGAAGGTGCCGCGGGTCGCTCGGCGAAGCTGGCGCCCGACGACGCGGAGGCGCACCGGCTGCGCGCGGCCATCCTGTTCGCCTCGGGTGACGCGAAGAGTGGCTTCTCCGCGCTGGAGCGCGCCAACAAGCTGGACCCGAAGGACCCGGACACCTTCTGCGAGATTGCCCACGCCTTCCTGCGGCAGGGCAACGTGGACAACGCGGACGCGGCCTTCGCGGCGGCTCGGCGCGAGGGGTCTGACGCCACCTGTGGCCGGGTGGGCGAACTCTACGTGCAGCTCCCCGGCGGAGGCCGAGGGGCGGCGCGGACGCTGGAGGACCTGGCCTCGCGCGCGCCCACTGTCTGGGACAAGGCCTTCGCCCAGGCCGCCATGGCCCGCGTGCTGTTGGGGGCCGGCGTGTTGAAGGACGCGCGGGCTGCGGCGGAGGAGGCGGTGCGGCTGGCGCCGTTCCAGGGCCGCTCGCACCTGGCGCTGGGGTTGGTGGCCCTGAAGCAGCGGCAGGAGGCCGTGGCGAAGGCGTCGCTGCTGAAGGCCGTGGAGCTGGAGCCCACGGACGGCCCGGCGTACCTGGCCCTGGCGGATGTGCTGGTGCGCGAGTCGGCGGAGCTGAATCGGGCGGTGGAGTCCTACGAAGCCTTTCTCCGGCTGGCGGGTGGCAGCGAGGAGGCGGGGCGCGTAAAGAAGGCGCTGCCGTCCCTCAAGAAGAAAGCGGCTCGCTAGCGTGCGCCACCCTCCCTCTGGCCCCGGGCCCGAGTCCCCGCTGCTGCGCATCATGTGGGGCAATGCCTTCCTGCTGTCGGCGCTCTACCTGCTGGTGGGCGTCGTGGTGGAGGGCGCCCTGCGCCTGTTCCCCTCGAAGTTCCTCCAGCGCTTGTCGCTGTCGTTGGACTCGCTGCCGGCTCGTGCGCTGGAGCTGGTCGGCGCCATGGAGCCGCTGCGTACGGCCTTCTTCAACGGCCGCATTCCCGAGTACGGGGTGCGCCTCATTTTTGGACTCACCACGGTGGCGGTCATCTTCCTGCTCGCCCTGGTGGTCGGCACCGTCATGGGCAGCCTGCGCTACCTCATCGCCCGAGGGATGCGCCGAGGCGGAGGCAACGGCCCGTAGCCTCTTCCGTCGCGAAGACGGGGGCACCGGCCGCGGGCCCTTTCGTCAGTTTGTACCCAGGGCCCGCCGGACGCGCGGCTTGCGTGGCGCCGCCAGGGGGGCTGCCTGGGGCTCATGCCCCGCGGCGCGCGCCATCAGGCAGATTTCGACGACCTTGGGGCCGAAGCGCTCCCAGCGACTCTCTCCCGTGCCCTTCACCGTGAGGAAGGCCTCTCGGTCGATGGGAAGCGTCGCCGCCAGCCCGAGCAGCGTGGCGTCGTTGAAGATGATGAAGGGCGCGACGCCCAGGTCCTTCGACAGCTCCTTGCGCCAGCGACGCAGCTCCGTGGAGGCCAGCTCGCTGTAGTTCAGCACCGGCTGTGCCGAGGCCGACGTGCGGCCTCGGGACGCGGTCGGCCCGCTCGAGAGCAGCACGGGCATCTTCGCGGGCGTGCACACGTCGCAGTTGCCGCAGGAGGTCTCCACGTCCTGCTGACCGAAGTAGTGGAGGACGGCGCGCCGCCGGCAGCGCTGCTCCCGGTCCGCGTAGGCGTAGTCCGTCATCCGCCGCAGGAGCTGGAGGTTCTGCCGCTCCTGCTCCCGGACGTGGCTCAGGTCCATGCCCAGTTCGCGGAAGGGCAGCCGCGCCAGCGCTCGGATGGAGCGCCCGGAGAAGGGCCGCCGCACATTCACCACGCCCGACTTCTCCAGCAGGCCCAGGGCGTGGCGCGCCTCGTCCACCGACAGACCGACGCGCCGCGCGAGGATGGTCAGCTCCGTGGTGACCTGCCGCTCGAGGGGAAACGTCTCCAGCAGGGACTTCAACAGCCGCTGCGCGTCCGCCGCATGCGGGTGCGCGGCCTGGGCCTTCTCCGTCAGCGTCAGCCCGTGCTCGCCCTCACCCCGTCCCCCGCGCTCCAGCTTCCCGGCGCGCTCGAAGATGCGCAGCGCCGCGGAGACCTCGAACTCACTGGCGTTCACCATTCCCGCCAGCACGTGCACGCCCCGCTCGAACTCCTCCACCGACTGGAGCACGCCCCACACGTCCGCGAGCACCGTCTCCGACGGGTGGCTGCCCTGGATGAGCCGCTCCTGCGTGTACACGTCCGAGTGGTTGAACAGCAGCACCGCGCGTGCGTCGCCACCGTCCCGGCCTGCTCGGCCGATCTCCTGGTAGTACGCCTCCACCGCCCTGGGGATGTTGGCGTGCGCGACGAAGCGGATGTCCGACTTGTCGATGCCCATGCCGAACGCATTGGTGGCCACCGCCACCGCGTCCTTCGTGGACATGAAGGTGTCCTGCGCCCGCCTCCGCGCGTCGTCCTCCATGCCCGCGTGGTACAGCACCGCCTTCAGTCCCCGGCCATGCAGCTCCGCGAAGATGCCGTCCGCCGCGCGGCGCGTGGAGCAGTAGATGATGCCGCTGCCCCCCAGCGCCGCCAGCCGCGCGCAGGCCTCGTGACGGTCCGTGTCTCCGCCGACTTCCTGCTTGCCCAGGAACAGGTTGGGCCTGTCGAACCCCATGGCGAACTCGCGGGGCTCCTTCATCAGCAACACCCGGACGATGTCCGCGCGCACTTCCGGCGTCGCCGTCGCCGTGAGCGCCACCGTGCGCGGTGGGCGCAGCTTCTTGCGCACCTGGCCGAGCTGCGCGTACTCCGGCCGGAAGTCGTGCCCCCACTGGGAGATGCAGTGCGCTTCGTCCACGGCGAGCAGGTCCACGCCCACGTCGAGGACTGTCTGGACAAAGCTCGCGCTCCGGAAGCGCTCGGGCGCCACGTACAAGAGCTTGTACTCGCCCGCGCGCAGCCGGCGCATCCGCTCCGCCCGCTCCAGGTCCGACAGCGAGGAGTTGATGAACGTGGCGCTGATGCCGCGCGCGGTGAGCTGCTCCACCTGGTCCTTCATCAGCGCGATGAGCGGCGACACCACCAGCGTCAGCCCCGGCAGCAGCGTGGCCGGGAGCTGGTAGCACAGGCTCTTGCCCGCGCCCGTGGGCATCACCACCACGGTGTTGCGCCCGCTCAGCACGGTGGAGATGACCTCCGCCTGCCCGGGACGGAACTGCGTCAGTCCGAAGTGGCGCACCAGGCCCTGCTGAGCTTCCTCGAAGTAGGGCAGGGCCAACGGCATCGCTCGCATGTTCACCATCCTGGCCCGGCCGTCAACGGAAACGGCGCCTCGCCGCCCCTCACAGCTCGAGCCCCGGCGGCACGGGGACAGCCAGGCGGGCCCTCCTCAGCGCCACCTCCAGCACGCGCAGCGCTGTCGCGTCCGGCTCCCGGCGCCCATCCACCACCACGTCCCCTTCACGGGCGTCCGCTGGCAGCTCCACGCGCTCCACCGTGCAGGCCCGCCCGGTCTCCAGCCGCACCACCTGTGCCCGCGTGTCCTCCAGCAGCTCCACCTGCACCATCCCCACAAGGCACCCCGCCATCACCCATCTCCTCCCGCCACGTTCCATTCCCGTTTCGACTCCCACTCCCCGTCCGGGAGCAGTCCCCGCTCCAGCATCGACACGAAGGCCCCGTCTCCCACCACCAGGTGGTCCAGCACCTTGAGGTTGAGCAGCTTCGCCCCCGCGACGAGGTGCCGCGTCAGCCCCACGTCCTGGACGCTGGGCTCCGGGTCCCCCGAAGGGTGGTTGTGCGCCAGGACGATGGCCGTCGCGCGGGAGACGAGCGCCGCGGCGAACACCTCCCGGGGGTCCACCGGGCACGTGTTCAGCGTGCCCTCCGCCACCCGCGCGTCATGCACCAGCACGTTGCGCGCGTTGAAGCACAGCACGTGGAAGACCTCCCGCCGCAGCGCCCCCAGCGCGGGCGTGAGGTACGCGTGAATCTCCCGAGGCGTGCGCAGCTTGGGACGCCGCTCCAGTGAACGCTGGGCGCGACGGCCCAGCTCCAGCGCCGCGAGCACCTGCGCGGCCCTCCGAGGCCCCAGGCCCGGCACCCCTCGAAGCTCCACAGGCTCCGCCTGCAAAAGCGCCTTGAGTCCTCCGCATCGCTTCAGCAGCACCCCTGCCGCCTCCAGCCCGCCTCGCGAGCGCGGTGCCAGACCCCACGTGACGCACAGAAGCTCCGAGTCGGTGAGAGCCTGTGCCCCCAACCGGAAGAGCCGCTCCCGGGACTGCTCCATGCCCCCGGGCGCGAGCGCCCCCACCGACTCCTCGCCCACCACTTCACCGCTCCCCGTCCACGCCCCGCCCATGCTCCACTCCATCCCGCCCACCTTCCCCGGCGCGGTGCTTGAGCAAGGCATGTGCCCGCTGTCGCTACCTGGGGCGCGGTGGGCCTACCCATCCCGTCTGGCTCGACAGGGCTCGACTCCCGGACGGTCACCCGCACACCACGGACCCTCTCGGGCGGCGAGAGGTGGGCGGTGCGGGCCTGCTTTCAGAAGCGGGAGATGGCGAAGAACGATTTGATTTTGTCGTTCGTCTCGCGAAGTCGCTCGCTCAGCGTCCGGACGAACGTCCAGAGCAGTACGTACGCCAGGTCCTTGTCGGTGAACATCAGCTGGTCCAGCTTGGACCTTTCGATGGCCCACACCGAGCAGGAGATGTGGGCGATGGCGTCCGCGGAGCGGGGAGAGTCCTCGATAACCGCCATCTCTCCGAAGTACTGGCCGGCTTCCAGGATGGCGAGCGCTTCCTCTCCGATGCCGGGCACCGACTTGGAGATGCGGACCTTGCCGCTGGAAATGACGAACATTTCCTGGCCGGACTCCCCCTCGCGGAAGAGGAAGGCGCCCGCCGGGTAGTCCCTGGTGTGGCCGAGTTGCGCCACCTTGGCGAGCTGGCCCTGGGTCAAACCCTCGAACAGCGCAACCTTCTTGAGGAGCTCGGCATCCATGAGGCCAGCTTCGTATCACGCGCCCGAGGGCCTCTGGTACCTTCGCGGCCTCAACGGAAAGAGGGAGGAGCCACCCGTGGCGGAGGAGAAAATCAACAAGGTGACCATCATCGGCTCGGGGCCGGCGGGTTACACCGCGGCCATCTATGCCGCGCGCGCCAACCTGGAACCGATGGTGTTCGCTGGTGGGCCCACGCTGGAGCATCCCCAGCGCGTGCCGGGCGGGCAGCTCATGGTGACCACGGACGTGGAGAACTACCCGGGCTTCCCGGAGGCCATCACCGGCCCGGAGCTGATGGACCGCTTCCAGAAGCAGGCGGAGCGGTTCGGCACGGTCATCCACATGGAAAACGTGGTGAAGGTGGATTTCAGCAAGCGCCCCTTCGTCATCGAAGGGGAGAGCGGCATCCGCGTTCTCTCGGAGACCGTCATCATCTCCACCGGCGCGACGGCCAAGTGGCTGAGCGTCAAGGGTGAGGACATCTACAAGAACCGGGGCGTGTCCGCGTGTGCCACCTGTGACGGCGCGTTCTTCAAGAACCAGGAAGTACTCGTCGTGGGCGGTGGAGACACGGCGATGGAGGAGGCCACGTACCTGGCGAAAATCGTCAAGCACGTCACCCTCGTCCACCGTCGCGACTCGCTGCGCGCGTCGAAGGTGATGCAGGAGCGCGCGCTCAACAACCCGAAGATTTCCTTCCTGTGGAACTCGGCGGTGGAGGAAGTCACCGGCAACGCGAAGGGAATGACGGGCGCGGTGGTGCGCAATCTGAAGACGGGCGACAGCCAGCTGCTCAATGCCACGGGCCTGTTCGTGGCCATTGGCCACACGCCGAACACGGAGCTGTTCCAGGGCATCCTGGAGACGCACCAGGGCGGCTACCTCAAGACGGTGGCGGGCAGCACCCGCACGAACATCCCCGGCGTGTTCGCTTGTGGTGACGTGCAGGACAGCTACTACCGTCAGGCCATCACCGCCGCCGGCACCGGCTGCATGGCGGCCATCGACGCGGAGCGCTGGCTGATTGAGCAGGGCGAGTAGCCCGCTCACCACCGCGTGACGCATGCTCCAGGCCGGTCCGTCTCTATGACGGACCGGCCTTCTTTTCGAGCCAGGCAAGGGCGGAACAGGACTCTCATGAGCACGAAGCAGAAGACGCTGGCGGTGCACGCCGGAACGCGGCTGACGGGCAGCAAGGCGGTTCCCGTCTCGCCCCCCATCTCCGTGTCCGCGGTGAGCTGGTTCGACAGCAGCGACGACCTGGACGGCGCGCTGGACGGCAAGGACTACGCCTACGCCCGCATCAGCGCTCCGAACACCACGCTGCTCGAAGAGGCCGTGGCGGCGCTGGAGGGCGCCGAGGCGTGCGTGGCCTACGCCAGTGGGATGGCCGCGCTTCGCTCGCTCTTCGAGGCCCAGGACTTCCGGCCTGGCGACAGGCTGGTGATGCCGGCGGACGGCTACGGCGTCACGCGCGCGCTCTACAAGAAGCTGTGTGCCGCGCTCGGCGTGGAGCTGCATGCGCTGAAGCTGACGGACGCGGGGACGCAGGCGCGCATCCGCGAGCTGAAGCCGCGCCTGGTGCTGGCGGAGAGCATCACCAATCCGTTGCTGCGCGTGGCGGACCTGCGCGAGCTGGCGAAGGCGTGCCGGGACGTGGGCGCGGCCTTCGCGGTGGACGCCACGTTCCCTTCGCCCATGGGGCAGCGCGTGCTGGAGCTGGGCGCGGACTACGCGGTGCAGTCCACCAGCAAGTGGCTCAACGGGCACAGCGACGCGCTGGGCGGGACGGTGAGTGGTGCGCGCTCGCGCATCGACGTGCTGCGCGCCGCGCGCGTGCTCTCCGGCGATGTGCTGGGTCCGTTCGAGGCGTGGCTCACGCTGCGCGGCCTGCGCACCTTGCCCGTACGGATGAAGGCCCATGCCGAACACGCGGCGCACGTGGCGCGGCGGCTTGCGGAGTCGCCCCTGCTGGAGCGGGTCATCTACCCGGGGCTGGCCTCGCATCCGGACCATGCGGTGGCTCGCGAGGTGCTCAAGGATGGCGGCCCCATGGTGTCCTTTGAAATCCGGGGCGCGGGCCGCCCCGAGGCCATGCGCTTCCTGGAGGCGCTCAAGGTCGGTCGACCCGGTCCGTCGCTTGGGGACGTGTGCACGCTGGTGATGCACGCGGCCAGCGCCAGCGCGCGACGCCTGACGCCCGAGGAGCGCGAGGCGGCGGGGATTCGCGAGAGCCTCATCCGGGTGTCCGTCGGACTCGAGGACCCGGACGACGTGGTGGATGACCTGCTCCAGGCCGTGGCCCAGGGGGTGGGCCGGTGAAGATGGTCGATGTCGGCGCGAAGCCGAAGACGGAGCGCGTGGCGGTGGCCACCGCGCTCTTGCGCATGTTGCCCGCCACGCGGGAGCGCATCCTCGCGGGGAAGGTGGAGAAGGGGGACGTGCTCGCCGCGGCGAGGCTCGCCGGCATCATGGCCGCCAAGCGCACCCCGGACTTCATCCCGCTGTGCCACCCCATCGCCCTGTCCGGAGTCGAGGTGACCCTGGACGCCGTGAAGGAGGGGCTGTCCGTCCGCGTGACGGTGCGGACGGTGGACCGCACGGGCGTGGAGATGGAGGCCCTGACGTCCGCGTGCGCTGCGGCGCTCACCGTCTATGACATGTGCAAGAGCGTGGACCGGGGCATGGTGCTGGAGGCCGTCCAGCTCGAGCACAAGTCCGGGGGACGCTCGGGGACCTGGGAGCGGGGCTCGGTGAAGGACGGTGCGGGGGCGACTCGTGCCGCCACGTCACGTCCACGCAAGCGCGCGAAGGGTTGAGCGCGGACGCGCTTGCGAGCGCGTGGGAAGGGGAGCGCGACATGGGCCCGTGCGGGCTGCCCGGTGTCCGCTTCAGGACGTGGACAGTGTGCTCCCGAGCACGGCCCTCCCTGAACTCGTGCCCTCCGGGGCTCCCGCTTGTCGGAGCGGTCGTCCAGATTGGACTCTCGCCACCATGCGCCCAGCAAGCGCGGGGGGCCGTAGAGGAGGTCCAAGGGTGCTCAACGTCAGGACGACCCACTCCACCGTGGGGCTCCTCGCGCTCATGGTGGGCATGGGCTGCAGCCCCGCCTCCGGGGACGGGGACGGAGACGCGCCGGAGTCGCCCACGCTCGTCGCGGCGGGGGCCCACTCACGCTGCTCCCCAGGGAACTCGGGTCGCCGCTCCATCTCCAAGGACCCGAAGGGCTGCCGTCAAACCATGTTCGTCTGCGCCCCGGGCGAGACGCCCTTCTTCGACGCGTGTGGCTGTGGCTGCGAGCGCAGGTAGCGCGCGCTACCGCTTCCTGTCCGCGTCCTCGCGCAGCTTCTCCAGGAAGAGTGCCCCCACCACGAGCGAGTGGGTGATGTGGCCCTCCAGGATGAGCCGGGGCACGTCCGCGCGCGGGTGCAGCTCCACGGCGATGTCCTCGGCCTCGTCCTGCCGGCCCGCATGGGCCCTCACGCAGTCCCGAGCGAGGAAGATGAAGCAGCGGTTGTCCTGCAGCGCGGGATTGGGATGCATCCAGCCCAGCGGCACCACGCGGCCCGCGACGTAGCCCGTCTCCTCCTCCAACTCGCGCGCCGCCGCCACGGCCGGGTCCTCGCCTTCCTCGACGAGTCCTCCCGCGAGCTCCAGCGTGTCCGCGCCGACGCCGAAGCGGAACTGCCGCACCAGCACGAGCGAGTCCTCCGGCGTCACCGCGATGACGTTGACCCAGTCCGCGCAGACCACCCGCACGCGCGGATGCTCCTGCTCCGTCCTCGGGTCCGCCCACTTGTCCTCGCGGACCTTCATCACCTGATAGTCGTGCTCCAACCCAAGGCGCAGTCGCCGCCAGGGCTTCACCGTCTGGGACATGGTTGACGCTCCGGCCCCCCGACACGGGCGAGGGCCTTGGGGTTTTCAGTTGAGCAGCGAGGCGCGCTCACGCAGCTCGCGGGCCGTCATCTCCAGGCGGTCGCGGTCCGGAGCCTCCGGCGACAGCTCCAGGCACCGCTCCACGTCGCGCAGCGCCGCGCGGTATGCCCCCAGGTTGGCCAGCAGCGCCGCGCGCGTGCGCAGCTCCCCGGGGTGATCCGGCGCCAACAGGAGCAGCAGGTCCACCACCGCCAGCCCCCGCTCGCGGTCCTCGCGGCCCAGGTACACGCGCCGCAGGTTGGACAGCATGCGGTAGGCAATCAACTCCACCGGCGCCGGCGCCAGCATGGCCCGGTCGAACTTGAGCTGCGGCGCCACCCGCTTGAGCAGCTCCTCGCAGCCGTGCTCGGTGAGGATGTCGCCGTGGTGGAAGGGGTCCATCACCAGCTTGTGGTCCCCCGCGTCATGGGCGACGAGGAAGTGTCCGGGAAACGGCACTCCGTACAGGGGGATGCCCGCCCGACGCGCGACTTCCAGATAGACGACGGACAGCGTTATCGGCAGCCCCAGCTTTCGCTCCAGCACCTGGTCCAGGAAGCTGTTCTCGGGCGAGTGGTAGTTGTCCTCGTTGCCGCGAAAGCCCTCGATGTCCGACAGCACGTGGCGCAGCGCTCGCAGCGACGCCAGCGCCTCGCCCTTGTCGGTGAGCCGCTCCGACTCCACCTGGACCCGGCACGCCAGGACGTCCAGGACGTGCAGACACGCGGGGGCATCCAGCTCCGGCCTGTCCAGCGTGGCGATGGCCAGCGCGGCCAGGTCCAGACGCGGTGGCTCCGCGGCCAGCGCCGACACCAACCGTTCCCGGGCCAGCGGCGGGCTGAATCCTGTGGGGATGCTCACGGCCGCAACCACTAACCCACACCGGGCTTGACGGCAAAGGCAGGCAACCGAGCGTCAGAAGGTGGGCGGTGCATAGGGCAGCCTCCCCTTGATTTCCGCGCGCAGCCCCATTTGAGCCGAAATCAGCCCCGCCAGGATTCCGTCCTCATACTCGAAAGTCGGGTGTTCCTTGAGTTCGGGAAAGTCGTGGGGATTGCGGAGCTCCTCGGGGGTGAGGTTGGGGACGGCCTCGCGGGCCAGTCGCAGCACCTTGGCCTGTTGCTGCGAAATCATCCGCTCGAAGAGCTGGGCGGACAGCTCCAGCATGTCCTGGGCCACTTCTTCCGTCATGTGCGTGCCTACTCCTGGGCGATGTCCCACTTGGCTCGGCGGTAGCTGTAACGGAAAGCGGCCTCATCCGCCTCTTTCGCGAGCCCCTCGCCCTCCCGGCCGTCCAGGAAGGCGACGAAGTCGAGCTGGCGGTTGTCGCGTCCGTGCTCGGTGTCGAAGAGGCGGACCAGCTCGTTGGCGGGCAGCGTGCGCCGGCCGACGACGTCCACCAGGGGCACCGCCAGGCCGCGCATCTCCTGCGAGGGCGCGTAGGACTTCCACACCAGCTCCGTGCACACCAGCGTCTGGTCCGAGAAGAAGTCGAAGTCGAAGTCGTACGGGCGGCCCTGGTACGCGAAGGCGCGGAGGATGGCGCGTGCCTTGTCCACGCGAGCCAGCCGGGGGCGCATGACACCCAGGTAGTCCACGCGCATGCCGTGCTCCAGGCCGGTGAAGCTGACGCCCTCGCTGATGGACTCGATGATGCGGATGGGGTCGCCGTGGGAGTCCTTGCCGGAGTACTCGGCCCACTTGGCGGGGAACGCGCGAGCCAGGTGCGCGGTGAAGGACGCGGGCTTGCCGGGGAGCGTGGCCACCCAGGCCTTCACGTCCGCGTCCTCGTCGAAGTACGCGGCCATCTCCGGCGCGGTGCCGACGAACAGCTCCGCGTGCGGCCAGAAGCCCGGCAGGCCGATGTTGGAGAGGTACCAGTTCTGCCGCGCCACCATGATGTCGCCGGGCTCCATCTTCTTGAGCACACCCAGCACCTGCTCGCGGCTGATGAGCGGCTGGCCGGAGCGGTGCACGCGCGTGTCGCCCATCCACTCGGCCACGGCGCGCTGGACGGGGAAGAAGGCGCGCTGGGCGGAGTCCTGGGTGAGGTCCGTGGCGGCCTTGGCGAAAATCGTGGCGCCGCGCTTGGCGAGAAGGCCCCGAGCCACCTCGCTGTTGAGCTTCATCTCCTGCATCACCCAGGGCACGCGGGGGCCGTCCAGCGCGCCGGCCTTCACCAGGAGCGGGCGCAGCTGCTCCTTGTACGTGTCACCGGTGTAGAGCTGGGTGGTGGTGCCCACGTGGATGACCTTTTCCTTGAAGCGGGCGAAGGCGCGCGGGGGCAGGCCGAACTCGGGGGCGGGCTCGTCCAGGAGGACTTCCAACTGCTTGCGGCCTCCGGTGAGCTCCGCGTAGGTGAGGCCGTGGGCCAGCTCCGTGGTGAGCGCGCCGTGGGTGAGCAGGAAGCCCCAGGCGTGCTTCTTGGGCTGGGTGAGGGCGGGCACCTTCACGAAGTCCCAGTAGCGCTGACGGATGACCTCGGTGGAGACGAAGTAGTCGAAGAAGGCCGCCCACGTGGTGAGCAGCCGCTGCTTCTGGTCCGGCGTGTACGGCTCGCTCTGCTTCTGGAGGTAGAGGCCGCGCGACTGCTTCACCTCGTCCTGGAGACGTCGCAGGCCCCGGGCGTGCCGCTCCAACTGCTCCAGGTCGGCCTGGGCCTGGGCGACGAAGGCGGCGTCATCGAGGGAGTAGACGCTCTTGGGGGCGGCGGCTGGCGTGGGCGGCGTGCTGGCGAACACGAGCCAGGCGAGCAGCAGGGGTGCGGCGGGCATGGATGGGGCTCCGGGCGACAGGGGCGGCGGGCGGCACTCTACCTCGGGAGGTGCCGGGGCGGCTGGCCCCCTGGCCGGGCAGGGGCGGGGAGGGGGATGGCCGGGTGGTCCGGAGCGAGCGCCGTCACCAGATTCCTCGTACCCAGTGACGCACGCCCGGGCCTCGCGGGCCGGGCAGAAAGGCAGCGCCAGATGGCATTCGGAACCGCGGAAGACCCCGGGCTCTCCATCACCCCTCACATCGACTCGGTGGACTACCCGTCGACGCGGGAGGAGCTCGTGGAGTCCGCCGAGGATGGCGGGGCCCCCGTGAGCATCATCAACGTCCTCAAGTGCCTGCCGAGTACCGAGTACGCGTCGCGCGAGGCCGTGATGAGGGACTTGTCGGAGGCGTCGAGGCGCTCCGCCCGCGGCGGGCTGCCCGACGATGACGGTGTGCGGCGGGACAGGCGCAACATCGGGCGGGATTTGGTGGAGAACGCGCCCGACGGCAGCACGCGTCACCCGTGAGGCACAGGCCCTCGCGGTGAGGAAGCGCTCGCGGGCGCTGGCCGTTTCTGCCAGCGTTCGCGGGCGCATGCGTCCAGGTCTCCTGCTGAGCTGTCTCGTGTTGTCCCTGACGTCCGCTTGTCGGAAGCCGTCCCCGCTGCGGGTTCCCGTGTCCGAGGTGAAGCCCCGGGTGCGCGTGTCCTTCCTGCCCCCCGTCGACCGGGTCCTCACCGAGTCCCAGCGCGGCGTCCGCGTCGTCGAGCAGGGTGGCTCCGTGCTGCGCGAGGAGGCGGAGCTGACCACCGAGTCCCGCTTCACGCCGAACGAGGGCGGCTGGTTGCTGACTCAGTCGGTGACGCACGCGAAGCAGTCGCGGGCCGGGGTGGAGGTGGAGGGCTGGGTGGACGATGTGCTCCTGCGCTTCGCGCTGCGACTCCAACTGGCGGCGGACGGCACGTTCGTGAAGCTGGTGTCTCCCGAGGCCGCGGCGGAGGCCGTGCGGCAGTCGGTGCCTTCGGGCGTGGACGCGAAGCCACTGGCGCGCTTCTTCGCGCCGGAGGCGCTGGAGGGGCGCACGCGTCGCGAGTGGGAGGCGAAGTTCGGCGGCCTGTTCCAGCGCCATCTGTCGGAGGGACAACGCACCTGGGCGGTGGACACGCTGCCGGCGGGCGACAAGCAGGTGGCCTATGTGCTGGAGCGCACGGTGCAGGGGACTCGGGACACGGAGTACGGTGACGCGGTGGTGCTGAGCCTGCGGTGCCTGGACGCGGTGCCAGGGGACGCGCCGGACGAGCTGACGGATGCGTGGGAAGAGGCGGGACGGCCGGAGCTGACGCCGGGCGTGACGTGCCAGGGTGAGCAGGTGATGGCGTATGGGCGCTTCGTGCCAGTGAGTCGCGAGCTCACGGTGAAGGCGCCAGTGGACGGGGCGGCGTGGACGGTGACGATGGAGTCGCGAGCACAAGGGCTTCAAGAGGAGGCGCGATGAGCTGGGAAGAGAACCTCATCAAGGACGAAGCGGGCGTGGAGCGCGTGGTGAAGAGCGCGCGGCGGGTGGCGGTGCTGGGGATGAAGACGGAGCAGCACTCGGGTCAGCCCGCCTTCTACGTGCCGGACTATCTGGCGAGCGCGGGCGTGGAGGTGGTGCCCGTGCCCGTCTACTACCCGGACGTGACGCACATCCTCGGCAAGCCCGTGTTCCGCCGGGTGGCGGACGTGCCGGGCGAGGTGGACCTGGTGGACGTCTTCCGGCGGCCGCAGGACATCGACGCGCACGTGGACGACCTCATCGCCAAGAAGCCGAAGGCGGTGTGGTTCCAGTCCGGCATCCGCAACGACGCGGCGGCGGAGAAGCTGGCGCGCGCGGGCATCCAGGTGGTTCAGGACCGCTGCCTGATGGTGGACCACCGGCGCTACGGCGGAAGGTGAGCGCCCTCCCGCGAGGGTCCGCTCACCACTGCGCCTGGGCGAACGGCACGGGAGGCCGGGCCAGGGAGACGGCGGCGGACAGGCGCGCCTGGTCCAACGCGTCGAAGCCGCGCTCCATGGTGGTGGGCGTCACCGGGGGCAGGTTGGAGACGACGACGTAGACGGGGATGTTGCGCCCCTCCAGCACGGTGAGCTGGAGGCGGAAGTGGTCGCGGCGCAACGCCGCCGAGCCCGCCGCGAGCCCCTGCGCGTACGCCATGGGGCCACCCACCACCTTGCGCGTCTTGCTGGGCAGGAAGTGCACGAGGATGGCGTCCAAATCCTTCCCCACGTTGCTGTCATGCAGCGACAGCGCGGGCGCCTTGTCCACCAGGCCGCCGTCCCAGTACAGGTTGCCCTCCAGCGGCACCGCGCGGAACAGGCCCGGGTACGCACAGGTGGCGTGGACGCGCGGGGCCAGCTCTCCCGAGGTGAACACCTCGTGGCTGCCCAGCGTGAGGTTCGCGCCGACGAGCAACAGCGGGTGCGGCAGGTCCTCGAACGTCCTGGCGCCCAGCGTGTCCTCGAGCAGCCTCCGGAAGCGCTCTCCCTTGAGGAGCCCCGTCAGCCCATGGCCGCTGGCGTCCGCGTTCAGCACCGCGCCAATCGGATCCGGGTCCCAGAAGTTGGCGCGCGTCTG
The DNA here is from genome assembly GCF_013336725.1 of Myxococcus sp. CA040A. Classification (NCBI taxonomy): domain Bacteria; kingdom Pseudomonadati; phylum Myxococcota; class Myxococcia; order Myxococcales; family Myxococcaceae; genus Myxococcus; species Myxococcus sp. CA040A. Next base: position 93,936 of record NZ_JABUMR010000009.1, on the reverse strand, counting down.
GCGCAGCACCAACTCCTCGATGGCGTGCACCGGCATCCCCGCCGCCGCGTAGGCCGCCACCATGCCGCCCGCGCTCGTCCCCGCGTACGCATGCGGCTTGAGCCCCGAACTCGTCAGCCCCTTGAGGAAGCCGGCGTGCCCGTAGAAGCCGAAGTAGCCCGCGGAGAGGACCAGGCCAAACCGCTTGCCTTCAAGGAGCTGGTGCAGGGAGGGAGAAGCCATGTCCCACATCTACCACTGTCCGCCATGAAGCACGCAGTGCGTCGAAAGTCCGCTGGCCACCAGTGAGACATCGACGTATGTTGATGCGGCGATATGGAAGCCCTGTCCCAATCCTTCCGGGCCCTCGGGGACCCGACGCGGCTGCGCATCCTCCGGTTGGTGGCGGAGGCTCCGCTGAACGTGACGGAGCTGGTGTCGCTGGTGGGCGTGGCGCAGTCGTCGGTGTCGCACCATCTGGGAAAGCTCAAGGGGCTGGGGCTCATCCGCGAGGAGCGGCAGGCGGGCTTCAGCTACTACTCGCTGGCCTTGGAGGGGGATGACACGCGCTGGCCCCTCATCCGACTGGCGAGGGAGGCCGAGGACGCGGCGGGTGACTCGGCGCGGTTGATGGACTTGCTGCGCGCGCGGGCGGACCGGCAGGCGCTCAACGAGCGACTCCTGGAGCCGGGCCAGTCCTGGTTCCTGTGGGCCGGCGCGCTGGCGTCGCTGTTGCCGCCCCTGGACGTGGCGGACTTCGGCTGTGGCACGGGCGTCTTGAGCGTGGCCATCGCCCGGTGGGCGCGGCACGTGTGGGCCATCGACCAGAACGCCGTGGCGCTGGAGCAGGCGCGCGAGCGGGCCGGCAATGAGCACGCCGCCAACGTCACCTTCCTGTGCGAGGACCTTCAGCACCTGTCGCTGGGGTCGGGGCGGATGGACCTCGTGGTGATTTCGCAGAGCCTCCACCACGTGGAGGACCCCGCCTGTGTGCTGGCGGAGGCGGCGCGGCTGCTCAAGCCGGGCGGCCGGCTGGTGCTGCTGGAGTTGATGCCGCATGACGAGCGTTGGGTGGTGGAGCGGCTGGGCCACCGCCACCTGGGCTTCGAGCCGTCACAGCTGGAGACGGCGCTGCGCGAGCAGGGTTTCGCGTCGCTCACCCGCGAGGCGCATGCCCGCGAGGGTGCCAGCCCTTTTCGAGTCTTTCTGCTGACTGGAGTGAAGCCATCATGACGAGTCCCACTGCCCTTCCGCCCCCCTCTGGAGAGAACGGTCGTCGCGTGGAGGCCCTGCGCACCGCGATGCGTGAGCGCGTGTTGGTGCTCGACGGCGCCATGGGCACGCTGCTGCAGCAACTGGACCTCAAGGCCGCGGACTTCGGCGGCGCCGAGTTCGAGGGCTGCAACGAGAACCTGGTCCTCACCCGGCCGGAAATCATCCGGGACATCCACGCGCGCTACTTCGCGGCGGGCGCGGACGTGACGGAGACCGACAGCTTCGGCGGCACGCCGGTGGTGCTCAACGAGTTCGGCCTGGGGCACAAGGCGCTCGAAATCAACGCAGCCTCCGCGCGACTGGCGCGTGAAGCCGCCGCCGAGGCCGAGGCGAAGGACGGACGCATGCGCTGGGTGGCGGGCTCGGTGGGTCCCACCACCAAGGCCATCAGCGTCACGGGTGGCATCACCTTCGAGGAGCTGGTGGAGAACTTCGCCGTGCAGGCCGAGGGCCTCGCGCTCGGCGGCTCCGACTATCTCCTGGTGGAGACGGCGCAGGACACGCGCAACGTGAAGGCGGCGCTCCTGGGCATCGACCGCGCGTTCCGCAAGCTGGGCTACTCGCTGCCGGTGGCGGTGTCCGGCACGATTGAACCCATGGGCACCATGCTCGCGGGCCAGAGCGTGGAGAGCCTGGCCACGTCGCTGGAGCACGTGGAGTTGCTGTACCTGGGGCTCAACTGCGCCACGGGTCCGGACTTCATGACGGACCACCTGCGCTCGCTGGCGGCGCTGAGCCCGTTCCCGGTGTCGTGCGTGCCCAACGCGGGCCTGCCGGACGAGAACGGAAACTACCTGGAGACGCCGGAGATGCTCGCGCGTTCGCTCACGCGCTTCTGCGAGCAGGGCTGGCTCAACGTGGTGGGTGGTTGTTGCGGCACGCAGGAGGGCCACATCCGCGCGTTGTCCCAGGCGGTGAAGGGCCTGAAGCCGCGCGCGTCCACACCCAAGCCCCGCTCCACGTTGTCTGGCGTGGACTACCTGGAAGTGACGGACGAGATGCGGCCGGTCATCGTCGGCGAGCGCACCAACGTCATCGGCAGCAAGAAGTTCAAGGAGCTCATCGTCGCGGGGCAGTTGGAGGACGCGTCGGAGATTGCCCGCGCGCAGGTGAAGCGGGGCGCGCAGATCATCGACATCTGCCTGGCCAACCCGGACCGGGAAGAGCTGGAGGACATGCGCGAGTTCCTGGAGGTGGTCATCAAGAAGGTGCGTGTGCCCTTGATGATTGACTCCACCGACGAGCGCGTCATCGAGATGGCCCTGACGTACAGCCAGGGCAAGGCCATCATCAACTCCGTCAACCTGGAGGACGGAGAGGAGCGCTTCGAGAAGGTGGTGCCGCTGGCGCGTCGCTTCGGCGCGGCGCTGGTGGTGGGCTGCATCGACGAGATTGGCATGGCCGTGACGCGCCAGCGCAAGCTGGAGGTCGCGGAGCGCTCGTTCGAGCTCTTGACGAAGAAGTACGGCATGAAGGCGGAGGACCTGTACTTCGACCCGCTCGTCTTCCCGTGCGCCTCCGGTGACGCGCAGTACACGGGCAGCGGCGTGGAGACGGTGGAGGGCGTGCGGCTCATCAAGCAGCGCTTCCCTCAGTGCCGCTCCGTGCTGGGCATCTCCAACGTGTCCTTCGGTCTGCCGACGGCGGGCCGCGAGGTGCTCAACTCCGTCTTCCTGTACCACTGCGTCCAGGCGGGCCTGGACATGGCGCTGGTCAACTCGGAGAAGCTGGAGCGCTACGCGTCGCTGCCCGAGGAAGAGCGCAAGCTGGCGGAGGACCTGCTCTACAACCGGGGCACGGACCCGGTGACGCCGTTCGCCGCGCACTTCCGCGAGCGCAAGCCGCCCAAGGCGCAGGTGAGCACGCTGCCGCTGGAGGAGCGGCTCCAGCGCTACATCATCGAGGGCTCGCGCGACGGCCTCTTCGCGGACCTGGAAGCGGCGATGGCGAAGTACGCGCCGCTGGACATCATCAACGGGCCGTTGATGAAGGGCATGGACGAGGTGGGCCGGCTCTTCGCCGCCAACGAGCTGATTGTCGCGGAGGTGCTCCAGAGCGCCGAGTCGATGAAGGCGGCGGTGACCTTCCTGGAGCCGCACATGAGCGCCGCCCAGGCGGCGATGCGCGGCAAGATTGTCCTGGCCACGGTGAAGGGTGACGTGCACGACATCGGGAAGAACCTGGTGGAAATCATCCTGGCCAACAACGGCTTCCAGGTCGTGAACCTGGGCATCAAGGTTCCGCCCGAGCAGTTGGTGCAGGCGGTGCGCGAGCACAAGCCGGACATCGTCGGCCTGTCGGGGCTGCTGGTGAAGAGCGCGCACCAGATGGTGGCGACGGCGGAGGACTTGAAGCGCGCGGGTGTGAGCGTGCCGATTCTGGTGGGCGGCGCGGCGCTCAGCCGCAACTTCGTGGACCGCAACATCGCTCCGGCGTACGGCGGCGGCACGGTGGCCTACGCGCAGGACGCGATGAGCGGCCTGGACCTGGCGAAGCAGATTGTGGACCCGTCCTCGCACGAGAAGCTGCGCGGAGAGCTGTCCGAGCGGCGCGTGAAGCTGGCGCAAGAGGTGAAAGAGCGTCCTCGCGTGGAGGCCCAGACGTCGCGTGCGCGCAGCGCGGAGATTCGCATCCTGGACACGGTGCCCTCGGCGCCGGACTGGGAGCGGCACGTGCTGACGAACACGCCGCTGGACCACATCTGGAAGTTCATCAACCCGGTCATGCTGTACGGCCGGCACCTGGGCCTGCGCACGTCGTCGCGCGCGTTGGGGACTCCGGCGGAAGCGGAGCTGGCGAAGACGGAGGAGGGGCGCAAGGCGCTGGCGCTGAAGGAGGCGGTGGAGGAGCTCAAGGGCATGCTGCGCGGTGGGTTGATGCAGGCGCGCGCGGTGTTCCAGTTCTTCAAGGCGGGCAGCGACGGCAACCGGGTGGTGCTCTTCGACGGGAGCACCGGCAAGGAGGCGGCGTCGTTCGACTTCCCCCGGCAGGACCGCGAGGGAGGGCTGTGCCTGGCCGACTACCTGCGCCCGCTGGAGCGCGGCATGCCCACGGACAACGTGGCGATGTTCGTGGTGACGGCGGGCTCTGGCATCCGCGAGCTGTCCGAGGGCATGAAGGCCAAGGGCGAGTTCCTGAAGATGCACGCGGTGCAGGCGCTCGCGCTGGAGACGGCCGAAGGCTACGCGGAGCTGTTGCACACGCAGCTGCGCAGCATGTGGGGCACGCCGGACAAGCCGGACATGACGATGCTGGAGCGCTTCCGCGCGGAGTACGCGGGCAAGCGCTACTCATTCGGCTACCCCGCGTGTCCTCGGTTGGAAGACCAGTCGAAGCTCTTCACCGCGCTGCGACCGGAGGACATCGGCGTGCAGCTCACCGACGGCTGCATGATGGAGCCGGAGGCCTCCGTGTCCGCCCTCGTCTTCCACCATCAGCAGGCGTCGTACTTCTCCGTGACGTGAGCGGAAGGTGCCGTGACGCCAGGGCGGTGGTCAGCACCGCCCGCTGGCGTTGGACGCCCGTGACTCGAGCGGAAGTGGCTTGAGGCCCGGGCAGTCCGTCAGAAGCGGCCGCCCAGGCTGAGCCCGGCGCTGAAGAGGTCGCCGTCATCATCGGCGCCGGGGGCGAAGTCTCCGCCACCGGCGAACACGCGATAGGTGGCACGCGCGCCCGCCGTCACGCCGTTGTAGCGGTACTCGACTCCGGCGGTGAGCGGCACCTCGGCCAGGAAGGTGTCGTCGAACTGGCGCGCGTTGGCCTCGGAGGTCGCGTCCAGGTAGCTGACGCCCACGCCCGCGCCGAGGAAGGGCTTCCAGTTCTCCCGGACGGTGGGGCCCACCTTGGCCAGCGCTCCCAGGTTGTGGCGCCACAGTGTCGCGTTGTCGATGTCCGCGAAGCCGTTGGCGGAGCCCTCGTAGCCCAGCTCCAGGCCCACCGCGGGCAACAGCTGCGCATCCGCCTGGAGCCCCAGGAACGTGCCCACATCCGTTTCCATGCCCAAGTCACCGGTGTACGCCGTGACACCGCCTCGGACAGTGAGGCCGGGGGCGCCAAAAAACGGGGCCGGCTGCTGCTGTTTACGCACCTGGGTGTCCTTCGCGAGGGAGGGGGCAGCCCATCCCAAGGTCGCCAGCAGCACGCCTGCTCGCCAGATTGGAAGCACCATGTCGGATTCCTCCTCCTTGGGACGCCCCAGGGGGCCCCTGGCAAGGATGAGGTCGTCTCGTTCAGAGAAGGCCCGGCGCCTGGGGAGGCCCAAGGTGCCCCGCTGGCGGAGGGAGCGGGTAGACTCGCCGGCCATGAGCGCGCCCAACATCCGCCGAGCCGTCCAGTTGCTGCCCGCCTGTGCCACGACGGGGATTGGAAGCCTGCCCCATACGCAGGTGGAGCTGGGGCTCCAGGTCGCCCTGTCGATGGACATCCCGTTCCTCCCGCAGCTTCCGGTGGGCAAGCCGTCGGAGCTGATGATTCCGGCGGCGCTCGAGGGGTTGCCGGGCCTGCGCTTCGACGAGGAGGGCCTGTGCACGGTGGACCTGAAGGCCTGGGAGGAGGGGCGCGGCGAGTTCGAAGCCAAGCTGGACGCGGCCCTCGCGGCGGGGACGCTGGAGGCGTACGAGCCCACCCCCGAGGCGTGCCGGGCGTGGCGTCCCTTCTTGTGGGAAGTGGAGCATCGCAAGCTGGCGTTCGCGAAGGCGCAGCTCGCGGGGCCGTTCACGGTGCGCTCGGTGGCGCGCACGGACTCGGGCCTGTCCGCGCTGGAGGTACCCGGACTGGACCAGGTGATTTTCCGACTGGTGCTGGCGCGCTCGCTGGCGATGGTGAAGGCGCTGCGGCGCGCGGGCACCACGCCGCTGTTCTTCCTGGATGAGCCGGGGCTCTATGCCTTCCAGCGCGTCCAGCCGCGTCACCTGTTGGCGCTCCAGGAGCTGAGGCTCTTGGTGGTGGCGCTCCAGCGTGAAGGCGCGCTGGTGGGGCTGCACTGCTGTGGCAACACGGACTGGGCCGCGCTGCTGGACGTGCAGCCGGACCTGCTGTCGCTGGATGTGCGGCTGTCGCTGGATGCGATGCTGGAGGAGGGTGATGCGCTGGAGCGCTACCTGAACTCGGGCGCGACGCTGAGCCTGGGCATCATTCCCACGGACCTGGCGTCGACGTACGAGGTGACAGAGCTGGCGGATTCGGTGGAGGCCTCGCTGAAGGCCGCATTGCCGCGCGGCTTCACGTTCCCTCGGGCCGTGTCGACGGTGCTGCTGACGCCCGCGTGCGGACTGGCCATGCGCTCGGTGGTGGATGCGGAGCGCGTCCTCTCCGAGCTGAAGGTGGCCCAGCGGAGGCTGCGTGGAGCGCTCGAAGCCGAGCGCCCCGTGCTGCACTCGCCGCCTCCGCACTGAGCAAGGCGGCACGGTGGAGGTCGCGTGGAGCGCTCGAAGCCGAGCGCCCCATGCTGCGCTCGCCGCCGCACTGAGCAAGGCGGCCTCAGAGGCCGAGTGGAGCGCTCGAAGCCGAGCGCCCCATGCCGCACTCGCCGCCTCCGCACCGAGCAAGGCGGCCACGGAGGCCGTCCGCGCTCCGGTGTCGGCTGCTCCACGCCGAAAGGCGCGGAGCGAGGCGTGTCTACTGGCGGCCGAGCCTCAGCTCTCGTTCGGCCTGCTGCCAGTCCTGCTCGTGACTGCCGTGGTTGCCGCCTCGTGCCAGATAGATTTCGTAGGCGCGCCGGGCAATCTGCTCGTGAGGAATGGGGCCGCGTGAGGCCTTGGACCCGTTGGCGTGTTCCGTGGGCTGCGTCGCCGTATGCGGGGTCGACTTTTGTGTGTTGTTGCGAGCCATCGAGGCGCCTCCGGGAAAGGGCGCGCGAAGCTTGAGTCTCGAGAGGTGCACGCGAAAGCGACCTGATGCGTTGGGGGTTGGCGACGCAACATGACGAGTGACGCCGTGTCGCGCGGTGGACAGCGCGGGCGCGTGACGCGGATTTGACGTGACTCGCGAGGCAGGGCGAGCAGGCACGGCCCCCTACTTCAGCGCGGTCATCGCTGCTTCGAGCGCGCGCTGCATCGCGGTGCTCATGCCGAGGGTCGCCGCTTCAGACGGTGTGCACCAGCGCAGTTCCTGGAATGCCGCCGAGCGGGTGGGGCGCAGCGGCCCCGATACCCGGTAGAGGCGCAGTGTGAGGTCTCGATGGGTGAGCTGCCGCTTCACCGTGCCCAGCATGGCCTCCAGCTTCACGCCGGCGCCCAGCGCGCCAGTGAGGCGGAGCGTGGTTTCCGCTTCGGTGGCGTCCTCATCCACCTCGGCGGCGGGGAGTTCCCACAGGCCCCCGAAGAGGCCGGAGTCCGCGCGGCGAGCGAACAACAGGGTGTCCGCGTGGGCCCACACGGCGAGGGCCAGCGTCAGCTTCTTTGGCGCGGCGCGCACCTTGGCGGGTGGCAGCTCGTCCACGCGGCCCCTGCGGAAGGCGACGCAGCCGGTGCGTACCGGGCACAACAGACACAGAGGGTTCTCCGGGCGGCACGTCGTGGCGCCGTGCTCCATGAGCGCCTGGTTGAAGTCGCCGGGCCGCTCGCCTTTCACCAGCAGGGTGGCGAGTTCCCAGAGCGTGGCCTCTCGCTCGCGGTCACCGGGGAGACCTTCCACTTCGAAGAGTCGGGACAGCACGCGCGCGACGTTGCCATCGACGAGCGGAGCCTGTTCTCTGAAGGCGATGGAGGCCACGGCGCCGGAGGTGTAGCGGCCGAAGCCAGGGAGCGAGAGTAGCTCCGCCGCGGTCGAGGGCAGCTTGCCGCCGAATCGCGACACCACTTCCTGCGCGGCGCGGTGCAGGTTGCGCGCGCGGGAGTAGTAGCCCAGGCCCTTCCATCCGGAGAGCACGTCATCCAGCGGAGCGGCGGCCAGGGCGAGCACCGTGGGGAATCGCGCGAGGAAGCGCTCCCAGTAGGGAATCACGGTGGCCACCTGCGTCTGCTGAAGCATGACCTCGCTCAGCCAGATGGCATACGGGTCCTTCGTGCGGCGCCAGGGCAGGTCGCGCTTGTTCCGGTCGTACCAGTCCAACAGCGGTGTCCGGACCGAGGCGAGGTGCGCGGTGCTCGGAGTCACCGTGGGAACACGGGCCGACACGACGGTACGCGGTGGACGACCGCGTTTCGCACGAGGAGGCTCCACGGGTGTGGCCTCATGAGTCATCGCGGCAACGGGGACTGAAGACTGTGCGGGCAAGGCTTCAGGCTTGCGCGGCGGACGACCTCGACGCGGACGGACCATGTTCCGGTCCTGCTCCGTCGTGGGTTCGGCCGGGGGCGCCGCACCCGAGTCCAGCATTCCGAGCTGCGTCTGGGTGTCCGGTGTTGCGGCGCGCTTCGTGGGGCGACTGCGGGGACTCATGCGTCTTTCTTCACGGGGTTGGCCATGCGGTGGGCAACACGGTCGAACAGGCCGGGGACGAATCGGTTGGCCAGTACCATGACGCGTCCGGGGAGGGTGAGGATGGTGTCGCGCCGTCCTCGCACGCTCGCGCGCACCATCGATTGGGCGACTTCCTCCGACGACATGGCCTTCAACGGAACGGCTTCCTGCGCCCAGCCCTCCGCGTTCAGCCGGTGCTCGCGGAACTCGCTCTCGGTAAAGCCCGGAGACACGAGCAGCACGCGGATGCCTTCCGTCGCCAGCTCCGTGCGCAGCGACTCCGTCATCGCGTTCACCGCGGCCTTCGACGCGCAGTACCCACCCAGCAACGGCAACCCGCGATGTCCCAGCACAGAGCTGACATTCACCACCTGGGCTCCGCGCCGTCCGCGCAGCAGTGGCAGCGCGGCGCGAGTCACCCGCCACAGCGCGAACACGTTCAGCTCGAAGACCTGCCGAAGCTGCTCCTCGCTGATGGACGCCAGGGGGCCGTACAAGCCCTGGCCCGCGTTGTTCACCAGCACGTCCAGCCCACCGAAGGCGGCATGTGTCTCGCGCATGAGGTGCTCCACGTCCTCGCTGCGCGTCACGTCGCACCGCACGGACAGTGCCCTGACGCCGAGTGACTCCACTTCACGGGCCACATCCTCCAGTCGCTCCAGGCGCCGGGCGGCGAGCACGACATGCGCCCCCGCCGCCGCGTAGGCCCGAGCCGCCGCGCGGCCGATGCCGCTGGACGCTCCTGTGATGAGGACGACTCGCTCCTTGAAGGGTTGGCTCTTCATGGTGGCGGGGACCATACTCCCAGGGTTGCGCACCCGGACTGTCATTCAACCCGCTCCGGGGGCTCGTTTCCCTGCCTGTTCCCCTTCTGGCGGAGCGAGCGAACGCCTAGGATGCGCCGCTTCCATGCGGCGCCCCCCTCTCAGCAACGACTTCTCCTGGTCCAAGAGCCGCCACGAGAAGTTCTCCGAATGCCTGCGCTCCTACTACTTCTACTACTACCGCTCGTGGGGCGGGTGGGAGGCGGACGCGCCGAAGGACGTGCGAGAGCTGTACGTGCTCAAGAAGCTGGCCAACCGCTTCAGTTGGGCGGGCAGCATCGTGCACGAGCAGATCAAGGACGTGCTCCTGGACTGGCGCGCGGGGCGCACTGTCGACCCGGCCGCGGTGGAGGCCCGGGCTCGCAAGGTGATGCAGGACGACTTCCGGCACTCGCGCGGGAAGCTCTACTGGTCGCAGAAGTACCGCAAGCCGTTCACCGGGCTCGTCGAGCACGAGTACGGCGACGTGCTGCCGGACGAGGCCTGGAAGCAGAACTGGGAGACGGTGCGCGCGGCGCTGGCGTGGTTCTTCACGTCGCGCTGGCCCGTCATCGCCAAGAGCCTCAAGCCCGAGCAGTGGTTGGAGGTCGACGCGGGCTTCGACTTCGCCCACTTCACGCTGAACGGGCTGAAGGTGTTCGCCATCCCCGACTTCGCCTTCGTGGACGCCGACGGCACGCCCGTCGTGGTGGACTGGAAGACGGGCAAGTCTCGCGATGGCTATGACGAGCAGGTGCTCGGCTACGCGCTCTACGTGTCGCAGCGCTACCGCTTCCCGGTGGAGAAGGTGCGCGCGTCGCTGGTGTACCTCAACGAAGGCAAGGAGCAGGACGTCCAGGTGGACCTGGGCGCCATGGCGTCCTTCCACCAGCACTTCGAGACGAGCGTGGCGAAGATGCGCTCGCTCTTGAAGGACCCGGCGACGAACACGCCGCTGGACGCGTCCGCCTTTCCGACCTCGGAGTCGCTGTCTCCGTGCGTGCGCTGCGTCTTCCGTCGTCCCTGTGGGCGCGAGGCCGCCGTGACGGCGCAGCAGTCCTCGTCCCAGCAGGTGGCGTGAGGCGTCAGCGGGTGGAGGCGAGCCGGCGCACGACGACGCCGGCCGCGTTCATCCCGAAGCACGACGTGACGAAGGACACGCTTCCGTCAATCTGCGTGCGGTGGTCGCACGTGTGGAAGTCGTTGTCGTTCGGGCACACGCAGAGGAAGCCGTCCGTGGAGTCGTCGTAGTTGAGGGCCACGGGCATGCGCCGCGCTTCGATGGAGTAGACGGCGGTGATGCCGGTGTGCCGGTCCGTCTCCACGCCGTACTTGCGCTTGAGCAGCTTGCGGATGTCCTTGGCGAACGGGTCCATGTGCGTCTCGGACAGGTCCTCCACGCGGATGGCGGTGGGGTCCAGTCGCGCGGCGGCGCCCATGGAGCTGACCACGGGAATGCCCAGCGACACGCAGCGGTGCAGGAGGTGCAGCTTCGCCTTCACGTTGTCGATGGCGTCGACGACGAAGTCGTACTGGCCGGCCTGGAGCATCTGCTCCGCGATTTCCTCGCGGTAGAACTCGCGCACGGCTTCGACCTTCGCCTCCGGGTTGATCTCCCGGCAGCGCTGCGCCATCAGGTCCGCCTTCGGCTTGCCCACGGCCTTCACCGTCGCGTGGAGCTGGCGGTTGGTGTTGGTGACGCACACGTCATCGTGGTCCACCAGCGTGAGGTGGCCGATGCCACTGCGCACCAGTCCCTCGGCCGCGTAGCTGCCCACGCCGCCCAGGCCGAACACCACGACGCGTGCGTTGGCCAGCCGCTCCATCGCCGTGTCGCCCAGCAGTCGGCCCGTGCGGTCGAAGCGCCGGGACAGCTTGAAGGGCCTGGCGAGCGAGCCCGTGGCCGCATTCGGCGTGGCCGTCGTGGCGGCGGGCGGGGTCTCGGGCTGGGGAGGGGCGGGCGGTGGGGGCTGCGGGTTCATGGGAGTCCTCTATAACGCGACCGCTCGCCTACCGCGAAGCGGGGGGAAAACCTTCCCGGAAGAGCCTGCGGGCATTCTCGGTCGTCCGCTGGGCGACCTCGTCGAGGGGCTCCCCCCGGACGCGGGCCATCCCCTCCAGGATGTGGGGCAGGTAGGCCGGCTCGGAGCGGCCCCCCCGGTGGGGCGTGGGCGCCTGGTCCGGGGCGTCTGTCTCGGCCATCAGTCGCTCCAAGGGAATGGCGCGCAGCGCGTCCAGCGGCTTGCGTGCCTCCGCCCACGTCACCGGGCCCGCGAAGGAGAAGTGGCAGCCCTTCTGGAGATAGAAGCGCGCCAGCTCCACGCCGCCGCTGTAGCTGTGCATGAGCAGGCCCGCCTCCGGCATCTGCTCCTGCTTGAGCAGCTCGATGAGCGCGGGATGGAGTCGGTGACAATGCATCAACACGGGGAGCTGGTGCTTGCGAGCGAGCGCCAGGTGCCTCCGGAGCACCGACACCTGTCGCTCCAGCGGCGCGCCGGGAAGGGACGGGCCATCCAGTCCGCACTCGCCCACGGCCACCGCGCCGCCCTTCGACAACAGCGCGTCGAGCAACTCCAGCGCCACGTCGTCTTCCTCGGGCGTCATCTCCGGCAGGAGCTGGGGGTGGATGCCCAGGCCTACCTGGATGCGGGGCTCGTTCCGGGACAGCTCCAGCAAGGGTTCCCAGTCATGCGTGCCCACGCCGGGGATGAGGATGCCTTGGAGTCCCGCGGCCCAGGCTCGCTCCAGCACGAAGGTTCGGTCCTCATCGAATCGCGTCGCATCGAGATGGCAGTGGGTGTCGATCATTCATCACGCCGTGGGGCATCGCCGTTCAATCAGGAACACGCTTCTGGAACCCACCCCGGGGAACCATCGCGGTCATTTTCCCGAGGCTATACGCCCTCCTCTTTTTTGGAGGGGCAATATGGACAAGCGAGTCGTCGGGGCGCTGTGTTGCGCGCTGTGGGTACTCTCGTCGGGGTGTGCTGACGAGTGCGTCGACCAGTTCGATTGTCGCGCGGACAATGGCCAGCCCGCCGAGGGGCAGGAGTGGGTCTGCACCGCCGACAATGAATGTGAGCAGCGTCCCATTCCCGCTCCTCCCGAGCCGGACGCGGGAGAGCCGGACGCGGGAGAGCCGGATGCGGGTGTCCCGGATGCGGGAGAGCCTGACGCGGGCGTGCCGGATGCGGGCCCGGCGGATGGTGGAGGCCAGGGCACGGCGGGGAAGGGCGAGAGCTGCGCGGCCTCCGCGGATTGCATCGCGGGCTTGCGCTGTGAGGGCACGCCCCTGACGTGTCAGGCGCAGCATGTCGCAGTGACGGGGCGCGACGACGCGGGTGTCTCGAAGGCGCTCGTCATGCGCTACGACACGCCGGGCATGACGGCGTTGTCGGACGGGGATACGGACAGCCGCTACCCGCGCTGGGCACCGAGCGGCACGCGAGTATCGTTCGCGCAGGGGGCCGTGGACACGTCCACGGAGAAGGTCGCGGGTGACCTGACGGTGCGCGATGTTCCGCTCGTTCAGGGGCAGGCCCTGGTCCTCGCGGATGGTGGTTCGGGCAACACGGAGAGCTTCCGCTCCATGGAGTGGGAGCCGAGCAGCTCCATCGCCTGGGTGCGGCAGAACGGCAGCAGCCGCTCCGGCATCTCCGTGGTGTCGACGGACCCCGCGGGCAGTGTGGTATCGCAGGCCACGACGACGGGCGCGTTCCCGGACTGGGCTCCGGATGGCACGACGTTCGTCTACAACGTGACGGGCGAGGGCCTGTTGACCTCGAGCCTCGGCGCTTCGCCGACGCCCCTGGCCAACTCGGGGGCCACCGCGGAGCAGGCGCACTACAACCACGTCAATTCCCAGCTCCTGTTCCTGTCCAACCCGAACAACGAAATGGTGACGTTCGCCGGGGACGCCATCCCCGTGCCGCTGTTCCGGCTGTACTCGCTCAACGTGACGGGGGGTGGGCAGCCCCAGCTCATCGCGGATGTCTCCACGGAGACGTCCACGGATGGCACCATCGACTCGTTCATCGCCAGTCCCATCTGGGCTCCGGATGGGACCTGGTCCGCGTACGTGCGCGCGTACTACTTCAAGCCCACCACGGGAGATGCCGTGCTGTGCGGCGGGGGCGTTTCTCCCTGCCAGACGCGACCGGGCAACGCCGTCTTCCTGCGCGCAATCAATCCGCAGGATGGCACCGCCACGGGCACCGAGGTGCGGCTCGCGGATGACGGCACGCTCCCGTCGTTCTCTCCGGACGGACGTTTCGTTGCCTTCATCAAGGCGGGGCAGCTCAACGTCCAGCAGGTCGACCCCGCCACTGGCGCTCCGGTGAACGCGGCCATCGTCCATCCCAGGGCGGGCTACACCCTCCAGACGGGTGACAGCGACGACCACCGGCCGCGCTGGCAGCCCCGGTAGTCTGAGTCGTGCTCGGCCCGCGTTCCGGTGGAGTGTCCGGGGCGCGGGTCTGCCGTCCTTCGCGAGCGGCGCGTCGAGCACTGCTCGGCCGCGCTGGCAGCCCCGGTAGTCCGAGTCGTGCTCGGCCCGCGTTCCGGTGGAGTGTCCGGGGCGCGGGTCTGCCGTCCTTCGCGAGCGGCGCGTCGAGCACTGCTCGGCCGCGCTGGCAGCCCCGGTAGTCCGAGTCGTGCTCGGCCCGCATTCCGGTGGAGTCCCGGGCGCGGGTCTGCCGTCCGTCGCGAGCGACACGTCGGGCCATAGCCGGCCGCGCAGGCAGTCCCGGCCATCCCTCTCCGTGCTCGGCCCGCGTTCCGGTGAAGTGTCCGGGGCGCGGACCTTCCGTCCTTCGCGTGCGACGCATCGAGCCTTGCGGCTCGGGGTGTCACCGGAATAGGCAGGGGCCCTCGGTCCGCCACATGCGTATGGGCCGTGCCCCGGAGGACTCGGATGAAGACTGGCCTCGTGACGCTCGGTGTCCTGCTGTTCGCTGGCTGTGCCACCGTGCCGACCGCGCGGCTGGACGATGGCGGCGGTGGCACCGTGGCCGCTGACCCGCACCCGGACGTGGAGCCTGTGCGCCTGGAGACGCGCGCGGGCACCTTCCTGGTGCACCCGAACAACGCCGAGGACTTCTCACGCGCGCTCGCGGGCGAGCCTACCCAGCAGAACTACACCAGCGAGCTGCTGGCGGGAGACTGACACCCAGACCTCCCGGCCGCGTCCCGAGTCGAGGGTGCGGCCCGAGGAAGCCTGGGACGCTGTCGCGCTTCAACCTACGACGATGATGCGGCGCCCCAGGGCCCGCGCCATCTGGGGCGAGGTCATTACCTCCAGCGCCTCACCGAGCTCGCCACCAGCCGTGTCGAAGGCCGCGGCGATGACTTCCCCTACGGTGAGCTGGGCCCTCTCCGCGGCCACCCGGGCCCGCTGAGCCGTCCGCCGGAGCGCGGGCATCACCCGGCGACCCTGCCTGCGGACCGTGACGCTCTTGCGTGTCGTCCTCTTGGCCATGTGCTCCTCCCACCACGCGGTTCAGCGCGGGTGAGTACACCTGGGGTCTGACATATGCAGACGAGGTGCCAGTCGGAGGCTCACCTGGCAGGTAACCTGCTCTACGGGATTTCCCTGTAGTGAAGCAGGGTTCCAGGTTCACCACCTCACGGTAAACGTCGGGGTTCGGAACCGATTCCTCGTTCTGTCGAGATTTTTCGTTCAGCCAGCCCGGGAATCTCGACGTTTCGTTCAAGAGTCGAGAGTCGGCCAGAAGCCGCAAGGACTGCGAGTGTGCTCAGTCTTGAATGACTCAGGTGTCATTCGAGCCCCGCCCTTTTGGTCGAAAAATTGGCACTGCGGGGTGAGGCTGACACGCGAGTCGCGCTCTCGTGGGCGGAGTGTTCAGTGCGGTATACGCCGGCGCATGCCTCAGACCCTCTGCCCGAGCTGCGGTCATAGCCCCATTCCCCGGGGTGCCACGGCCTGTCCCGCCTGTGGTGAGCCGTTCGATCATCTCCAGTCCTACAAGAAGGTCGGCCGCACGCGGCTGGACAGGTTGGGGGACGCGGTGGACGACGACGCCACGGTGTTCGGTGGCGACCTGGTGACGAGCGCGGTGTCCGCCCATCCAGGGCCCGTGGCGGGTGTGCTGGGGGCGAGCGCGGCGGCGTGGTTCCTGCGAGCCGGTGGCGTGTTGGGCTCGCTCCAGGACCCCTCGTGGACGTACGGGCTGGTGGCGCTGGACCTGGTGCTCGCGCTGGTGCTGGTGGTCAACCGGGGGCCCGCGAAGGGGCTCGCGCAGACGGGGCTGGTGGTGCAGCTGTTGGCCACGGCCTGGCTTGCGCGCGCGGCGCCGACGGCCCCGGTGCACGTGGCCTACTTCGCGCTGGGACTGGTGGCGCTGACGCTGGTGCTGGGCGAGCCTGGCGCCGCGCGGCGGTACGTGGGCCTGGGCCTGGGCCTCGCCGTGGCGCTGGCGTCGTCGGTGCTCCTCGCCATTCCGGGGACGCTGACTCCGGGGGGCGGTGGCGGCGTCCGCCAGCTCCTGGTCGGCAGCGAGCTGGGATACCGGCTGGAGCTGCCCGTGGGGTGGGAGCGGCTGACGCGCGAGCAGCTCTCCACGCACCTGGTGCTGCCCACGGCGACGCTGAACGGCAGCGGCGTGGGCTTCGGCGACGTGGCGCGGGGACGCTTCGGTCTCTTGTGGGTGGAGCGCTCGCCGGGTGTGTCGCTGGCGGCGGGGTGTCAGGGCCTGCTGCGCTCGTTGGGTGGGGCGTCGAATGCGCCGTTGACGCGGCCCGCGCCCGCGGCGCTGGGTGGCCGCACGCAGCTCTACGCGCTGAACACGTCGGCGGGGGCGCGAGGCACGCTGGGCTGCGGGCTGCTGGCGGATGGTCGATTGGTGGGGCTGGCCGTCGTCGCCGCCGGGTCGGGTGATGTACAGACGGGCGATGCGCAGGGGGCCGCGGCCTTCGCGGCGGTGGGCGAGGGACTCGCGTTGCAGTAAAGGGCAGCCCGCCATGAACGTTCAGGTCCTCTTTCACGACAACTGCTTCGACGGTGCCGCGAGCGCCGCGGTGTTCTCCCGCTTCTATCGGGAGCGCGTCCGCGCGGACGCGGCCTTTGGCTACCAGGGCCTGAATCACAAGCCGGGCGCGGAGGGCATCGACCCGGCGGTCTTCACTGGCGAGGAGAACGTCATCGTCGACTTCCGCTACAGCCAGGACGCGCGGCTGACGTGGTGGTTCGACCACCATGCCTCCGCCTTCCAGCAGCCAGGGGACGAGGCGCATTTCCGTGCGGACACGAGCGGGCGCAAGTTCCACGACGGGCACCGCAAGAGCTGCACGAAGTACCTGGCGGACGTGGCGCACGAGCGCTTCGGCTGGGATGCGTCGTCGCTCTCGGACCTCATCCACTGGGCCGAAATCATCGACGGCGCCCAGTTTCCGTCGCCCCAGATGGCGGTGGCGCTGGAGGAGCCCGCGCTGCGCATCATGACGGTGCTGGAGGCGAACAAGGACCCGGCGCTCATCCCCGAGGTCATCCGGCGCATGCAGTCGGAATCGCTCGCGGAGCTCGCCGCCTCGCCGCTCATCGCCACGCCGCTGGCCCCGCTGCTCTCGCGTCACCAGGGCCACATCGAACTGGTGCGAGCGAAGGCCCGCTACGAGCGCGGCGTCGTCTTCTTCGACCTGGTGGACGAGGGCGTCGACAGCCTCAACAAGTTCATCGCGTACGCGCTCTATCCGGATGCGCGCTACACGCTGTGGGTGGGCAAGGGCGCGTCGCGAGCCAAGGTGTCGCTCGGCTCCAACCCGTGGAAGCCGGAGCTGCGCAAGCACGACCTGTCGGCGATTGCCGGTCGGTTCGGCGGTGGCGGTCACCCAGTGGTAGCGGCGGCCAGCTTCAAGGCGGACCAGTCCGACAAGGCCCGCGCCGCGTATCAGGAGATTCTCGCGGAGTTGTCCACCGCGGGCTGACGGAGGGGCGGACTACCGGCGCTCGAAGAACGGGAAGCCGGCCTGCCGCAGCAGTCGCACCACCGTCACCATGGGCAGGCCCTGCACGTTGGAGCGGTCTCCGTCCAATCGCGCCAGCAGGGCCTGTCCCGCGCCTTCCACGCGGTAGCTGCCGCAGCAGCCCTCCCACTCGTTCAGGTCCAGGTAGCGCTCCAACTCGTCGGGCGTCACGGCGTGGAAGGTGAGTCGGGCGGTCTCCACGGCCTCGCTGACGTGGCCTCCGGGGCCCACGAGGCAGACGCCGGTGTGGATGTCGTGGGTATGGCCCAGCAACTTGCCCAGTTGCCCGCGCGCGGCGTCGCGGTTATCGGGCTTGGTGAGCGTCTCGCCGGCGACTTCGACGAGCTGGTCGGCGCCCAGCACCCATGCGTCCGGGTTGCGCGCGTGGACCGCGCGGGCCTTGCGGGCCGCCAGCTCCCGGACGGCCTCCTTCGCGGACAGGTGGGGAGCCACTGTCTCGTCCACCCCTGGGGATTGGGTGCGGTAGGGCAGGCCCAGGCCATCCATCAGCGCTCGGCGGGCGCTGGACGTGGACGCCAGAATCAAGTCTCTCATGGGGCTCCCACCCTAGTTCACCCGAGCGCGCTCGGGGATGCCGCCTGCCGAGCGAGCATGCACGTCCCCGCTTCCCGGCCACGAGGTGATGCCGTAGCCTGACGCCCCATGTCGCGGCGCGGTCTGCTCGCCCTCTGCCTTCTCCTCACCGCGTGTAAGCGGAACGCCTCGGCCCCGGAGACGGGAGACGCCGGTCCGCCGGAGGTGTCCTCGGTGAAGGCCCCGGCGGCCAATGCCTCCCCGGCGGAAGGTGCCGACGTCGCCTCGCGTCCCGTGCAGCCGCTCGCGGTGTGTCGCGCGCAGGGCAGCTCGCCGCTGGACGCGGCGCGCGGGTACTACGACGGAGGTCGCTTCGAGGAGGCGCTGTCGTGCGCGGCGCAGGCGGCGGCCCTGGAGCCGGACCTCGCGGCGGCCCATGCCGAGCGCGGCGTGGCGCTGGCCGCGCTGGGACGCGAGCCCGAGGCCCAGCTCGCCTTCGCGCGGGCGCTCGCCATCGACCCGGGGGACTCGGATGCGCTGCTGGGCGCGGCGCACCTCTATGCCGTGCAGCTGCCCTCCACGCGCGAGCGAGACGAACTGGGCACGCTCTACGCCGAGCGCGGCCTGTCTCAGCCCGGCACGCCTCCGGAGCTGATTCCGCATCTGGCGCTGGTGGCGGCCATGGCCTTCAACGACCTGGGCCAGTCGGAAGAGGCCCTGGCGCGCGCGGCCATCGTCCTGGCCCGGGAGCCGGGCAGCCGGGAAGCGCTCTACGAGCGGGCCCTGGCCCTCTTCGAGCTGTGTCGCTTCGCCGAGGCGAAGGTGGCCTTCCAGGGGCTCGTGTCCGACGCGGAGCGCGCCGCGCATGCGCACCAGCACCTGGGCTTGTTGCTGGAGCGAGAGGGGAAGTGGAAGCAGGCGCAGGTCCACTTCGACAAGGCCCGGAGCCTGGCGCCGGAGGACTTCCCGACGCCGCCCCTGCCTGGCGAGGACGCCTTCCGCGTGGACGTGGCGCGGGCCGTGTCGGAGCTGCCCGTGGACATGCGGGGCGACTTGGAGGGAGTGCCCGTCACCGCGGAGGAGCTGCCCGCCGAGGGTGACTTGCTGGCCAACCAGCCTCCGCTGTCGCCCACCATCCTTGGATTGTTCAGAGGGCCGCCGCTGGGCGCGCCGTGCGACGGAACCGAGACACCGTGCCGCTCCGTGGTGCTCTACCGACGCAACCTGGCGAGGGCCGTGCGCACGCCGGCGGAGCTGCGCGAGCAGATTCGCGTGACATTGCTGCACGAAATCGGGCATCTGCGAGGGGAGGACGATGAAGAACTGGCCGCGCGCGGCCTGGAGTGACGCGAATGGCCATCAACGTAACGCTTCCCGTGGCACGTACGACTCCCAAGGGCGCGAAGTCCCTGCGCACCGGAAACCCCTGGCTGTACCGCACCGAGCTGGCCGCCCCCCCCGACGTGACGGGCCCTGGCGCGGTGGTGCTGGTGGTGGACTCGCAGGGCAACCCCATTGGCCAGGCCCTCTATGCGCGGCGCTCCCCGCTGGCGCTGCGGCTGCTGACGCGCAAGCCCCCTCGCGAGCAGCCGGTGAACGACCTCTTCTTCCGTCGTCGCCTGGAGGCCGCGCTCGCGCGCAGGTCCTCGCTGTCCGGGCGCGACGGTCTGCGGCTGGTGCATGGTGAGTCGGACCAGCTGCCCGGCCTCTTCGTGGACCGCTATGGCAAGGGCCTGACGCTCCAGACGCTCTCCGAGGGCATGGACGCCCGCAAGGAGTCCCTGGCGAAGATGCTGGTGGAACTCACCGGCGCCACCCACGTGGTGTGCCGCGACGACGCCTCCGGCCGCGACTTCGAGGGCCTTCCGCGCGAGTCGCGCTTCCTGCACGGCGAGGGCGAGTCTCGCTTCACGTACCACGAGGGCGACAACCGCTTCGAAGTGGACCTGCTGGGCGACATGAAGACGGGCGCCTTCCTGGACCAGGTGGACAACCACCTGCGCGCCGGAGAGCTGGCGCGCGGCGAGGCGCTGGACCTCTTCAGCTACCACGGTGGCTTCGCGCTGGCCCTGGCTCGCAACTCCGAGTCGGTGCTCGCGGTGGAGCAGGACGAGAAGGCCGCGGCGCGCATCGGCGAAAACGCCCGCGCCAACAACCGGACGAACGTCAGCGTGGAGAACGCCAACGCCTTCGATGTGCTCAAGCGCTTCGACTCACAGAGCCGGCGCTTCGACACCATCGTGTTGGACCCGCCGGGGCTCGCCAAGCGCCGCGAGGGACTGGAGACCGCGCTGCGCGCCTACCACGAGCTGAACCTGCGCGCGTTGCGCTGCTTGAAGCCGGACGGACTGCTCGTCACCTGCTCGTGCTCCGGCAAGCTGGACCGCGCGGGCTTCGAGGAGATGCTGCTCGGCGCCGCGGCGGACGCCAAGCGCCCGATTCAGATTCTGGAGCGCCGGGGCGCGGGCCTGGACCACCCGGTGCTCGGTGGGTTGCAGGAGACGGAGTACCTCAAGGCCCTCTACGTGCGCGCCCTCTAGCAGCGCGCACGGGGACGACGGGGCTGCTCACGACAGCCCCAGCTCCTTGCGCAGCTTGCCCACGACCTTGAAGTACTCGGTTCGAGGGAAGGGGACATTGAGGATGTGGAAGTCCTTCTTGGCCAGCCCCACGCAGCCGAAGCAGTAGTTGCAGTCCTGCAGGTTGCGGCAGAGCACCAGGTACGCGCTGGTGGTGCAGTTCTCGCTCTGCAGGCAGTAGGCGCACGCGTGACAGCTCTTGCACTCCACGCAGTGCGAGCAGTTGTTGCACAGCTCGCACCGCGTGCAGTGGGTGCACTGGAAGCAGCTGTCGCAGTCCTTGCAGAACATGCAGTTGGCGCAGCGCTGACATCCCTCGCATGCGTAGGAGCCGGGGTTGCCGGGGTCCGACGCAAAGCTCTTGGTGAGCTTCTGGAGTTGTTCCAGGAACTCCCGCTTGCCGAGCGTCGCCACCAACGCGCGTGCGGCCTTCTCCGCGGCGAGCGGATCCACTGCGTCGGGCCGCGTACCTTTCTCCTTCACCACCCGGGACACTCCTTGCCCATTGTCGGGGCTCACTGAAGCCGGGCCAGCCCGGCCAGGTCGATTCCACGCGCCACCCGCCGCACCTCCACCGTACCCGGGAAACCCCGGCTGGTGACGGCCACCACGAAGCGGTCGCCCACCAGCAGGTTGGCCTCCGCCAGCGACTCCTCCGCGTCGTACCTCACGAAGCCCACCGCGTCCTTCCAGTGGATGGGGGCCGCCGGGTCGCTGGGTGCCCGGTCCTTGGCCCGCTCCGCCGCGTCGCGGATGGCCTGTCCAATCTTCTCGCCCATCGTGGTGTCCACGATGCGCACCTTCACCTCTCGTCCCTCACCTCGGGTGAACAGGCGCTCGGCCTCGGAGACGGACACCTCGCCGTACTTGCCGGTGGAGCCCTGGGTGCGCGCGACGGTGAACCCCTCCAGCGTCTCTGGGAGGAAGGGGGCCAGCGTCTTGAAGTACACGCAGGGCGCGCTCGCGGCGGGCACGGAGGCTTCCACCTCGCGTGAGGCGCCGTCACGGTCCAGGCATCCGACACCTGGAGCGAGCGCGAGCAGGGCGGCGGTGAGGCGGAGGAGAAAGTTGTCGCGCACGGACGAATCAAAGGGTATCCCCGGCCCGCGCGCAATGGACCTCTCGAAGCTCAACCCTCCGCAGCGCGAGGCCGTGGTTACCCTCCAGGGGCCCTTGCTGGTCCTCGCGGGTGCTGGCAGCGGGAAGACTCGCGTCATCACCCACCGCATCGTCCACCTGCTCAACGAGCGACCAGACCACATCCTGGCTCGCAACATCCTCGCCGTCACCTTCACCAACAAGGCGGCGACCGAGATGAAGGAGCGCCTGGTCCACATGGCCGGGCCGCGCGCGCAGGGCGTGCTGGTGTGCACCTTCCACGCCTTCGGCGCGGAGATGCTCCGCGAGGACATCCATCGCCTGGGGTGGCCCAAGAAGTTCGCCATCGCGGACATGGGTGATCAGCTGGCCATCATCCGCCGCGCCATGCGCGAGCACCGCATCGACGACCGCGCCTTCGACGCGCGCAAGGTGCTCAACCTCATCTCCAAGGCGAAGAACTCCGGCAAGGCCCCGGAGCCCAAGCCGGAGGGCATCGGTGATGACTACGACCTCATCACCCACATGGTGTACCCGGGCTACCAGCTCGCGCTGAAGGCGCAGGGCTCGGTGGACTTCGATGACCTGCTCCTGTTGCCCGCGCGGCTGCTACGCGAGCACTCGGACCTCTACGTCAAGTACACGCGCCGCTTCCGCTACCTCCTGGTGGACGAGTTCCAGGACACCAACATGGCCCAGCTCGACGTGCTCAAGCTGATGGCCGGCGAGTCGCGCAACGTGTGCGCGGTGGGTGACGACGACCAGTGCATCTACTCGTGGCGCGGCGCGGAGGTGCGCAACATCCTCCACTTCGACCACTTCTTCCCGGGTGGGAAGGAGGTGCGACTGGAGCAGAACTACCGCTCCGTGCAGATGGTGCTGGACGCGGCCAACGCCGTCATCGCGAAGAACCCCGAGCGCAAGGCCAAGCAGATGTGGACCGACCGCAAGGGCGGCCCCAAGGTCAAGGTCGTGGCGTGCCCCAATGACGAGGAGGAGGCCCGCTTCGTCGCGCACGAAATCCAGAAGCACGTGTCGCTGGGCGTCCTCGAGGACGACATCGCGGTGCTCTACCGGACCAACGGCCAGTCCCACCCGGTGGAGGAGATGCTGCGCGAGAAGGGCATCTCCTACGAAGTCGTGGGCGGCAGCGAGTTCTTCGACCGGCGCGAGGTGAAGGACGTCATCGCGTACTTCAAGGTCATCGTGAACCGGCTGGATGAAATCTCCCTCATGCGCATCGTCAACGTCCCGTCCCGGGGCATCGGCGACGTGACGATGGAGCGGCTGCACGGGCACTCGCGCTCCGAGGGCGTCACCCTGTGGACGGTGATGCGCAAGGCCACCGAGTACGAGGATTTGCCCCCCGGCGCCGGCGAGAAGGTCCGCGAGTTCGTGGAGCTGGTGGAGCGCTACCGCGCCGCGTACGAGCACGGCCAGCTGGCCACCGTGACGCGCAAGCTCCTGGAGGAGATTGGCTTTCGCGAGGCCACGCGCGCACACGCGCCCAGCGCCACCAGCGCGGACAAGAAGCTCAAGGGCGTGGATGGGGTGCTCGGCTCGCTGGAGCGCTTCGAGAAGCGCGAGGGCCCCAAGGCCAGCCTCCTGACGTACCTCAACCGCCTCAGCCTGGACACGAAGCAGGAGGAGGACGACGACGTGCCCGGCGCCAACCGCCGCGTCACCCTGATGACGGTGCACGCGTCCAAGGGCCTGGAGTACCGGCTCGTCTTCTTCATCGGCATGGAGGAGGACCTGATGCCGCACGGAGGCATGCAGGGCGAGGCGCAGAACCTCGAGGAGGAGCGCCGCCTCTGCTACGTGGGCATCACCCGCGCCAAGGAGACGCTGTACCTCACGCGCGCCGTCACCCGCGTGAAGCGCGGCAAGGAAGTCCCCCGGACGCCCTCCCGGTTCCTGGAGGACCTCCCCCCGGAGGTCGCCGAGCACGTCGCCATGGACGCGCCGCGTCAAGGTGACCCCACGCCGGAGGAGAAGAACTTCTTCGCGAACCTGAAGGAGCGCTTCAAGAAGCCGGCGCCCGGGGCTCCGGGGGGCGGTGGGGTGCCTGGGCGGTAGGGTGGGGTGGGGGCGGCAGACAGGCTTTCCAGGGGCGAGGCCCCACCAACCTTGACTTGATCCCCCATGCCGACTAGGAGGGTCGGCCTTTCCAGGCCTCCGTGGAGTTTCAACGGCGGACCTGCGGTTGGTTAGGCACGTTCAGCGGTTCCCCGGCATGCACCTGGCGGCCGCGAGAAGTTTGGAGTGCAAGAAATGTCGCAGAAGACCTACAGCGCGAAGGCTGGGGACATCAAGCGCCAGTGGCACGTCATCGACGTGTCCGACAAGGTGCTGGGCCGCGCGGCGAGCCAGATTGCCACCCTGCTCAAGGGTAAGCACAAGGCCATCTACACGCCGTCCATCGATACGGGCGACCACGTCATCGTCATCAACGCCGAAAAGGTGAAGGTGACGGGAACGAAGGAGCAGGACAAGCTCTACTACCGGCACTCCCGTGCGGGTTTCCCCGGTGGTTTGAAGATCACCAACCTGGAGAAGCTCCGCCAGCGTCACCCCGAGGACGTCATCCTCAACGCCGTGCGCCGCATGTTGCCCCGCAACGCGCTCGGTCGGCAGATGATGACGAAGCTGAAGGTCTACGCAGGTGACACCCACCCGCACGCCGCCCAGAAGCCGGCCGCGTTCGCGGTCGAGGCGTAAGGGAGACAACGTCCATGCCCATTCACCAAGAGCTCGGTTTCTACGCCACCGGCCGCCGCAAGGAAGCCACCGCCCGCGTGTGGCTCCGTCCCGGCACGGGTCAGGTCACCATCAACGGTCGGGAGATCAACGACTACTTCGGTCGTGAGACCTCGAAGATGGTGCTCAATCAGCCTCTCGAGATCCTCGAGCAGAAGGGGAAGCTCGACGTCACCGTGAACGTTCGCGGCGGCGGTCTCTCCGGTCAGGCCGGTGCCATCCGTCACGGCATCGCCCGCGCCCTGTGCGCCTTCAACCCGGAGTTCCGTCCGGCGCTGAAGAAGGCCGGCTTCCTCACCCGCGATGCTCGCGCGGTCGAGCGCAAGAAGTACGGTCAGCCGGGCGCGCGTCGCCGGTTCCAGTTCTCCAAGCGCTAACCGCTCAGGTTGGTTGCTCGGTTGTCTCCCGCGGCGGAGGCTCTCTCACGAGGGTCTCCGCCGTGGTGTTTTCCGGGACTCACCATTTCCCTCGGTCGCTTCGGCGCGGGGGCGTCTGCTACGATTCCAGGCGCCCATGGAACTGAATGAGATTCTCCAGATCGCCCTGCGCGGCGGTGCCTCCGACATTCATCTCAAGGCAGGCCTGCCTCCCATGTTCCGGGTGGATGGCTCGCTGGTGCCGTTGAAGGACGGTCGTCGCCTCCCTCCGGAGGAGGTGGCGCGCATGGCCTTCGGCATCATGAACGAGTTCCAGAAGGAGAAGTTCAAGTCGAGCAACGAGGTGGACCTGGCGTACGGCGTGCCGGGCCTGGGCCGCTTCCGCGTGAACGTCTTCCAGCAGCGCGGCACGGTGGGCGCGGTGCTGCGTGTCATCCCGTTCAAGGTGATGACCATGCAGGACCTGCTGCTGCCGCAGGTGCTGGCGAAGATTTGTGGTGAGGAGCGCGGTCTGGTCCTGGTGACGGGGACGACGGGCTCCGGCAAGTCCACGACGTTGGCGGCGATGATCGACCACATCAACGCCAACGAGACCAGCCACATCATGACGATTGAGGACCCCATCGAGTTCCTCATCCGGGACAAGCGCTCCATCGTGAATCAGCGCGAAGTGGGCGTGGACACGATGAGCTTCGCGCAGGCGCTCAAGAGCGCGCTGCGACAGGACCCGGACGTCATCCTCGTGGGCGAAATGAGAGACCACGAGACCATCGAGACGGCGCTGCACGCGGCGGAGACGGGCCACCTCGTCATGTCGACGCTGCACACGCTGGACGCGACCGAGACGGTCAACCGCATCGTCTCCGCCTTCCCTCCGCACCAGCAGAAGCAGGTGCGCATCCAGCTCGCGAGCGTGCTCAAGGGCGTGGTCAGCCAGCGTCTGGTGCCGCGCGCGGACGGCAAGGGCCGCGTGGCCGCGGTGGAGGTGCTGCGCGTCACCGCGCGCGTGCGCGAGCTCATCGAGGACAAGGACCGGACGAAGGAGATTCACGACGCCATCGCCCAGGGCACCGACTCCTACGGCATGCAGACCTTCGACCAGTCGTTGATGAGCCTGGTGCGACAGGGACTCGTCACCTACGAGGAGGCCCACCGGCAGGCGTCCAACCCGGACGACTTCGCGCTGCGCTTCTCCGGCATCAGCGGCACGTCCGACTCGAAGTGGGACAACTTCGACGCGAAGCCCGGCGATGCCCGCCCGATTCCCGGCTCGGCCGCCTTCGCGCAGAAGGGGGCTCCCACGGGAGCCGCCGCGCCGCCTCCGGCTTCACCGCCCACGCCGGTGCCCGCCCAGGCCCAGCGTCCGGGCCCGCCCATGGCTCCCGCCGCCGCCCGCCCGCCCGCGCCCGCCCAGGCCGCGCGTCCACCGGCCCCCGCGCCCGCCGCACGTCCTCCCGCTCCGGCCCCCGCGCCCGCACCGGCGGCCGGCGGCGACGACGACTTCCAGATCGAACGCTTCTGATGTGACAGCGGGGCCCATCCAATCGAACGGATGGGCCCGGCGTCTCTACGCGTCTTCCTCGCCGAGCATGGCGCGCAGCCGCGACAGGCGCAGCGGCCCCATGAGTCCCTCACGCGAGAGCACCTGGAGCAGCTGCGCGGTGGCGTGCACCTTGGCCTCCTGCTCCTCCTCGGGCTTGTTGGCGATCTCCGCGTCGAAGAGCGAATCGATGTGCTCGGGGTTGATGGGCGCGGGCCCTTCTTCCCAGGCGATGTCGAAGAGCGCACGGGCCATGGTCTCCCGCACCTTGCGCTCGCCGTCGTTCGGCGCACCCTTCACGAACCCGAGGAAGAGGGCGTCCACCGCTTCCTTGGTGAGCCCCGCCAGCGCGGGCACTTCGCCCAGGGACTCCTTCACGTAGTCCCGGTCGAACGAATCCACGTCCTGCGCGTAGCCGAAGGCTTCCTCCAGGAGGATGGAGGCGATGAACGCGTCCGTCTCCTCCTCACTGGCTCCTTCCTCGGCCAGCGCCTCGCGGGCCTTGCGAGCCGGCTCGGCCAGCTCCGCGTCCTCCATCAGCGCGCGCGCCGAGGCATGGGCCGCCAGCAGCACGAGCGCGGCCTGGGCATCCGAGGACAGGACGCGGCCTCCCACGTCCATGAGGATGGAGGCCTGGCGCGGGTGAGCCTTGGCGGCCTCGGTGAAGGACTTCTCCTCCGGAGCGAGGGACTCTCCCGCCTGCTGCTTGCGGAGCGTCTCCTTCGCGACATCGGCGGTGAGGAAGCGGGCGAGGACAGGGTGCATGCCCGCGCCTGTTACCACATGCTACGTATCCCGCCATGCTCTCGGAGGATGAAGGACCGGAGGCCGTCCAGCGCGCCACGGATGCGGGCCTCAAGCTCCTGGCGGCCCGCGCCCGCACCCGCCACGAGCTGCTCCAGGCCCTGGAGAAAAAGGGCTTCCCGGCCTCCGTGCGCGACGCCGCGCTCGCCCGGCTCCAGGGCTGGGGTTACCTCGACGACACCCGCTTCGGCCGCGAGCGCGCCGCCTCCCTCCTGAAGGGCGGCAAGGGGCCCGCGGCCGTCCTCCATCGCCTCCACTCCCATGGGTTGTCCGAGGACGAGGCCCAAGGTGCGCTCGACTCCGCCCGGGACGCGGTGGAGTTCGACGCGGTGGCCGCCGCGCGCACGGCCCTGGAGAAGCGGGGGCTGTCGGCTCGCCCGCCCGACGGGAAGGCGTGGGCCCGCGCCGCACGGTTCCTGTCGGGTCGTGGATTCTCCCAGGACGTCATCCATCAGCTCCTGGGAGAACCTTCGCTGGACCCCTCGGGGCCGGACGAATAGCGTGGCGCCGATGCGTTCCGCCGTCGCCTTCCTGACCACCGTCCTGCTGCTCACCTCCGGTTGCGCCGCCCTCTCCGGCACGCAGGGCGGAGACCCTGACTACGCCGTCACCGCCGAGGAGAACCTCCGACTCGGCAGCGAGGCCCTGGAGAACAAGGACTTCCTCAAGTCCCAGAAGTACTTCGAGTACGTCCGCGCCAAGTTCCCCTACCAGGAGGCCGCGCGCGAAGCGGAGCTGCGACTGGCGGACCTGGACTTCGCTCGCGAGGCCTTTCCGGAGGCCCGGGACCAGTACCAGTCCTTCATCAAGCTCCACCCCACCCACGCCAAGGTGGACTACGCCGCCTTCCGCTCCGCCCTCACCCACGTGGAGGAGTATCCCTCCGACTTCTTCGCCCTCCCGCCCTCGGAGGAGAAGGACCAGGTGGAGATTCGCGCGGGGCTGTCCACCATGGAGGAGTTCCTCCGCCAGTACCCCGATTCGGAGTTCGCCCCGGAGGCCAAGAAGCACGCGGACGAGGCGCGCAAGCGGCTGGCCGAGCACGAGCTGTACGTGGCCCGCTTCTACACGAAGCGCGAGCGCTGGAAGGCCGTCGCCCAGCGACTGGAGGCCCTGCTCACCAAGTATCCGGGCACGCCCTTCGAGGAGGAGGCGCTCTTCGACCTGCATGAGGCGTACGTGAAGCTGAATGACCCGAAGCGCGCGGAGGAGACGCTGCGCCAGGTGCTGCGCCGCCTGCCCGGGACTCCCGCCGCGGAGAAGGCCCAGCGCATGCTGGGCACGTGAGGACGACGCAGCAGTGGAGTCGCCTGGGCGGCCTGTTCATCGCCGGACTGGCGGTGCTCGCCGCCTGCGCGGTGCTCGTCCCCCGGCTCCTGGGCTTCGCCGCGGGGCCCGAGGCGGAGGTCATCACCGTCCTGAAGCAGACCGAGGCCTACGGGCTTTCCCTGCCCATCCCCCACGCGGCCGTGCCGCTCGTCTCCCAGGAGCACCACTTCGCCCGCATCACCGTGACGGTGGAGCCCGGTGCGAAGCGGGCGGAGGCCTTCGCCACCCTCGACTTCAAGGGGACGCTGGGCCCTACCCAGGTGGGCACGGCCGGCGTGGAGCGCGTGCCCTTCGTCTTCAAGAATGGAGACTGGGAACCCGAGCCCTCCGCCGCCCCCCGACTGGTCGCCGTGGTGGCCGCGCTGGAGGCCCGGCGCCGCGCGCTCGAGACGGCGAACGCGGAGGCCCTGAGTCGGCTGACCGTGCCGGGAAATCCCGGAGTGGCGGGACCCGAATGGGAAGAGCTGAAGATGATGCGAGGACGCGTCTATCGGGCGGAGGCGTGGTACATCCGTTTGGAGCGGGAGGAGGCGGTCGTCACGGAGCACTGGCGGCTGCAGGGCTCTCTCCCGTCGAGGCCGGTGGACACCCGGGGCCAACGGTCGCTGTCGCTCACGCTTCACGGTGATGAATTCTTGTTTTCGCCCGGGCTCATGTAGGCTACCTGCGTCGGAGGCAGGGCCCGAGGACGGGCCGAGTCATGGAAGAGCCCCTCAAGCAGCTACTGACCCTCGGGCGCGGCTACTTCGAGAAGAAGCAGTACGCCCAGGCCGAGCAGTACCTCGCGAAAATCGTCGAGCAGAATCCGACGTTCGCGGACGTATTCAACATGCTCGGCATCATCTACCACGACCAGGGCCAGTTCGCCCGGGCGCAGCGGGCGTTCGAGTCCGCGCTGAACCTGAATCCGGCGTACACCGAAGCGGCGCTGAACCTGGCGGTCATCTACAACGACATGGGGAAGTACGCCGAGGCGAAGGAGGTCTACCAGGCCGCCTTGTCCCGGCAGAAGACCGGCCCCGGTGAGTTGGACCCCTACGTCGAGAAGAAGATCGCCAACATGTACGGCGAGATTGGCGACGTGTACGCGTCCAGCGGCGCCTGGCAGAAGGCCGTCGAGGAGTACCGTCGCGCGCTGGGCCTGTGTCCCCAGTTCGTGGACATCCGCCTCAAGCTGGGCAACGCCCTGCGCGACGCGGGTGACAACGTGGCGGCCATCGCCGAGTACGAGCAGGTCATCGCCCAGAACCCATCCTTCATCCCAGGCCGTATCCAGTACGGCGTGGCGCTGTACTCCGCCGGTCGCAGGGCGGAGGCGGTGCAGGTGTGGGAGGACGTGCTGGCGCGCAGCCCGGACAACAAGAGCGCGCAGATGTATCTCAACCTGGTGAAGGACCCCGGCAAGGTGGAGCAGGCGGGTTGATGACCATGGATATTACGAAGACCTATGCCCTGAAGTTCATCTCCGGGAAGTACCAGGGCGGAGAGTTCCCGCTGAAGGCGGAGAAGCAGATCGTCATCGGCCGCTCCAGCGAGCTGGACATGGTGCTCGTCGAGGACATGGTCTCTCGCAAGCATGCGAAGATCAGCTTCTCGGATGGGAAGATCACCATCGAGGACCTCGGCTCGACCAACGGCACCTTCGTCAACGGCGAGAAGGTGAAGCAGGCCCGGCTCAAGGAGGGGGACCGCATCCTCATTGGCACCTCCATCCTCAAGCTCGTGCACCAGGGCGCTGACGGCGCCAACGTGGACGAGAGCATGGCCAAGCTGAAGCTGGAGGAGGCCGCCGCCGCCCAGGCCGCGCGGACCACCACCAAGGGCAGCTCCATGACGGGGAAGATTGAGGAAATCCCCCTGCCGGACCTGCTGCAGCTCTTCCACACCTCCAAGAAGAACGGCGTGCTGGTCGTCAACAGCGCCCAGGAGGGGAAGATCTACCTGCGCCAGGGTCGCGTGTACTACGCGGTCATCAACGAGAACCACAACCTGGGGCCGCAGAAGAGCTTCAACCGCATCATCACCTGGGAGCAGGGCGACTTCGAGCTGCGTCCGGCGGACACCCAGGAGTTCATGGTGGAGCTGGACTCGTCCACGGAGGCGCTGCTGATGGATGCGCTCCGTCAGCTCGACGAGCTCAAGCGCCTCCAGCCGAGCCTGCCGCCCCCGGAGGCGATGCTCCAACTCGTCGTCCCACTGGCGGCGCCGCTCAAGGAACTCACGCCGGAGCTTTTGGACGTGCTCCAGCTGGTCATCAACCAGGGCACCCTGGTGGGCGTGTTGGACCGCGCGGACGCGGATGATGTCGTCACGGCGGAGGGTCTGGTACAGCTCCTCAAGCGCGAGTACGTGCGCATCATCTGAGTCGGACACCTGGCCCGCCCCTCATCCGGGCGGGTCCGAAAAGGGGAACACGCCGTGGCGAACGCGAAGTCGGTGAAGCGCCTGCGCCTCACCGAGCTGAGTCACTGCGCGGGATGCGCGGCGAAGCTCAAGGCCGGGGACCTGTCGAAAATCCTGGGGGGACTGAAGTCCTCCCGCGCCCCTCAGGCCCTGGTGGGCTTCAACACGAACGACGATGCGGCCGTCTACCGCCTCTCGCCCGGCCTCGCCGTGGTGGAGACGGTGGACTTCTTCCCGCCGGTGGTGGACGACCCGTTCCAGTTCGGGGCCATCGCCGCGGCGAATGCCCTCTCGGACATCTACGCGATGGGGGCGAAGCCACTGTTCGCGCTCAACCTCGTCGGCTTCCCGGACAGCCTCCCGCTGTCCGTGCTGTCGAAGATTCTCGCGGGGGGCCAGTCCAAGGTGGAGGAGGCGGGCATCTCCATCCTCGGGGGCCACAGCATTCGAGACCCGGAGCCCAAGTACGGCCTGGCCGTCACCGGCGTGGTGGATCCGAAGAAGGTCCTCACCAACGCGGGCGCGAAGCCGGGCGACGTGCTGCTGCTCACCAAGCCGCTGGGCACGGGCATCGCGACCACGGCCATCAAGCGCGGGCTCGCCTCGAAGCAGCTCCAGAAGCGCGTGGTCGCGGTGATGACCACCCTGAACCGCGCCGCGGGCGAGGTCTTCGCGTCCGGCAGGTTCAAGGTGAACGCGCTCACCGACGTGACGGGTTACGGCCTTCTGGGCCACCTGTTGGAGATGATGACGGGCGCGAAGACGCGCGCGGCCATCGACCTGGAGCGCATCCCCCTCATCGCCGAAGTGCCCGCGCTGGCCGAGGCGGGGGTGGTGCCCGGCGGCACCCGGTCCAACCTGGCCCACGTCCAGAAGAAGGTCCGCTTCCCCAAGGGGTTGCCGGAGGCGATTCAGTGGGTGCTCGCCGACGCACAGACCAACGGTGGGCTGCTGGCCAGCGTGCCCGCGAGCGACGCGCTCAAGGCCCTCAAGGCCCTGGAGAAGGCGGGCGTGGACGCGGCCCTCATCGGTGAAGTCCGGGCGGGGCGCCCCGCAATCGAAGTCATCGGCTGAACCGCCGGACCGCCGAGCTTCCGAACCCGGGCCGGGCTGGGATTTCGCGCCCGGGGTGGGGCTCCGCTAGCATTCCACCCTGGCATGCCGCTGTCCCCCCGCCCCCTCCTGGCCTTCGTTGCCTTCCTCTGGCTCGTCCCCGTCACCGCCGGTGCCGGCGAGCGCCCCGCGCGCATCGTCATCGACCCGGGGCACGGTGGAATCAAGGAAGGCGCGAAGGGGCCGGGCGCGCTGCGCGAGAAGGAAGTGGCGCTCCAGATTGCCCACCGGCTTCGCTCGAAGCTGGAGGCGGCGGGTGGAGAGGTCTACCTGACGCGGGAGCGCGACGCGCTGGTGACGCTCACCGAGCGCGTGGAGATGACGAACGACCACGGCGCGGATCTCTTCATCTCCATCCACGCCAACTCCATGCCCACGCCCCGCATGCGCGCGCGCACCGAGGGCGTGGAGACCTACTTCCTGTCCGCCAGTGCCTCGGGTGAGGCGGCCCTCGCGGTGGCGGACCGGGAGAACGCGGAGGCGCCCATGTCCCGCGTGGCGCGCGGCGACTCGACACTGGCGCTCATCCTCGAGGACCTGGTCCGCACGGAGGCGCACTCGGACTCCTCCCGGCTGGCCTATGCCATCCACCCCCGACTGGTGGCACGCACGCGCGCGGCGGACCGGGGCGTGCAACAGGCGCCCTTCTTCGTGCTCTCCGGCGTGGAGTGCCCCGCCGTGCTCGTCGAGGTGGGCTACATCTCCCATCCGGAGGAGGGCGTGCGGCTGGGGCGGGACGACTATCAGGAGAAGCTGGCCGAGGCCATCAGCGAGGGCGTGCTCGCCTTCCTGCGTGAGACGCGTCGGCGGGATGCCGCCCGGCCCGCCCAGGTGGCGGGCCCCGTCTCCCCCTGAGTGGACAGGCGGGCGATGGGGACGCCACGCGCGCCGCGCGG
Source organism: Myxococcus sp. CA040A (assembly GCF_013336725.1). Classification (NCBI taxonomy): domain Bacteria; kingdom Pseudomonadati; phylum Myxococcota; class Myxococcia; order Myxococcales; family Myxococcaceae; genus Myxococcus; species Myxococcus sp. CA040A. The sequence goes on along the minus strand of NZ_JABUMR010000009.1, from coordinate 61,065 downwards.
CTCTGGTAGAGAAGGGACGCTCGCCTCACTTCCCCAGGAGCTCGCCGTGCGTTCCTTCCAACGTGGTGCGCTGGACCTTCGCCCCGTCATCATCACCCCCGGAGTGTCCCGCTATGCGGAGGGCTCCGTGCAGGTGGAGTTCGGCCACACCAAGGTGCTCGTCACGTGCTCCACCGAGGAGCGCGTCCCCCCGCACCTGATGGGCAAGGGCACCGGCTGGGTGACGGCCGAGTACGGCATGCTGCCCCGGGCCACGCACACGCGCAGCCACCGCGAGGCGGCCAAGGGCAAGCAGACCGGCCGCACCATGGAAATCCAGCGGCTCATCGGCCGCTCCCTGCGCGCCGCGGTGGACCTGACCACCCTGGGCACGCGCACCCTCACGCTGGACTGCGACGTGATTCAGGCGGACGGCGGCACGCGCACCGCCTCGATTACGGGCGCCTACGTGGCCCTGGTGCTCGCGCTGCGCTCGCTGCAGAAGGCAGGCACCCTCACCAAGACGCCCAAGCTGACGCCCATGGCCGCGGTGTCCGTGGGCGTGGTGGGGGGCGAGGTGCGCGTGGACCTGGACTACGAGGAGGACTCGAAGGCGGACGTGGACCTGAACATCGTGGCCACGGGGGACGGGCGCATGGTGGAAGTGCAGGGCACCGCCGAGCACCAGCTCTTCGACCGCAAGACGATGGACGCGATGCTCGATGGGGGGCTTGCCGCCATCCAGCAGCTCGTCGTCGCGCAGGCCAAGGCCCTCGAATGACGACGGGCAAGTCGAAGCTCCTCTTCGCCACCACCAACAAGGGAAAGCTGCGCGAGCTGCGTGAGCTGGTGGGGGACTCGGTGGAGGTGGTGTCGCTTGGGGACCTGCCGCCCATCCCCGAGCCCGAGGAGGACGGCGACACCTTCGAGGCCAACGCGGTGAAGAAGGCGCTGGAGTATGCCCGGGCCACGGGACTGCCGGCGCTGGCGGACGACTCCGGACTTTGCGTGGACGCGCTGGATGGCCAGCCCGGCGTGTTGTCCGCCCGGTACGCGCCGGGGGATGACAAGGCCCGGTACCAGAAGTTGCTCTCCGCGCTGACCGGGGTGCCCGACGCGAAGCGCACGGCGTCGTTCCGCTGCGCGCTGGCGCTGGCGTGGCCGGACGGCCGGACGCACGTGGAGGAGGGCCGGTGCGAGGGCCGCATCGGCCACGCGCCGAGCGGGACGCATGGCTTCGGCTATGACCCCATCTTCATGTTTCCGGACAGTGGCCGGACGATGGCGGAGCTGACCCCGGAGGAGAAGTCCGCCGTGTCGCACCGGGGCGCGGCCTTCCGGAAGATGAAGCCCAGGCTGCTGATGCTCACCACGGGCACTTGAGCGAGCCCGTCAGACACGTTGTCCTTGCGCGTCCGTCCGCGATGGTTCAACAATGCCGCACTCTACTTTTCGGGGCGTAGCGCAGCCTGGTAGCGCACCTGCCTTGGGCGCAGGGGGTCGGAGGTTCGAATCCTCTCGCCCCGACTTTAAGTAGCGAAGTGGAAGCAGGCGGCCCGGCCAGCTCCAATAGCTCAGCTGGATAGAGCACCGACCTTCTAAGTCGGGGGTCGCAGGTTCGAGTCCTGCTTGGGGCGCCAACCTGGCTGCCGTGACATTTGGGCCTTGAACTGGCCCGGCTTTCCACGGTAGGGAAGCCACGCTTCAAACGCCGTTGCGGAACGGCGGCCATAGCTCAACTGGTTAGAGCGCTGGACTGTGACTCCAGAGGTTGCCGGTTCGACCCCGGTTGGCCGCCCACGTTTTTCCCCATCCGTACTCTGCGCTCGTAGCTCAACTGGATAGAGCACTGGGCTTCGAACCCAGGGGTTGGGGGTTCAAGTCCCTCCGAGCGCGCTCCAGTACCCTGTCACTCCGATGATCCGCGCCCGAGCAACGGCGCCTCCGGAGAGACGCCCGCCCCTTCGTACCCGTGGATCCGCGTGGCCCGTCCTCCGCCGAGGCTCTTCCGGCGGAGGAGGACGTCACCGCGTCCGGGTGTGGATCAGGCTCCGTGCGAGGCGCCGTTGCCCTTGTCGGCGGTGGGCACCCGGCAGCGCAGCTCCGTCTCCGCCTCCAGCGCGAGCAGGTTGTCTCGCATCGCCTTGGCCCAGCGCGCACGGGGCTGCTCCATCAGCTTCTCGTTCGCCAGCTCGATGCTCTCGCTCAGCTCCTCGTCGGAGAGCTCCGAGGCTGTCTTCCCCTTGTACGGGCCGAACGCCACCACCACGGCGCTGGCCTTGAGGCTGGCGCGCGGCGCGGACGGCTCGGGGGAGTGGGGTGCTTCAGCGGCATCCACCTCCACGGCCTTCGCCGACTCCTTGGGGGGAAGAGGCGCCAGCGGCACGTCGACGTCCAGCCGCTGTGGCTTCTCCTCCCTGGCGGGCGCGGCGGCGGGCAGGGTGGGGAAGGACGCCTTCACCGGGCCGGGACGCGCGCCCAGCACCTCGTAGGCGCCCGGGGGCTCCGCATGGCTTGTGGCCACCGGCTCGAAGTCGTCCGCCGGCATCTCCTCGCGGACGTACAAGCCCCCGAAGGCCTCGGGATACGCCTTGCGCAGCGCCGCCACCCGGGCGCACTTTTCAATCATCGTCGTGGGAATCTTGGCCCACAGCGGCGTCTGCTGGACGTACCCGCTGAAGTCCAGCCACACCACGACGGGCAGCTTTCCGTCGCGCACCACGCGAGACCAGCCTCCCACCAGCGCACCCTTGCGCTTGGCCGGATTGAAGCGGTGCACGACTTCGCCCTTGCCCTGGTCCACGACGATGTCGTCCTCGGCGAACACCGCGCTCGCCTGGATGCCCTTGAAGTCCGGAAAGCGCTCCGCTCGGGCGAGCATGCCGGCCTCGGAGGGCTGGAACTCGTACTTGTTCACCCAGTTGGGGCGCTCCCGGTTGCCGATGTTCTGCCGGCGGGCCACGCAGAAGGCCTCCTTGAGGAGGGGGTCCAACCCGCTGCGCTTGCACTGCTCGATGAAGAGGGCGAACTCGTCCTCGCTGATTCCCCGCGGGCAGATGGTGCGCCGAATCAGCTCCATGCGCTCCCGGCTCCAGTTGCCGAGGGCCGAGCCCGTTTCTTCCACCTTCGGGGACATGTTGGCTTCCGTCACTGTCGTCTCCTGCATACGTCCTGCGCGAAAAGGGCGGACGACCTCCGTCCGCCCGCCTGTGCCTCGGCGGTGCACCCGTGCGAATCCCGAATGGGGGGCCGTGCGTGCCCGCCGTCCCGGTGAACTGGGAAGGAAGGCCCGACGTGGCCTCGTTCAACAGAGGTCCTGGGAGTCTGTTTCATCCGCGCGAGGACCCACGGTGGCGCCAGCCCGTGGGGCGGGCGGCGCGGCGTCACCCGGACTCGGCGTCTCCGAGAGGTGATCGCTCAGCGTGGTAATGCAGGGGGGACGAAAATACTTTTTGACAGCGCGGCCGGCCTTCTATAGTTACCGCCGCCACTTGGACGTCACGCAGCCGACGGGCCAAGCGCAGTGCCGGGAGCGTAGCTCAATTGGCAGAGCAATGGACTCTTAATCCATAGGTTGTGGGTTCGATTCCCTCCGCTCTCATTACGGGGTCTCTCCAGCAATGGAGAGGCCCCGTTTGTTTTTCCGCGCAGCCGCCGCATGCTGATGTCCAGCGGACGTTTCGCGGTATGTACGGAACACGGCACGCGGCGCATCCGGGCGGGTGGCGAAACTGGTAGACGCGCCAGACTTAGGATCTGGTACCGCAAGGTGTGAGGGTTCGAGTCCCTCCTCGCCCATTTCGCGTTGACCCGTTCGTGCCTATCCCCTAAAGGCGCACGTCCCACTTAACCGGCGCCGCTCGGGACGACTGTCCGAGGCGGCGGCGAGCGAGGCCCGTATGAAGGTCCAGGTCGAGGAGCTCTCTCCCGTTGAGAAGAAGCTCTCCATCGAGGTCGAGTCCGCCCGCGTGGCGGAAGAGCTGAACCGCGCTTATTCCGCGCTGAGTAAGCAGGTGAAGCTGCCCGGCTTCCGCCAGGGCAAGGTTCCCCGGCGCATCCTGGAGCAGCGCTTCAAGGACCAGGTCGAGGACGAGGTCATCCAGCGCGTGGTGCAGACCGCCTACCTGGACGCCGTGCGCGAGCACAACGTGGAGGTCGTCGCCAGCCCGCAGGTGACCAACGCGGGCCTCAAGGCCGACGCTCCGTTCACCTTCGAGGCCCGGGTGGAGGTCAAGCCCAAGGTCGAGGCGAAGGAGTACGCGGAGCTGCCCCTGACGAAGTCGGACGCCGCCGTCACCGACGAGCAGGTCAACGAGCAGCTGGACCGCATGCGCCAGTCGCTGAGCCGGCTGGAGCCCGTGGCCGACCGCGACTCGGCGGCCTCCGGCGACTACGCCACCGTGGACTATGACGCCACCGTGGACGGCCAGCCGTTCACCGGCAGCAAGGCCGAGGGCATCACCGTCCAGGTGCAGCCCGGTGAGCTGGTGGAGTCGAAGATCGCCGCCCTGGAAGGCGTGAAGGTGGGCGAGTCCAAGGACATCGACTACGCCTTCCCCGCGGACTACCGGGTGGAAGAGGTGAAGGGGAAGACGGGCCGCTTCCACGTCACCCTCAAGGCGCTGAAGAAGGAGATCAGCCCCGAGCTCAACGACGAGTTCGCCAAGGAGACGGGCATCGCGCAGACGATGGAGGAGCTGCGCGGCAAGCTGCGCACCGACATGGAGAAGGCGCGCCGTTCGCAAGCGGACAACGACGAGCGCGAGGCCCTGGTGAAGGTGCTCGTGGAGCGCAACCCGTTCGAGGTCCCCCGCGCCATGGTGGAGCGCGCCATGGACTCCATGCTGCGTGGCGCCCTGCAGCAGCTGCAGCGCTCGGGCGTGGACCCCAGCCGTCTGAACCTGGACTTCAACCGGCTGCGCGAGGAGATGCGCGAGAAGGCCCTCCAGGAAGTGAAGGGCACGCTGCTCCTGGAGTCCATCGCCCTCAAGGAGGGCGTGCAGGCGTCCGACGCGGACGTGGAAGCGCGCATCGAACAGCTCGCCGTCGAGGCGGGCCAGCCGGTGGCCGCCGTGAAGAAGTACTTCAAGGGTCCGGACGAGCGCCTCGGGTTGTCTCTGCGACTGCGCGAGGAAAAGACGATTGAATTCCTGAAGGGCCGGGCGAAGTATTCCTGAGGTTCTCTTCCGAGCCGTCTTCAGCGCTTCAGCCCGCTACTCGAGGTCGACATGCCCTTCATGCCCGTTCCCTACGTCATCGAGCAGACGCACCGCGGTGAGCGCTCGTACGACATCTACAGTCGGCTCCTGAAGGACCGCATCATCATGCTGGGCACCGAAATCGACGATGACGTGGCCAACGTCATCGTCGCCCAGCTGCTGTTCCTCGAGTCCGAAGACCCGGACAAGGACATCAACATCTACATCAACTCGCCGGGCGGCTCCGTGACGGCGGGCATGGCCATCTACGACACGATGCAGTACGTCAAGCCGCCGGTCTCCACCATCTGCGTGGGGCAGGCGGCGTCGATGGGGGCCGTGCTCCTGCTCGCCGGGACGAAGGGCAAGCGCTACTCGCTGCCCTCCAGCCGCATCATGATCCACCAGCCGCTGGGCGGGGTGCGGGGCCAGGCCACGGATATCGAAATCCAGGCCCGGGAAATCCTGCGGATGAAGGCGAAGCTCAACGAGATCATCGTCAAGCACACCGGGCAGACCATCGAGCGCGTCGAGAAGGACACGGATCGCGACTACTTCATGGGCGCCACGGAGGCGAAAGCCTACGGAATCGTGGATGAAATCCAGAACCCCCGAAAGGTCGTGGGGCTGGGCAAGGACGAGAAGAAGTAGCCGTTCGCCGGGGCTTGACGCCTCGGCCGGTGGCCGGAGCCGCGGGAATTCGTCCCCGCGCCTCCGGCTTTCTGCTTTCTGCGCCGACCCACTCTCCCTGTTAAGTACCGGGAAGGCGCGTGGACGTCCCTGATGGGGGCTGACTAGATTGCTTTGAGGCCGGGTCGGGTGGCGCGAGGCAGGGTGGCGGCTTTACAGGCGCAGCGAGGGATTTCATGGCGGGCAAGAACGTGGAGAAGCGAGACAACCAGACCCTCTGCTGCTCTTTCTGCGGCAAGTCGCAGAAGGAAGTGAAGAAGCTCATCGCGGGGCCAACGGTCTACATCTGCGACGAGTGCATCGGGCTGTGCAACGACATCATCGCGGAGGAGATCGACCGCGAGGAGACCAAGGACACCAAGCTGCGCATCCCCCGGCCCTCTGAAATCAAGGCCGTGCTGGATGAGTACGTCATTGGCCAGGAGCGGGCGAAGAAGACGCTGTCGGTGGCCGTTCACAACCACTACAAGCGCATCGAGTCCAAGGTCGCGCTCGAGGACGTGGAGCTCCAGAAGAGCAACATCCTCCTCCTGGGCCCCACGGGCAGCGGCAAGACGCTCCTGGCGCAGACGCTGGCGCGCATCCTCAACGTCCCCTTCACGATTGCGGACGCCACGTGCCTCACCGAGGCCGGCTACGTGGGCGAGGACGTCGAGAACATCATCGTCAACCTGCTCCAGGCGGCCGACCACGACATCGAGCGGGCGCAGCGCGGCATCGTCTACATCGACGAAATCGACAAGATTGCCCGCAAGTCGGAGAACCCCTCCATCACCCGCGACGTCAGCGGCGAGGGCGTTCAGCAGGCCCTGCTGAAAATCATTGAAGGTACGGTGGCCAACGTTCCGCCCAAGGGTGGCCGCAAGCACCCCCAGCAGGAGTTCCTGCAGGTGGACACCACCAACATCCTCTTCATCTGCGGTGGCGCCTTTGGCGGGTTGGACCAGGTCATCGAGCGGCGCCTGGGTGGTCGCAGCCTGGGCTTCGGCGCGGACATCCAGTCCAAGAAGCAGCGCAACCTCACGGAGCTGCTCAAGCACGTGGAGCCGGAGGACCTGCTCAAGTTCGGCATGATTCCGGAGTTCATCGGCCGTCTGCCCATCATCACCGCGCTGGAGGAGCTGGATGAGCCCGCGCTCATCAACATCCTCAACCAGCCGAAGAACGCGCTCACCAAGCAGTACAAGAAGCTCTTCGAACTGGACGGCGTGGCGCTGAAGTTCACCGACGGCGCGCTCAAGGCCATCGCCAGCGAGGCCATCCGCCGCAAGGCCGGTGCTCGCGGCCTGCGCTCCATTCTCGAGTCGGCCATGCTGGACGTGATGTACGAAATCCCGTCCCGCAAGACGGTGCGCGAGGTGCTCATCTCCGAGGAGGTCATCCTCAAGAAGAGCGAGCCCGTCATCCTCCATTCCGCGGCGGAGAAAGAGCCCGCGGAGCCGAAGAAGGAATCCGCCTAGCGCGGCGCCGGGCCGCCTCTTCCAGGGGCGGCCCCTTGAGATGTGACGGGGCGCGTCAAGGGCCAGGCAGCAGGCCCGACGCGCCCCATCCATTCTGGAGCAGGGCCGGCCTTCCAGGCGGCCCACGGTTTTTGTGGGACGGGCCTGGGGCTTTCTGTATGTGCTGGCTCCATGAGACGGCTGCCCCTGCCCGCCTTGTGGTTGATGCTCTCTGCCTGCGCTGGCTCGAAGCCGGCGGAACGGGAAGCGCCTCCGGTGGGGGCGCGGGCCCAGGAGGAACACTCGCGCATGGCATACCCGGCGACACGGGTGGACGCGGTGGTGGACACGGTGCACGGCGTGCCGGTGTCGGACGCCTACCGCTGGCTGGAAGACGAGAAGGCACCCGAAGTCCAGGCGTGGATGAAGGCGCAGGACGCCGTCGCGCGCGAGGCCCTGGCGAAGGTGCCCGGCCGCGACGCGCTGGTGCGCCGCTTCCGCGAGCTGTTCTACGTGGACTCCATCTCCATGCCCAGCCGGCGCGCGGGCCGCTACTTCTACATGCGCACCCACAAGGACAAGGAGAAGGCGGTCCTCTACTGGCGCGACGGTGAGAAGGGCGCGGAGAAAGTCCTCCTGGACCCCAACGGCTGGAGCCAGGACGGCTCCGTGTCGCTGGGCACGTGGGCACCTTCGTGGGACGGCAAGAAGCTCGTCTTCGCGCAAAAGCCCAACGCGGCCGACGAGGCCGTGCTGCACGTGATGGACGTGGACTCGGGCCAGTGGTCGAAGGCGGATGTCATCGAGGGGGCCAAGTACGCCCAGCCCCGGTGGACGCCGGACAGCAAGGGCTTCTATTACGAGTGGCTGCCCACCGACGCCTCCATCCCCGTGGACGCGCGACCGGGCTACACCACGCTGCGCTTCCACGCGCTCGGCGAGGACCCCGCGAAGGATGCGCTGGTGCACCCGCACACGGGTGACCCGAGCACCTTCCTCCAGGGCGACTTGAGCCGCGACGGCCAGTTCCTCTTCGTCTATGTGCTCCGGGGCTGGAACGAGAACGACATCTACTGGAAGCGGCCCGGGGAGAAGGACTTCCGTCTGCTGGTGAAGGGGCAGGGCGCCCGCTACACCGCGCTGGCCTGGAAGGGCCGCTTCTACGTCAACACCGACGAGGGCGCTCCGCGCCAGCGCGTGTTCGAGGTGGACCCGGCGCACCCCGCACGTGCCTCGTGGAAGGAGCTCGTCCCCGAGGACCCGGTGGCCTCGCTCCAGACGATGAACATCGTCGGGGGGCACCTGGCGCTGGAGTACATGAAGGACGCCACCACCGTCATCCGCGTGACGACGCTGCGGGGCAAGCCCGTGCGCGAGGTGGAGCTGCCGGGCGTGGGCGCGGCCTCCAACCTGTCCGGCCTGGAGGACGAGGATGAGGCCTATTTCGTCTTCACGTCCTTCACCACGCCCCGGCGCGTCTACAAGACGTCCGTCCAGAGCGGGAAGTCAGAGCTGTGGGCCCAGGTGGAGCTGCCCATGGACCCGACGGCCTACACCGTGGACCAGGTCTTCTACCCCTCCAAGGACGGCACCCGCGTGCCCATGTTCCTGGTGTACCGAAAGGGCCTGAAGCGGGACGGTGACGCCCCCACGCTGCTGTACGGGTATGGCGGCTTCAACGTGAACATGGAGGCCAGCTTCCGAGCCAGCATCCTGCCCTGGCTGGACGCGGGAGGCGTGTATGCGGTGGCCAACCTGCGCGGGGGCGGCGAGTACGGGACGTCGTGGCATGAGGCCGGTCGCCAGGCGAACAAGCAGAACGTCTTCGACGACTTCCACGCCGCCGCCGAGTACCTCATCCGCGAGAAGTACACCCAGCCTCGCCGCCTGGCCATCCAGGGCGGCAGCAACGGCGGCCTGCTGGTGGGGGCGGCCATGACTCAGCGCCCGGAGCTGTACGGCGCGGTGGTGTGCCAGGTGCCCCTGCTGGACATGGTGCGCTACCACCTCTTCGGAAGCGGGCGGACGTGGATTCCCGAGTACGGGACGGCGGAGAAGGCCGAGGACTTCCGGACGCTTCACGCCTATTCGCCCTACCACCACGTCCGTTCGGACGTGCGCTACCCCGCGCTCTTGATGATGTCCGCGGACCACGACGACAGGGTGGACCCCATGCACGCTCGCAAGTTCATCGCGGCGGTGCAGAACGCACCTGGCGGCTTGTCACCCGCCCTGCTCCGCATCGAAATGAACGCGGGACATGGTGGCGCGGACCAGGTGGCCAAGAGCATTGAATCCAGCGCGGACCAGTACGCGTTCTTGTTCCAGGCGTTGGAGGTGGGAGGGCTCCAGGGTGGGCAGTCAGCGCAGGGCCGCTGACACCCCAGGCGGACACCCGAGTCGGCTCCGGGTGTTCCCTTGAAGGCAGCAAGTCGTTCCCCAATCTTGAGGCGGGGAACGGCGCCTGAAACCGACGTGTTATAGACATGCTTCACCCCGGGTAAGCGCTCGTCGGGCGAGCAACCGGGCAACTCTTCAGGGGCCTACCCTCCCGGTAGGCCAGCAGGTGGCGGATACATGTTCTTCGGACGTGACGACAAGAAGGAAGCCCAGAAGCGGGGACTCACCGTCCCGCTCTTGCCCCTTCGGGACATCATCGTGTTCCCGCACATGGTGGTTCCGCTGTTCGTCGGCCGGGAGAAGTCCATCGCGGCGTTGAAGGACGCGATGGCTCACAAGGGGCCGGACGACAAGGCCGTCATCCTGCTGGCCGCCCAGAAGAAGGCCAAGACGAATGACCCCTCTCCTGACGACATCTTCCACTTTGGCACCATGGGCCATGTCATCCAGCTGCTTCCCCTGCCTGACGGCACGGTGAAGGTGCTGGTGGAAGGCGTGCGCCGGGCCAAGGTGAAGAAGTTCCACCCCAACGACGCCTTCTTCATGGTGGAGGTCGAGGAAGTCGAAGAGCAGACGGAGAAGAGCGTGGAGCTGGAGGCGCTGGTTCGCAGCGTCCACTCCGTGTTCGAGGCCTTCGTCAAACTCAACAAGCGCATCCCGCCAGAGATGCTGATGCAGGTCGCCAGCATCGACGACCCGGCGCGGCTCGCTGACACCATCGTCGCGCACCTGTCGCTGAAGCTGAACGACAAGCAGGCGCTGCTCGAGACGGAGTCCCCGGCCAAGCGGCTGGAGAAGCTGTACGAGCTGATGCAGGGGGAGATCGAGATTCTCCAGGTGGAGAAGAAGATCCGCACCCGCGTCAAGAAGCAGATGGAGAAGACCCAGAAGGAGTACTACCTGAATGAGCAGATGCAGGCCATTCAGAAGGAGCTGGGTGAGCGCGACGAGTTCAAGAACGAGATTCAGGAGATTGAAGAGAAGCTGAAGAACAAGCGGATGAGCAAGGAGGCCACGCTCAAGGTCAAGAAGGAGCTGAAGAAGCTCCGGATGATGAGCCCGATGAGCGCCGAGGCCACCGTCGTCCGCAACTACATCGACTGGATCATCAGCCTCCCCTGGTACGACGAGACGCAAGACAGGCTCGACGTGACGGAAGCGGAGACGGTGCTCAACGAGGACCACTACGGCTTGAAGAAGCCGAAGGAGCGCATCCTCGAGTACCTGGCCGTGCAGCAACTGGTGAAGAAGCTCAAGGGCCCCGTGCTGTGCTTCGTGGGTCCTCCGGGCGTGGGCAAGACGTCGCTGGCGCGCTCCATTGCTCGGGCCACGGGCCGCAAGTTCGTGCGCCTGTCCCTGGGCGGCGTGCGTGACGAGGCCGAGATTCGCGGCCACCGGCGCACGTACATCGGCGCGATGCCGGGCAAGCTCATCCAGTCGCTGAAGAAGGCGGGCAGCAACAACCCCGTCTTCCTGCTCGACGAAATCGACAAGATGTCCACGGACTTCCGAGGCGACCCGAGCGCGGCGCTCCTGGAAGTGCTGGACCCCGAGCAGAACCACAACTTCAACGACCACTACCTGGACCTCGACTACGACTTGTCGAAGGTGATGTTCATCTGCACCGCGAACACGATGCACAACATCCCCGGTCCTCTCCAGGACCGCATGGAGGTGATTCGCATCGCGGGGTACACCGAGCCGGAGAAGCTCTCCATCGCCCGGCGCTACCTCATCCCGAAGGAGCAGGAGGCCAACGGGCTGGCGGACATCAAGGTGGACATCAGCCGAGAGGCGCTGAAGACCATCATCCACCGCTACACGCGTGAGTCCGGCGTGCGCTCGCTCGAGCGTGAGATTGGCGGCGTGTACCGGAAGATTGCCCGCGACGTGCTGAAGAACGGCAAGCGGGACATGGCGGTGGACCGCAAGATGGCGATGAAGTTCCTGGGCACCCCGCGCTACCGCTACGGCGTGGCGGAGCAGGAGGACCAGGTGGGCATCGTCACCGGCCTTGCGTGGACGGAGCTGGGCGGTGAAATCCTCACCACCGAGGCCACCGTGATGCCGGGCAAGGGCAAGCTCATCATCACCGGCAAGCTGGGTGAGGTGATGCAGGAGTCCGCCCAGGCGGCCATGTCGTACGTGCGCAGCCGCGCCGAGCGCTTCGGTATCGACCGCAAGGTGTTCGAGAACTACGACATCCACGTCCACCTGCCGGAAGGCGCCATTCCGAAGGACGGTCCCTCGGCGGGTGTCACCATCTGCACGGCGTTGGTGAGCGCGCTCACGCGGGTCCTCATCCGTCGCGACGTCGCGATGACGGGTGAAATCACCCTGCGCGGACGGGTGCTCCCCATCGGCGGCCTGAAGGAGAAGACGCTGGCCGCGCACCGGGCGGGCATCAAGACGGTCCTCATCCCGAAGGCGAACAAGAAGGACCTGAAGGACATCCCGCTGAAGATTCGCAAGCAGCTGCGCATCGTCCCGGTGGAGTTCGTGGACGACGTGCTGCGCGAGGCGCTGGTGTTGGAGAAGCCGGAGGAGTTCGGCCGCAAGCCGTTCTCCGACAGCCTGAAGGCCGCGCCGCCGGACCTCCCGTCCACGCCGGCCCCCGCCCCGGCCTAGTGCCGGGGTGACAGCGGAGGAGTTTCCTCCGTGAGGTACCGAAGCCAGGATGCCGGCCGACCAGGAGTCGCCGGTCTCCTGGCTTCTCCTTTTCGGGAGAGCGGCGCTTCGGGGTACAACGTGCTCCGGTGGCTCCTCGCGCGCGACTCGCCTGGTGGTGTCTCTTGCTGGCCTGGGTGACCGGGGCCTGCGGGCCGTGCGGCTTTCAGCCCGACGCGGGCGTCAAGGTGGTGGTGCCCGCGATGCCCACCACGCTGGACTGGAGTCACTCGGACCCCGAGAGCTGGGCCAACTATCCGGTGATGCTGGCCACGCAGCGGGGGCTCACGGTGCTGGGGGCGGACCACTCGGTCCAGCCGGGGCTGGCGGAGCGCTGGGAGCGCACCCGCGATGAGAAGGGCTGCGAGGTCTACGTCTTCCACCTGCGTCGGGATGTGCGCTGGTCCGATGGCTCGCTGCTCACCGCGCGCGACTTCGTCGTGGGATGGCGACGTGCGCTGCGCGGGCGGGAGCGCGGGGAGATGGCGGACCTGGATGGCGCATCGGAGGTGCTGGCGCTCCAGGAGCGCATGGCGCCCGAGGCGGAAGTCCGCGCGGCGATGGAGCGGGTGGGCGTGGAGGCCGTGGACGCGCACACCCTGCGGGTGACGCTGGTGCATCCGCGCAGCTACTTCCTGGCCCGTGTGGCCAACGTCTACATCTTCTATCCGGCGCCGGCCGCGGACCTGGAGGGCAGGGCGGATGAGGAGGTCCGTGACTACTTCGACCGGCCTCGTGACGGACGTCCGTTGGCGCTGGGGCCGTACCGCGTGGAGAGCTGGGACCGCGCGGGCGAGCGGGTGCGGCTGGTGTACAACCCGCGCTCGGCGTTTCCTCCGCCGCTCGTGCCCGGCGAGGCGCCCGTGCCCGTCATCACCTTGATGAAGTCGGAGATTGGCCCGGCGCTGTACGAGCGGGGCCGCGTGGACTTCGTGTTCGTGGACAGCGCGGCAGCCCTGCGCGTGAAGCGGCCCGAGGACCTGCAGCGCGAGCCTTTGCTGTCGACCTACTACCTGGCCTTCAACACGGAGCGCGCCCCGCTGGACAGGCCCGAGGTGCGTCGCGCGCTGTCACGGGCGTTGGACCGGGAGGCGCTGGTGGCGGGGTTGCTGCCGGCTTCGCGTCCGTCGCATGTGTTGTTGCCTCCGGAACTTCCGGGTGCGGCTTCGACGGAGGAGGCGGCGCGACTGCCGCACTACGAGCCCGAGCGCGCGAAGCAGGAGCTGACTGGGGTGCCCGGGTTGGAGCGGCCATTGCGGCTCGTGTATCGCGCTGGGGACAACTTCGTGCCGGAGGTCGCCATCGCGGAGCGCGTGGCGGCGCAATTGGCTCGCGTGGGTGTGCAGGTGGTGCTGGAAGCGCGCTCGGATTTCATGGCGGAGGTGGCTCGGCGCACGGCGCAGGGGCCTCGCGCGTATGACCTGTATCTGCGCCGATTGGGCGGGGACTACGCGCACCCGAATACGTTCTTCACGCTCTTCGAGCGCGAGGGCAACCATCAGACGGGCTGGGAGACGCAGGCGGGTGGGGAGCCGATGGGCCGCTTCGAGCGACTCCTGGAGGCGGCGGATGGTGAGGCGGATGAGGCCCGCGCCCATGCGCTGTACACCCAGGCGCAGGAGGTGCTGGTGGGGGAGCAGGCGGTGATTGCGCCGCTCTACCACCCTGACCGCTACTTCCGTGCTCGGGACACGCTGCGCGGTCTGGATGTGGACCCGTTCAACTTCCTGGCGCTGCGCACGCTGCGCCGGTCCGCTCCGGAACCGAAGCAGGCCGAGGTGGCGCCATGACGGCGATGCTTGTGGCGCGTGGCGCGGGCACCATCAAGGCTGCTCCCGGTGGAACCGTGGCGAGCCGAGGTCACGCCATGAAGGCGATGCGTGTGGCGCACGGCGCTGGCCACGTTGCGGCTGCTCCCAGTGGAGCCGAAGTGGGCCGAGGAGGCGCCCTGATGGCGATGCGTGTGGCGCACGGCGCTGGCCACGTTGTGGCTGATCCCGGCGGAGCCGAAGTGAGCCGAGGCGGCGCCCTGATGGCGGTGCTTGTGGTGTGTGGCGCTGGCCCCACCATGGCTGCTGCTCCTGGTGGAGTCGCAGCGTGCCGACGTCACGCCATGAAGGCAGGGCGCTTGTGGCACATGGCGTTGGCCCGGTCGTGTCTGCTCCCGGTGGAGTCGCAGCGCGCCGAGGTCACGCCATGAAGGCAGGGTGCTTGTGGCACATGGCGCTGGCCCCGTTGTGTCTGCTCCCGGTGGAGTCGCAGCGCGCCGAGGTCACGCCATGAAGGCAGAGTGCTTGTGGCATATGGCGCTGCCCCCGTCGTGTCTGCTCCCGGTGGAGTCGCAGCGCGCCGAGGTCACGCCATGAGGTCGGTGCTCCAGAAGCTGGCGCGACAGCTCGTGCTGGTACCGCTCGTGGCGGTGGCCTCGTACTTCCTCATGGCGATGCTTCCGCTCACCACGGAGAGCGAAGCGAAGCGACAGGTGTCACCGGAGCTTGCCGCTTCGTATCGACGGGACCTGGGTATCGGCGAGCCGCTGGGCTTCCTTCGGCCGTGGCAGAAGCTCTGGCGCGGCGAGCGACTGGGCACGAGCGCGCAAGGAGTCACCGGCGACGAGCTGGCGCGCAAGCTGTCCGGCAGTGTTGGCGTCGGACTACTCGCGCTGCCCCTGGCGCTGACGTGGGCGCTCGGCTTCGCGATGGTGCGCACGCGCTGGCGTCGGGGCCGCTGGGCCGCGCTGGGCGATGTCGTGCCCGCGCTGGCCTTCGGCACCCCTGTCTTCATCCCCGCGCTCCTGCTCGCTCCCGCCGTGGTGGAGCGCGGCAACATGCTGCCGGAGCTTTGCGCCGCGCTCGTCACGTCCATCTGGCCCGGCATCTTCCTGGGCACCCTGGTGGGTGACTCGCTGGAGACGGAACTGTCGCGCGACTACGTGCGCACCGCGCTGGGCAAGGGGCTCGCCCCCGGCACGGTGCTTCGCCGTCATGTGCTGCCCAACGTGCTGCCCGCCTTGCTGGACGCGGTGGGGCCGGTGGCCACGGCGCTGCTCGCTGGTTCATTCGCCGCCGAGCGCGTGCTGGGCCTGCCGTACTTCGGTCAGCTCTACGTACTCGCCGTCCTCAACAAGCAGGTGGCCGTCGTCGTGGTGGCCACCACCACCTTTGCCTCGCTGCTCGTCGTCGTCAGCCTCGCGGTAGAACTCACGCGGTACGCGGTGGACCCTCGCTCACGAGAGGCACGCGCATGAGGCCTGTTCCTGCATCCACCTGCTCCGGAGCGGGGTCGTGCGATGCGCTGATTCCGCGCACGTGTCACGTGCGCTCCGAGCGCGGCTTCGTGAGACCACGGTCGTGCGACGAGCTGATTTCGCAGACGTGTCACGCTCGCCGTGTGCACGGGTTCGTGAGGCTGCAGTCGTGGGACTCGCTGATGCCGCGCACGCGAGGGGCTCGTCGTGTGCACGGCTTCGTGACATCACGATCATGTGACTCGCTGATGCCACGCCCACGCGGGGCTCGCCGTATGCACGGCGTCGTGAGCCCGAGGTCGCCGGCCCCTCCCGAGGTGCTCACATGAGCCGCGTCCCCGCTCGCGCCACGTTCGGGCTCCTCCTCCTCGTGGGCCTCGGCGCGCTGAGCCTCGTGGCCGGGCGCCTGTTCCCGGACTGGCTCGCCAGCACCTGTCCGCTGGGCGTGGACCCGACGCGGCCGGACCGCACCGTGTGCGAGCTGGCCTTCGGTGGGCTCTGGGTGTCCCTCGCCGTGGGCCTGTGCGCGGGCGGGCTCTCCACGCTCATCGGCCTCATCGTCGCGGCCGTGGCACGACTCGTCGGTGGCGCGTGGGAGCAGGCCCTGCTGCGCGGCGTGGACGCCGTCTTCGCCCTGCCCGACGTGCTCGTCGTCATGGTGCTCCAACTCGCGGGCCAGTCCCTCGCGGATGCGGGACACAGCGGAGGCCTGGGCCCCTTCGGGTTGATGGTGGCGTCACTCGCGCTCGTCGGCTGGGCGGGCCCCGCTCGCATGTTCCGCAATCGCCTGGCCACACTGGAAGGACAGGAGTTCGTCGCCGCGGCCCGAGCACTCGGCGGTGGCGGCACGCACGTGTTGCGCGTCCACCTCTGGCCCGCCCTGCGCCCCTTCGCCCTGGCCGTGTTCCTCAGCCGCCTGCCCACCGCCATCCTCACCGAGTCCACCGTGAGCTTCTTCGGCATCGCGCGAATGGAGCCCATGTCGCTCGGGCGCTACCTGGGTACCAGTTACGCGGCCCTCATCTACGAGGGCGGCGCTCGCGTCGTCCTGCCCGCCTGGGCGCTGCTCGTCCTCCTGGTGCTCGGCGCTTCGCTCGCCTCACAGGCACTCTCGGCGAGCCCTCGCAAGGCCACCTGAGCAGGCACCGGGGCACCGGTGGGTGTGAGGAATTCCCACCGTGGAAATGTGGGTTCCCATCACACGGAAACCTTTTGCCCAACCGGTGCCCTCATGTCCCTGCCTACCACTGAAGAGACCATCCCCGTGCTCGGCCACGACGCGAAGGAGCGCACGGAACGCAGCGACGAGTTGAAGGTGGAGACCGTGCGCAGCTCGGTCCTTGTCGTGGAGGATGATCCATCCCACCGCGAAATCCTGGTGGAGATGCTGGCGGGCTGGGGATACGAGCCCATGCCCGTGGGCAGCGCCGAGGAGGCGGAGTTCGCCGTGCGCAACAAGCGCATGGATGCCGCCATCGTCGACGTGTTCCTCCCCGGTCGCAGCGGCGCCACGCTGATGTCCCGACTGCGCGAGCGCTTCCCGCAAGCGGTCCTCATCGGCGTGAGCGCGATGAGCGACGCGGCCATGGCGCGCAAGTGCAAGGGCCTGGGCGCGGACCTCTTCATCGGCAAGCCGCTCAACCCGGAGCGACTCTCCGAGGCGCTGCAGTCCAAGCACACCAGCTGGCACTGAAAGCCAGGGCGGCGGCGTGCTCGGAGCGAGCCCCGACGGGGGCGGTTCCGGTTGCGCCGCCCGCTCGAACGGTTGATGCTCGGCTCGTGAAGAACCTCGCTCCCGGCTTCCTGCTGGCCATGCCTCAGCTCGGGGACCCCAACTTCTACCGCTCCGTCATCCTGATGATTGAGCACGGGGAGTCCGGCTCCATGGGGCTCGTCGTCAACCGGGGCGCACCGCTGACCCTGGGCGAGCTGGCGCGCGGGCAGAACCTGGACATCCATACGGAGCGCACCAGCCAGCCCGTCTTCGTCGGCGGCCCCGTGGAGCCTCAACGGGGCTTCGTGCTGCACGACGATGGAGGTGTCCTGGAGAAGCACTCGGTGCTGCCCGGGCTGTTCCTCAGCGTGACGCTGGATGCCCTGGGGCCGCTGCTGGAGCGCGGGGCGCCCCGCCTGCGCTTCTGCCTGGGCTATGCGGGCTGGGGACCCCGACAACTGGAGAGCGAGATTGCCGCCGGCTCCTGGCTCTTCACCGAGGCCAGCGCGGACGCGGTGCTGGATATGGAGCCTGGCAAGTTGTGGGAGACGACATTGCGTGGCATGGGCGTGGACCCAGCCATGCTGGTGATGGGAAGGGGAATGAACTGATGCTTGACGCAGACTTCGTCCGCAGCCGAATCCTGGAGGCCCTGCCGGGCTCCGAGGTGGAGGTCCAGGACACCACGGGGACGGGCGACCACTTCGAGGCCCGTGTCATCAGCCCCGACTTCGCCGGTAAGGCGATGGTTCAGCAACACCAGCTCGTGTACGCGCCGCTCCAGCAATGGCTGAAGTCGGGCGAACTGCATGCCCTGGCCCTTAAGACCTACTCGCCCGAGCAGTGGAAGAAGCTCGGGAACCGCTAACGAAGGAGACCCATCCATGAACCCAGAGCTCAAGGCCCGGTTCGACGAGCTGACCCAGTCGCACCCCATCGTCCTCTTCATGAAGGGCAATGCCCTGTTCCCCCAGTGCGGCTTCTCCGCGCGGGCGCTGCAGATACTCCAGCCCCACGGTGAGGTCTTCACGGTGGACGTGCTGTCCGACCCCGCCATTCGCCAGGGCATCAAGGACTACACGAACTGGCCCACCATCCCGCAGATCTTCATCCGCGGGCAGTTCGTCGGCGGCGTGGACATCCTGGCCGAAATCGCCGAGCGCGGTGAGCTGACCGACCTGGTCGCTGGCAAGCCCCCGGCCTGACCCGGGCTGGAGGGGGGAGGGGAGATTTGCTCCCCTCCTGCGGGTAGAATGGGTGGCCGCTCCCGCGAGGAAACACCGTGGTCACCGCCACTCAGCCCAACCCGTCCGAGAAGACCGAAGAGACCGCAGACCCGTCGGGTGCCCCGCCGGTCTCCAACGCCGTCACCAACGCCGCTGTCGTGTTGACGGATGCCCCACCGGGCGTCGCGCCCGCGGTGGTGGACCCCGATGACCTGGTGGCCACGGCGAAGACGCCCACGCTGATGGAGAAGGTGCAGGCGTTCCGCACCCGGCACGAGAAGTGGGAGATGGCCGCCTTCTTCTTCGGCGGCTTCCTCTACGACATCGTCTCGCTCAGCCGCATCGACGACACGCTGACGATGGTGCAGAGCTTCGCCTACCTGCTCATCCTGGCGACCCTCATCCTGTTGGAGCAGCGCTTTCCAGAGGGCACGCCGCCCCCGGGGGTGCTGTCGAAGGTGTGGCGCTGGCGCGAAGACGCCATCCACTTCTTCTTCGGAAGCCTCCTCAGCGTCTTCATGCTGCTCTTGTTCAAGAGCACGTCGGGCTTCACGCCGTACCTCTTCATCGTGGGCCTCTTCGGCCTGCTGGTGGCCAACGAGCTGCCGCGCTTCCGGCAACTGGGCCCCATCGTCCGCGTGTCGCTGCTCAGCCTCTGCGTGACGATGTACTTCGCCTTCCTCCTGCCCGTGCTCATCGGCCGGATGGGCTTCTGGGTGTTCCTGCTGGCCGTGTCCCTGGGCTGCGCGAGCGTGTTCGGCCTGATGCGGCTGATGGAGCGCCTGCGCCCGGATGTCGAGTACGTGGTGCGCAAGGTGGCGCTGCCGGGCTTCGGCGTACAGGCGGCGCTGCTGATCTGCTACCTGGTGGGCGTCATCCCGCCGATTCCCCTGGCCGTGCAGTACTCGGGCATCTTCCACGAGGTGAAGCGCGTCAGTCCGGGCCTGTACCAGCTCACCTCGGTGGACGACTCGCTCTGGTACAAGCCGTGGACGTGGTTTGGCCCGGACTTCGTGATTCGGCCCGGCGACAAGCCGTACTACTTCTTCCGCATCTTCGCCCCGAAGCACTTCGCGCCCTACAAGGTGCGCGTGCGCTGGTACTACGACCACCCGGAGAAGGGCTGGACGACCAGCGGCAACGGCTTCATCGCCAACGTCAGCAGCAACGGGACGGACGGCGGCTACCGCTTCTACGCCACCACGTCCAACCTGAAGCCCGGCAACTGGCGCGTGGTGCTGGAGACGGAGGCCGGCCACGAAATCAACCGCCTGTCCTTCACGGCCGGCCTGGACACTCGCACCGAGCCGCGCGACCTCAAGGTGGAGTACTCCACGCTCAAGGAGATCATCCCCCTCTCCGCCGAGGAGTGGGCGAAGACGCGCAAGCCTACCGACAAGGTTCCGGGTGAGACGGCACCGCCCGCGTCGGCTCCGCCCGACGAAGCCCCCATCCCCGTGGAAGTCGCACCCTCGCCCACGCCCTAGTCGCGCGCGGGGCCGTCACTTCGCGCGAAGCCCTGTGAGATACTGAGCTCATGCTTCCTCGCCGCAAGTCCTCCCATGCGCGGTCCTGGCTGCTGCCGGGAACGCAACTCGATTACGAGATTGCGCGCGCCGTCGACATGACGTTCGAGGACGGCGAGGGCTTCGCGCCGGTGGCGGGCGGGCTGGCCATCTGGCACCTGGACCGGTGGCTCGCGGGTTCGCGGGCGACGGTGTACTCGCTCTACGAGGCGCTGGGCGGCATGTGTCCCATGGGCCTGTCCACGTTGGAGCGCACGCACTTCGAGCAGCGGCTCAAGCAGCGGTTGGAGCGGGCCCTGCTCGATGGCGAGCTGACGGTGCGCGAGGTGCCGCTCGTACGTCACGTGCCGCCTCCGTTCACCGAGCCGGTGGTCATCGAACGCGAGGCTCCTATGGAGCGTCCCGCGCCTCCGCCTCCCGCGCTCGAGCAGGACATCGCCGCGCAGGTGCGCGCCTTGCGACAGGCGGCCGCCGACGGCACGCCCTTCTGCGAGGAGTGCGCGAAGAAGGCCCTGCAAGGGCCCCAGAAGCGCGCCGCCTGAAGGGGAGAACGAGGATGTCACCGCGCGCCAGACACTTGTCAGCGTTGCTCTGGGCCGCTCCGGAAGAGGGCTCGCCTCCGCTGGAGCGCTACGCCCTGCTCGACGCGGCCCGTGAGCCGCGCGTGTACTCGCTGATTCGCTGGGAGCCCGCCGCTTCGTGTCTCTACGAAGGGCGCATTCCCGCCGAGCTGGCCGAGGTGGCTCCCTACCTGGTCCGGCTGCGGCCCGATGCGCCCCTCCTGGGAGAGCTGCTCGGTACGGGGTGGGGCCGCGCGTGGGGGCTCTACGTCGAGGCGCCCGTCGCGCCGGAGTTGCTGCGCCGTCACTTCCGACGGTTCCTCAAGGTCCAGGACGAGCGGGGCAAGCGCCTCTACTTCCGCTACTACGACCCTCGAGTGCTCCGGACGTACCTGCCCACGTGCAACGCCGAGGAGCTCCAGTTCGTCTTCGGTCCCGTCCGCTCGTTCCTGATGGAGGACGAGGAGGGTTCGTCGCTGCTGCGCTTCTCGCTGCGCGACGGGGAACTCCTGCTCCAGCGCGTGCCGCTCCTGGCCGACACCGTCGCCGCCTGAGCTGCCGTGTTTCTTGTTGCGCGCGGGCGGCGGGGCGCCTGCCCAGATACCTGACATATGGCTGTCACGCCCGAGGGTCATGGTGCGTCTTACGAAGCCGTCGAGCTTCCGGACCCGCCCAGGACCCCAGGCCCCATGATTCCCATCCCCTTGATGTTCTTGCCTTTCCCCTTCATTCCGGCCGAAGAGACGCGTTCCAGGGTGGGCGGTGCGAAGAACCCGGGACGTCGCCAGCGCGTGGTTGCCGCACCCCGGAATGTGAAGGAGGTCGCCTTGTCGCCTCGAAGCAAGAGCCCGGCATCCGCCACCACCCCGCGTCGGAGCGGGAAGGGTGGACTGGCTCCGGTGCTGACGACGCGGGAGCTCAACCGGGCCCTGCTCCAGCGGCAGTACCTGCTGCGCCGGACGGCCAGCTCGCTCCCGGAGGTGATTGAGCACCTGGTGGGGCTTCAAGCGCAGGCCGGCAACGCGCCCTATCTGGCTCTCTGGACGCGGATGAAGGACTTCCAGCTCGACGACCTGACGCGGTGCTACCAGGAGCGCACCGTCGTTCGGGCGACGATGATGCGGTCCACGCAGCACCTCGTCACCGCGCGCGACTTCCAGCGCCTGCGGCCCACGCTCCAGGCGGTCCTGGACCGGATGATGAAACAGAGCGTCTATCCGCGGGAGCTGGTGGGGTTGGACCTGGACCTGGTGGTCGCCGAGGGACGGAAGCTGCTCGCCAAGGAGCCGTTGAGCACCGTGGAGTTGGGGCGTCGCCTCCAGGCGCGCTGGCCGGAGCGGGATGCTCGTGCGCTGAGCTTCGTGGTGCGGGTGGCTGAGCCGCTCGTCACCGTGCCTCCCTTCGGGACGTGGGGCGTGGGCGGAGAGGTGGAGTTCGCCACGTCGAAGTCGTGGTTCGGTGAGCCGCCAGGCCCCGCGCTGCCCCTGGAGGACGTGGTGCTGCGCTACCTGGGCGCCTTCGGTCCCGCGAGCGTGAAGGACATGCAGGCCTGGTCCGGGCTGATTCGACTGGCGGACACCGTCGAGCAGCTTCGTCCTCGGCTGCGAACGTTCCGCGACGAGCAGGGGGTCGAGCTGTTCGATGTGCCGGACGCGCCTCGGCCGGAAGGGGACACGCCGGCTCCGGTGCGCTTGGTGGCGGAGTTCGACAACCTGCTGCTGTCGCATGCGGAGCGCTCACGCATCATCTCCGAGCCCTACCGCAAGCGTGTCTTCACCATCAACGGCATCATCCGCCCGACGGTGCTGGTGGATGGCTTCGTGCGAGGGATGTGGAAGCTGGAGCGTGAGAAGGAGCGCGTCACGCTGCGCATCGAACCCTTTGAACGGATTGCGCGCGAGGACCGCGCGGCGCTGACGGAGGAGGGGGCGCGGCTGCTCGCCTTCGCCGCTCCTGACAGCCCGTCCCACGACGTCCACTTCGCGCCGGTGTCCTGACGCGAACGGGGGGCGTCGGGCTTCGCGCCACAAGGTGGGCTCGGAGCTTGTGACTCCGAGCCCCGCGTCGGGCGCCGAGAGTCGGACCGTCGGGCCCGACTCCGTCGCCGCGTGCTACTTGCGCTTGCCGGCCTTCGCCTTCTTCGCGGGGGCCTTCTTCGCGACGCGGGCCTGGGGCTTCTTCGCGGCGGACTTCTTCGCCTTCGCGGCCGGGGCCTTGTCGGCATTCCACAGGCCGCCCATCCACGCCTCGATGTCCTTCACCGTGCGCGGGATGTTGGCGGAGAGCACCTTGCAACCCCGGGCGGTGACGACGAGGTCGTCCTCGATGCGCACGCCGATGCCTCGGTAGCGCGCGGGCACCGTGAGGTCATCCTTCTGGAAGTACAGGCCCGGCTCCACCGTGAGCACCATGCCCGCCTGGAGCTTGCCGTACTTGTAGGCCTCCTGCCGCGCCTGCGCGCAGTCGTGCACGTCCAGGCCGAGCATGTGGCTGACGTTGTGCAACGAGTAGCGCTTGTAGAACTGGTGCTCGTCCTTGAGCGCCTCGGCCGCGCTCTCGAGGATGCCCAGCTTCTGCAGCCCCTCGGCCAGCACGCGCATGGCGGCGCGGTTGGGCTCCATGAAGTCGTTGCCCGGCTTCACCGCGGCGAAGGCCGCCTCCTGCGAGGCATACACGAGGTCGTAGATGGCCTTCTGCTCCGGTGTGAAGCGCCCGGAGATGGGCAGCGTGCGGGTGATGTCCGCCGTGTAGAGCGTGTGGCCCTCCACGCCCGCGTCCAGCAGCAGCAGGTCCCCGGGAACCAGCGGGCCGTCATTGCGCGTCCAGTGCAGCACGCACGCATGCGAGCCGCTGGCGGCGATGGTGTTGTAGCCCACGTCGTTGCCTTCCACGCGGGCGCGGAGGTTGAACACGCCCTCCACGTAGCGCTCGCTCTTGGCGACCTTCAGGCTGCGGATGACGTCCTCGAAGCCGCGCTGCGTGGCGTCGATGGAAATCTGGAGCTCGCGCAGCTCCTGCGAGTCCTTGATGAGCCGCATCTCCGACAGCGTGGTGGCCACCGCCTTGTCGCGCTCGCCGCCCTCCGTCACCGCGCCGTCCACCTTGGCCGAGTGGCCGCGCAGAACGCGCGAGGGCTTCGTCGCCGCGCCCTTGAGGCCCGTCAGGTAGTCCGCGAGCGTGTCCAGGCCGCGCGCCTCGTCCACGTCATGTCGCGCGCGGCTCTCCGGCACGCCCAGGCGCGGGCCCACCCACAGCTCGCCCTTCACGCGGTCCGTGAAGAACGTCGCGTTGGCGCGGCCCGGGTTGGGCTCCACGAAGAGGATGTCCGTGTGGCCACCGCCGTCCTTCGGCTCCAGCACCAGCACGCAGTCCGGCTCCAGGTTGCCCGTCAGGTAGTAGAAGTCCGTGCCGGGGCGGAAGCGGAAGTAGGTGTCGTTGGCGCGCACCTTCTCATGGCCCGTGGGGATGACCAGCGTCTCGCCGGGGAACGCCTGTGACAGCGCCTTGCGACGGGCCTTGAAGGCGTCCGCGTACTTGATGCGCGGAGGCAGCTTCTGCGCGGAGGGCTTCCACTGCTGAAGCATGAAGTCCAGCAGCGCGGGCGGCGGCACCGAGTCGTGGCTGGCGGGCTTCGCTGGCGCCTGCGGCTCGGACGTGACGAGGGGCTGCTGCTCACCGACCGCGGGCTGCGAGCTGTCGGAAGCGACCGGGGACGAAGGGATGGACGTGGCCATGGCGAGGCACTCTTCAACAGCGCCCCGCGCTCCTCAAGCCCGAGATGCATCCTGACGCGGAGCAGTGTCTTCCGCGAGAAGGGCTACTTGCCCGACGAGCACGGGAACCGCCGTCTCCACCCTGAGGATGCGAGGCCCCAGGGAGAACGGCCGAAAGCCGTGGGACTCCAACAGTTGGGCCTCGAACGACACCCAACCCCCATCGGGGCCGATGGCCAGGACGGAGCGCTGGCCGGGGGATGCTGACACGGCGCGCAGTGGCTGGCTCGCGGGCGGGTGGGGGAGCAGGCGGACGGCATCGGGGGGGAAGACGGTGTCGAGTTCGTCCTCGACGAAGGGGCGGAAGCGCTCGCGGACGAGGACCTCCGGCAGGTGGGTGTCGCGGGCCTGCTCCAGGCCCTGGAGGAGCAGCTCTCTCACGAAGGCGCCGTCGAGCACCTTGGAGTCGAAGTAGCTCTTCTCCACTCGGGCCGCGTTGACCAGGACGATGCGGTCCACGCCCAGCGAGGCCACGGCGGGGAGGACCTTCTTGAGCGCCTTGGGCCGGGGGATGGCGAGCAGCAGGTCGATGCGGGCGCGCGGCGGAGGCGGCTCGGTGAGGTCCACGCGCAGGTGGAGGACGCCGGGGCTGTTCTCCAGCACTTCGCCGGTGCCGATGAGTCCGCCGAGGCGGCCGACACGCAGGGATTCGCCGGGCTCGGCGCGGAGCACTTCGCGCGCATGCTGGGCGCGGCGGCCGGTGAGGCGCGCGGTGCCGTCCGGAAGGAAGTCCTCGTCGAAGAGCAGCAGCAGGTTCACGGGGAGCTTCTGTACCCCGGCCAGGGGGTGCCGTGGGGCCCTTCTTCCCTCCGGGGTGGCCCTGGAGCGCCCGGCTCCCTGACAGGTGGGGCGCCCTTCCACCAGCAGTGCTTGCCCGGCCCCGGGCCGTGCCGTAAAGCCGGGCTGTGCGTAACCTTTGTCTTCGCTGCCATCGCCCCGAGAGCACCTGCTACTGCTCGCAACTGCCGCCTCGGCTGGACACTCGCACCCGCGTCGTCTTCCTCCAGCACCCGCGTGAGCGCCGCGTGGCCATTGGCACCGCGCGCATGGCGCACCTGGCGCTGGCCAACTCCGAGCTTCACCACGGCGTCGACTTCACCGGCCACTCCCGGCTGGAGGAGCTGGCCGCGGACCCCGGGTCCGTCGCGGTCCTCTTCCCTGGTGAGGACGCCATCTCCGTGGAGCAGGCGCGTGCGCATCCGCCGAAGACGCTCATCGTGGTGGATGGCACCTGGCCACAGGCGAAGAAGGTCGTCGCCCGGAACCCGCTGCTCGCCGGGCTGCCGCGCATCGGCTTCGTGCCTCGCCGGCCGAGCAACTACCGCATCCGCGCGGAGCCCGCGGACCACTGCGTCTCCACCATCGAGGCGGTGGTGGAGATCCTCGGGCTGCTGGAAGGTGAGCCGGAGCGCTTCGACACGATGTTGAAGGCGTTCGAGTACATGGTGGACACGCAGTTGGGGCGACAGTCGACGCGGACGTCGCCGAACCGGCGCCGCATCCACTTTGGTCCGTGGCGTCCGCCGCAGGAACTGCGCTCGCTGGCGGAGGACTTCGAGAACCTCGTCGTCTTCTACGGCGAGGCGAATGCGCACCCGACGGGTGCGGACATCCCGCCGGAGCTGGTGCACGTGGTGGCGTGTCGTCCGGCCACGGGCGAGCGCTTCGAGGCCATCATCGCGCCCGAGCAGCCGCTGGCTCGCAGCACGACGTTGCACGTGGAGCTGGCGGAAGAGGTGCTGCGCGCGGGCGAGCCTCGGGTGCAGGCGCTCGAGCGGTTCGAGCGCTTCCTGCGTCCCGATGACGAGCTGGCGGTGTGGACGACGTTCGCGCTGGACCTGCTGTGGAGCGGCGGTGTGCAGCGCAGGCCCGCGAGGAACGTGCGGCTGGCCACGGCGCGTGCGTTGGAGGGCAAGGCCGGCGGTGTGGAGCACGCGATGGAGCTGCTGGCCGGTCCGGACGTGCCCTCGTGGGCACCCGGGCGCGCGGGCACGCGCATCCGCGCGCTGGAGTCCGTGCTGCGCGTGCTGGTGGAGCGTGGCCTCGCCCAGGAGCCGATGAAGCGGGTGAAGCAGCAGCGCACGGGCACCGAAGGCTGACGCGTCGGACACCGGGGTGCTCGCGGGCTTCGGCTGGTGAGTGGGCGATGTGGGCTTCGCGCCTGTCGCGACCGCCGAGCGCGTTCAGCTCGCCCGCGTGATGCGGGATTCGCGCGCGGCGTCATGTCGTGCTGGGGCCGCACGAGGGGGTGCCGCTGTCCTGCGGGATTCGCGCGCGGCGCCATGTCGTGCTGGGGCCGCACGAGGGGATGTCGCTAGCCTCATGACGCGAGGCCCTGTGCCGGGGTTCAGGGCAGCAGCGCGGTGCCGGCCTCTCGCGCGTACCGGCCGCGCGGGAAGTCGTTCAGGTACTGGCGATACTCCATCTTCGCGTCCTGCCCCTGGAGTCGCTCCTCGAAGCAGCGTGCGCGCAGATAGCGCGCCTGCTCGCGGTGGTCCGTGCGCGGGCTCTTGTCCGCGATTTCCTCCAGGCCCGCGAGGAAGTTCTCACACGTCCGTGGCCCCATCTGGATTCGCGCGTAGCCCAGGAACCGCTCGTCAGCGTCCTTCGACAGCAGGGACATCGGAATGAGTCCCTCCTTCTTCTTGGGCTGAGGACGCTCCGCCACCTGCACCGGCGGCTTCGTCTCGGGAACGTTGGGAGCCAGCTGCGCGGGAGGCAGCTTCTCCGTCACCGACGGCGCGGGGTAGGGCGCGAACTCCTGCGTGGGGTCCGCGGGATTCCGAGGAGTGGGGGCCGGCGAGGGCGTCGACGCGGCCACCGCGGTCGGCGGCGGTGACGTGGGCTCCACGGGGGACTTCTCCTTGACCTCCGATGCCTCTGGCGGAAGCGGAGCCTTCTCCTGTCGAGACTTCATGGATGCGGCCACCACCTTCGACTTGCGCTCCACCTTGTGGGAGGGCTCCGTTGCGAGGGCCGGCTTCACGGTGCTCGGCGTCTGGGGGGCATGGGCCACCGCCGGCACCACGCTCGGAGCTGCCTCGGGTGTGCTCGCACCTGTCGGCACCGTCGGGCCTGGCTCCTGCGTGGACGACTCGGTGGGAAGGTCCATCGAGTCGAGCGCATCACGGTCCGGTTCGGACAGCGGTTCCTGCTTCAGCGCGCCCCCCTGCTCGGACAACTCCACACGCTCGCCCGCGCCCACCATCCGCGCGGGCTGGCCCTGCAGCTCCACGCGGACTCGACCTTCGGAGACCGCCACCGATGCCCCCAGGGCCGTGCGCTCCACGGTGAACACCGTGCCCACCACCGACACTCGCAGGCCCGCGACGTCCACGAGGAAGCCACGGCGCTCCGCATGCGAGGCCTTCACGGACACCCGGCCCTGGCGCACCGTGAGGTGCACGTCGCTGGCCTCCGCGCGGGACAGCTCCACCTCCGAGTCCGACGACAACCTCACCCGGCTCGCGTCCGGCAGGCGCAACATCGCGGAGGCTCGCGCCGGAGTCTTCACCGCCGCCCCCGAGCGCAAACGCATCCCGGCCCGCAGCTCTCGCTCCGCGCCGCCGCGCTCGCGCATCACCGCGCCCGTCGTGCTCTCCGCTCGGGTCGAATCCTGCTCGGCGGGGGACGTGGGCGTGCCCATCGCCACCGTCGCCTCGGGAGGCGGAGCCGCTTGCTCCGCGAGCACCACTTCAGGAGGACGGGGACTCACGGACGGCCCTGTTGGACGGCCCATCCAGAGCGCGAACACCACGGCGCAGGTTCCCGCGAGCGCGAGCGCCCAGGGCCACGTCGGTCGGAATGACTTGTCTGCCCGTCGCGCGCTCACCGTTCTCACGGGCGACAAGGTCGCGGTGGACTTCCCCTCCTGTCGCGCGTGTTCCTCGCTCCCGGAGCGTCGCGCCGTCGCGGTGCTCCACGGCCATCGGGACCGCCAGGACTTCACCTCCAGCCGCGCGGCGGCCTCGGCGCGCAGCTTCGTGCCCACCGCGTCCCAGTTCACCTGGGGCTCCACGCTCCTGGCCTCGTGCAGCACGGCGCGGCTGGCCCGCACCTGCTCCCACTCGGCGGTGCACGTCGCGCAGCTCGACAGGTGCGTGCGCGTGCTCGCCGTCTCCTCGGCGCTCAGCTCGTTCGCCGCCAGCGCCCACAGCGCCCGTGCCTCAGGGTGCGCCATGAGGGCCTCCAGGGCGGCGGGTGGCGAGCAGTCGCTGCATGGCCTCGTTGAACTCCAATCGCGCGTGGTGCAGGCGGCTGCGGACCGTGTTGGGAGAGCTTCCCACGGCCTCGGCGATTTCGTCCGGGCTCATTCCGCACAGCTCGTAGTACACGAAGACGATTCGCTTCTTCGGCTTGAGCTTCTCCAGCGCCGCCTCCACCAACCGAGCGGCCTGCCGCCGCGATGCGGCACGCTCCGGGTCCTCGTCCGGAGACTCTTGCTCGGGTGGCTCCGCGACCGAGTCCTCCGGCCTGCGCCGTTTCCAGCGCAGATGCGACAGCGCCACGTTCGAGCACACCCGGTAGAAGAACGTCCGGAAGCGCGACTCGCCCCTGAAGCCCTTCACCGCCGTCAAGAGCCGCAGGTACACCTCCTGGAGCAGGTCCTCCACGTCCACGCGATTGCCCACCAGGTGCCGCAAGGTGCGCGCGGCGTCCACCCGGGTCAGCTCGTAGAGGTGCTCGAAGGCCGTGGTGTCTCCTTCCTGGAGCCGGCGCACCAGCGACTGGAGCTGGGGCTCATCCGACGTGGGAGGTGAGGAAGGGCCCTGTCCAGGGCGCTCCTCGGGCGAGGCGGCCGGCGCCAATGCCTGGGCTTCGCGGAAGATCACCGGACGCTCTCCCTCCGGGACGCGCCATGAGGTCCCCCCCTGTAGGAGCGCCCCACCGTCCATGTGAAAGGTCCAGGCCAGCACACTACCTCCGTGCCCCTGGGTCGCCGCAGCGACGTGACCCGATCAAAAAAGATTTTTGATCAGCCGTCAGCGCCTTGGAGTCGAACGCGGGTGAAACCGGACAACCCACCCGGTGGCCGGACCGGTTCCCCGAAGCATGGAGTCCCCGCTCATGAGGCACCACCCCGCACGCGGCCTGCTGGCGCCGCTCCTCGTGTTGTTCGCATTCTCTGGCTGCATCATCCACGAGAACGATGACAGTTGGCTGGACGACGAGGAACTCTGCTACTGCGCCACCAACGCCGACTGTGACGCCGACCAGTACTGCCGTGCGGGCTACTGTCGCGACCTGGGGCCCAACGCGGATCGGTGTACCTCCACGCTCGAATGCCCCGGCACGGAGATCTGCATCAACTCCGTCTGCAATCAGCCCTGCACCCGCACCGCCGAGTGCTCCTCCGGTGGCAGGTGCGAGGACGGCTTCTGCACCCCGAGTAGTTCGCGGCCGCCGCGTGACGGCGGCACTCCCGATTCCGGCCCGAAGCCCGACGGTGGTCCTCGCCCGGATGGCGGCGGTCGTCCCGACGCGGGTCCTCCCGACGGGGGGCATCCTCCGATGGATGCGGGTCCGGGGCCCGTGTGCCAGGTGAACGCGGACTGCGGCACGGGGAACTACTGCATCAACAACCAGTGTCACCGCGGCTGCGCGACGGATGGGCAGTGCTCCAGCACCGAGGCGTGTGTCTTCGGCGTGTGCCGCCCGCGTCCGCCGGACCCGAACGCGTGCCGCACGGCGGCGGATTGCTCGGGTGGCAAGGACTGCGTGGACGGCCAGTGCCGTGCGCAGTGCGAGTCCACCACGCAGTGCCCCGCGGACCAGTCCTGCCAGATTGGCTACTGCCTGCCCATTCCCCACGGCGGTGAGTGCCGCGCCAACTGCGAGTGCCCCTCGGGCCAGGTCTGCACGAACGGCCAGTGCCGCTCCACGGAGCCGGAACCGGGTCAGACGTGCCTGGCGAACTGCGACTGCCCCTCCGGTCAGGTCTGCACCAGCGGCTACTGCCGTCCTCCCGCGCCGCCGCCTCCTCCGCCCGACGCGGGCCCGGGCAATGCCTGCGCCGCCAACTGCGACTGTCCTTCAGGTCAGGTGTGCACGAACAACTACTGCCGCGCGCCTCCGCCTCCGACGCCGCAGGATGCGGGCACCACCACGGTGTGCCGCGCCAACTGCGAGTGCCCGGCGGGAGAGGCCTGCATGGAGGGCGCGTGCAAGCCCGTCAACCGAGGGAGCGGCAAGGCCTGCGTGGCCAACTGCGAGTGCCCCGCGGGAGAGCGCTGCCAGGAAAACGTCTGCTGGCTGTAGTCCGTCATGACGGGTGGCGCGCTGAGGTCCGTCCTCAGGGCGCCACCATCCGCCAGCAGCGGTGGATGTCCTTGCGCTGGAAGTCCTCGGGGATGGAGGCCGGTGTGAGCTCCTCCACGGACTTCCAGCCGCGCGTCGCCTTGGCGTCGAGCTGGAAGCCGAGGAAGTTGTTGGAGAAGTAGAGGACGCCTCCGGGTGACAACAGTGTCCGGAGTGCGTCCAGCAGGCGCGGGTGGTCTCTCTGCACGTTGAACGAGCCCGTCATCTTCTTCGAGGTGGAGAAGGAGGGCGGGTCGCAGACGATGAGGTCAAAGCGCTCGGGGCCCCGGGCCTGGGCCTCCACCCACGCCTTCGCGTCCGCGCGGATGAGTTCGTGGCGCGAGCTCGCCAGTCCATTCAGGTCCAGGTTGTCCTCGGCCCAGTCCAGGTACGAGTTGGACAGGTCCACCGTCACCGTGCTCGCGGCGCCACCCGCGGCGGCGTACACGGTGAACGCGCCCGTGTACGCGAAGAGGTTGAGGAAGCGCTTGCCCCTGGCCTCCTCGCGCACGCGCTGCCGGGTGTCGCGATGGTCCATGAAGAGGCCGGTGTCCAGGTAGTCGCCCAGGTTGACCCAGAACTTCAGGCCCCGCTCCTCCACCACGAGCCGTCCACTGCCCTGGCCCACGCGGCCGTACTGCGCGCGACCCCAGGGCTGGGGCGTGTGCGTCTTGACGAAGACGCGCTCGGCGGGAACCTCCAGCACCTCCGTCACCGCCGCGAGCACCTCCGTGCGCTGCGTCTCCGCCGTGCCGGACTTGAGCGCGCGTCGGCGCGGGTACTCGGTGACGTGGACGCAGTCGCCGTAGATATCCACCGCGAAGGGGTACTCGGGGATGTCCCGGTCATAGACGCGGAACGACGTCAGCCCCCGGGCCTGGGCCCACTTGCGAAAGTGCTTCGCGCCCTTGCGCAGCCGGTTGGCGAACATGGCCGCCTCGGTCGTCCCGGGTGTCTCGTTGCCGCCGTTGCCGTGGGTATCTTGTGGGTCAGCCATCTCGGCCCCACTCATCCCTGACTCGCGGACGGACGACAAGCTCGGAGAGGCCGCTTCGGGCGGGCAGGTGACGAAGCGCACGCCCCCCGCGCGGGCATTGCGGCGAGTGCTGGGGGAGGGAAGACTCGGCGCCATGAGTGTGCGCGTCGAGAAGAGCGGCCCCATCACCACCGTCGTCCTCCAGCGGCCCGTGGTGCGCAACGCGGTGGACGGCGCCACCGCCCAGCTCCTGGCTGACGCCTTCCGCTCCTTTGATGCCGATTCCGACGCGCGCGTGGGTGTGCTGTACGGCGACGGCGGCACCTTCTGCGCGGGCGCGGACCTCAAGGCCGTCTCCGAGGGCCGCATGCCGCGCCTTCAAGTCGACGGGGACGGCCCCATGGGCCCGTCGCGCATGGTGCTGAGCAAGCCCGTCATCGCGGCGATTTCAGGCCACGCCGTGGCGGGTGGCCTGGAGCTGGCGTTGTGGTGCGACTTGCGTGTGGCGGAGGAGGACGCGGTGCTGGGCGTCTTCTGCCGGCGCTGGGGCGTGCCGCTCATCGACGGCGGCACCGTGCGTTTGCCCCGGCTCATCGGCCTGTCTCGGGCCATGGACCTCATCCTCACCGGACGCCCCGTGTCGGCTCAGGAGGCGCTGGCCATGGGACTGGTCAACCGCGTGGTGCGCCGCGGGCAGGCACGCGAGGCGGCCGAAGCGCTCGCCCGGGAAGTGGCCGCGTTTCCGCAGGCTTGCATGAACGCGGACCGGGCTTCGGCCTACGCCCAGGGGGGCCTGGGCCTGGAAGAAGCGCTGCGTCAGGAGTTCGTGGGGGGCGTGAAGGTGCTGGAATCGGAGTCCATCGCCGGGGCCACCCGCTTCGCGAAGGGGGCGGGGCGGCACGGGACGTTCGAGTAGGGCAGCGGGGCTGATGCACGGCCCAGGGGGCTGTGTTACTCCCCCGCCCATGCGCTTCGACACTCTCGCCATCCATGCCGGTCAGGAGCCGGACCCCACGACGGGCGCCATCATGACCCCCGTCTACCTGACCTCCACCTACGTCCAGGACGGGCCCGGAGAGCACAAGGGCTACGAGTACAGCCGGACGCAGAACCCCACCCGCAAGGCGCTCCAGGACTGTCTGGCCGCGCTCGAGGGCGCGAAGTACGGCGCCGCCTTCGCCTCCGGCCTCGCGGGCACGGACATGCTGATGCACATGTTGGATCACGGTGACCACGTCATCGTCTCCGACGACGTCTACGGAGGCACCTTCCGCCTCTTCGACAAGGTCTACAAGCGCTGCGGCCTGAACTTCTCCTTCGTCGACCTGTCCGACCCGAGAGCCTTCGAGGCGGCGATTACGCCGAAGACGAAGATGGTGTGGGTGGAGACCCCCACCAATCCGATGCTCAAGCTCATCGACCTGGCGCGCATCGCCGAGGTCGCCAAGAAGCACAACATCCTCGCCGTCGCCGACAACACGTTCATGACGCCGTACTTCCAGCGCCCGCTGGACCTCGGCTTCGACGTGGTGGCGCACTCCACCACCAAGTACCTCAACGGACACAGCGACGTGGTGGGCGGCTTCGTCTGCACCAGCCGCGAGGACGTGGCCGAGCGGATGTACTTCCTCCAGAACGCGGTGGGCGGCGTGTCCGGCGCCTTCGACAGCTTCCTCGTGCTGCGCGGCGTGAAGACGCTCCATGTCCGCATGGACCGCCACGCGCACAACGCGATGAAGGTGTCCCAGTTCCTGGCCACGCACCCCAAGGTGAAGAAGGTCACCTACCCGGGCCTGGAGACGCATCCGCAGCACGCGCTCGCGCGCCAGCAGATGACGGGCTTCGGCGGCATGCTGACGTTCGACATCCACGGCGGCCTGGAGGCGGCGCGCCGCTTCCTCAAGACGGTGAAGGTCTTCGCCTGCGCGGAGTCGCTCGGCGGCGTCGAGTCCCTCATCGAGCACCCGGCCATCATGACCCACGCCTCCGTGCCCAAGGAGACGCGCGAGAAGCTCGGCATCGCCGATGGCTTCATCCGCCTGTCCGTCGGCATCGAGGACTCGCGCGACCTCATCGATGACCTGTCCCAGGCGCTCGACGCGGTGAAGTAACCGCGTCAGCCCCCGCGCCTGGCGGGCTTCCAAGGGCCTCCCCGCTCCCTCGCATCTGGGACGCGCGGAGGCCCTTCGTCTGTCCATGCCCTGCCAGCCGTGGCTCGCGCTCGGCTGCCCTGCCGCCTGGGGGGAAGGGCGAGTGTTCTCCAATGGAATGTCGCCAGATGGGTTCCGTTTGGGCTCCCATCATGAGCGACCGACGCAATCTCTCCACATGCTTCCTGGGCGTGCTGCTCGCGGCCGTTGCTGGCTGCGACGAGCCCCCCGCGTCCGCCGACCAGGACGTCGTTCCACCCGAAGTCCCCGCGACGGAGTCGCAGGTCTCCGAGGCCGCCTTGACGGCGCCCGACTGCCGCATGCTCACCACCGCCTCCGTGACGGCCAGCGGTGACGACGGTGATGGCAGCGTCGCGGCCAACTCGCAGGACGACAACCTGGACACGCGCTGGAGTGGTCCGGGCAAGGGCGCGTTCCTCATCATGGACCTGGGCGAGTCCCAGACGCTGGTGGGGACCACCGTCGCGTGGCACCGGGGCAATGAGCGACAGAACCACTTCGTCCTCTCCACGTCCGAGGACGGCGCCACCTTCACCCAGGCATATGCGGCCGACAGCGCGTTGAACAACCAGGCGCAGACGTATGCGTTCAGCGCGCGCAAGGCCCGCTACGTGCGCATCACCGTGAATGGCAACACGGTGAATGACTGGGCCTCCATCGCGGAGACGCGCGCGTGTGGTGAGCAGACCGCGCCGCCCGCGCCCACCGCGGACTCCGGGCCGGTGTTGCCGCGCCTGCCGTATCTCCAGAGCGTGGGGCCCACGAGCGCCATCGTCGTGTTTCGCTCCGGCGTGTCCTGCACGCCCTTCGTCCGCTTCGGCGAGGGCACGTTGCCGGCGCGCACGGCGACGGCCACCGTCGCGGGCTGGCGTCACGCGGTGAAGCTGGAGGGCCTGCAGCCGGGCCGCGCGTATGGCTACAGCGTGGAGGCGTGTGGCTCCGTCACGGGGCTGCGGACGTTCCGCACGGCCTCGGCGCCGGGGACGCGGCGCGTGCGCTTCACCACGATGGGTGACTTCGGCACGGGCGGCTCCGCGCAGTCGAAGGTGATGGCGATGATGAACAAGCCGGAGTGGCGCGGAGAGTTCCTCGTCGCGCTGGGGGACAACGCCTACTCCTCTGGTACCGAGCAGGAGTTCCAGGACCGGATGTTCAAGCCCATGGGGGCCCTGCTGCGCGAGGTGCCGGTGTTCCCCTCACTGGGCAATCACGAGTACGTGACGAACCAGGGGCAGCCCTACCTGGACAACTTCTACCTGCCCACCAACAACCCGGCGAAGAGCGAGCGCTACTACTCGTTCGACTGGGGCAACGTGCACTTCACCGCGCTCGACTCCAACTGCGCCATCGGCATGGCGTCTTCGGACCGGTGCTCGGCGGCGGCGCAGAAGACGTGGGCCGAGCAGGACCTGGCGGCCAGCGCGCTGCCGTGGAAGGTCGTCTTCTTCCACCACCCGCCCTGGTCCAGCGGAGAGCACGGCTCGCAGCTCACCATGCGCCGCACGTACGGCCCGCTCTTCGAGAAGTACGGCGTGGACCTGGTGCTCACCGGGCATGACCACAACTACGAGCGCAGCAAGCCGATGAAGGGAGACGCCGTGGCGCCGTCGGGCACGCGTGGCATTCCCTATGTCGTGGTGGGCAGCGGCGGCGCGACGCTGCGTCCCTTCGCGGGCAGCCAGCCCTCGTGGACGGCCCTGCGCGACAACCAGGTGTATGGCTTCATGGACGTGGTGGTGGACGGCGGCACGCTGACGGCGCGGCTCATCACCTCCACGGGCACGGTGCGCGACACCCTCACGGTGACGAAGTCGCAGCCGGCGGTGCGCACGTCGTCCCAGGCCCAGAAGCTGGAGCCGATGGAGACGGTGCCTGGACCCGTGGATGACCCGGCCCACATGCCGGAGAGCCTGAGGGTTCGGCCTCCGCTGCCTCCAGCGGACCGGCTGGAGGACGTGGCCGACGCGCCCGAGCCTCCCGCGCGGACCGAAGCCCCCGAGTCCGAGTAGGCCCGGCATCACGACGCCGGGGTTGAACAGGGCCTCCCGTGCTCCCTCCATGGAGTCGGGAGGCCCTTCATCGCTCCAGCGGTGGTGGAGCGCGGGTGCCACGGCGCGGACGGCTCCAGGTCCGCGTGCCGTGGCGCAAGTCCGGATGGCTACGGGCGCGCGGCCTGTGCGTGGACGGCGGCTTCCAGGCGCGACAGACCGCGCTTCAGCTCGGCCAGCTCGGCCTTGAGGGTGTCGACCTCGGCGGTCTTCTCGCGCAGCTCCCGCGTGCGGACCTCCAGCGCCTTGATGGCGGCCAGATTCACGCCGCCAATATCGAGCATGCCGATGCTCGTGTCGTCCGCGCCCAGGCCGAAGGCCGCCCGGAAGTCCTGTGCCATGGGGCCCAGATGCCGCACATCGGACTGCTCCTGCTTGTAGCGCCAGGTCGAGATGGGCAGCTCGGAGACCTTCGCCAGCAGTTGCTCGCCGTCGACGTTCCGGAAGCCCTCCTTCTGGTTCCGGTCCGACGTACAGGTGAAGTCGCCGCCGCCCGGCGCCAGGTCGCAACCCGCGCTGGCGTCCGCGGTGACGCGCAGGCGGATGCCACCCGCGGCGCGCACCATGAACTGGTTTTTGGCGGTGTTGTTGATGACGGCGACCGTCGACTGGTCTCCCCAGATGAACGAGCCAGTGTAGCCGTTCGTCGACGCCGCTTGACCGAGGGCGATGCTGTAGTCGGCGTTCGCCGTGACGCCCGAGCCCAGGGCCACGGCGCCCTGGCCGAAGGCGACGTTCAAGAGTCCCCCGGAGAAGGCCCCAAGGCCGCTTGAGCTGTTCGAAAGGCCCAGGGCCACGCTGCTGGCCCCATTGGCACTGCTGGACTTGCCCAGGCACGTCGAGGTCTCGCCGCTCGCGATGCAGCTCTCACCCATGGCGAATGATGCTCTGCCGCTGGCGGTGGAGAGGGTGCCGCCCGCCCAGGAGAACAATCCGACGCCGCTCTCATCCCACTGGGTGTCGGCGTTGCCCGCGCGGAAGGCTCCCTTGTGGGGCGCCCACATGAGGCGAGCTCCCTTGCCCGTCATGGGGAGCTTGCCCTGGCCCTGCTCGCCTCGCACCAGCAGCCCACCGGCGGAGTCCACGGTGAAGAGGGGGAACGCGGTCCAACTCACGCCGTCCGACGTCGTGTTCTGGAGCTTCAAGAGGGACGTGGGCGTGGCGATGGCCGTCGCCGCATCGACGAGCAGGTCGGAGCGTGTCGTCATCCGCCCGCGCGTGGTGCCCGTGCCCGACAGCGAGAAGGAGGCGTCCTGGGCGAGGACGCCATTCTGGATGTAGTTGGTGCTGCCCGGCAGGGGCTGGCGCGCATCGGTGAGGCGCGGGTCGCTGCTCGGCACGGGGGCGGTGGCTTCGTCTCCGTACCGGAGGCTCAGGACATCGTCCTTCAGCTCCAACCCTGTCCCCACCTGCCAGGATGGGCCCACGGGGCCAATGGGACCTTGAGGCCCCGCGACGCCCTGGGGTCCCGCGACGCCTTGAGGCCCCGCGGCGCCTTGGGGCCCCGGGAGTCCCTGGCCGCCCTGCGCGCCGTTCACACCATCGGACCCACCACAGCCCAGGCCGGCGAAGACGACTCCCAGCGCGGCCAGCCACGTCCCGACCTTCATTCGATGCCTCCAGGCAGATAGGGCGGGGAGCTTACCGCCCTACGCGCCAGGTCATCTCGGGAGATGGACTGCCTTCAGTGTCGCACCCCGGGGGCTGTCTGCCCGGCGATGACCGCCCAGGTGGCGAGCGCGCTGTTGACGCTGGTCCAGTATCCGTA
The DNA here is from genome assembly GCF_013336725.1 of Myxococcus sp. CA040A. Classification (NCBI taxonomy): domain Bacteria; kingdom Pseudomonadati; phylum Myxococcota; class Myxococcia; order Myxococcales; family Myxococcaceae; genus Myxococcus; species Myxococcus sp. CA040A. Next base: position 23,386 of record NZ_JABUMR010000009.1, on the reverse strand, counting down.
GGCCTCGTAGTACCAGACGGCCCAGTGCGCCTGCATGTCGAGCCGGCTGGGCGCATCCGGCAGGTCTCCGTTGATTTGAGGGTCGGAGGCGTTGCGGATGACGAGCCACAGGGGTGCGGTGTTACCCAGTTCCTCCGCCACCATGCCGAGCACCGCGTCCCCCATCTCCACACCCGCGCCAACGGCTTCCAGGCCGTTTCGCGAGGTGCCGAACTCGAAGAAGTCCGTGGTGAGGATGGGGTGGAAGGCGGGCAGGTCCCTGCCATCGAGCTTGATGTCGGGGGTGTTGCGGGGGCCCTGGAGCAAGGGTCCGTCGAAGGCGTAGCGCTTGGTGGGCGGCCCGAAGTCCGGCTCGCCGAGCTGTGGCGCGTGCTGGGCCATCAGTCGCTCCGCGTCGTCGAAGAAGCGGGTGGGGACGTCCATCTCGCAGCGATAGGTCTTGTCGTTGAAGGGTTCGTTGCGGAACTCCTGGGAGAGTCGGAAGCGGGCGGCGCGGGTGACGATGACGTCGCCCAGTTCGTGGTCCGCGAACGTCGCTCCGGCGGTTCCCACGGTGATGGCCATGCGAGGCTTCACCTCCCGCAGCAGTTGGTGGAACAGGTCCTTCACCGGCAGCGTCGCGGTGCCGACGCCGGTGCGCACGCCGTCCTGGTTGAGGTGCAGCTCCGACTTGAAGCACAGCACGCTCCGGCCACCGATGTCGGTGAGGAACCAGCTTCCCAGTCGCTGCACGCGCTGGGCGGGCGCCGACTTGCGGATGAGCGGCTGGTAGTGGCTCTGGAAGTTCCTGTCGTATGGGTACCAGGCGGTGCGCCGCACGCCCGGGGTGAGGGTGTCCGCCAGGGCCTCCACTTCGGCGACCGTCCACGTGACGACCAGGTAGTCGGCCTGCGGAAGCGCGGCGCCGGGGTCGGGTGTGGTCGGCAGTCGTCGGGGACGCGGCTCCAGGCCCGTGGGCCAGGTCAGCCCCAGGGCCACCTCGGCGGGCAGGGGGCCTCTGGGAAGGGCCGTCGCCTCCAGTGGCTGCTCGTCCACCGTGGCGCCGTATTCGATGATGTGCCGGGCAATCAGCTCCGGGCTGCTCAACAGGGTGTGGGGATTGGGCATGACGCACCTCCAGCGTCTCTTCTTGAAGCTAGGAGCGACGGAAGGGCGAGGCCCGGTGCCCCGCCTGCTCGCGGAGGACGCGGCGGGACAGCTTCAGTGCTCGATGACCGCGTCCGTGAGCGCCCGGCGCCAGCGCGGCTCCAGGCGTGCGTCCGCGCTGCGATGGCCCAGGGCGATGACAATCGGAATCACCGTGCCGCGCGGCAGCCCCAGCGCCTTGGCGACCTTGGGGGCGTCGAAGCCTTCCATGGGGCACGAGTCCAGGCCGCGCGCGGATGCGGCCAGCATGAGTGTCTGGGCCGCGTAGATGCCGCTGCGCGCCGCCCAGTTGCGCATGCCCGTCGTGCCGATGGGCAGGAGCGAGTGCACGGGATTCAGCAGCGACAGCAGGGCGCGCATCGGCGTCCAGAGCAGCAGCGGGGCCAGCTTCAGGAAGCGCGTGAATTTGCGGACCTGACCCAGGTGGTAGGTCCTGGACCGGGCATCCATGTCCGTGGCGTGTTCGACGTGCTCGAGCTGCCGCGCCGCTGTCCTGAGGCCGATGCTCCTGCTGGCGGCGACGACGACCAGCGTCGACGCGGACCGGGCCGCGCGTTGGGCGTGGCAGGCCTCCGCCACGCGCTGCTTCAGGTCCGTGTCCCGCAGCCAGTGCAGCTCATAGGGCTGGAGGTTGCCGCTCGACGGTGCCAGCAGCGCGGCCTGCAACACCGCGCGCACGTCTTCGTCCGGGAGGGGGGCTCCATCGAAATCGCGGATGGCGCGGCGGTGCTCGTTGACCTCGCAGAAGTGGCTCCAGCGAGGCTCGGTGTGGGTCTGGTCTGTCATGTGTCAAGAATGTAAGTTGGAGCTTGGATTCACAACTTGCATTCAGGACCCAGCGATGGCCGCGCGAAAGCCCAGGACCTCTCCCCGCAAACAGCCGAAGCAGGACCGCTCCGTCGCGACGGTCGACGCGATTTTGCAAGCGGCGACTTACATTCTGGTCCGCGAGGGCTGGGAGGGCTTCACCACCAACCGCGTGGCGGAGCGGGCCGGGGTGAACATCGCCTCGCTCTACCAGTACTTCCCCAACAAGGAAGCCATCGTGGTGGAGCTCCAGCGGCGACATGTCGCGAAGTCACGGGAGGGGATGCAGGGGGCCATCTCCGCGCTGCGGGCGCAGAAGACGCTTCCGCGCGTGCTCGAGCTCGTGGTGGAGGGGGCCATCGCCGAGCACCGTGTTGCGCCGGAGCTGCACCGAATCTTCTCCGAGGAGCTGCCGCGCTCGGCCCGGGCTCCCTCGGAGGTGCCGGATGCGCAGGTGGACCGGTTCTGGAGGGAGGTGCTGGCGCCGTTCGTGCGCAACGTGACGGACCTGCCGCTCGCGGCCTTCTTCGTCCGGGTGACGCTGCACGCGGTGATTCACGAGGCGGCCACTTCGAGGCAGGAGCTGCTGGACCGGCCTGACTTCGCCAGCGAGGTGGTGTGCCTGCTGGACCGCTACCTTCGCCGGGCGGCCCCGGCGCGCTCACGCACGCGCGCGGGGTAGGCCTCAGACTGGACTGCTTTCGGAGCGCTGCCTGAAAGCGCGGCCCCGGACGTGACTCCGAGGGGTATTGCATTATCAGTTGGAATCCTTGCCTGGGGTTCGGCCGTCAACCGGGTGCCGCAGGACGCACCTTGGCGTCCCGGACCGACGGTGTGCTGGATGCGTACCAGTGGCGCCGCGCTTGATGCCGTACCTTGCATGCGTCCGTCAGCGCGGCATCACGTCCAACGCATTGACGTCACTCCTGGTGGATAAATTGCTCACCATGACAAACGTGCAATCCATCGGGTTCACCGCATTCGTCGCCGCGCTCTCGCTGCAATGCGCCACCCCTGGGGGGCGCTGCATGGACAGCGAGACGTGTTGCCTGCAGTCACATCCGGGCAACCCGGCTGCGTGCGGTTTCACCGATGCGGAAGCTGCCATCATCCTCGCGGCTGCCGCGACGGCCACGTCAGTGCTGGCCACGTCGAGCGAAGGCGACGACCCCGATGAAGGATGGCGACAGCACTGCATCGACAACTATGTGCGGTGCAAGAGCCAGAAGAAGCCGCGATGGGTGGGGCCTTGCTATGACTGCCTACGCAACTGCGAAGGCCAACACCAATGGCCTTACGAACTGTGCAGCCAGAGTAAACGCTAGGGGCTTCCGATGCCGGACCATAGAACTTGGAACGAAATCAGGGAACTGAATCGCCGCGTCATCGACCTCGGGGAGCCCTTCGCCCTCACGGATGAAATCCGAGCGCTCTTGATTGGCACGGCCTCCGAGGTGGCTATCGCGCCGCAGGAGGTCTCCCAGGCCCTCCAGGGCGACGCGAGTGCCGCCGCTCTGCTCAAGGAGATTGCGAAGCGCATTCGCGTGGGCTCGTGGCGCCTGTCGCGCGCTCTTGCCGAAGTGGACAAGCGCCAGGAGGAAGGCGACCTTGACGCCGCGCGTGCACCGCTTCTGGAACTGCTTGATGTTGAGGTTGTTCCATTCTACCGCGAGCTTGCCCAGGTGCAGTTGGACGCGCTCGACGAGCCGTAACGGCGATTGGGGCGCTCCCGCCAAAACGGAGCCCCGGAGCACTACGGCGCCGCCGCTCCGTCGCTCGGTGGCGCCTCTTGCCTGCACGCCGCGCCCGTCCGTGCCGTAAGCCGCGCATCCAGATACGCGGCCCATGTGCGCTCCGAGTCGCGCACCGCCGTCAGCGCGGCGCACATCACCTGCGTATTGGCATACCGGGTCATGGAGGATTCCGCCGAGGGTGGCCGGTGAGGCCCGCCCGCCTGGAACGAGCCGTCTGCTTCCCGTCAAGCCGAGAAGAATGGGCTCGGGAAATGTCCCACGGAATGAGGGTCATGCGTCTCGCTTCGTGGGTCGAGCCTCCCCCGACGCCCGCGCCGGGCGAGACTGACTGTGGGGGCAGGTGTCGGCCCAGGGTGAGGTCCTTGCGTGCGCGAGCCAGTGAATGAGGTCGAGCAGACCGAGGGCTACTACCGTCGCTACGGTGAGGCCGTGCACCGGCGTTGCCTGCGCTTGCTTGGCGACGACGCGCTGGCCTGGGACTCGACGCAGGAGGTGTTCCTGCGCGCCCACGCGAACCTGACGCAGCTCCGCGCCGCCGGCTCTGCCTTGTCGTGGTTGCTCACCGTGGCGGACCGACAGTGCTTCTCGGTGCTGCGTCGCCGCCGCACGGAGGTCACCAGCGCGCTGACGCGACTGGCTCCGCTTCCGGACGCCCACGCGTCCCCAGAGGCCACGCTGGAGCGGCTCCTGGTGGATGCGGACCTGGTGAGACGCGTCCTCGCCCACTGTCCGGAGGACGTCCAGCGCATCGTGGCCCACCGCTTCATCGACGAGCTGGAGCAGGAGCAGATCGCCACGCTGCTCGACGTCTCGCGCAAAACGGTGCAGCGCAAGCTCCAGGCCTTCTTCGACACCGCACGGCGGCTGCTGGAAGTCGCCCCCCGTCCTGAGCCGCGAAAGGGAGCGGTCTCCACATGAGCACCTCATCCATTCCTCACTTTCCGGGCGTGCCGGACCTCCTGGTGGAGCGCTACCTGTGTGACGAACTCTCTTCGGAAGAGGCTCGTCACGTGGAGGAGGCGGCCAGGGCCTCGCCCGCGCTGGCCGCGCACCTGCGCGAGCGACGGGCGGAGAAGGCGGCCTTTGCCCTCGTGCGTCCCTTCGGGCCGGTGCGCGCGCGTCTGGAGCTGCCTCGTCCGAGCCGCTGGCGGATGCTCTGGCGCTGGAGCCAGCCCGTGCTGGTGCTCGGCGTGGTGCTGGCGGCGGTGCTGCCACGGCTTCATTCGCTCCAGGAGGTGGAGCGGGTGCACGTGCGCGGTGGCCTCACCGCGCGGGTGCTCGTCAAGCGAGGCGAGGTCGTCTTCGAGCAGGGGCCCGGCGCGGTGCTGCGTTCCGGCGACAGGGTGCGCGTGGAGGTGGAGGACGTGGAAGGGGGCGCGCTCTATGTGCTGGCGGTGAGTGAGCGTGGCCGCGTCACTCCGCTCCAGGGTTTTCCGGCCACGGGGGGCACGTTGTCCATGGTGCCGGGGCGGTGGGTGTTGCCCGGGAGCCTGGAGCTGGATGACGCCCCCGAGCAGGAGGCGCTGGTGGTGGTGCTCGCGGCCGACGCCCGTGATGCACCGTCGCCAGAGGCCATCCATCGCTGGCTGGAGCAGGCGGCGCGAGAGGCGGACTTCCCCCCGTCACTCACGCCACTGCCCGGCACCCGCCACGCCGTGCGCACGCTGCCCAAGGAGCTGCCTTGAGCGCCAGGGCCGCGCGCGCGCTCGGAGGCCTGCTCGTCCTCCTCGCCGCCTCTGTCGCGAGCGCGGAGAACCGGTTCTCCATCAGCGTGGGACACAACCTGGGCCGGGACACGGATGAGCCCCTGCGCTGGGCCCAGCAGGACGCCGAACGCATGGACGCGGTCTTCGGCCAGCTTGGCGGCGTGCCCGAGGACCGCCGCATCCTCCTGCGCGGTGAGTCGGTTTCGAATCTCCGGCTGGGACTGGCGCGGATGCGAGGCCGCATCGAGGAGGCTCGACGCGCCGGGGAGCGCACGCTGCTGTTCTTCTTCTACTCAGGCCATGGAGACGAGGCCGCGCTGCGCATGGGTGGGGAGGCGCTTCCGCTCGCGGAGCTGCAACGGCTGCTCGCCGAAGTCCCGGCCACCGTCACCATCGCCATGCTGGACGCCTGTCACAGTGGCGCGCTCGTGCGCGGCCGGTCCAAGGGCCTCAAGTCCGCGCCCGCCTTCGATGTCTCCTTCCTCCGACAGGTGGGGCCGGAGGGCCGCGTGTTCATCGCCTCCGCCGGCGCACACGAGGTCGCGCAGGAGTCGGACAGCCTCCGGGGCTCGTTCTTCACGCACCACCTGATTTCGGGCCTGCGGGGCGCGGCGGATGTGGACGCGGACGGCCGCGTCACCCTCACGGAAGCGTATGGCCACGTCTACCACCGCACGCTCGCGGGCTCCCATGGCTCCACGGCGGCGGTGCAGCACCCGGAGCTGTCCAGCCAGCTCGCGGGAGAAGGGGACCTGTTCCTCACCACGCTCTCGCGAGCCCACGCGCACCTCGAACTTCCTCCCTTGGTGGGGGACAGCGTCGTGCTCGTGGACGAGCGCACGTTGCAGGTGATGGCGGAGGTGGAGCCGCGGGCGGAGGACCCGGTGAGCATCGCCCTGCCTTCGGGGCGCTACCGCGTGCAGGTGCGGCGTGGCTCGCAGGTGCTCTACGGCAAGGTGTACCTGCCCTGGGGCGAGAGGCAGCGCTTGAATCCCGAGTCCCTGGAGGTGCGCACCCTGGCCCTGCACCAGCGCAAGGGCGAACTCCTGGAGGCCAGCTCCTGGCGACTTCAAGCGGCGCTGGGCGCGGGCCGCTCCTCGACGCAGTTGGGCGGATGGGGGCCGCAGGTGGGCGTGCTGCTCGCGCGCGAGGGCACGGGAGGCCTGGGCGTGTCCTTCCTTGGAGGACTCACGCTGGGAGCCACCCGGGGCTCAACCCCCGCGCAGGACCTGGAGCAGTTGGAGTTGGGGCTGTGGAGTGGCCTGGGCGTGGCGGGCTCCGTGGGACGTGTCTGGGCCGGAGCCCATGCGGGCCTCGGCGTGCTGGGCCTGGTCCAACGCGCGACGAGCCCGGATGCGGAGCGACGCCGGGAGCTGGGGCTGCCCGCGCGGCGGACACGCACGGGCGCGGGAGCAGCCGCGTTCGCCTCGCTCTCCGCGGAGGTGCCGGTGGGGGCGCGCACGGGCCTCTTCGCCCGGCTGGGCGGCCATCTCGCGTTGATGCGCGAGGATGAAAAGCTCCGCACGCAACTCGTGCCACAACTGCTGCTGGGTTGCACCTGGGGGCTGTGACACGGAAGCGCATGGAAGGGATGTCCCACGCCTCGCTGTCCGCGCGTCTCCTTTCTCGCATCGACCAGGTGGCCCGAGCGCATTCGAAGCAAGGCGCGCGTGTCTCCTGGCTGGTGTCTGTCACGCGACATGGGATTGCTCCCATGCACCGAAAGGAAGGCCATATGACGACGAGGCTGGAGCGCGGTTTCTGGAAGTGGGGCCTGCTTTCACTGGCATTGGCGGGGTGCGGCGGTGTCCTGGGGGACGAGGCGGGGGATGAGCCCCTGCTCACGCTGGACGGGACGCTTCAATCCAGCGCTTCATTCGATCTGGGCAACTCCAACTCCGACCGGCTGCGAGCGGCGCTGCTCTGGAACACCTGGCCCAAGGTCGTCGTGGACTGCCTGGTCCAGGGAACGTACCCGGAGGGTATCTCCAAGTGCGCGCGGTTGAGCCCCAGGTCGTCGTTCCACCATCCCGGGGTGGACGTGAAGGTGAACGGCCGTTTCCCCAACACCTTCAGCATGCCCCTCAATCGCCTGCCGGAGCCTGGAGCCCTGATGGGCGAGGAAGGCTCCCGGCTGGGCATGGCCAATGTGCTGGCCTACGTGGACGGCAACGGCAACGGCAAGCTGGACCGGGTCCCGACCGAGGCTCTTTCCAGCCCTGACATCGTCGTCGGGTTTCAGGAGGGCTTCGACGGAGCGCAGACGGAGAGCTCCTTCATCATGTATCGCGAGGGCGCGCTCCACCCGATCTTCCACTTCGATTTCCCGAACTGCCCGGAGATTCCCCAGGGGTACTCCGTGGTGACGTTGCGCTACACGCCTACCTCCGAGGAGTGTTTCGTGACGACGCGGAAGGTGGACTTGAACATCGAGTTGGAGGCGAGCCTGGCCCTCCAGCAGATGGCCTGTGAGCTGCCCAACGCGAACGTCCTGAGGGACTCGGTGCGCGCCTCCACCATGGGGCCGCCACCGCCGGGGAGCACCCAGCGCTGCGGCACGTACATCCGTCCCGTGTCGCACCTCGAGCAGGTGCTGCACGTGAACCCCCATCCGGAGCGCTTCTGCACCGCCGCGAACACGGTGGCGTACACGCTGCGAGACTACTGGGATGGCGCCTGGGATGACCGGGCCTCTCCGCCCGCGTGGTGGCCCTGCCCGGTGTCCGCGCCCTGAGGTGAGGACCGCGAGGGGGCAGGCCGGGTGCGCTGCCCCCTTCGCGACGAGTCACCCGACGGCGGCACGGAAGACTTCCGAGTGTCACAGCCTGTCGTGACGAGGACCGCGACCCCTGACTCCGCGAGCCCATGAATCCCAGGCGACGGATTCATGGGGCACTTCTGAGCAGAGATTGGCCGCGTCCATCCATGCTGGGTGGCTCAACGCTCCGAGGACTGTCTACATACAGCGGTTTTCACAGACACCCAGCAGGCAGAACCAGCACGGACCCACGCAGCCGGGACGACAGGCCGCGTTGGCGTGCTCGCTGTCGGCGAGCAGCATGCCCTCCGGCGGCGTGCTCACTTCCAGGTCACACGTCGCGTCTCCTTCCACTTCGACGAGCGCGGCCTGAGGCTCACCCATGGACAGGGCGGCGAGTCCCACCACGAGCAACATGCACAGCACCATGGACCACTGGCTCTTGAGCAGCTTCGCGAACATGCGTGTCTCCTTGGCAGTGCCTGACGAGGCCACGCCAGTCTGTCATGAAAACAACCAATCCAGAAAGTCGAGGATAGATGGTTCGGGAGCGGATGGGCGCCGCAATGCGTTGCCCTGACCCGGCGAGCAGCCTATGCAATGCGCCAGGGGGCCACGCAGCACGAGTCACCCATATCCGAGGAATCCCATGCGTTACTTCGACGACTTCCAACCTGGTGAGGCGATTGAGGCCGGGCCCTACGTGGTCTCCCGGGAGGAGATCATCGCCTTCGCGAAGCAGTTCGATCCGCAGCCCTTCCACCTGAGTGACGAGGGAGGTCGGGAGGGCATCTTCGGCGGCATCATCGCCAGTGGATGGCACACGGCCTCCATCTGCCACAAGCTCGCGGTGGAGAGCCTGTTGGGCAAGTCCGCGAGCTTGGGTTCACCGGGGCTCGATGAGCTGCGCTGGCTGCGGCCGGTGCGTCCCGGCGATGCGCTCAGCGCGCGCTTCGAGGTCCTCGCCACCACTCCGTCGCGCAGCAAGCCGGACCGGGGCGCCATCAAGTTTCGCTTCGAGGTCCGCAACCAGAATGGCGAGGTGGTGATGACGGAGGTCGCCAACGCGCTGTTCGCCCGACGGCCCGAGGACGGCGCGGCGAAGTAGCCGCGAGCCATCCTCAGGGAACCGATGGCAAGAGCCGCGCCATTCATCGGCGCGGCCACGCTTCACCTGCCAGGCGCTGGCCGGACCCGACGTCGGTGCGACCCTCCACGTGGGCGAGCGACACCGCGTCGTCTTGTTGTCCGCCCGCGCGACGTCGGCTCAGCGCTGGGCCATCAGGGCATTGAGCGCGGGATAGTTGATGCCCGCCTCGGGCGGAGGCGCGGAGGAGCCGTCCCGCAGGAAGTCCGCGCTGAGCGCCGCGATGCGGCCGAAGATGGACTGGGCCATGCCCGCGCCCGCGCTGACGCGACGCACGCCGAGCGAGGCGAGCTCCGACGCGGGAGGCAGGCCGCCAATCGCCATCAGGTTCAAGGGCAGGCCCGCTTCCGTGACGATGGCCTTGATGTCCACCGGCGTCTTCAGGCCCGGAACGAAGAGCCCATCCGCGCCCGCGGCGCGATAGCGACGGGCCCGGGCCAGCGTCTCCTCGACGCGACGCTCCGCCGGGCCAATGCCCCGCAGGAACACATCCGTGCGCGCGTTCACGAACAGGTCCGCGCCCTTTCGCGCGGCGGCGCGCTTCACGGCTTCAATCTTGGCGCACAGCAGGTCCACCGAGCCCGAGCCATCCTCCAGGTTGATGCCGACGCCGCCCGCCTCCAGCACCCCCGCGGCCACTTCGCCCACCGCGTGCGGGTCCTCCGAGTAGCCCCCTTCGATGTCCACCGTCAGAGGCACCTTCACGATGCGGGTGATGGCGGCGACAGTGTCCAGGAGTCGACTCACCGGCAGCAGGTCGCCGTCCGGGTATCCCTGGGCCCAGGCCACGCCCGCGCTCGTCGTGGCGAGGGCCTTGGCCCCCAGGCTCTCCATGACGCGGGCGCTTCCGGCGTCCCATGCGTTGACCAGCAACAACAAGCCCGCTTCGTGCAACTGACGGAAGTCCCGGGCGGAGTTCGGCGGAGCGACAGGCATGGGCAGAGGTCCTCTTTCGACAGGGGTGTGGAGCGGGGCCGGATGATACGCAGAGCGCTTCAGGCCGTGGATGTCCGTCGCACTCGCGACTCGTGGTCGAGTAACCAGCGCTTGCGCTCGATGCCACCTCCGTAGCCGGTGAGGGAGCCATTGGCACCCACCACGCGATGACACGGCACGACAATGCCCACCGGATTGGCGCCGTTCGCCAGGCCCACCGCGCGTACGGCCGCGGGACGGCCGATGCGCTTCGCCAGCTCCGAGTAGGACACCGTCGCGCCGCAGGGAATGCCCCGCAGCGCCGCCCACACCTCGCGTTGGAAGGGCGTGCCTTCGGTGCGGACCGACAGTCCCTCAATGGCGTCGAGCCGCCCGGAGAAATACGTCCGCATCGTCTCCGTGAGTCCGCCCGGATTTCGCGCGGTGTCCAGCTCGAAGCCTCCGGCCCCGTAGTGCAGGCGCAGCAACTGCCGCATGCGGCCTTCGTGTTCCGTCCAGTCGACGGCGCGCAGGTGTCCGTCTCGGTCCGCGATGATGACCAGCTCGCCGATGGGTGTATCCGTCTTGTCGATGAGGAAGCGGAGAGTCTCAGCCATGACGCACCTCTTGGAGTCGTGGAAGCAGGCCCGGGTCCGCGGCCCACAGGTGTTGCGCGGCATAGGCCCGCCAGGGCCTCCAGGGTTCCGCGCGTTGAAGCAGGTCCTCGGGTGTGGGACGCGCGCCCGCGTCTGTCGCCGCGCTCCGCAAGAGCGCCACGTCGCTGGCGGGGAACGCGTCCGTCTCGCGCAGCGCCCGCAGGGCGATGTACTGCGCGGTCCACTCGCCCACGCCCCGGATGGAGCGCAGCCGGGCGACGCCTTCCTCCACCGTGCCGAACGGCTGGAACAACAGCGGGTCCGCGAGCGCCGCTTCCGCCAGGGCCTTCAGCGACGCCTTGCGCGCGGAGGGCATCCCCAGTGCTCCCAGGTCCGTCGCCACGACGCGCTCCGGTGAAGGGAAGGCCCGCGACAGGCCCGGAGCAAGTCCGTCCACGGGGGCGTCAGCGCACAGTCCCACCAACTGGCCCGCGAGCCTGCGCGCGGCCACCACCGTCACCTGCTGGCCCAGAATCGCGCGCACCGCCAGCTCGAACCCGTCCCATGCGCCAGGGGCCCGCAGCCCGGGGCGCAGCGCCACGAGGGGCGCCAGGAAGGGGTCCCTGGAGAGGTGCGCGCCAATCACCTCGATGTCCGCGCCCACGTCGAACACCCTGCGCACGCGCGCGACGATGGCGGGGAGCGACTGGACGCGCGGGAAGCGAATCCTCGCCACGAGGTTGTCCCTCGCGGGCTCGTGGGACACCTCCACCGTGCCCACCGCGCCGTCCTGGGACACCGTGCGCAGGTAGCGCGAGTCGGACACCTGCTCGACGCCCTGGATGGCTCGCGCGGACAGATAGGCGAGCATCGCAGCCCAGTCGTACGGCGGCCGGTAGCGCAGCCGCAGCGTGACGCCCGCTTCCGCCGCCGCGCTGGAGGTCGTCTCCACCGCCTGCTTGCGGCGCAGGGCGCTGGGGGGCCGCTGGTAGAGGTCCTGGAACGTCTCGTTGAAGCGCCGGATGCTGCCGAAGCCCGCGGCGAGCGCGACCTCGGCCAGCGGCATCCGCGTCTCCTGGATGAGCTGCTTGGCGAAGAGCACGCGCCGCGTCTGCGCGACAGCCACCGGCGTGGCGCCCAGGTGTTGCTTGAAGAGACGGCGGAGCTGTCGTCCGCCCACGCCCAGCCGCTCCGCCAGCGCGTCCACGCCCGCTTCGCCTCCGTCCAGCGCGCCCTCCGCGATGAGGGCCAGCGCGCGCGACACGGTGTTGGAGGTGCCCCGCCAGGAGGCGAGGTCCGGGGCCGTCTCCGGCCGGCAGCGCAGACACGGCCGGAAGCCCTCTTCCTGGGACGCGGCGGCGGAGGCGAAGAAGCGGCAGTTCTCCCGCTTCGGCGTGCGCGCGGGGCAGATGGGCCGGCAGTAGATGCCGGTCGACGTCACCGCGACGAAGAGGCGGCCGTCGAAGCGGGCATCCCGCGTCTGGAGCACGCGGTAGCAGGCGTCGGAATCGAGCAGGTCCATGCCCAGACAGTGTCATCGGGGCGTCGTGCGCGCTCGCGGTTTTCGGACATCGATGGCACGCACCCTCCAGACGCGAAAAGGGCCTCCCACCACCGGTGAGAGGCCCTCTTCAAGACGCGACTGCCTGGGGGCTGACTAGGCCGCCGTGCGGTGCAGGAAGTCGATGAGGTCGATCTTCGTGACGATGGCGATGACCTTCTCGCCCTCCTTCACGACGGCCACGTTGTCCTGCGCGAAGATTTCCCGCAGGCGGGCGATGCTCGTGTCCGGCGACAGCGCGCCCTGCAGCGGCGAGACGATGGCGTCGATGGTGTCGGCGAACTTCGCCTTCCCGGCGACCAGCGCGTTGAGCAGGTCGTACTCGTGCACCATGCCCACCGCGCGGCCGTCCTCGGACACCACGGGCATCTGGCTGATGCCGTGACCGCGCATCGTCTCCACGACCTGGTCCACCCGGTCGCCCTTGCGCGCCGTCTTCACGTCGCGCTGCTTGCTCCCGATGATGTCGCGCACGGTGCCGGTGCTCTTGTCCTCGGCGAAGCCGTTGTCGCGCATCCACTCATCGGAGTGGAATTTGCTGATGTAGCTGCTGCCGGAGTCGGGGAGCACGACGACAATCGTCTTGCCCTTGCCCACTTCCTTCGCCAGCTGCACGGCCACGTGCACGGCCGCGCCGGAGGAGCCACCCGCGAAGATGCCCTCCTCGCGCGCCAGCCGCCGCGCCGCCGCGAAGCACTGGCGGTCATCCACCTGGCGCACGTCGTCCACGACCTTGAAGTCCATGGCGCCGCACAGCATGTCCTCGCCGATACCTTCCACCTTGTAGACGTGCGGCTCGGTCAGCTTGCCCGTCTTGAAGTAGCCCTCGTAGACGGAGCCCTCGGGGTCCACGCCCACGTTCTTCAGGCCGGGGATCTTCTCCTTGAGGAACTTGCCCGCGCCGCTCATCGTCCCGCCGGTGCCCAGGCCCGAGATGAAGTAGTCCATCTTGCCGCCGGTCTGCTCGAAGATCTCCGGACCGGTGAGCTGGTAGTGCGCCTCGATGTTGTCGGGGTTGTGGTACTGGTTCAGCATGAACGCGCCCGGCGTCTCACGGTGCAGCCGCTTGGCCGTCTCGTAATAGCTGCGGGGGTCCTCGGCCGCGACGTTCGTCGGCGTCACCACCACCTGCGCGCCCAGCGCCTTCAGGCGGTTGATCTTCTCCAGCGACATCTTGTCCGGCATCGTGAAGATGCACTTGTAGCCCTTCACCGCGGCCGCCAGCGCCACGCCCATGCCGGTGTTGCCGGACGTGTTCTCCACGATGGTCCCGCCGGGCTTGAGCTTCCCCTCCCGCTCGGCCTTCTCGATGATGTACAGCGCCATGCGGTCCTTGATGGACGCGCCCGGGTTCATGAACTCGCACTTGACCAGAACAGTCGCATCGTTCGGTCCGACGAGCTTGTTGAGCTTGACCAGGGGCGTGTTGCCAATGGCGGAGAGAATGGTGTCGTGGATGTCCATCGGGGCTTCCAGAAAAAAGGGGGTTCGCGGCGCGTCTTATATGCCGCCGGAGGGGCCCGGTCGACAGCGGGAGTCCATCTCCCCGGTCGAGAAGTAACAGTGCCCCGTCCTGGGCACTTCCCCCGCACCCCTGGAGCAGCAGGACCCGGGGTGTCTCCTGGCGACCTGCCAGCAGGGACGGGCCTGCTTCGTCAGGGGGCGGCCGGGCGCGCGACGCGTCGCGACGGGAATTGGGGGCTCAAGGTTTCGCCGTCGCTTACGTGACAGCCCGAGGGGCCAGGGGGCAATCGCCGCGCCGGGCCTTTGACGCGGAAAGTCGCCCCTCCCATACTCGCAAGCCTCTTCTCCCAACCCCCTTGGAGAACCCCGTCGATATGGAACTCGAGGCCGCCCTGCGCGACCAGGTGGGACAGGCCACTGGCCGTCCCGTGCCCCATGCTCCCATCAAGAAGCTGAAGGGAGACGCGAGCAATCGCTCGTACTACCGCGTCGGCGCGCCCCCGGAGAGCTGGGTGGTGATGGTGATGCCGCTGGACGCGACGAAGAAGAGCGAGGAGGCCACCAAGGGTGAGCCTCCGAAGGAGCTGCCCTTCGTCAACGTGCACCGCTACCTGAACAAGCTCGGTGTGCGCGTGCCCGCCATCCTCCGCTACGACGAGCCGGCGGGGATGATGGTGATTGAAGACCTGAGCGACATCACCTTCGAGTCCGCGCTGGAAGGTGGCAAGCACAACGAGGCGCTCTACACGCGCGCGGTGGACCTGCTGGCGCGGCTGCGGGTGCAGGCGGAGAAGCACCAGGACCCGGACTGCCTGGCCTTCACGCGCTCGTTCGACGAGGACCTGTACGACTGGGAGCTGCACCACTTCCGCGAGTGGGGCCTGGAGGCGTGGAGCGGCAAGCTGCCCACGGACGCCGAGCGCGCGCAGTTGGACGCGACGTTCCGGGACATCGCGAAGCAGTTGGCCGCCGCGCCCCGGGGCTTCACGCACCGCGACTACCAGAGCCGCAACATCATGGTGAAGGAGGGCGAGCTGGTGGTCATCGACTTCCAGGACGCGCTCCAGGGTCCCAGGCAGTACGACCTGGTGGCGCTCCTGCGCGACAGCTACGTGGAGCTGGACCGGGCCTTCGTGGACGCGATGCTGGACCGCTACATCGCCACGTTCCAGGAGGCGAGCGGCGAGCGCATCAACGCGGTGGAGTTCAAGGCGTTCTTCGACCTGCTCACCGTGCAGCGCAAGCTGAAGGACGCGGGCCGCTTCGAGTACATCAACCGCGTGAAGGGCAACCCGGGCTTCCTCGTCTCCATCCCCGCGTCGCTGCGCTACGTGCGCGAGGCGTTCCGTCAGCGGCCGGAGCTGCGAGGGCTGCAGGAGCTGGTGGCGAAGTACGTCCCGGAGCTGGCGGCCTGAGCCCATTGGCGGGGGAGGGGAGTCGACAATGAAGGCGATGGTGCTCTGCGCGGGTCTGGGAACCCGCCTGCGTCCGTTGACGGAGCGCTGGCCCAAGCCGGCGCTCCCGTTCCTGGGTCAGCCGCTCCTGCGCTACCACCTGGCGGTGCTGAAGGCCGCGGGTGTCACGGCGGTGGGCATCAACACCCACCACCTGCCGGACACGATGGAGGAGGTGGCTCGCGAGGAGTGCGCGCGCGCGAAGCTGGCGCTGCACGTGGTGCGCGAGCCCGTCATCCAGGGCACCGGCGGCGGCATCCGGGGCCTGCGCGACTTCCTCTCCGACGGAGACTTCATCGTCTACAACGGCGACATCCTCTACCCGGTGGACCTGCGGCCGGTGGTGGCCGTGCACCAGGCGTCCGGTGCGCTGGCGACGATGGTGTTGCTGCCCATGCCGGAGGGAGAGAAGTACGCGTCGGTGGAGCTGGATGCGTCGGGGCGCGTGCGGAGAATCGCGGGGCACGGGCCTGGAGGCGAGGGCCTGACGCCGTGGCACTTCACCGGGGTGCACGTCATGTCCCCGCGCGTCTTCGACTTCATGAGCGCGCAAGGCCCCGAGGACATCAACCGCGAGGTCTACGCCCGCGCCATGTCCCAGGGACAGGTGGTGCGAGGCGTGCGCGTGGATGGCTACTGGTCCGATTTGGGCACGCCGTCGCGGTATCTGGCCACGGTGCGGGACGTGCTCGCCGGCCGCGTGCGGTTGGAGTGGCTGGGGGCGGACTCGCCGCTCGCTGGCACGGTGCGAGGGCCGGGGTCCTCGTGGGCGCATCCCGACGCGCACGTGAGTGGCGCGAAGGTGGAGGGCCCCGCGTACTTTGGCCGGGGCGTCACGGTGGCGGAGGGCGCCGTCGTCGGCGAGTCCGTGTCGCTGGGCGCTGGAGTGAAGGTGGACGCGGGGGCTCGCCTCCAGAACGCCGCCGTCTTCGAGCAGACAGTGATTACGGCGGGTGAGTCGCTCACGGAGTTGCTCGCGTGGCGAGAGCATCGGATTCCCGCGCCGCTTTCGGGACGCTGACTCGCACGGGCCTCGAGGCACCCGGATGCGCTGACCGTGTGTGCGCGCGGTCGGCGGGTGCCGTGCGCCGCCCGCTCGCGCGTGCCCTCGCCGCGAGCGTGTGGGGGCGGCCGCATGGTGATGCCTGTCGACTCCTGTCCGCGCGCGCACGAACCCTGCTCGGAAAGGGTCGGTTTCCGCACGGCGTGCAAGCGAGCTCTGTCGTCCGCACGAAGGTCGCCGTTTCGGACAATGGGCCCTACCTTTCGCCACGGACAGCCTGCTTGCGCTGGGGGTTTCCGGCGGGGAACAAGGGGAGGTCCGGGGCATGAAGTGGCGAGGTTCTCTGGGGGCCAGGCCGGCAGGGGGAGACAGCACTCACTTCCGCGTGTGGGCGCCACGCAGGCGCAGTGTGGAGGTCGTGGTGAAGGGAGGCTCCCGCCCGCTCCCGCTCGTGGGGGATGCCCAGGGCTATTTCGAGGCCGTGCATCCGGTGGCCGTGGGGGCGCTGTACAAGTACCGCCTGGATTCGAGCGAGGAGTTCCCCGACCCCGCCTCGCGCTTCCAGCCCGAGGGCCCGCATGGCTTCAGCGAGGTCGTCGACGCGCACTCGCACTCGTGGACGGACGGCGACTGGAAGGGCGTGTCCTCCATCCGGGGGCAGGTGCTCTACGAGCTGCACCTGGGCACCTTCACACCCGAGGGGACGTACAAGGCGGCCATCGCCAAGCTGCCGCTGCTCAAGGAGCTGGGCGTCACCTGCCTGGAGTTGATGCCGCTGCACACGTTCCCCGGGCGCTTCAACTGGGGCTATGACGGCGCGCAGCTCTTCGCGCCCAGCGGGCAGTACGGCCGGCCGGAGGACCTGCGCGCCTTCGTGGAGGCCGCGCACGCGCTGGGGCTCGGCGTGCTGGTGGACGTCGTCTACAACCACCTGGGGCCCGACGGGAACTACCTGGCCCAGTACTCACCGGACTACTTCACCCGCAAGTATGAGAACGAGTGGGGCGAGCCGACGAACTTCGACGACGGCGCCGCCGCGGGCCCCAGCCGCGACTTCTTCATCCAGAACGCCTGCGCCTGGGTCGCCGAGTATCACTTCGACGGGCTCCGCCTGGACGCGACACAGGCCCTGTACGACGACGGGCCGTGCCACATCGTCCAGGAGCTGACGCGCGCCGTGCGCGAGGCCGCGGCCGGCCGCGGTGTGCTCGTCATCGCCGAGAACGAGCCCCAGGACGAACTGTGCGTGAGGTCGGTGGAGAGGGGCGGCTGGGGCACGGACGCCCTCTGGGTGGATGACTTCCACCACTCCGCCCGTGTCGCCGCCACGGGACGCGCGGAGGCCTACCTCCAGGACTATCGCGGCACCGCGCAGGAGCTGTTGTCGTGCGCGCTGCGCAACTCGCTCTATCAGGGGCAGTACTACCGCTGGCAGAAGAAGGCCCGAGGCAGTCCGCTGCTGCGCGTGCCCGCGAGCGCGTGCGTCTTCTACCTCCAGAACCACGACCAGCTCGCCAACATGCTCCAGGGCCAGCGGCTGCACCGCATCTGCGGCGAGCGACTGGCGCGCGCGCTCACCACGCTGTGGCTGCTGCTGCCCCAGACGCCGCTGCTCTTCATGGGCCAGGAGTGGTTCGCGAACTCCCCCTTCTTCTACTTCGTGGACCACAAGCCGGAGCTGCAGCCGCTGGTGCGCAAGGGCCGGGACCAGTTCCTCGGCCAGTTCGAGAGCGCCCGTCACGCGCTGGAGCACGAGGGCTATGTGGAGCACGTGGACGAGAAGGCGTTCACCCTCTCCCGGCTCGATTGGAGCGAGCGCGAGCGCCACACCGGGCCACTCACCCTGCACCGGGAGTTGCTCCGACTGCGCCGCGAGGACTCCGTGCTTGCCCGGCAGGACAGCGGCCAGCTCACCGGCGCGGTCCTCTCCCCGCTCGCGCTCGTGCTGCGCTACTCGGGCGGCGAACAGGAAGGCGACCGGCTGCTGCTCGTCAACCTGGGGGGCGAGCTGGAGCTCTCTCCGTGCCCCGAACCATTACTCGCACCACCTCGGGATGAAGGGTGGCGTCTTGGACTGTCGAGTGAAGAGGTTCGATTCGGAGGTGCAGGGTCTTGCTCACTGGAGTCACTGAGGGTCGAGACGTCGTGGCGCGTACCGGGGATGACCGCCCTGTGGATGACGAGCACCGGGAGGAGCGGCCAGGGGCTCGGCCCACGGAAGGTCGGATGAGCCGGGTGCGCGGGCTGCCGGAGCTGAAGTTCGCATGGCCGATGGGAGCGCCGGCCATCGAGGTGCTCGGACGGGAGTGGCTGATGACGAACGGCCTGGGGGGCTATGCGTCCGGCACCCTGGCGGGGGTGAACGCGCGCCGCTACCACGGCCTCTTCATCCCCACCCTGCCCGAGCGGGGCCGCACCGTCATGCTGTCCCGCCTGGTGGAGACGGCCCGGGTGGAGGGGCAGACGTGCCGCCTGGACGGCGAGGTGCGGGCGGACGGCGCGCTGATGGGGGACGCCTCGCTGCTGCGCTCCTTCCGGCTCGACGGCCTCATTCCCGAATGGGACTACGTCCTGGGCGCCTCCCGTCTGCGTCGCAGGCTGGTGCTGGTGCACGGGGAGAACACGCTCTTCATCGAGTGGGCGCACCTGTCCGGCCCTCCGGTGAAGCTCCGGCTGCGGCCCTTCCCGGTGTTTCGAGTGCACGAGCACGACTTCCCGCACGACTACTGCCAGCCGAAGGTCATTCTCCAGGGAGAGCGCATCGAGATGCAGGCGGCGAAGGATGCGCCTTCGCTGCGGCTGCGGCTGTACGGCGATGGCACCGTGCCCTTCGTGGCGATGCCTGAGATTTCCTCACCCCTGCTCTACCGGACGGAGCGCTCCCGGGGGATGCCCCACATCGAGACGCAGGCGAGCCCTGGCTACTTCGAGTGCACGGTGAGGCCAGGCGGTCGCCTGTCGCTCGGCGCCACGGTGGATGACTGGGCGCTGTTGGACCGGGACCCGTCCATGAGCTTCGACATGGAGCGCGAGCGCGAGTGGCGCCTGCTGGAGCGCGCGCCCGTGGCGGCGAGGACGGGCACGGCGGCGCGCCTGGTCCTCGCGGGCGACCAGTTCATCGTCGACCCCATGCGTCCGCGCGACGATGCGTGGGCCCGGGCCATTGGCGAGGATGCCCGCAGCGTCATCGCGGGCTACCCCTGGTTCACCGACTGGGGCCGCGACACGATGATTTCGCTGGAGGGCCTGACGGTGTCCACGGGGCGCTTCCGTGAGGCGGCGGCGATTCTGCGCACGTTCCGTCACCACGTGAAGGACGGGCTGTTGCCCAACCTCTTCCCGGAGGGAGAGGCCGACGGGCTCTACCACACGGCCGACGCGACGCTCTGGTTCTTCCACGCGGTGGACCGCTACGTGACGGCCTCCGGGGACCTGGAGCTGCTGCGGGAGTTCTACCCGACGTTCGAGGACATCGTCCGCAGGCACCAGCAGGGAACGCGCCACAACATCCGCATCGACCCCACGGATGGGCTGCTGACGCAGGGCGAAGAGGGCTACCAGCTCACCTGGATGGACGCGAAGGTGGACGGCTGGGTGGTGACGCCCCGACGCGGCAAGGCCGTGGAGCTCAACGCCCTGTGGTTCAACGCCATGCGGCTGATGGCGGAGTGGGCCGCGCTCCAGGGACTGGACGGGACGCCCTACGCGAAGGCCGCGCAACAGGCGCAGGACTCCTTCAACCGGCGCTTCTGGAATCCGGCCGAGGGGTGCCTGTTCGACGTGGTGGACGCGCAAGGGGGCGGCAATGACGCCGCCGTGCGGCCCAACCAGATTTTCGCCCTGTCCCTCAAGTATCCGGTGTTGAACCCGGACCACTGGTCGGACGTGCTGCGCAAGGTGGAGACGGAGCTGCTCACCCCGGTGGGGCTGCGCTCGCTGGCCTCGGACCACGACGACTACAAGGCCACGTATGACGGAGACCTGCGCGCGCGTGACGCGGCGTACCACCAGGGCACGGTGTGGAGCTGGCTGATTGGCCACTACGTGGACGCCGCGCTCAGGGTTCAGCCGGCCCGCGCGCACGTGCGTGACGTCATGGAGGGCCTGGAGACCCACCTGAGACAGGCGGGCGTCGGTCAGGTCAGCGAAATCTTCGACGCCACGCCCCCCTTCAGGCCCAGGGGGTGCATCGCCCAGGCCTGGGGAGTGGCCGAGGCGCTGCGGGTCTTCCTGCGCACCGCCTGACGTCGGGTCAGGCGGGGTGGTAGCGGGCGAGCACGCAGGTGACGTTGTCGTTGCCGCCCGCGGCGTTGGCCATGTCGATGAGCTGCGAGCACGCCTTGTCCAGCTCGGGCGTGCGGCCGAGGATTTCCTGCATCTGGGGGTCGGTCACCATGCCGCTCAGGCCGTCCGAGCACAGCAGGAAGACGTCGCCCGGCTGGGGGTCCACGCGGGAGACGTCCACCTGGACGTTCTCCTTCATGCCCAGGGCGCGGACGATGACGTTCTTGTGCGGGAAGTTTTCGACTTCCTCGGGCGAGAGCTTCTTCGCCTTGAGGTAGTCGTTGAGCAGGGAGTGGTCCTCGGTGATCTGCTTGAGGGCTCCAGCGCGGAAGCAGTACACGCGGCTGTCGCCCACGTGCCCGACGTACGCGACGTCGCTGGCGAAGTGCACGCTGACGATGGTCGTCCCCATGCCCTTGTACTTCGACTCGCTGCTGGCCTTCTCGAAGATGCGCGCGTTGGCGAGCTTGATGCCGGTGGCCAACCGGTTCTCGTCATAGTTGCGCTGTTTGTCCATCTTGAAGGGCCAGGTGCTGTCCTGGTCCTTGGAGGTCATCTTGTAGAACTCACCCAACTCGTCCACGGCGATGCGACTGGCGATCTCTCCTGAGGAGTGCCCGCCCATCCCGTCCGCGACGATGAAGAGGTGCTCATCGGGCAACATGAGGAAGTTGTCCTCGTTGTGGTTCCGCTTCATCCCGACGTGGGTGCTGCCGGCTACCTCGATGCGCATGCGCGGGGACTCTTCTAAGGGGACGAGAAACTGGCGGCGCACGTTAACAAAGCGCTCGGAAAACGGTCAAAAGACGTGCTCTTGGTGCGGTCAGACAGGGGACACCGGGGCAGGGGAGGCAGGCTCGAAGCTCAAGCGGTCCCCTTCCTGGGTGCCGCTCGCGGCCAGGACGCCCGCGGGCAGTTCCAGCACGGAACGGGCCTGGAAGTACACGGAGGTGGCCCTCCAGGGCGGCAGCGCCATCATCTGCTTGACGATGCGGCCCTGGGCGTCCAGGAAGGCGACGTCAATGGGGATGCGCATGAAGAACGTGTGGATGGAGTTGCAGGGCTGGATGTGGAGGCCGTCGCCCATGGCGAGCTCCTGGCGCCCCATCAATCCCTTGAAGCGCTGGGCGAAGGAGGTGGCCTTCTCCGCCCGGTCCGCCAGCGGCTTCTGCCGCGTCTCGTTGGTCACCTTCCAGCGCATGTAGCGCGTTCTACCCCATGCTCGAGCCCCTGGCGCGTCCTCTGCATCTGGTTCTGGTCTCCCCCCAGATTCCCCCCAACACCGGCAACGTGGCCCGCCTCTGCGCGGTGACGGGCTGCCGGCTCATCCTGGTGGAGCCCCTGGGCTTCTCCATCGATGACCGGAACCTCAAGCGGGCCGGGTTGGACTACTGGGACAAGGTATTTCTACGGCTGTACCCGACTTATGAGGCCTACGTGGAGGCGTATCCGGAGGCGCGGCGGTGGTTGTTCTCGGCGCGGGCGGAGCAGACCTTGTACGAGGCGCGGTTCGAGGAGGGGGACCACCTGGTGTTCGGCTCGGAGGTGACGGGGCTGTTGCCGGAGGTGATGGAGGGGGGGACGGGGACGGCGCTGACGATTCCGATGTTGGAGGGGCGGCGGAGCATGAATCTGTCCACGGCGGTGGGGGTGGGGACCTACGAGGCGCTGCGACAGGTGTGTTTCACCGGGGCGGGCAGGCGGGCACCCTCGGCAAGTTGAGGGGCGGTGAGGAGGGACTACACTGCGGCGAGGATGATTCCGTCGCAGGCCGCCGAAGCGCTGTATTCCGCCCACAAGTCCCGAGCCACGGGATGGCTGACCTTGTCCGCAGGAGGGCGTGAGTCGCGGTTGATGCTGCGCGAGGGTGACCTCGTGGGGACGCGGCTGGGGTTTGGGTATCAGAGTCCGGCGCAGGCGCTGTTGCAGAGTGGCTTGTTGAGCGCGGAGGCGCTGGATGCGCTGTGGGCGCGGGGTGGTGCGGGCGCCGCGGACGAGGAGTTGTTGGAGGAGCACGGGCTGGAGCGGGACGCGGTGGTGGAGCAGCAGGTGCTTGCCCACGTGCGGCGGTTGAGTGAGTTGGCCGAGCGCGCGGCCTTCGAGCCTGGGAGCGTGGAGGCGGAGTTCGAGCCCATCTCCGGGGTGAGGGTGGTGCGGGCGGCGCTGGAGCGGCCGGGGGCGGGCGGGGCGAAGGGGCGGGTGTTCCGGTGCGCGGATGTGGCCGTGTGCGAGCCGTGGCTGACGGATGCGTCCGAGCGGGAGTTGTTGAGGACGTTGGGGGAGTTTCGTGAGCCGGAGTCGCTGACGCCCGCGCGCGAGGCGCTGTTGCTCGTGTTGGAGCGCGAGGGGGGCGTCGAGGCGCTGTCGGTGGAGGAGTGGGAGGCGAGGGAGGAGGCGCGCAGGAGGGCGGAGGAGGAGCGGCTCCGCGCCGAGGAGGAGGCTCGTCGGCGGGCGGAGGAGGCTCGGCTGGCGGAGGAAGCCCGACTCCGTGCGATTGAGGAGGCTCGGCTCGCGGAAGAGGCTCGGATTCGTGCCGAGGAGGCTCGGCTCGCGGAAGAGGCGAGGGTTCGGGCGGAGGAAGAACGGCGGGCGGAAGAGGCCCGGGCTCGTGCCGAGGAAGAACGGCGGGCGGAAGAGGCCCGGCGCGCGGAGGCTGCTCGGCTGGCGGCAGAGGCTTGGATTCGCGCCGAGGAGGAGCGACTCGCGGAAGAGGCCCGGCTCGCCGAAGTGGCTCGGCTTGCCGAGGAGGCCCGGCTCGCGGAAGAGGCGCGGATCCGTGCCGAGGAAGAGC
>NZ_JABUMR010000008.1:126427-649725 GCF_013336725.1 Myxococcus sp. CA040A | reverse complement strand
GTGCGACGGGGTGTGAACGCGGCCAGCGGCAAGCGCGCCTCCAGTAGGTAGGTCTCGGACGCCGTCCCCGCCCTCCCCGACACTCTGAGGCATGGCAGGTGTTGAGTCCCGCGCCCGGGGCGAGTCGGCGGATGGTGGAGATGGGGCTGCCCGGCCCCTGACGGTGGACCAGCAGCGACTCTGTGAGCGGTGGCGCCCGCTGGCCCTGGCGTTGACGCTGAAGCGCCTGCACGTGGCTGGGCTTGCGCACCACGAGGACGAGGCCGCAGGGCTGGCTGCCGATGCTCTGGTGAGTGCCGCCCAGCGGTGGGTGCCCGCCGAGAGCCGATTCCCCTGGTACCTCCGGATGCGTGTCCAGGCGGTGATGTCGCGCTTCATCCACCGACACCCCGAGACGACGAGCCTGGACGAATTGCTCCCCGGCAGCGACCTGGACACCTTCGCCAGCAGGCTCTCGGCCGAGCGCGAGGAGGAGGGCGCCGCCAGCGATGCCCGGGATCTGTCGCGGCGGGCGGAGGCGGAGATTGTCGACCGGCTGGTCCAAGGGCGGGATGGGGATGTCGCCCGCCGTCAGGCACATGAGGCCTTCGAGACCTGGTGGGCATGCGCGATGGAGGGCCGCTCCGGCGCCGAGGTGGCCCGCGCGCATGGAGTCTCCCCGCAGGCCGTGGCGATGCGGCTGGCCCGCGTCCAGCGCGTCGTCGAGGCGTGGGCACGGGCGGTGCGTGGGGACACCCCGGCGAAAAACAGGCGCGGAGGACTCGCATCTGACCGAGCGGGAACAGCCGTTGGAAGGGACCCGAGTGCGCGTGCTGAAGGGCAACGCGCCGGCTGTGATGACCTCGCCTGTCACAGGCTGGCGGAGCATGGGCTCATTAGCTGAGGTGGCGAACCTGCCTACCGAGCACTTTCGGTCGGCACGTGGTCAGCGATGCGTCGTACTAGACGCGTCCTTCGCAACACCAAGAGCAGTCTCGGATGACGAACCCATTTCGGACGCCCCACCTGCGGAGTGCCTTCTTGTCGGCAAGGGCGAGCTTTCGATAGCCCCTCTCCGTGTACGCCTCGGGGCGACGTCGTGCCGGTCTGGCCCGCGGTCGAATGGTCCAACATCGAGCCTGATGAATCACGTAGTACTGGCGGTCGTGGCTCCTCGTGACGTTGGCCAAGTACCAGCCAGGATGCTTTGCGAGGAATCTTAGATAGTCGCTGCCGTTGTCGAGTTGCGTAGGCGTCATCGGCATTGGTGCCCCCTATGTGAAAAGGGAATGAACGAAGCATGCATGAGGGGCGGGATCCCCCAAATGGGACTTAAGGGTCACTTGCTAACCGTGCGGCGGCTCTCGACTCACTTATCCCACTGGCTGCCGGACGCCGTCCCCACCCGCCCCGACACTCGGCGGCGTGGCACGAAAGCCCCCCACCACCCCGCCTGACGCCCCGGAGCCGGACGACGGCACGGGCGATGCCTCGCGATCGCTGACGCCGAAGCAGGCGGCGTTTGTCCGGGAGTACCTCAAGGACAGCAATGGGAAGCAGGCCGCCATTCGCGCCGGGTACACCGAGCGCTCCGCCGAGGTGACGGCCTCGAAGTTGCTAAGGAATCCCAAGGTTTACGCAGCTGTCGAGGCAGGCCGCGCGGCCGTCGCTGAGCGCGCCGAGGTCGAGGCGTCCGACGTGCTGCGCGAACTGCTGCGCATCGGCATGGCGGACATGGCCGACATCGTCGACGAGTCCGGCGAGGTGCTGCCGCTGAAGCGCATGCCGCTGGCCGCCCGCCGGGCCATCTCCAGCGTGGAGGTGGAGGCCGTCTTCGCCGGGAAGGGCGAGGCGCGCGTCCAGGTCGGCACCATCACGAAGGTGAAGTTCTGGGACAAGCCCAAGGCACTGGAGCTGCTCGGCAAGCACCTGAAGCTCTTCGCCGAGAAGCTCGAGGTGACGGGCAAGGGGGGCGGCCCTGTCCAGGCGGAGGTGAAGGCCGAAGTGAAGGCTGAGGTGAAGCATGTCGAGCCCGACCCCGAGCGGATTGCCGCCATCGCAGGACTTCTCGCCCGACTGGGTGCGCTCCCTGCCGCTGGGGGAGCAGCTCCAGCTCGCCCGGCTGATGGAGCCCCGGATGAGTAGCTACGTGCCGCACCGGCCCCACGCGACGCAGGCGGCGTTCCTCCTGTTGGGGGCGGTGCGCGAGGTTCTCTTCGGCGGTGCGGCGGGTGGCGGGAAGTCCGACGCGCTCCTCATGGCCGCGCTCCAGTACGTGGACGTGGCCGGCTACGCGGCCGTCCTCTTCCGGCGCACGTACCAGGACCTGAACCAGCCGGACGCGCTGATTCCCCGCAGCAAGACGTGGCTGAAGGGGACGGACGCCCACTGGGACAATGAGCTGCACCAGTGGACGTTCCCCTCCGGGGCGCTGGTGAAGTTCGCCTACCTCCAGCACGCGGACGACGTCTTCAACTACCAGGGCGCGGCGTACCAGTTCATCGCCTTCGACGAGCTGACGCAGTTTACCCAGCCCATGTACGACTACCTGCACGGGCGCCTGCGCAAGCCGGAGGGGATGGACGTGCCGTTGCGGATGCGCGGCTCGGCGAACCCGGGCGGTGTGGGCCACGAGTGGGTGAAGGCCAAGTTCATCGACGTGAAGCCCAGCGGCGAGGTGGCCTTCGTCCCCTCGAAGCTGGAGGACAACCCCAGCCTCGACAAGGCGGAGTACGAGAAGAGCCTCGGTGCCATAGCCGACCCGGTGCTGCGCGCCCAGCTCCGCCACGGGGACTGGAAGGTCCGCCCGGCGGGGAAGCTGTTCCGGCGCGAGTGGTTCCAACTCGTGGACGAGGCGCCTGCGGGGCTGCGCTGGGTTCGCTACTGGGACCTGGCCGCCACGGAGGAGCGCCTCGGCGTGCGCGGCAAGCCGAAGAACGACCCGGACTGGACGGCCGGCGGCAAGGTTGCGGTGCGCAAGCTGAAGGACGGTGCGCAGGAACTGTGGGTGCGCGACGTGCGCCGCATCCGGGGCACTCCTCGCGAGGTGGAGACCTTCGTGAAGGCGACCGCCGAGGAGGATGGGAAGGCCGTGCCCATCTGGCTGGAGGAGGAGCCGGGCAGCAGCGGGAAGAACACCACTTTCAACTACGCCTCGCGCGTCCTCTTCGGATTCACCGTCCGCGGACACCGGAAGACGGGCAGCAAGGTGGAGATGTGGGGCCCCGTCAGCTCCCAGGCCCAGGCAGGCAACGTGTACCTGGTGCGCGGCGCCTGGAATGGCTGGTGGGTGGAGGAGGCCGTCGCTGCGCCGAACCCTGGAGTGCATGACGACGGGCTGGACGCTGTCGCGGGCGGCATGGCGGTCTCTGCCGTTCCCGACGCCACCTTCCGGGTGGGGAGCTACCGGTGAGCGTTGCGTGCGCCACGGCACCAGGTGCCGTCCTGTACGTGTCCGGCTCGTACCGCGTCTGGGTGCGGCACGCCGTGCTGGCGAAGGCCCAGCGCCTGGCCCGCGTGCGCGCCCCGCTGGAGACGGGCGGGCTGCTGCTGGGGCAGGTGGTGGACGGTGAGGCCCACGTGTTGGCGCTGACGGGCCCGGGAAGGCGCGCGCGTCGCAGCCGCCTGGGCTACGAGTCGGACGGGACGCGGGACACCTGGCTGGTGGCGCGCGTCCACCCGCAGCTGCGCTACCTGGGCGACTGGCACACCCACCCGGGCGGCCCCGCGGTGCTGTCCGCGACGGACGTGGCCTCCATTCGGGGGACGTTGACGCCGTCCCGGCCCGAGGTGCTGCACCTGCTGCTGGCGGGCCCGGCCGACATGGCGTCCCCTGTGGCCGCCGTCTTCACCATGGTGCGGGGCGAGGCGGGCGTCCGCCGCATGAAAGAGGGCCGCGAGTGATAGCCGCGCGCCGTCGTGCCTCCTCCACCTGGCGCCTGCGCGGGCGCGGGTTGCCCCGTGCCGCCCGGAGGGACTCCGCATGGGTGGTGCTGCGCTTTTACGCACACCTCGCTGACCGCGCGTCCCCGCGCCTGTCCCGGCTGTCCCTCCGGGCTTGGCAGTACGTCCACCTTCGCCGCACCGGCAACGCAGAGAGGGCCCGCTGAATGTCCGCCGACGTCAACACCCCGGGTAGTGCTTACAAGGCCATGCAGGACGACTGGACGTTGGTGCTGTCCCTCCTGGGCGGCACCAAGGCCATGCGCGCGGCTGGAAAGACGTACCTGCCCATGCACCCCAGCGAGTCGTCCGAGGCGTACCAGGACAGGCTGAAGCGCACCTTCCTCTTCAATTACTTCGAGGCCGTCCTCTCCACCCAGGCGGAGATGCCCTTCGCCAAGCCCGTGAAGCTGGGGGACGCGGCACCGGAGGAGCTGCGCGCGCTGGCGGACGACGTGGACAGCCTGGGCAACGACGTCACCGCCTGGGCCCGCGGTGTCTTCCGCGACGGGCTGGGCAAGGGGCTGACTCACTTCCTCGTGGACTACCCCCAGGTGGACAGCGAGCGGGTGAAGACGCTGGAGGACGAGCGCCGCGCGGGCGTGCGCCCCTACTTCGTCCATGTGCCCGCGGAGTCCCTCATTGCCGCGTACGCCGAGGTCGTGGACGGCAAGGAGGTGCTGACGCACGTCCGCATTCGCGAGTCCGACGTGCGCCAGGAAGGCTTCAGCGAAGTCGCTGTGGAGCGCGTGCGCGTCCTCGAGCCCGCGCAGTGGTGGCTGTACGAGAGGGAGGGGACGGGGGCATGGGAGCTAGTGGGCGAGGGCCCCAACGCACTCGGCTTCATTCCCCTCGTCACCTGGTACGCCGGCCCGCGGACGGGCTTCATGCAGGCGAAGCCGCCTCTCCTGGCCCTGGCTGAGAAGAACCTGGAGCACTGGCAGTCCAGCTCGGACCAGCGGAACATCCTCACCGTCGCGCGCTTCCCCATTCTGGCCGCCTCTGGTGTGGCCCAGGAGCAGACGGCGGGCGCGGGCGGCTCAGGGCGGGGGGACACGGAAGACGACGAGGTGGGGAGCGCCCCCTTCAAGCTGGGGCCGCACACGCTGCTCACCACCGTCAGCCCTCAGGGCAAGTTCTACTATGTCGAGCACGGCGGCGCGGCGATTGCGGCTGGCCGGGCGGACCTGGAGACGCTGAAGGAGGAAATGGCCGCCCTCGGCATGGAGCTGCTCGTCCGGCGCACCGGTACCACCACCGCCACCGAGAAAAGCATCAACGCCGGGCAGAGCCAGTCGAAGCTCCAGGCCATGGCCGAGTCCTTTGGCGATTCTCTGGAGCTCGGCTTCCACTACGCGGGGAAGTGGCAGCGGCTAGAGGTGCCGGACGACGCGCTGAAAGTGGCGGTGCACACCGACTTCGGCATCACCGAGGAAGACGCCGCCGGGCTGGAGCTGCTCTTCAAGGCGCGCGCGGCCCGGGAGATTTCGCGCCGGACGTTCCTCTCCGAGTACAAGCGCCGGGGCGTCCTCTCGGCGGACTTCGATGCGGACGTGAATGCTGACGAGCTGGAGTCCGAGGGGCCGGCGCTGGGCACGTTTGGGCGGGCATTCGCCGCCCGCTCAGATGGGCGGGGCGGCGCGGTGCCGGTGTTTGCTGGCGGGGTGGCTGCTGTTGAGTGACGTCCTGATTCGATAGGCCGTATGTGCTGGACATCCATCGTAGGGAGACCCGGTATGACACGGTGCGTCGCTGTCGCCGTGTGCGGGCGCCCTCGAATTCGTCAGGGCCGAAAAGGAGCAGTCGAACTACTAAGGGCCACGCTTCCCTTTGGGAATGTCTGCGAAAGTCTTAGGTCCAGCGCCCTGATCGTCAACTCTGGATGCAGTGAAGGTCCGCAAGTGATGCTGGCAATTGGTAAGCTGGTTCGTGTCCCCCTTTCCATCTTTCTCATGTCGATCTCGAGGTAGGGAATGAGTCGGGCACCGGCGGCCCTAAATGAAAGACCGTCACTGTCTGGTTTTTTTAGAAGTAACAATCTCCACTCTTGTTCTTCCTTGAATCCTGGATGCTTAAACCGAAGATACGCCTGAGCTAGGGTCAGTCGTAGATGGCGGTGGGCGAGTTCGAGATCGTCGTTACGCTCTGGCTCCCACCCTGCTTCTTGCCATGCCAAGACGAGTTCGCAAAACTTGTCAAGACACTGTCCGATGTAGTCTCGTTGCTCTTGGGCGTTGTATATGACTTTAATTAGGTTGCGGGACTTCATATCTCCATGTGCAGATGCCTCGAGATGTTGCGCCTGCATTCCTATGGAAAAGCCGACGCCGGATGAGCCGTACCCCCTCCATTGACTCAGGAGGTCGCCTTCCTCGCAAAAACAAGCAATATACGAGGAGATTGCCGATGATTTGGCGCCGAATATATCCGCAGATTTCCGGGCTCGCAGCAGTAGCTCGTTTACGGCAGGGGTTGGAGGGGATTTAAGCCGCTCGTCGATGGCCGTGCAAATGAGCGAATGGGCGTATGTTGCTTCAACCGAATCATTCAAGAAGCCGGTCTGGCTAAACCATAGTTTTTCTGTTTTTAGAATACCAAGCAGTCCGTCGGGCGTGGTGTAGTGAAACAGTATTTTTGGTGGGTTTTTGTCGAGCGCGTCGAAATCTGAGGTGAGAGACTGTTCGAGGTCGTCAGCCTCTTTGGCCGTATTGGGGTCTGGAGTCATAGCGAACCATTGTGCCACAAGCTGGAGTTGCTCTCCCACCGGCGCGCGTGAACTTGCCAGCCCAACGGTGGTCGGCACCAGCGTGGCGGCTCTTTAGGCTGCAGAGCCCTTGCTTCGAGTGTCGCTGTGATTCCCGCCTCTGCGAATTGGCTCTTGGCCCGAGTCGGAGAGTACCCAGGCTTCGGCGCTGGATTTCCATCCCGCCCTGCTGCAGTTGGCGCACGCGGTCAGCGCCGTTGTGCTCAGCACCTGCCTATGTGGCTCGCTGCAGTGTAGGCGTGAGCCCAGTTCGACACCCGGCTGAGACGGTAGCTGGCTCCTTCTCGTGCCAGAAAGACTCCGTGGATGCCTCCATGGTGCGCTCTGATTCCACGTCGGCACCGCGACGCCGGAGGACGGCGTTGCCGTGCCCATCGTGCTCGCGGCCTTTCCGGAACTGCCGGTGCCGGCACGCACCGCGCCTGCGCAGAACCTGGAGCTGGATGCCCTGGAGCGTGTTGCCCAGGACGCCGCTCGGCACGACGGCGGGTGGGAGCTGGAGACCGCGGAGCCGTCGCCCCACCTGGCCGAGGACCCGGCCTCGAGTGTTCACCTGCCGCTGGATTCCCGCGGAATGGCCCGCGTCGTCGCGGGTGAGCCCCAGGCCGCCTTCCGCCAGGTAGCCGTGCCGGTGGCGGCCGTGCCGGCCCGTTTGCGGCACTTGCTGGCCATCTAGCCCCGCGCGGTGCTGCTTCTTCTCAGGGAGCTACGCCTGTTGCGCGAGGAGAGGGACTGGGATCGCTAGGCCTCGACCGGGCACCAGGGCTCTATCGCAACTGTGCCGCCGCAGACGTGAGGAGGGCCTTGCGGTCCGCGTCCCTCTTTGCGCGTTCAATCGCGTCGTCGAGGATGTGGCTGAACGTCAGCATCACTGCGACCACGAGCGCATGGTCGATGGCGTCTTGCTTCGTGACATCCCCGCCGTTCGTGTGGACGGCGCCATTCCCAAGGCGTCCCAGGACTGACAGGTCTTCTAGGTCCAGATCTCGAATCCACCGAGGGGCATCTGCACCCTCTCGCTTCTTCTTCAGGTCTTCGATCTTCTGTCCGAGCATCCCCGTCGTGAACCCCAGGTGATGGAGGAGATGCTCAAGCGCGGAGCGGTACATCACGAGGGCAGCGCTGAAGGCTCCGACGCTCTGGGCGCGCGCTGCTTGATCCAGGTAGTACGCCACTCCTGTGGGCGTGTTGGGCGTAGAGATCCCGCCAAAGGTTGAGCGGAGAAGTGCAAACCTAGACCCATCGGGCCCCTTATAAATGACGGCAATGCAAATGTCGGAGCACTCGACACATTGCATGCTGTGCATTGAGGGCGTAAAGTGCTCAATTGTAGTTATGCGATGGGGAAAACTTCTGGCATACAGCCGTCTGACGCTCATTCGCATGGGCGCACGGCAGTTGTTGCAATAGAGGCGTTCGAGGGTGACCGCGCGTGGGGGCTTGGACTCCAATTGGTGATCGTTTTCAAGCGTAGAGATCGTCTGGACAAATGACACCAAATCTTCGAGTTCCGCCATTTCTCAATCCTCCGAGGGCAACAGCCTACTGACTCAACCGCCCGGGGAAAACTGACGAGAGCCGGCCAATTCCCCAGCGGGCGTCGGCGTCCTCTGTTGAACTCGGGCGCTTCTCGATGCCGGACGAGGTGCCTCCCGACGGGGAGACGTGGTTCCTCGCACTGGCCGTCGAGGTGCTGGCGCGCGACGGGGTGGTGGGCGTCCTGTCCTTCGCGGACCCGGAGGCGCGAGCCACAGCGATCGGCGAACTCGTGTTCCCCGGGCACGTGGGCACCATCTACCAGGCGCACAACGCGGTGTACCGGGGACGGGCGACGCCGCGCACGCTGCACCTACTGCCGGATGGGACGGTGTTCAGTGCCCGTGCCGCCCAGAAGGTGCGTGCGAGGGAGCAGGGGTGGCGGTACGCGGTGGCGCAGCTCGTGGAGTCCGGCGCCGAGGCGCCCGCCCCCGGCGAGGACCGGAGCGGCTGGCTTCGCGTGTGGCTGCCCCTGGCGACGCGTCGACAGCGCCACCAGGGGAATCACCGCTACTTCCAGGGACTCCCCCGGCTGCCGGTTGGTTGCTGTCGCCGTCGCTCCGGTATCCGAAGTGAGAAGAGGGGCGGCTGGTGTGAGCCAGTGCTTTGGGGAACTACACGGCGCAGGCGAACCGTCCCAGGTAGCAGCTGCACTCACTCTCCGTCCAGTCATCCCAACAGCAATCAAACTGCTGGCGCGGATGGGAGCAGAGCGCGTTCTGAAACAACGCGCACCGAGGACGCGCAGGTGAGCATGTGGGAGGGGGCGGCGGAGGCGGGCAGGCAATGGTGACGCCGTCGCACGTCACCCCCACGTAGTGGGTCGCGGAGCAGGTCGTCGTCGTGGCTGGGCAGCTGACCGTGCCGGTCTCGCAGGTGGCTGTGCATGCACTCAACTCCGCAGAGGCGTTGCCAAGCACATCACCCTCGGCGGCGACGTCGGCCGGTGCGCCACCGCACGCCACTGCGAGAACAGCGGCGCAGGCCAGCAACCACAGCTTCAAGCTCTTCATGGCAGACCTCCATTGTGAAGGTGTGCGAGCGGAGGACGACCGGGCTGACGGCATCCTCTGGGATTCGAGTCCTGCGGGCAACCTGGGCCGACCCAGCGGAGTAAGTCCCTCGTGCCCCGCCCGGACGGACGGTGTCCTCGGCGTGGGTGAGCCTTGGGGGCATGCGCTTCCGTGCAGCCGGTCAGCCTGGAGTCCCTGAAGTAGGGCGCCCGATGTGGAATGGCGCCACCGAATGCCAGTGCATGCGCGGAGGTGAGGCGTGAGCGACTGGTTCGAGCGCGGGCGTGCCGTCATCGCCACCGAATGCAGAGGCAGGCGCCTCGCCGTCCCAATCGCGGAGCGAGACCTGATGGCCGTCTTGCTGAGCTGCCGCCTGTGTCCGAGGTGCCGGCGCGGCTACCTGGGCAGGAGCGCACGGCTCAGAACTGTGTGCCCCAACCCGGAATGCGGAAAGCACCATGGACTCTGCATACAGGAGCGTCCCGCTCGCAGCGGGACTTCCTCGCGCAGCCGCGGCCCTTGGCGCAGTAGAGCCGACTGGGCCAACCTCGTTGCCGTCGAGGAGCCGTGGCTGGCCATCCCCTTCCGACTCGGTCCCGTGGTCGTCAACCCAGAGCCGGCCGACGGCACCCTCTACTTCTGGTGGAAGGCGCTGATGTGAGCGTCTACGTCGACGGGCTCGATACCCACCCACCGCCGAAGGATGCTGCCAGCCGTCGCGCGGGCGCGCGCCATGAGCACCGCTGGTGCCACCTCGTCTGCGACCCGGGCGAAGAGGTGGAGCTGCACACCTTCGCGGCTCGCATCGGCCTGAAGCGCGCGTGGTTCCAGTCCCCGCCCAAGGCGAGCAAGCCACACTACGACCTGACGCCCCCGCGCCGCGCGGCGGCGCTCGCGGCCGGGGCTGTGGAACTGGACCGCGAGGGGCTGCGCGCCTTCTTTGCTCGGTGGAGGGCGCTCCCGTGAGCGGCACCACCCGCACAGCCAACGAGGAAGTCCTCGAGCGCACGGTGGCGCACTCCGTCCAGGTGGAGCGCTACAAGGCGGGCCTCGTCCGCCGCGTGGTTGCAGTCCTCAACGAGTCCGAAGACGACCTGGAGGCGCAGCTCTCCGAGCGGCTGGAGCGAATCGCCGAGGCGGGCGGCTACGACGCGGGCCCTGCAGTCACCGAGCGCCTGGAGGAGATGTTGGCCCGCGTGGGTGGCGTGCGCGCCGAGGCGTACGGCACGGCGATGGGCCTCATGACGGAGGAACTGGGCGCCTTCGCGCTGCACGAGGCCAGGTGGCAGGCGGCGGTGCTGCAGGAGACGCTCATCGTCGAGCTGTCCGTGGCCATGCCCACCGCGGAGGTGCTGCACGCGGCCGCCTTCTCCCGCCCCTTTGACGGGCATGTCCTCCAGTCCTGGGTGGAGTCCATGGCTCCGGCCGACCTGGACCGGATGGGCGGCGTGGTGCGCATGGGCGTGGTGGAGGGGAAGACGACGCAGCAGATGGTGCGCGAAGTCGTCGGCTCCCGGGCGAAGTCCTACACGGACGGGGTGCTGGAAATCAGCCGGCGCAGCGCGGAGACGTTGGTGCGCACCGCCGTCAACCACGTCTCCACCCAGGCCCGCGAGGAAGTCCTCCAGGCGAACGCTGACATCGTGAAGTACGTGCGCATCGTCGCGACGCTGGATGGGCGCACGACGCTCGGCTGCATGGCGTTGGACGGGAAAACGTTCCCGGTGCGCGAGGGCAGGCGGCCTCCCTTTCACCCGGGCTGCCGGACCACCACCTCTCCCGTCATCGACGGGGTGCGGCTGGTGGGGGACAGGCCGACTGTCACTGACACTCGCACCCGGCGTCAGCGGGAAATCGACTTCCGAGCCGACGCGAAGGCCAAGGCTGGCGAGGTGCGCTGGAAAGGCATGTCCGAGGCGGAGCGGCGAGCGGCCATCGGCCGGCAGCGCGAGAAGTGGACGCGGGAGAACATCGGCGGGGTGCCCAAGGGGCTGTCCTACGAGGACTGGCTGCGGCGTCAGTCCACCGCCTTCCAGGACGAGGTGTTGGGGCCCACGCGCGGAAAGCTGTTCCGCGAGGGAGGGCTGGCGCTGGGGCGCTTCACCGACGCGAGCGGGAAGACGCTGACGCTGGAGCAGCTCCACCAGGTGGAAGCCGCCGCATTCAAGAAAGCGAAGTTGTAGCCGGCCCGCGTGGCCGAGGAGGAAGGACGTATGCCGTTTGACTGGGAGGCCGAGCTGGAGGCGCTGGACGAGGTGCCCGAGAAGTTCCGCGGGCTGTATGCGAAGGGGGAGGGCGGCAAGTTCGCCCTCGACGAGGACCTGGGGAAGCGCCTGGACACCTCCGGGCTCAACACCGCGCTGGAGAAGGAGCGCAAGGCGAAGAAGGAGCTCGCCGAGGCCCAGAAGGCGTGGACGAAGCTGGGGAAGAGCCCGGAGGAGGTGGAGAAGCTTCTCGGTGAGATGAAGGCGTCGCTGGCCGAGGCGCAGAAGGGCAAGGACG
Organism: Myxococcus sp. CA040A; assembly: GCF_013336725.1. Taxonomy (NCBI): domain Bacteria; kingdom Pseudomonadati; phylum Myxococcota; class Myxococcia; order Myxococcales; family Myxococcaceae; genus Myxococcus; species Myxococcus sp. CA040A. Next base: position 637,989 of record NZ_JABUMR010000008.1, on the reverse strand, counting down.
GCGCGGTCAACTTCGAGAAGTTGAAGACGGACCTGGAGGCCGGCCACGCAAAGACAGTCAGTGAGAAGGACGCGGAGGTGCAGCGCATGCGGGGTTCGCTGCATGAGCACCTCGTCGACGCGCAGGCCATCGCGGCGCTGTCTGAAGCGAAGGGAAGCGTCGACATGTTGTTGCCGCACGTCCAGCGACGTGTGAAAGTGTTTGAGGAAGGTGGGAAGTTCCTGGCCCGAGTTGTTGACTCCGAGGGGGATCCGAGGGGCAACGGCAAGGGCGGCTTCATGACGATGAAGGAACTCGTCGAGGAGCTCAGGAAGGACCCGGCCTTCGCCCGCGGCTTCGAGCCGTCGGGTGTCACCGGAAGCGGGATGCGACCGGGGGCCACAACGGGCGGGAAGCCCGGTGGTACCGAGAAGCTGGCGGCTCCGCAGCGTATCGCGGCGGCTCTGGCGTCTCGTCGCAGAGGGTAATTCTCGGTGCGCGGGATGCGGCCGGGGACAAGCCAGGCGGGATGCCCGGCCGCAACGCTCTCTGAACCCTGAGTCCACACGCATGTCCAAGGGCCTTTGAGGCTTTCCGCCCTTGGCGCGTCTTCAATCCCTCTCAGCGTTCCCTCTCACCGAGGAGGAGCGTCGCCCCATGGCTTCTATCTCTCTGGCGGAGTCCGCCAAGCTGTCCACTGATGACCTCGTCACGGGCGTCATCGAAACTGTCGTCACCACCGACAGGCTCTTCGAGCGCCTGCCCTTCGACCAGCTCGAGGGCAACTCCTTCACCTTCAACCGTGAGTCCGTGCTCGGCGACGTCCAGGTGCTGGGCGTGGGTGGCACCATCACTGCAAAGAACCCGGCCAGCGTGGAGCAGGACACCGCGACGCTGACGCGAATCATCGGCGATGCCGAGGTGGACGGCCTCATCCAGGCCACGCGCTCCAACGTCAACGACCAGGAGGGCTACCAGATTGTCTCGAAGGCGAAGTCCGCCGGCCGGAAGTTCCGCAACATGCTCATCAACGGGACGGGGCTGAGCGACGAGTTCCCCGGCCTGCTGGCGCAGGTCGCCTCCGGGCAGACCCTTGTGGCCGCGACGAATGGTGCCCTCTACGACGTCGCCTTCCTCGACGAGCTGATCACCAAGGTGAAGGCGAAGGATGGTGAGGTGGACTTCATCTCCATGGCGGAGGTGATGCTCAACCGGCACTACGCGTACCTGCGCAAGCTGGGTGGCGCGAGCATCGCCGAGGTCGTCACCCTCCCGAGTGGGAAGACGGTGCCGGCGTACCGCGGCATCCCCATCTTCGTGAACGACTACTTCCCCACGAACCAGACGCAGGGGACGGCGACGGACTGCACCAGCATCGCCGCGGGCTGCTTCGACGACGGCTCGCGCCGGGTGGGCATCGCCGGGCTGACAGCGCCGGGTGAGTCGGCCGGCATCCACATCAAGGAAGTGGGCGAGTCGAAGGACAGGGACGAGCGCATCACGCGCGTCGTCTGGTACTGCGGCGCAGCCGTCTTCAACGACTACGCCCTCGCGGTGGTGAAGGGCGTGCGGACGGCTCCGCTCCCTCAGTGAGGTGGTGACTTTCCCTGGCGGGAGGGCCCTTGGGCCTTCCTGCCTCCTCTCTTTTCTGCAGCAGCGGAGCGAGCATGGACGGCATTCGGATGATTCTGGTGGGGCCCAACGCAGGGAAGGACATCACCCTGCACGGCTTCGACTTCAAGGGCGGGACGCTGGTGCTCCCGCCGCGAGGGAGCGCGGCCGCTCAGCGCATCCTCACGCGGTACTACAGCGCGTACCCGGCGGGCAGCCTGGAGGGAGAGAAGGCCCAGGCCGACTGGGAGCGTTCACGCACGGGTGGAAGCGCTGACGTTGGCCAGTCCACGGGCCCGGTGGTGGGCGGCGCCCCGTCGATGGCCCAGGTGAAGGCGCTCACCGAGGCGCGCGCGGAGGTGGAGCAGCAACTGGACGCGGAGCGCGCCGAGACGGAGCGCCTGAAGGCGGAGCTGCGCACCGAGCGCGAGGCGAAGAAGGCAGCGGAGGCGAAGCTCGCCGAGGCGGCCAAGGCGAAGAAGGCAGCGGAGGCGAAGCTCGCCGAGGCGGCCAAGGCGCCGGCAGCCGCCGAGGAGCCTCCCGCGTCGAAGGCCAAGGGCAAGGCGGAGTAGCCCGTGCCCCTCGACGCGACGCCGGGCGGCCCTGCCGCCGACTCGTACTGCACCCTGGTGGAGGCGGACGCCTACCACTCTGCTCGCGCGCACAACGCCGCGTGGGAGGCCGCCACCGTGGAGGCGAAGGAGCGCCACCTGAAGTGGGCCACGAGTCTCTTGGACGCCCACTACCAGTACCTGGGCGCGCGCGTCAGCGACGCCCAGGCGCTGGCGTGGCCCCGGCGTGGCGTACGGCTGGACGGGGTGGACGTGTCGCCCCTCACGGTGCCGCTGCGCCTGCGTGGCGCGGTGGCGGAGTTCGCCTTCCGCCTCATGCCCGAGGACTGGACGGCAGGGCTGGGGCCCGTCGTGGACAGCGGCGTCCAGGTGGGCCCCCTGAAGACGACGGCCGAGACGCACGTGCCCATTCCGGCCCAGGTGGCGCAGATGCTGGCGCCGCTGGTGCGCACGCGGCCGGGCATTGGCTCCCTGCAGGTGGTGCGAGGGTGAGTGCCCAGGCGGACAGGCTGGTGCGCAAGTCCCTCGCCCTGCTGAAGAGGTACGGGGAGGAGGCGACGCTCACCCGGCGCACGGTGGGGGTGTACGACGTGGCCACCTCGGCGCCTTCGGTGGCGGTGGCCACCTACCCGGTGACGGTGCAGGTGCAGGCCGACAGCGGGCAGGACAGGGAGGGCGACTCGCTGGCGAAGGGCAGCACGGTGCGCGCCGCGCGCCGCAAGCTGCTGGTGGCGGCCGGCGGCCTGGCCGTGGTGCCGGCGCCAGGTGACGAGGTGGGCCCGCTGGAGGGCCGCACCTGGACTGTCCTGGCGACGGACCCGCCCGTCCAGCTTGGCGGGACGCCCATCCTCTACACGCTGCGGGTGGCCTCGACATGAGCACCGTCAGCCGCACGGACGCCAAGGTCCGCAAGGGCGCCAGCTTCTCCCGACAGGTGGCGGCCTTCGTGGGCGCGACGAACGAGAAGGCCAACGTCGTTGTGAGGAAGACGGCCCTCGGCCTGCTCGCCAACGTCGTGGAGGCGTCGCCGGTGGACACCGGGCGCTTCCGGGGCAACTGGCAGGTGGGCATCGGCGCGCGGCCCTCGGGCACAACGGAAGCCTCGGACAAGGACGGCAGCAGCGTCGTCACCGCCGCGGCGTCCCAGCTCGAGGACTCGAAGCTGGGCGACACGGTGTACGTCACCAACAACCTGCCGTACGCCCGACGGCTGGAGTTCGGCCACTCGGCCCAGGCCCCTCGCGGCATGGTGCGCGTCACCGTCGCCCGCCTGCGCGAAATCCTCGAGGGGGCGGTGGAAGACGCGAAGCAGGGTGGAGGGGGCGGTGGCACGTGAGCACCGTCCTCCTGGACATCACCCAGGCGCTGGAGGCGCGGGTGCTGGAGGTGCTGGGGCCGCAGCTGGGCCCCGGCAACCTGGCCTTCGCCAACGTCGACTTCACTCCGGTGGCGGGCACGGCCTGGGCCCGGGTGGACCACCTGCCGGCGCGCACCGGGCCGGGCAGCGCGGGCGTCGACGCGTTCACGCGCCGCCCTGGCGTCCTCCAGGTGTCCCTCTTCTTCCCCCTGGGCGCGGGCGCCGCGCCGGCCCTCGCTGCCGCCCAGGCGGTGTGTGACGGCTTCAAGCGGGGCACCACGCTGGCGCGCGGGGACACCACCGTCCGTGTCCAGTCCGTCTCCGTCGCCCCGGGCTTCCGGGACGAGCCGTGGTGGGCGGTGCCCGTCTCCGTTTGGTGGTTGGTGCACTCAATCGACTGAGCCGCCACGCGCGGCAGGAGGTACTCGAATGGCTTCTTCGGCTTCAGGGCAGCGCACCGCTGTGCGCTTCGTCGCGGAGGGCGACTACGGCGTCCCCGCCAGCACCACGTACCAGGCGCTCCGCTTCACGGGCACCTCCCTCAACCTCGGCAAGGAGACGTACCAGTCCAACGAGATTCGGGCGGACAGGCAGGTGGCCGACCTCCGCCACGGAATGCGCAGCGTGGCCGGGGACATCTCCTTCGAGCTCTCCCGCCTCACCTTCGACGAGCTGCTCGCGGCCACGCTGTCCGGCACCTGGGAGGCGGTGACGACGGGCGCGGTGTCGCTGGAGGCGGACGCGGACGATGAGTCCTACGTGCGCACCACCGGCAGCTTCCTCGCCGACGGCTTCCTCCCGGGGGACGAGGTGGCTGCCACCGGCTTCACCACGGCGGCCAACAACGGCCGCGCCAAGGTGGTGGCCGTCACCGCCCTGGCCCTCACCGTGGACAAGCTGCTCGCCGGGGACGCCGCCGCCGCGGGCCGCACCGTCGCGCTGGTGGGCCGGCGGTTGAAGTCCGGCACGGAGCTGAAGACGTTCAGCTTCGAGCGCGCCTTCACGGACATTGGCCAGTACATGCTGTACCGGGGCTGCGCCGTCAACGCGCTGAAGCTCTCCATCCAGCCCGGGGAAATCGTCACCGGCAGTGTCACGCTGCTGGGCAAGGACATGGTGCAGTCCACGGCCTCCCACGCCACCACCGTCACGCCGCCCGGCACCGGCAGTCCCTTCGATGCCTTCACCGGCACGTTGCTGGAGGGCGGGGTGGTGGTGGCCAACGTCACTGGCGTGGAGATGAACATCAGCAACGGCCGCAGCACCAAGGGAGTCGTCGGCCAGGCGTCGCCCACCGAAGTCCACGAGGGCGCCTTCACCGTCTCGGGCAGCCTCAGTGCGTACTTCCAGGACGCCACGCTCCTCAACCGCTTCATCGACGAGGAGGAGTCCAGCCTCGAGGTGCTGCTGAGGGACCACAACGGCGTGGACTTCCACCGGTTGTACCTGCCCCGCATCAAATACACGGGCGGGGACCTGGACAACCCGAAGGAAGGCCCCGTCGTCCTCTCGCTGCCCTTCACCGCGCTCCTCGACGCGCGCGCGGGCACCAGCTTCGTCTACCAGCGCAGCAACCCGTAGCCCTTCCCCGGCGCGGCCAGCCCGTGCGCGCTCATCCCTCGCAGTCCAGGAGTCTACCCATGTTCGACTTGTCCTCCATCCGCCACCGCGACAGCGCGGAAGTGGCCATCCACAACCCCCAAACCGGCGCCCCCACCGGAGTCGTAGTCGTCCTGGCGAGCGCGGACAGCCCCGTCGCCCGCGCGGCGGAGCGCGAGCTGCGGGAGCGCTCGCTGACGCGCCTCCAACTGGGCAACCGCAGCGCAGCCGCCACCGCCCGGGAAATCGAGTCCGACGCGGTGGACATGCTGGTGCGCCGCACGCTGGGCTGGAGCGGCTTCGTCGAGGGCGGCAAGCCCGTGCCCTTCTCGGCGGATGCGGCCCTCCGCCTCTACACCGAGCACCCCTGGCTGCGGCGGCAGGTGGACGACGCGCTGGGGGACCGCTCGCGTTTTTTCGAGGCCTCGGCGAGCAGCTCCTCGGCTACGCCCGACACCAGTTCCACCTGAGCAGGCCCGAGGGCGAGGGAGGTGCGTCGTTGCGCGCCCATCTCGAGCAGGTGGCCCTGGCCACCGGCAAGGCGCCCGAGGCGCTGGTGGCCGAGTACGAGCTGCCGGCGCCGCTCGCTCACGTCTGGGCCTGGTTCTGCGAGCTGGGCGGTGCTCGCGGGGCGGGGATGTACTCGCTCGCTCCCATCACCTTCCAGGACATCGAGGCCTGGGCCCGGCTCACCGGGCACCGGCCCTCACCCGCGGAGGTGGGACTGCTGCGCCAGCTCGACGACGTCTTCCGTGAGGAGCTGAACCCGAAGTGAAGAGGTACTCGTGGTGATGTGGCGACTACTGCTGGGCCGGGGCGGTCTGCTTGTTCTCAGCGGCCTTCCCCTTCTCGCCAGCGCGCTCCTGGCGCAGTTCGCTGACAGGCCTCGTCACCTCGATGCCCGTCTTCTCGTCCTTGAATCCGACACGCAACCAGCCTTCGTCTTCAAGCACCTCCCCAGAACCCTGGAAGATTGTCTCCACCTCCTTCTCCATGACAGCCCGGAGCTTTTCTGCGCGCTCCCCCGGAAACTCGCGGACCATGAGAAGGATGGTGTTGCGCTCTCCCGTCACGATGACGTCGCGCTGCCCCTTGGCCAGTTGCACGCGCGCGGCCTCCAACCGCGCGTCTGCTTCCGCCTCGGCGAGCGCAGCTACCCGCTGCGCGGCTGCGACAAACTTTGCTGTCTCGGCGCGGATCGCCTCCCGCTTCTTCTCTTCGTCAGCGCGAGAGTCGCAGGCGGCGAGCGTCAGGAGGAGGGCCACGAGAGCGGAGCGGAAGATCATGGAGCAGGAAACCAGCACATGGCGCATATCCAGGTCCACTGGTCACACATTCAGGTGTCTGGGGGCGATGACCAGTTGAAGCCTTTGAAGGAGGCCCACCGTGTCTGACCAGTTCGACCTGGCCACGCTGTCGGTGCGCATCGACACCTCGGATGCAGCTGCTGGAGTGCAGGGACTCAACGATCTGACGAAGGCATCCGAGAAAACGGAGGCAGCCACCAAAAAGGTGGAGACGGCCAGCGAGCAGTTCCAGCGCGAGATGGCGCGGATGCACAAGGAAGTGGAGGCCAACGTCAGGGCCTTCGAGGAGATGCGCAACAAGTTGAAGGATTTGGAGCGAGTGACCGCGCTCGCGAAGACCTTCGACGCAGCGGCGGAGGCGGCGAAGCGGTTTCAGAAGTCCATGGAAGACACGAAGGTGTTGGACACCTTCAACGAGAAGCTGAAGCTGCTGGAGGGCTCGGCGGGACGCCTCACGTCCGCGTTCGGTGATACGGGCACCATCCACCGGTTCATGAACGAGCTGAACAAGGCCTCGTCTGCCATGTCGAAGATGCAGGACGACATGCGCGCCGCGAAGTCCATCCAGGAGGTGGCGAAGGCCGCAGACCTTGCGAAGTCGCCGGTCGACCAGCTCACGAAGGGGCTCGGGGGGCTCGCCGGCAACCTCATGGGCATGGTGGCGGTAGGTGCGACGTTCCGCAGCGTCACCACCGAGGCGCTGGGTTTCTCGACTGCAATGGCTCAGGTGAGCACCCTGCTGGAGGACGACCAGCTCGGGATGATGGGGCAGCTCGCGGACAGCGCGAAGCGCCTGGGGGCGGAGTTCGGCCGAGGTCCCACCGACCAGGCCAAGGCGCTGTACGAAATCATGAGCGCTGGTGCGGCTGACGCGGCGAAGGCCACGGAGATGCTCGCCGTCGCCAACAAGCTCGCCATCGGCGGCGTGACGGATGTGAGCGTCGCGGCGGATGGCCTCACCAGCATCATGGCCAGTTACGGTAACCAGCTCCGGAGCGCCACCCAGGCTGCAGATGCCATGTTCATCTCGGCCGCCGACGGGAAGACGTCCATCGAGACCATCGCTCGGCATATAGGCAAGGTGGCGCCCATCGCGTCTCAGACGGGCGTGTCCCTCCAGGAACTGCTCGCGGCGAACGCGGCGCTCACGAAGGCCGGCATCAAGACCGAGACGGCCATGGAGGGTGTCCGGAGCATCCTGGCCCAGGTGGCCAAGCCCTCCAGTGAGGCGGCCATTCTTGCGAAGGAGCTGGGCATTGAGTTCAACACCGCGGGGCTGAAGTCCAAGGGGCTCTCGGGCTTCCTCCAGGACATGAAGGACAAGACCGGTGGCAGCACCGAGTTGCTCGCCGCGCTCGTCGGCGGAGTCGAGGCGCTACTCCCCGCGATGACCCTCTCGGGGACCGCCTCGGCGGACTTCGCGGCGTCGCTCCAGCACATGGAGACGTCGGCCGGGAAGACGGAGGCAGCCTTCCGAAAGATGGCGGAGACGCCGCAGATGAAGGTGGACCAGCTCCGCGCTCGGTTCGCCGCCCTGCGCATTGAGGTGGGCGAGGACCTGCTCGGCACCATCTCGCCCGCCATGGATGGCCTGCTGCGCAACTTCGATGAGGTGACGACGGCAGCACGCTACCTCGGGCAGGCGCTGGCGGTGATTGCCGCCGCGCGTGCGGTCTCCTGGGGCCAGGAGTGGACGAAGGCGCTGGCTGAGAAGGCCGCCGCCGCGAAGAAGGCGAGGGAGGCGGTCGTCGAGGCTGCGCTGACCGAGTCGCTCTACAAGCGCGTCCAGGGGGAGAGCCGGGCCGAGTCGTTGAAGAACGCGATGGCACAGCTCGAGAAGCGCCAAGCGACGCTCCAGGCCGCAGCAGCGGTTGAGATCTCGGTGACCGCCTCTCGCAAGGCGGCCATGGAGTCCAACCTGTTGGCGCAGGCGAAGGTGCGCGAGGCGATGGCCATCGAGGGTGCGACGTTCGCCACTCGGGCAGGCTCCGCCGCTCTCTCGGCCATAGGCGGTCCCATCGGCGTGGTCGTCATCGCCTTGGGCGCGGCGGTCACCGCGTTCGCTGAATTTGGACGGGCTGCGGAGGAGGCCCGGGAGAAGGCGAGGCAGCAGGCCCAGGAGTCCGCCGCCTCTATCGGGAGGGGGACCCAAATCGTAGTGGGACTCATGGACCAGACGAAGGCCACCAACGATCAGACCGAGGCATTGAAGCGCCTCGGCATCGCCAAGGCAGAGGTCGGTGCGCTGGGCGGCGACTACCAGAACCTGCTGACGAGCGAGGTCGACACCATAGAAGAGCTCGCCGGAGTCGTGCGGAAGGTCAGTGATCGTGACCTCAACGCAGCCCTGGCCGAGATTGCCCGGCTGACGGCAGAAATTACGAAGAAGCAAAGGGAAATCAAGGCGCTCAACTACCATGACATAGCGCGCGCCGGGAGAGGAGACCAGCGCTTCGCGGAGCTGAGAGACTTCCCCAATGACGTCTTCCAGCGGGACATCGAGAACAAGCTCGTCCCATTGGAGAAGGACCTCGGAATCCAGCAGCAGCGCTATGCAGACATCCAGAAGGCGATGATGTCGCTGGAGCAGGCCGCGAAGAAGGAAGCTGAGCTGGCGGACAAGGTCGCTGGCGCGCATGGCCGCGCGGGTGCTGCTGCCACACGCTCGGCTAGCGAGATGATCGAGGGGGCCCGGACGAAGGCTGAAGAGGCGAAGAAGGCCGCCACGTGGCTGGCGAAGCTCGAAGAGGACGTCCGAGCCATTGGCAAGACGAAGGCGGGCGCCCTCAACCAGACCGACGAGTACAAGGGGTTGACGGAGGAGCAGAAGAAGCTCGCGGACGTCGCCATCGCGAAGCTCCAGGACGCGGAGGCCACGAAGAAGCAGGCCCAGGCGCGCGATGAACTCGCGAAGAAGGCTGCGTCCTGGGTACAGCGCATCGAGGAAGAGGCGCGCGCGGTTGGAAAGGCGAAGGCGGAGGCGCTCAACCTCACCGACGAGTACAAGACTCTCACCGCCGCACAGCGGAAACAGGCCGACGTGGCCATCGCGAAGCTGCGAGAGGCAGAGGCCGCGAAGGAGCTCGCCAAGGCCGAGGAGAAGCGCGTTCAGGTGCTCCAGGAGCTGAACAGGGAACTCGGGGACCCGGCCAGCTCGAAGTACGCCGATGCGCAGAAGGCGCTCCGCGTGGAAGTGGACGCGGGCCGAATGGGACTGGCGCAGTACAACGCCCAGCTCGCCAAAGCGCGCACCCTGTGGACGACAGAGGGACGGGCGGAGGCACAGCTCGCGAAGGAGCTGGAGCAGCTCGAGAAGCAGCTCAACCCGCTGGCCGAGGCGCAGAAGCGCATGGAGGCCGTGCAGAAGCTCTTCGACGACCAGCGCATCAGCGCGGCGGCGTACCGGAAGGAAGTCGCGAAGCTCCAGGAGCAGTTCTCCACGGGCTTCGCGCTCGCCCAGGACGCCGTTACCAGCGCCGCCCAGCACATGGAGGACGCCTTCGTCGGCTTCGCCACCACCGGGCAGTTCAGCATCCGCTCCATGGTGGACGGCATGCTGAAGGACCTGGCACGCCTGCTGGCCCACAAGGCCTTCGTCGCGCTCGTGGACACAGCCACCGGGGCGCTGCTGGGCGCGACAACGAGCACCGCGGGCAACTCGGGCGGATCCACGGTGGGCGGTGCGGACCTGTCCGGCATGTTCGGCTCCATGCTGGGAGGGTCCGCAGGTGCTGGCGGAGCAGGGAAGCTGCGCATGGGGGCAGCGCCTCCCCAGGTGCCGAAGCTCTACGTGCCCAGCAAGGCGGACATCCTCCCTCCGGCGGGAGAGAGCGGAGGCGCGGCACCCATCACCCTCCACATCCACGTCCACCAGGACGGCACTGTGAAGTCCGAGGTGCAGTCTCCTGGAGGAAAGGCCGAGTCCGAGAAGCTGGCGCGTGGACTGGGCACGGTTGTTCTCAAGGTGCTGGTCGAGCAACTCCAGCCTGGTGGCGTCCTCTACAATGGCATCAGGAGGCAGCGGAACTGGCTGTAAAGTCTTGCAAGTCAGTCGGTCGCTTTTTTGATGTCAGGGCCGGGCGCGCCCTCCAGGACTACATGCTCGCTCAGTCGAGTCCGGAGTACGCGAACAGGCGGCGCGCCATGGTGGCCCAGCATGGGGATGCGACGCCATGAGGTCGGATCGCGTGGGCTGGCTGTGCTCAATTCAGCCCAACTAAAGAATGTCGGCCCGGATTGTGGAACAGTCGAGCGAGATGTCGACGTTCGGATCTGTCTTGAAAACGAACGGTTGGTTCACATTCCGTGCCATGCCAACGCAGAGCGGAATCTCTGTGTCCACCGTCAGGCGGGTCTGGGTGAACGTCCACGAATTGTCCCCGGCCTTCTCGGCCACCATGGCCGTCACCGCATTGCACGCACCCACGGGCTTGGGCTCGTTGATCCATTTGTTCTTGCCGACACGCTTTAGCGTCGCCTCGAATTGAGTTGAAATTATTCGGCAGGCCTTCGCCGCGTCCCCCACCTCGGTAAGAAAGTAGTCAAGCCTGCATGCATCATCGGGACAGCCGCACATCTTGGCTATCCGTTGGATGGCAAGGGCACGAGTGCGCTGACGTGCGGCGCTCCATTCCTCTGTCCCCGTCAGATAGCCATCACCGATGATGTTCCACTCAGAGCAGACCTCCTCAAGGAGTTTGTTAGGCTCATCGGGTTTCGACTGAAACTCGGCCTTCGCCGCCGCAACGGCCGCAGCGACCTCTTCCGGGCTCTTGCGATGAACGCGGATTTGAGTGAACCGACAGCGAACCGTCTGGAGGCTGCCGGTCCCCGTACAGTCCATCGTCAGCCACGCGTTCTCTGCCACCGCAGGGATGTTGACGAACAGGGGTGGCGCCTCCGGCTTGGGGGCGGCCGCATTCGACCGCGCCGCTAGCAGCGCGAGGACCAAGGCGATGAGATGTCGCATCCCACCAGACTCCCGCACTGTCCGTGTGGCGGTCAACGAGGTGTGACGTAGTCGCACATCCGGCAACCTAGCGGGTGTCCTAGGCATGTCAGACTTGACTGGTATGCGGGTACGGCCCGGAGGCATCTCCTCCGTCGGCTTCACCACACAACCCAGGACCGCTCATGACGAGTTGTAAGCCCGGCCTCGCCACGCTGTCGTTCACCTTCGACGACGGCACGCCCGTGCGGACCGTCACCGGACCCGACGGGGAGCCATGGGTCGTCGCGACTGACGTCTGTGCCGTGCTCGGACTCCAGAACCCGACCATGGCACTGAAGGGCCTCGACGCGGACGAGGTCGCGACCCTACGCAATGTTGAGGGTCGGGCCGGCAGAGGGGCACAGTCGTTCAACATCATCAGCGAGTCCGGGGTGTGGGCCCTCACCTTCAAGAGCCGGAAGCCCAATGCGAAACGCTTCCGGAAGTGGGTGACGAAGGACGTCATCCAGTCCATCCGCAAGACTGGCGCGTACATCGCCCCGATGGCGGCCATTCGGCAGGCCGTTGCCGAGCGCTTCCTTCGCGCTGGCCTGGCTAAGTGGTCGAAGCGCTTCCCGGATGCCTTCTACCAGGAGATTTTCCGGCTCAAGGGGTGGCCGTGGCAGGGGCCAGGGACGCCGCGCCCTGGAGTCATCGCCCACTACACCAACGACCTCGTCTACGAGCGCCTCGCGCCGGAGTTGCTCCGCATCCTCCAGGAGAGGAACCCCATCAACCTGGAGACGGGCCGCCGTGACGCCAAGCACCACCAGCACCTCTCGGACGACATCGGCGCTCCGGGGCTGGACAGGCACATCCACTCCGTCATCTGCATCATGAAGAGCGCCGCCTCGTGGGACGACTTGATCATACAGATGGACCGCATCCACCCGCGCTGGGCCCACAACCTCCAGCTCCCGCTGATGGATGACCTGCGTCTGTTGCCGCCCGACGCCACAGCATGAGGCGACTGCGCGCCCTACTTTTTCGACGTCGCCCGCGCTGCGAGCGCCTCGTCCAGGGGCGCCCGGCCGTGGCCAACCAGAAGGCCATGCCGGTGTCTCTCACCCGGTAGTGGTAGGCGACCCAGTTTGACCTCTCCCTCGGGCGGAGCACAGACTCCTCGCCGGGGAGTGAATGAATCCAGCCTACCTTTCGGTAGTTTCCTTGGCGGACTTGTTGGGGTGTGGTTCATGGAGACCCTTATCAGGTTCGTGGTGAAGCGTCCCTACTTGCCCGTCGTCATTGCATGGGCGGCGTCCATCCTCATCTCCATCTGGGGAAACGGTGGGATGAGGGTGCTCTCCGTTGTCATCTACAGCCTCGCGGCGCTCACACTGGGCACCATCCGAATCGTAGAGGAGAAGAAGCGGAGGGAAGCGGGAGCCCCACCGCCCACGACGGAGTGACTCACGGTGGATGTGTTGAACTATCCGCCACGGTCGACGCACGTGAATTTGGACAGCCGCTCGCCGTGGGAATAGACACTCACGGGCACGGCCATTCAGCTCATGCCTGCTCTCGCGAGGTTGCGCACCATGCGAATCCCAGAACGCTTCCTGCACTTCACAATGACTGCTGACGACACCGACGCTGTCGCTGCTCTGAAGCAACATCTGCCCGACAGCGACTTCAACGTGTCCGGCCATACGACGGTCCGCCCCGGGTGGTGGCAGCCGCTATGTCATGCGGACTGCACTGCCTGCGATTTGCGGAAGCAGTTGCACGACGCTCGCGGTGGTCACGACTACCGCGCGGGCGAGGTCTTGCCCCAGTGTGGCCACGGCAAGGACTTGGTGTTCGAGGAATGGCACGAGGGGCGAGTGCCAGCAATGGTCGATGGCAAGTAGCGCAGTGCGAAGAACTCCCCGGGCCGTACACACCGGGAAGGGGGCGGTGCCTCACGACAGGGGGGGCGTCGTGGGCGTCTTGTAGGGTGGCCTGCACGGGGCCTGGGAGGAAGCCTGCTGCAGGGCAAGGACACCGTCCGATGGACCAGCCTGTCTATGCTGTTGCCCCGTGCGTGCGTGGGAGGTTGTGGTTTCAAATAGCGGCGTGCTCTAACAACCTGCATGTCCGAGAAGAAGATCACGGCGCCCGGAGCATCCCCAGGTCAAATGTCGCCACATCCAGGCGACGATGCAGATGCCATTCGTGCCAAGGCCACTGCTGTCCTTGGAGAGCTGAGCCGGGCGGCAAAGGAGGCAGCAGCGTCCAATACGAAGCTCACTCGCGACAGCGTCCACGACGTCGCCAAAGGTTTTGATCTCGGTGTCCCGGACGATGTCTGGCGGTGGTCTGGCTTACTGGAGGCCGAGACCGACAGAGGTACGGCCCTGGTTGGAGCTGCGTTCCTCGAAGAGAAGCTAGGAAGTCTTCTGGGCGCCTTCATCATCGACGATGCGAAACTGGAGAAGGCACTCCTTGAGGGCACCGCGCCGCTGGGCACATTCTCTGCTCGCACGAAGGCATGTGAAGCGCTGGGCCTCCTGCGGCATGACACCTGCCGGCTAATCGACAGAGTAAGGAACATTCGCAACAAGTTCGCGCACGTGTCAAAGGACCTCACTTTCGAGTCGTTGGAGATTCGAGACAGCGCCTTGTCCTTGGGGGAGGGTATTCCTCAAGCTACGACGCCGCGGGTCGCATTCATCTGTGCGACGATGTTGCTGGCCGGGGAATTGGACCGCGCAACACTCGCCGCACGTGCCGCGCGGCGAGTGCGCCCTTCTGCGCCGTCGACCTTGTCGCCTGCCGGGCTCATTATCCAGGAGGTTGTCGGCCAATTCCTGGAGTGGGCGAGTGACGGGGACTCAGAGCCGCCGGAGGGCGGCAACACCTGAGCACCATGGCCTTCATGAGGCCACGGTCCGGCACATCTCCTGCTTTCTCCCAGGCCATGGACGAGATGGCTCGACGGGAGGCGCTCGTTCAGCGCCTCAGGGAAGTGGAGAGGGAACTGCAACGCGCGGTGGCGGAGCGGGACGGCAGTCCGGCTGCGAGGACGCGGTATGCACGCGCCCGTGCGGCGCACGCAGCGACGACGCGGGATGCCATCGCTGTTCTGCAAGAGGAGGCCTTCTCCGCTCTCCGTGTTGAGCGAAAGGATGGCATGATTTGCTCGCTCACGAACGCGCCAACGGCTTTCGGGCCAACGGAGAGAAAGGCTTGGTCGCATGGCACTTGGAAAAGAGTGGATGGAGTACCATCTGACGCCACGTGGATGGATGAAGGGTAGCTTTCAACTAGATGGGCAGGTGACAAGACCTCAGCCCACCCCGCCAGATAGGGTTGCAACCTATCGATACGACGAGAGTGTGAACGCGTCCATGACAGGGCTCGATAGGAGTACGCAGCTCACGTGGGAGTCCGCCGACAAGGAACTTCTCGGCAAGCTGCTCAAGTCGTTTGGCCCATGTCCCGAGTCGATGTAGCTGACGTGACCGCCTGGGGATCGCCGGACCACGTCCTTTCATGCGCTGACGATGTCCGGCATGGAGCGATTCCCCTTCACGCCGGACTACGGCGCCCAGCAGCAGACCCAGCCCCGCATCCTGAAGGCCCAGTTCGGTGACGGGTACGCCCAGCGCTCGGAGGACGGCATGCGTACCGTGCTCCCGCGCTGGGCTCTCCAGTTCAACGCCCGCCGGAAGAAGGAGGCCGACGCCATCGAGGCCTTTCTCCAGGCCCGGAAGGGAGTGGAGTCCTTCGAGTTCGTCGTGCCGTCCAGCGCGTGGGACGTCACCAACTCCCCGGTGGGCACCGGGGACGGCGCGCGCACGCAGTACCTCCTCGAGCGGCCCGTAGCGCCAGAGGTCCCCGACGAGAGGGTGCCCGCGACAGGCTGGACGGCGCCGCCGCAGGTGCACATGGACGGGGTGCTCCTGTCCGTCGGAGCGGACTACGTGCTCTCCAGCTCCGGACTCGTCACCTTCACCGCTGCCCCGGCGTCTGGTGCGGCGCTCACCTTCACCGGCAAGGGGGAGCGCGTGGCGCGCGTCGTCTGCGAGAGCTGGTCGTCCACGGTGAAGAGCTTCAATTCCCACGACGTCAGCGCGGAGTTCCAGGAGGTGGCGGGGTAGGGGTTGTTGCGCCATCAGCGTGCAATACCTCCCAGGTGGTATTCCACGCCCCAGGTGGGTGGTGGTTGCCTCTCTTACCTGTCGCGCCTCGGCGTGAGAGGGTCCGCGCCGGCCTGCGAGAGCAGCGCTCAACCCTTGGGGGAATGACATGCCTGTCCACTACGACCCGAACATCATCCAGACGCACGCCGAGGCCCTCTACGCGCAAGCGAAGGGACTTGTCGTGCGCGGTGGCCTCGCTGGCTTCGCCGTGGGAGCGCTCGTTGGATACGCTGTCGGTGGGAACAATGCGGGGCCCACCCTGGCCGTCGTTGGAGGGATTCTCCTGGCCATCATCGGCGTGGCCATGGCGAGAAGCCGCGCCTTCGCGCTCCAGCTCCAGGCGCAGTCGGCGCTGTGCAGTGTGGCCATCGAGGCGAACACGCGCCGGGCGGCCGATGCTGCCGTGGCTGCGGCTCGGCCAGCCGAGGTCGCGCAGCTCTCCCAGGTGGGGTGAGCGGACGACGTCCACGCTGAGGGCGAAGACAGGGGGCATGCACCACCGTGCCCCTGTTGCCGCCGCTCCGCTGCGCGTTAACGTTCCGCCCACAGGGCCTAGTCCCGGGGGCGCCCAGTGAGCGTCGCCGAGGACATCCAGAAGCTGGAGCCAGGCGCCCTGGTGGAGCTCTTCATCCTGGACGCGTCGTCCATCCCCGGAGGCGGCATCAGCCACTTCCACGCGGGGACCAACAGCTTGAACGGGCTCGTGGTGTGGCAGGGCGCCTCGTACCAGCCCTGGCCCGTGCAGGCCCGCGGCTTCGAGAAGTCGGGCACCGGGCGCCTTCCCCGGCCCACGCTCACCATGGCCAACCTCCAGGGCACGCTGGGCGCCCTCGCGCGGGACTGCAACGACTTGCTGGGCGCGCGCGTCATCCGCAAGCGCACCTTCGTCCGCTACCTGGACGCGGTGAACTTCCCTGGCGGCGCCAACCCCACGGCCAGCCCGTCGGAGGGCTTCCCGGACGACGAGTTCATGGTGGACGCGAAGACGACGGAGAACAAGCACCTCATCGAGTTCACCCTCGCGGCGCGGTGTGACTTGGAGGGCGTCCGCATTCCCCTGCGCGTCATCACCCAGATGTGCGGCTGGCAGTACCGGGGCGAGGGGTGTGGCTACGTCGGCCTGCCAGTGGCGAAGGCGGACGACACGCCGACGTCCAGCCCCACCGAGGACCGGTGCGGGAAGCGCCTCTCAAGTTGCAAGGCCCGCTTTGGGGAGACTGCGGTTCTACCCTACGGGGGGTTCCCGGGCGTTGGTCTGCTTCGATGAGCGACTTGGGATGTACCGAGTAAAAAAGGGCCTGCCCCACACATCGGAGCAGGCCCAGGCCAACCGACCCTGGAGTGAGTGGCTACGAGGTCATGACCTTCATGGATCGAGGCTGTCGACGCCGCGGCTGCCTCTTGCCCCGAAGGACGGGATGGTTGAGGGGGTAGTGGAAGCACCACGCCCTCCACAACATCGCCGCCATGACCACACCAACTCCAACTCCAATCACAACGATTCCCTGGCTCGCGGTAAGCGAGCTAAGGATTTCCAATAGTTTAAACATTTGTAACCCCTGCTAGGTTTGAGCCGGGGCACCGAGGAGGTTCAGAATGGGACCGCCAAGGTGCCCTTCACAACGACTGCGAGCTGCGACTGCGCCTGCTCGTGACTGGCGACCATTGCAGTGGTGCCCGTTACGATGTGTGTCAGGGTGTCCTTATGTGTGCCTCCTTGCAATCGTGTGCATGAGAACCCTCGAATTCTTTAAGGAAAGGCCATTTCATCATTCTGATTTCGGCCTTCTCTTGTGGAATGCAATCAATCTATATATTGTTCCTAGGGTCGAAGCCGGCGAGTCCATACTATTGTTCCTAGGGTCGAAGCCGGCGAGTCCATACAATAGATATAGCGAATTGAGAGTAGTCCCTAGACTGCACTAATTACATCGAGTCAGAATGGGACCGCCAAGGCGATCCTGAGGGGTGCCCACTTGCAGGTGGGCACCCCTTTCTTTTGGGGCGCCACGCAGCACAGCTAAGGTGTACCCCGGACAGCCGGTGGAATCAATCCGAGCCGGTACGTCTGTTGAAGGCCTCTTTGCTTTCCTGGCAAGGCGAGTAAATACAGGCAGTTGCGTGGCTTTGTCTGCTGTGCGTGCTTGTCGCTGAACATCGCAGCGCAATCACTCACCTGAATCTACACGATTCCTCAAAAGCCACAATCCTAGCGCCCGTGCCGGTGCCAAGCAGCCGCCCCTGAGTCCCGTACGGGCGTGGCTGCGGCGGCTCAAGGAACTGCACTCACCCTGGAGGTGATGTCTGGCATTCTCCTACGCGTCAATTTGGGGCGGACTTCGTCCTCGTCCTCGCGGACGTTGGTGGACGCGCGGCGCTTGAGTCGCGTGTCCAAGGGGCCCGTGATGTTGTCGGTTGGCATGTCCGACCTGTCGATCTTCCTCGTTTCCGCTGTGTTGGAGCATGCCCGCCAGGAGTTCCCCCGCGAGTCCTGCGGACTAATGGTGCTCGTCGAGGGAGGGCTGGTGTACCGGCCCTGCCGCAACCTCGCCGAGAGCCAGGCCCACTTCCACCTGGCGCCGGAGGACTTTGCGCGCGCCGAGGCCGAGGGGGAGGTGGTGGCCGTCGTCCACTCCCATCCCAACGCGTCCCCAGCGCCGAGCGAGGCGGACCGCGTCATGTGCGAGCGCTGGGGCCTGCCCTGGCTCATCGTCAACGTGCCGGTGGGGCACTGGCAGGTGCTGCACCCGAGCGGCTACCGGCCGCCCCTGGTGGGCCGGCCCTTCAGCCACGGTGTCCTCGACTGCTTCAGCCTCATCCGCGACTACTATCGCGAGACGCTGGGGCTGGAGCTCCGCGACTTCGAGCGCCCCGACGACTGGTGGGCCAAGGGCGGTAACCTCTACCTGGAGGGCTATGAGCAGGCGGGCTTCGTCGACGTGACGGGCGCCCCGCTGCGCGAGCACGACGTCCTTCTCATGCAACTTCGCTCGAAGGTGCCCAACCACGCGGGCGTGTACCTGGGCGCGGACGTCGTCCTCCACCACCTCCAGGCTTCGCTCTCCAAGAGGGAGACGTACAGCGGCTTCTGGGCAAAGGTGACTCGGAAGGTTGTGCGGCATCGCACCCTATGCTGACGACGGTGGTGCTCGGCGGCCCCCTGGGAGCTCGCTTCGGGCGGGAGTGGAAGCTGGAGCTGGGAGTGCCCTCGGCTGCGGAGGCGGTGCGAGCCCTTTGCGCGATATGCGAGGGCTTCGCGCGCTTCCTCGCGGAGAACAGCGCGCCCGGCTACCACGTCCTCGTCGGCGAGCGAGACGTCGGCGCCGAGGAGCTGGGCGTCGTCACGGGCGAGACGCGCATCACCATCCTCCCGGCGCTGGCCGGCGCGAAGCAGGCAGGAGTCCTCCAGGTGGTGCTGGGGGCGGTGCTCATCGCCGGCGGCGCGGTGCTCTCCGTCTACGACTACGGCGTGGTGGGCGGGCAGCTCATCGCCCTGGGCAGCAGTCTCATGGTGGGCGGCGCCGCGCAGCTCCTCTTCAAGCCGCCCTCGGCGACGGGTCCAGCCGAGAAGCCGGACACCCAGCCCTCGTACGTCTTCAACGGCCCCGTCAACACGCTCGCCCAGGGCCACCCGGTGCCGCTCTGCTACGGAGAAATGCTGGTGGGCAGCTGCGTGGTGTCCGCCGGCATCTCCACCGAGTGGAGCGCGGGCGGTGGCTTCGGTGGCTCCACGGGCAGTGGACAGCATGGCCCAGATGGCCAGGCGCCCGGGGGCGGAGGCTGCCCGGCGCCATGGGTGCCCATCCTCCTCTCGGACGGACGCGAGGTGCCTGCGGGTGAGGTCCGCGCGGGCGCGTGGGTGCGCACACAGGACGA
Organism: Myxococcus sp. CA040A; assembly: GCF_013336725.1. Classification (NCBI taxonomy): domain Bacteria; kingdom Pseudomonadati; phylum Myxococcota; class Myxococcia; order Myxococcales; family Myxococcaceae; genus Myxococcus; species Myxococcus sp. CA040A. The sequence goes on along the minus strand of NZ_JABUMR010000008.1, from coordinate 618,574 downwards.
GGTGACGCTGGAATGGGGCGACTACCCCGTCTCCTACGTCTCCACCCTGGAGGCGGAGCGCTGGCGACTGGTGCTCGACGACGGCCGCGAGCTCGTCGCCACCTACAACCACCGCGTGCGCACGGATGCCGCATGGGTGGAGCTGCGCCACCTCGACGCGGGCATGCGCCTCGTCGGCGAGCGCCCCGGCGTGGTGCGCCAGGTGGAGGCGGCTGGGCGTGGCCCGGTGGTGCGCATCACCGTGGCGGGCGCGCACACGTACCAGACGGTGGGCTTCCTCAGTCACAACTTGAAGAAAGAGGACCCGGAGGAGCCCCATGTCATTGAGGCGTGAGCGGGGCGAGCTTCGAGGCGCGGGCGGCGGGAGCGGAGGGAAGGGAGGGGGAGACGCTCAGCGCTCACCCGTTGAGTCCCCGGACACCTTGAAGTCCGCCGCCCACGCGCGCGTGCTGGACGTGCTGTGTGAGGGGGAGATTGAAGGGCTCGTCGGCGGGCTGAAGGGCATCTACCTGGACGGCGTACCGGTGCAGAGCCCGAATGACACGCCCAACTTCCGGGGTGTCACCGCGTACGACGTCTCTGGCACCCAGTCTCAGGAGTACATCCCCGGCTGGACCGCGGCCGAAGTGGAGCACGTCGTCAATGTCGAGGTGAAGCATCAGCTGCCGGCCATTCGCACCGTTAGCGACCCGGAGGTGGACGCGGTGCGAGTCACCGTGCAGGTGCCGCAGCTGACGTACCAGCACCCGGAGACGGGTGACTTGCAGCCGTTCACCATCGTCATTGCCATCGACGTGCAGAGCAACGGTGGCGGCTGGGTGGAGCAGGACCTGCAGGGCGCCCAGGTCATCCGCGGGAAGTGCACCAGCCCCTACGAGCGGACGTACCGCGTGGAGCTCACCGGCAGCGCGCCGTGGGACATCCGCGTGCGGCGCATCAGCCCGGACTCCGACACCATCGCGCTGCAGAACCGCACGCTCTGGAAGTCGTACGCGACGTTGTTGGATGAGAAGCTCAGCTTTCCGAACACCGCGCTCATCGCCCTCGAGGTGTCGGCCCGGCAGTTTGGCAGCGTGCCCACGCGCAGCTACCGGATTCGCGGGCTGAAGGTGCGCATCCCCTCCAACTACAACCCGGCGACGCGCGAGTACTCGGGCACGTGGGACGGCACCTTTCAGGTGGCGTGGACAGACAACCCGGCGTGGTGCCTGTACGACTTGCTGACGACGCGCCGCTACGGGCTGGGCAGGTACATGGACGAGGCCCACGTCGACAAGTGGGGCCTGTACACCGTGGCCCGCTACTGCGACGAGTTGGTGCCGGACGGCAAGGGCGGCATGGAGCCGCGATTCGCTTGCAACCTCTACCTGCAGACGCAGGCGGAGGCGTACCAGGTGGTGGGCAACCTCGCCTCGGTGTTTCGCGGCCTCGTCTACTGGGCCAGCGGCGCGGTGTACGTGGCCCAGGACGCGCCCCGGGACGCCGAGTATCTCTTCGCCCCGGCCAACGTGGTGGACGGGCTCTTCACGTACTCAGGCACCTCGCGGCGCGCGCGGCACACCGTGGCCCTGGTGACGTGGAACGACCCGACGAACCAGTACAAGGCCGCGGTGGAACACGTCCCGGACGAGGAGGGGATGCGCGACTACGGCTACAACCCCACGGACGTGGTGGCGTTGGGATGCACCTCGCGCGGCCAGGCGCAGCGGGTGGGCCGGTGGCTGCTGCACACCGAGAGGCTGGAGACGGAGACCGTCGTCTTCCGCACCGGTCTGGAGGGCGCGCTGCGCAACCCCGGGGCGGTCGTGAAGGTGGTGGACCCGACGCGCGCGGGCCGGCGCTGGGGCGGGCGCGTCGTGGAAGCCACCGCCTCTCGCGTGGAGCTGGACGCGGACATCACCCTCGAGGCTGGGCACACGTACACCCTCTCGGCGGTGCTGCCCAACGGCACGGTGGAGGAGCGGCCGGTGGCGGCCCTGCCGGCGGCGCCGTACCGGGCCCTCACGCTGGCCGCGCCTTTCTCCGCCGCGCCCGTGCCCCAGGCCGTCTGGGTGCTGGCGGCCAACGATTTGGTGCCCACCCTCTGGCGCGTGCTGTCCGTCGCCGAGGTGGAGCCGCACGTGTACGAGGTGACGGCGCTGGCGCACCACCCGGGCAAGTACGCCGCGGTGGAGAACGGCGTGCAGCTCCAGCCCCTGCCCACCTCCGTGTTGCCCTCGTCGTCCCCGCCCGAGGGGCTGGTGGTGGGGGAGGGCCTCTACAAGACGACCAACGGCGGGCTGAAGGTGTCCCTCAACGCCCGTTGGACGCAGCGGCCCGGCGCCGTCGCGTACGTGGTGCGCTGGCGGCTCTCCGAGGGCAACTGGAGCTCCGAGGAGCGCCTGCAGACGCACTTCTGGGAACTCTCGGACGTGGCGCCGGGCCCGTACCGCGTGCAGGTGGCGGCCGAGCTGGGCGGCTTCACCACCGCGTTCAGCGAGTCCGCGTACACGGTGCTGGGCAAGGCGGCCCCTCCCTCCGACGTGGCCGGCTTCCAGCACGTGCTCAACGGCAACACCGTCACGTTGAAGTGGGCGGAAATCCCGGACCTGGACCGCGACATGTACGAGGTGCGCCACGCTGGCTCGAGCTGGGAGACGGCGTCCCTCGTCACCAAGGTGCGCGCGACGTCCGTCGAGTGGGCCCTGCCGGCGCCAGGCGTCAACCAGGTGGTGTGGCTCAAGGCCATCGACACCACCGGCAACTACTCCTCCAACGCCGTCAGCCTCACCGTGGTGGCAGCGCCCACGGTGCCGGCCTCCATCACCATGACGGTGTCCTCCACGCCGCCGGCCTAGCGAGTCCCTCATGCGCTCACGCGAGCAGGAAATGCAGGGCGGCATCGTCGAGGACGGAGAGCCGGGCCAGCCGCGCCCGCGCGTCATCAAGCCGAAGTACCTCGACATTCGCTGGACGCACGAGGAGACGCTGCCCGCGCACCTGATGGAAGGCTTCCAGGTGGCCGTCTTCACCGGGGACGACCCGAACAACACGGACAACTATCTCGTGGAGCCCAAGCGCGTGGGGCCGACGGAGCGCCGCGTGGTGGTGACGCTGCGGGTGACGTCCACCACCAGTGCGAAGTGCGCCGTGCAGGCCCTCTACGCCAACGGCAACCAGGGAAGCTGGAGGGTGCTGGGCGGTGCCGTGGTGACGGACCCGGACACCCTCACCGTGGCGACGCAGACGCTGTCCAACGTGCCCGCCGGCAGCGTCAGCACCGCGCTGCTGAGTCCCGGGGCGGTGACGGCCGGGAAGGTGGCGCCGGGCGCCATCGCTACTCAGCACCTGCTCCTTCCACCCTCGGACAACCTGGTGCCCAACGGGTACTCAGAGGCAGGTGCAGCTGCCGTCGGGCTCTCTCCGGAAGGGGACTACCTCGTGGAGGAGCCGGCCAACGCGCGCGAGGGACGGTGGTGCAGGCGCGTGCCTCTCAACGCGATTGGGTACCGCACCTTCACGGCGACGAAGCGAGTCCCGTGCACCGCGGGGGACGAGTTCTACGCGGAGGCGTGGGTGAAGGCGTCCGTGCCGCTCTCGGGCAACTTCGGTGGCGGACTCCTGCTGCTGTGGGCGGACGCCTCGGGCAACTACGCGGGGCAATACACCGGCGTGGAGGTGGCCAACATCTCCACCACGTACCAGCGCGTGAAGGTGAAGGGGAAATGCCCACCGGGCTGCACGGGCGTGTTCCTCTACTGGGAGCTCAACGTCAACGCCGCGGACATCGGCAAGGCGGTGTACCTCGACGCCATCAGTCTTCGGCGGCAGGTGACGTTCGACATGCTGTCCGCCAACACCATGCAGACGTCCAACTACGCGGAGGACGGCAGCGGCGTCCCCGTCGCGGGCGCGAAGCTGGACAACGTTGGGACCGCCCTGAAGGTGGCCTCCGGCAATGTCATGGTGGGGCGCTACCCGATGGAGGCGCTCTTCTACAAGGGACTCGTGACGCTGGACGGCCCCGGCCCCGGCAATCGCTGCTTCTACCGGGGCAACAACCAGGGGGCGGTGCGCGGGGGCGCGCCCAACATAGACCGCGTGCGTGTGGAGTGCGCGGACAACATCACCACGTCCACCATGTCGTGGGCGACGTGGCAGCTCTTCCTCCAACCCCAGTCATTGGACGACAACTTCGACGCCATGCGGTACGCGCGCGTCGAACTGTGGGTGCGGCCAACGGCCGGGAGTGCCTACCGCCAGCAGGTGCTGCACGTCGCGCTCACCGACAGGGTGTACCAGGACGCCACGGAGTCCTCGGCCAACAACGAGGGCCGGGCCAGCTTCACGTACATGTTCGCGGGCTCGGTGTCCGGGCTCAGCACCACGACGACATCCGTCTGGTACCTCCTGGTGTCCGTCGTCAACGTGTACGGCCCTAGCGCGGCGAAGTGGTTCATCCCCGTCACCAGCCGCAACGCGCCCTTCGGCACCCAGTACAACTCGCCGGTGGGAGGAGGCGTTGACGGCGGCGGTGGTGGCGGCGGCAGCGACGGTGGGGGGTATTGCCCCGCGCCTTGGGAGCCCATCCTCATGGACGATGGGAGCGAGCTGCCGGCGGAGTTGGTGCGTCCCGGCATGCGCGTCCTCACGCAGCACGAGGCCACCCTGAAGCTGGACGCGTACCAGGTGGCTGCCGTGCAGCGGGCCCGCGCGCACCGGCACCGGCTGACGCTGGAGGACGGGCGCTCTGTCGTGGCTTCCAGCCTCCACCCGTTGTTCGTCGAGGGCACGGGGTGGACGGCGCTCTCCTCGCTGCGCCCGGGGGACACGCTGCTCGGCTCCCGGCCTGGCCGCGTCGTGGGCGTCGAGGCGGTGGGGGAGGGCGACGTCGTTCGCCTCACCGTCCACGGTGCCCGCACCTACAACGTGCAAGGCCTCTACAGCCACAACGCCAAGCCTCGCGAGTAGCCGGCCGCACGCGCCAGCCAGGAGCAGCCCATGTCACTGACGTCCGCAGAGGTGTACCAGCGAAACGCCGTCGAGTCCCGCAAGCGCGACGTGTCGTGCATGCTGGCCCGCGTGCGCGGAGAGCTCGACGCCGCAGGCGCGTCCGCGCGGCACTTCGCGGCCGTTGGACAGGGACTTCACGTGCGCCGCGCCGAGCTGGAGGGCGAGCTGCAGGCGCTGGCGGCCAGCGGAGTGGCCGGACTCACCGACGACTGGGGCAAATACAGCGCGCTCGAGCTGGCGGCCCAGGGGGAGCGCTACCCCGCGAAGGCGCTCACGTACGACTGGCTGGTGGTGCATCCGACGGCCACCTTCCTGGAGACGGCTGGAGAGCTGGAGCGCCTCATGCTGGAGGCTCGTACCGCGGTGGGCCGGCCCTGGCTGCTGTGGCGCGCTGACGGGCTGCTGCGCGAGTGGCAGGCCAACGCCGTCGCGCGCGGGCTCGTTGCCCCCAACACGTGGGAGGCGTTCCGGGACTACCTCCTGGCCATCGGCAAGGACGCTGCCCTCGGGGGCATGTTGTGAGAGGCGCTGCCGGGTTGGAGCGCTGACTCCCGGACATCCCTACTTCACGGGGTTTGTCTTGAATTGGCGCTCTTTCAGGGCGTTCAAATCTGGCCAGACTGGGAGTGTGATGTCCCCATGCCGGTCGCGCCCTACAGGAGTGTCCTGCCCGTCAAGACTGCGAATGGGTGGCCCCAGCCTGTGACGTGGCAGCCATGCCCGTTCTGCCGGAAGCCCGCTCACCCCATGGCAGCAGAGCCTGGGTCGCATCTCGGCAACTCCACGACGCTGTGCAACAACATCCTCGAGGGGGCTGGGGTCGAAACGCATCCCTGGTACACGGGGCCGTCCACCCTGGCAGCGCACCACCTCATCTGCTCTGAAGCGATGGAGCGTAGCGAGGACTGGGGCCGTGCCTGCTGGTACTTCGGCTACGACATCAACCGGCCACAGAACGGCGTGTTTCTGCCCATGGTGCCGGCTGTCGCGTGCGAGCTCCACGTTCCACTTCATGTCGGGAACCATCGCGCCGGACTGGGGTCGGAACCGGATTCACGCTACCCGGCCGCCGTGAAGAAGCTCCTGGAGGCGTACGTACGAGGAGTTGCGGATGGCAAGTACTGCCCAAACCCCGTGGACCTCACCGATGACCTCGATGAGGTGAGCGACGACATTCTTGGATTCATCGCCAGTGGCGACTGGACGCTTACCAGTGATGGTCGCGACTACCTCCCGGGAGGCGTCGGTTGCTCCGGGGTAACGAGCATCCGGAACAAGGCCCGCGTGCCGTGCCCCGAGAAGCGACGGCACGGGCATCGGCACCCAACGACGAAAAAGTTGCTCCCTCGACGGGTGCTTCGGGCGGGCAGCTAGCCATGCAGAGTGACTACTTCGTGCTCATGCGTGCGCTCTGTGCGCAGCACCCGCTTCTCTCGTGGGACCAGTCGGCCATGGACTTCCAGCGACGGGCATCGGTGTTGGTCGACGAGCCCATCAAGCTGTGTCTCGGGGACCCAGTGCCCGCCAATCTCATCATGGCGGACCATCACAGTCTCCCGGAGCCGGTGGTATCGAGCCGCATCAAGGCGGTGCTCGAGGATCTCAACCTCCATGGGGTTCAGTTCGTCCCAGCGGACGTCGAAGTGAAGGGCGACATACTGAGGTACTGGCTTGTTCACATGTGGAAGCGACTTCCATGCATGGACATGCAGCGCTCGGTCTACAAGTTCTCCAAGAGCGGGCATGTGATTCGCCGTCTCGACCATCTCGTTCTCGACGAGAAACTCCTTGGTGCCATCCCTCTCAAGGAGAGATTGGTGTTCGCCCTGGATGAGGCGGTCGTCTTCCTCTTCCATCGAGATGCCATGGATCGCGTGTTGGCCATGACGCCGCCACCTGAAGGGGTGCGTTTCGTTCCTGTCTCGGAGTGGAGCATCTCGTCCGAGTTCCGGTGACGCTGCTGTCGGCACCGACGGACGCGTCGGGCGAGGGTGTTCTTGGACTCGCTGTCGTCCGCGCGTCGCCGCGCGCTACCCTCCGGGTGTGACACTTCCCGGGGGGATTCCATGTTCTTCAAGAAGCGTGAGGAGCAGGCTGCGGCGTCGGCGGGGCGCACGGGGCGGCGCGCCGGACAGAGCGCGCGCGAGAAGCAGCAGGAGCTGGCGAATGCGGCGCCCATCAAGACGTTCTTCACGCGCCTGCTGAACATCCACACCGACGAGAGGGCATGGCGGCTCGGCGCGGACGGCGAAGAGCGCGTGGGCGACTCTCTGGACCAGCTCCGCAGTGCAGGCTGGCACGTCGAGCACGACGTGAAGGTGGGCGCGCGGGGCGCGAACGTGGACCACCTCGTCATCGGTCCCCCTGGCGTCTTCGTCATCAACACGAAGGCGGTGAGAGGGAAAGTGTGGGTCGCCGGCCCCAACCTCCACGTGAATCGCCGCCCAACGAACTTCGTGGAAAAGCAGGAGGACGAGGCTCAGCGCGTCCGGCAGTGTCTAGTTGAGGCGACTCGGCGGCGCTCCCTCTGGGTCCAGGGGCTCATCGTCTTCGTCAACCAGAGTCCCGTTGTGAAGGAGGCGCCTCGGCATGTGGCTGTGTTGCACATCTCCGACCTGCTTCCCGGGCTGTTGAGCCAGCCTATGAAGCTCGGTGCGGATGACTTGGAGGACCTCATGAGGGCGGCGCGGAGTGACGCGACTTGGGCTAAGTAGCGTACCCCGTGGCAATTACGCTTGAGTGTAGAAGCTGCACTCGGTTCGGTTGCTTGGACTACTGAATCTCAAATGCTCGTGGAAGGAAGGGGGAAACTCAGTCTGCACGAGGGAGTGGCGGAAGAAATCGATGAAGTTCGTCGCGCAATTCGTTGATGTTGTCCTTGCGATTGGTCGCCTCTTCCTCTGTCAGACCTCCCTTCTTCATGCGCTCGACGTCAATTTCGGAGATTGCCACGAGATATTTCTGTATAATCTTGCCTGTTTTTCGGTCGATGAGCCCAGCCTCTCGTAGTGCTACATCTTGAATTGAGAGGGCGGAGTCCATGGCGGCTTTTCCTAGGACTCTGATTTTGTCGCTCTCCTCGGCGTTTGTCCGGGCGGCGGCGATGAGCTGATCAACGTGGTATGCGTGCGAGGCAGCGGCGCTAAGCACTCGTGCGAACGCTTGCGCTCGAAGCTTTCCGAGTTCAAGCACCACAGATTGCTGACGACGGTAGCGCTCAAGTGCGCGGGCTGCGATGAATGCAATAGTGCCACCGGCAAGAGTGAGCAGGCCCTTGTCGATGACGAGCAGCACGATCTTCTCGTGGAATGGGTCCATTGAGGGTTCATAGCAGGATGTGGGACGGGCACTGTAGGCCGTGATGTGGCGACGGACGTTGTCCTCGTCCGCCCCGAGCATCCGACGGCATGTCCCCGGCCGCTCAGCGCAGCAGCATCCGCGAAGACCTCGCCCGCCTCGGCGAGAAGTGCGAGGCCATCGGCGAGCGCGCCGACGGTGCGGTGCGCGCGGCCCAGCAGTACGCCATGGACTTGCACCGCCTCATGGAGAGCGTCCGCGAGGACATCCGCGGCGTCGGCGAGCGGATGGCCACGGCCGAGCAGGTGCGCCGCCTCGAGGAGAAGGTGGGCCAGATGGACGAGCGTCTGGCCGACGTGGACCGGCGGGTGACCGAGCACAAGCCCGTTGTCGAGGCCATGCCCAAGCTGGCGGACCAGGTGGTGGCGCTCCAGAAGCGCGTCGACGAGCACGACACCGTGATGAAGGCCGTGCCTGACCTGGCCAAGCGCATGGCGGACGGAGAGCACCGGGCTTCGCGCATGAGCGGGGCCCTGTGGGTGGTGGGCGCCCTCGTTGCCTTGCTGGGTATGGCCGGGCTGCGCGAGCTCGCGGCCTGGTTCGTCCAGGTTGGTCCGCCCGCTGTGCACTTCGAGGAGCCCTCCGTTCCGCTCCGGAGGCGGAAGTGAAGGCGGGCTCACAGCCTGGCCCTTCGCCTCGTCTTGCTCTCAACCCGTCGTTCTAACCGCAGCATTCCGGAGCCTGAAATGTCCCCGAAGCTCACCCGTGACGAACTGCTCGCCCGCTTCCGTGAGCGGCTGGCTGAAGAGAAGCAGCGCGCGAAGAACGTGGACAACCTCCGCGAGAGCGTGGCCATCACCCTCCGCCACTTCATCCACCCCGAGGGCTACGCCGATGCCTTCGAGTTGATGAAGCTCGCGGCGGAGGCGGTGGGGGACTCTCTGACGCCGGACGGCATCTGGGAGCACGGGGCCAAGGGAGAGCTGTGGCTGGGGCGCGCGGCCGCGTTCCGTGCCGCACTGGCCCGCCCGGAGAGCCCCTCGCCGACGGACCCGCGACGGCCCGGGCACCTGGGCTTCACGGCCTACAACGGTGTGGTCGGGCCCCACGACGCGTGGAAGACGCCCAATGGGCTCGACGTCCCGGGCTGGGATGAGATTGGTCCGCTGACGCAAGCCCGGTGGGTGGCCGCGGCGGGCGCGGAGCGGGACGAGGCGCTCGAGCGGGCGGCGTCCCGGGCGGCGGGAGAACTCCGGGCCGCGGGCATTGGCGACATCGATGCGCTCGCGCGCGTGCAGGGAGCCATCCTCCAACAGCTCTCCCTCGTGGCGAGGGCTGTCGACGCCGGCTCGAAGGACTGATGCGCCGCCACTCCTGGAGCCCTCTCACAGGAGTTCCCAGTCCTCTCGCGACCACTGCCGTCGCCCGCTCAGCGCTTCCTCCACTCCTGGAGTCCCTCCATGTCCCAGCGCAACGCCTTCCTCGTCACCGTCCTCTCGCAGATGCACGCGCCCTACCGGTGGTGCGGCAAGGGTGAGCGCGACAGCACCACCGGCCAGCGCGTCTTCGACTGCTCAGGGCTCGTTACCTGGGCCTTCCATGAGGTGGGTGGGCCGGACTGGCGCGCCGACACCAACACCGACGCGCTGTGGACGCGGTGTGCCCCCGTGCCGGAAGTGGAGCTGCTTCCCGGCGACCTGGTGCTGTACCACCGCAAGGGCGACCCCACCGACGCGGAGCACGTCATGGTGCACGTGGGTGGGAGCGTGGTGGTGGGCGCCTCCGGAGGCGGGAGCACGACTCTCACCCTGGCCGACGCCGCCAAGGCCCGCGCGTTCGTGAAGTGCTTCGGCAACCTCGACTACCGCGCGCGGCGCATGGGCATCCGACGCCTGCCGTTTCGCCCGTGAGCGCCCTGGCGTGGCGCGTGGCTCTCACTTTCACCCCCGCAGTCCTCTCGCAGTCGCAAGGAGTCCCATCATGAAGAAACTGTTCATCTTCACCACTCTCGCGGCGGCCGTCCTCACCGCGCCCGTGGCTCTCGCCGACGCCGGAAGCACGGCCGGCAGTGTCGCTGGCGGCATCCTCGTCGGCATTCTCACCAACCCCGACGTGCTGGTGCTGGTTGCCGGCTTCGCCGTCGCTGGCGTCATCGCGCTGGCGCGCACCATCTGGAAGGACAAGGCCGAGGAGCGCCTGCGTACCTTCGGCAACGCCGTCAATATCGCCTACTACACCATCAACGACCTGGCGCTCCGCACGGAGAACAAGGTGGACGACAAGGTGGCCGAGGCGCTGCGCGTCTTCCGCGAGCACCTCGCGACGAAGGGCTACGTGCCCACCAGCTCAGAGGAGGCCCAGGCGAAGGCGGCCTGGACGGCCATGCACGGCGCGGAGCTGACCGCCGAGAAGATTGCGTCGCAGGGGGCTGGAGCCCTTGCGAACCAGGCCATCAATGCCGCGCTCAGCATGGGCGCCATCGGCAGCAAGGCCGCGCTGGAGCAGGTGGTGGCGGCGGTCCCTCAGACGCCCCGCGGCCCGTAGTCGCCGCGGGGCTCTCTCGGGTCCTCGCTGACGTGCCGGTGAGGACGGGCTACCTGGAGGCACAGGCTCGCGCGTCCACGCTGACGGGCGTCGCCGTTGGGTTGGAAGCGGGGCTGCGGCTCCGGGGCAACCTCGCCCTCTTCGGCGCCGCGCAGTGGACGTTGCGTGAGTCCTACGCTGGCGTAGGTGCGCGGCTCACCTTCGGGCTGTAGGGCTCGGCCCGCTCCATCCCAGGGCGGGCCAGTCTATAGGGCATATGGCCGGATGTAAGGCGGGGGAGCAGGCGCCCATCCTATAGGGGGCTCCTGAACGTCGCGACCCCCGGGGTTATCGCTCTTCACGTAGGAACTCAATTAAGAGGGACGCAGATGCGTGACATCGATGTCCGGCGAGCGCTCCAGCGCGACGTTCTCTCCATCCATGCGGGAGAGGTGGGGACGCTCGTCCTCAACGAACTGGGCCTCGAGCACGGCCTGGTGCGGGTGGATGTTGCTGTCATCAATGGCGCCATCCATGGGTACGAGCTCAAGAGCGACAAGGACACCTTGGACCGCCTTCCGGCGCAGGTCCGGGCCTACAGCGCCGCGCTCGACATGGCCACCCTTGTGGCTGGCGAGAGGCACCTCAAGGCAGCGCGAAAGATGGTCCCGCGATGGTGGGGGCTCTGCACCGCCATCATGGAAGACGGCGGTACCGTGCGCATCGAGGCACGGCGCGAGGCGAAGCAGAACCCAAAGCCCACGCCGCTCGCGATTGCTAATTTGCTGTGGCGAGAGGAGGCGCTGGACGTGCTGGAGCGGTTGGGGCACGCCACCGGCATTCGCAGCAAGCCGCGGAAGGTCCTCTATGCGAAGCTCGTTGAGGTGCTGAGTCTCGACGAGCTTCGGGATGTCGTCCGGGTCAGATTGAAATCCCGAACTGCTTGGCGACCTGACGCACTGCGAACGTGATGTGGTGGGACGTTCCGACCTTGCGCCACGTGGAAGCATTGCCAGTGCTCTCCTCGTTGCGAGCGCACTTGTAGATGAAGGAATCACCCCAGCTGAAGCCGCGGGCCGAATATGCAGCGTGCCGGACGATTTCGCGGCAGAGGTCGTGGTACTGCTCGTAGCCGTAGTGGGTGAGGCTACGGCCTCGGAAGATGAACCACTCGTTCTCCCCCGTGTACCGGACATTGGCGCTTCCGCTGAAGCCCGCAGATTCAGCCATGTCGGGATGCTGGACGGCGTAGTCCCCAAAGGTGGGAACTCGCTTCTTTCCGAGGGGACCCTTCAGGAGTTCATTCCAGACATACCACTCTACCCGGGGGATGGTCCCGAAGCCGGTAATTGTGCGAAGGCTTTCCGGGAAGGAGCCTCCGGCGAACGTGAATGTCCTCCACGCGCCCATCCCAGCGAGGTGGGACCCCGTCTGCCGAAGGGACCGGACAATGAGGCCTGTGTTGGAGGGAACCTCTCCGACATCCATCAACAAGTCGGCGTTGTCGATGGGGACCTTGAGCTTCCGGAGCAACTTGGTGACGTTGTCGACCACGTCCTCGTCGAATAGCTCGTCTGACATCAGCCGAATGCAGACGCCTCTTCCCTCCCGCGCCACTACATCGGCAACGGCTGCTTGGTAGGCCGCGTCCCGGTCCGGGCCGCAGACGGGAATACAGGCCAGGTCGTGTTCTGCGAACTCGCGGAAGAGGTGTTCCACGGGATGCTCGCCGCTCGGCATGCGAGCCGCTGCCTGGAGGTGGTGGAGGTCCACGAAGGCAGGCCTGCTAGGCCACGCACGCGCGAGTTGGGTGGGGACCTTCCGGAGATGGTTTGCCACGAGTTCAGGCGTCAACTCATCGTCGTCTTCGCCCAACGTAACAGGCACCACTTCGAGAACCGGGAAGGTCCTGTCCCGGATGTCGTCCTCCATCGTCTCCAATGCCAAGTATTCGCCCTGCTTCCACTTCAGGATTGGGACGTAGTGCGTATGGTCAAACAAGAATCCCCCACTGTCGGTTGACGCCCGCAAGACATCGCCTTGCGGAATTTCTATCAACTGGGTTCGCGGGTACCCTGGGGTGGGTAAGTGTTGTGTGGCAAACTCCGCGCCCATTGCCGAGTGGATTGGAAATCTCGACTGTCCCGAATTGCCGGGCATGGGACGACGGAGCCCTCCTGTCGTGGCGGTCGGGCCAAGCGCAGCTTCTGGTAGATTTGCCGGGGACGCTCGCGACTGGAGGAGACAGTGGCTCAGAAGAAGGGACTCGTTCGCGAAGGTGTTGAGGTAGCGATCGCTACCACTGCAAGCCAAATCGCTGGGCCGGCCGGGGCAGCAACGGCCCGATGGCTGATGAACACCTTGTTCGACCTGCGCCGCGATAGGTTTGACCGGCGGGCTGAGCAGTTCGTGAAGGAGTTCATGGGGTCGGGCTACCCTGACGAAACCGCGCAGATGGAACTGAAGGCGATGCTCGAAGGAGTTTCGCTCCCGGTGAAGGGAGTCATTCTCGATTCCATGCGCCAGTTGGAGGACGTGGTCTCCGACGAGGTCATTCCTGCGCTAGCCCTGCTGACGCGAGAGTATGCCCGTGCCGGCCGTCCAAAGGACCGCTTCTACGCATCTCTCGTCCGAGTTCTGCGCGACATAGAGGACGGCGAGTATGCCCCATTCCGGCGTCTCGTCGCTGCTGTTGTGAAGGCGGGACCCAACTCCACCTCCGGCAAGTTCCACATCTCAAAGATCGAAGACACCGAGAAGGAGCAGTTCTTTCTGAGCGCAACCCGTGGTGTTACGCATGCGTGGGAGGAGCCCTTTGGTGCCTTGATGCGGAGCGTGGTTGCGAATGAACTAGCAATGCCTGCTGTGGGGTTCGCGCTGCAAATCCACGAGAAGGACGGCTGGGTGGCCCAGCCCGAGCCCTGGTTGCGGATGGCTGAGTTGCTCAGGGTGGCGTGACCCTGGTAGGGCAGGGCAGCCCCCCGAGCCTGAGCGGGCTGCCCTGCCTCAAATGGCTAGTTCTCTCCTCCCCCACCACAACTTGGCAAGCAGCGTGCGGGGGAGAAGCAGCACTCCAGCCCTGCTGGGCAGCTGACAGTCTTTCCGCAGATGGCGGGCGCGTGATAGCCCTGCTCGACTTCATCGAGCTGAGCGTCTGACTCGTTCTCGATGCCTTCGTCGACGGGTCCACCACACCCAAACAACAGGCCAAGCGCCAACAGGCCACCAGTCGTGAGCAGCTTCATGGTCCCCTCCGTTGCAGTGGTAATGCGGTGGCAGACGCTAGCACTCAGCGTGCTGGCTGGGAATGTGGGGGCCCGGTGGCGCTCGACGGGGGTAGCCCGTCTGGCCCGCTCCTGAGCCCCGGGGCGGGCCGCCCAGTCTTGCGGTTCAGGTGTGCGGGGTATATTTCGTAAGCCCAGCTGCCTTCGCTGCGCCGAGGTAACGGCGGAAGCTGGCTTCGACGTCCCTGCGAGATGCGTCGTGAGCAGCATCAACGTCATTCTCGTTGCTGCTCACAAGCCGCTTGGCCTCCCTCTGATTCTTCTTTTCCTGGTCAATTCGCTCGAAGACATCCCATGCGGCAAGCAGGTCCTGTCGCGCTTGCCGCAGCGCGGGCTGCGGGTCTGGAGTAAGCATCGCCTCTGTTGCGCGTTGAAATTCTTTCGTCATCGTGCCCCCGTTGAGGTGAGGGGACAGGAGAGCGCACGCGGCGTGGCTGTGTCCACGCGAGGCTAGTCCGACCCGGGGCGCCTAGAATTCCCCGCCAGGATTTGTACCGGCTCGCGGTTTTTGTACCGGCCACGAGGATTTGTACTGGTGCCCAGAGCGGATTCGCGGGCCGGTTTGTTTACCGGCGCGCCCGGACCGATGTGCGGATCCCCATATCGGCCTACGCCACGCCCGCGACTCCGGTGGCCATGAGTCCGACGAGCTTCGGGCCACTGAGCTTGCGCAGCTTCGCCGCGGGGACGAGGGCGCACGCCTGGACGAAGGCTGCGTGGCGGAGCCCTGCCGGCACAGGCGCGTCCCACTCGAGCTTTCCGTACTCGGCGGTGATGCTCCTCGCGAGCGCGTAGAGCCCGTCGGCGAACGGTGCCTCACCGCTGACTCGCAGGGCGGCACAGAGTTCGTGGATGGCGCCAACCAGCACGCGCGGGTCCCCGAGGCAGACGTCAAGGGGCTCGTCGTACTGGCGCGGTGGGTGGAAGTGGAACGTCATAGGCACCGCGGCCTTGGGAGCCTTCTGTCTGGTGCTCATCGCGGGAGGCTCCTGGCTACGGCTGGGTGGACTCGGGGAGGAGGGGCAGTTGGGCCGCCGGCTGTGGCGCCGCTGGCAGGAGTCGCGCCGCACTCTCACATGGCGCTTCCCGGCCGTACCGGGCCGCTGCCCATTGCACGCCTGCTGAGGTGAAGCGCGCGTGAGTGAACGCGTGCCCATTCTTCTCCCCGAGCTTGACGACGAAGTAGCCCTTGTCCTGGTACTTGGCGAACGGCACCAGGTGCCTCCCCTCGTAGTACAGCACCCTGTCCCGGAGGAGATCGCGGACTAGGTCGTTCTGCCGCCGGTTGATGCCCTTCGCGACGCGGCGGACGCCGGCCGAGCCCTTCGCCTTGACGAAGCGCTCCAGGAACTCCATGGCCGGCCGCTGCTCCTCGATGACACGGCCTTGGGCTTCGAGCTGCTGGGCCTGCTGGGTGGCCACCTCGGAGAGCCGGAGCTTCTCCTTCTCGGCTACGACGAGCGCTTCGAGCGCATCGATGTAGCCAGAGGGGAGCGCTGGAGTCGCGGGGACGAGGCGCCCGTCGAGATAGTCCTCGAGTACCTTGTAGACCTTGAACTCGAACGGTGCCGAAATCCACGCGGCATACCGGAGGGCGACCGTTCGACAAGCATAGGTCCCTCGGTTCGGCCCGCCGTTGACCGCTTCGACGGGGGCAGTCTGCAAATTTGCAGACTGGACCTCTTCGATGAGGGCGCGGACCCCATCGTTCCGCAGGAAGTACGCCGGCTGGTGCCGGTCCTCGAGTCCTGCTGCCCGGTGCAGGTCGTTGAGGCTGTAGCGTCCGTGGGTGTCCTGTCGGACAACCACGGCGCCAATCGTGAGGGTCGGGGAGCGGGGGCAGTGGTTCACCAAGCGGACCTCCGGGGGAAAGGCACTTCACTCCGCCGGCTGCCCCCGTCGGAGTGAAGCGGCGCCGTGCGACGAGTCGCGGGCGTCTTATGGGGAAGAGGCGATGGGCAGCACCTCTTGCGGGAAGTCATACTCGCCAGGTCTGACATGGCAAGGGTCTGGGGCTCGAAAAGCGCAGGAGCCGGATTCACATCCACCAGCGTGTGAAAAAGGGGGGGCGCAACTCTCTTGGGCGCTCCCTCGTAAATAGAACTCAGGCGACACGCAGCGAACTCAGACGGACCGTGGCGACACTCCACGGACTCTGGCGGAGAGCAGCGGCCAGGAGGCGTCAGGGGTTGCCAGGAGCAGCCACCCCGCTACGTGAAGATCTACACGTAGCCACCACAACTCTTCACGGTCGGCGCGGCGGCGTGCCGCGTCCTACACCGGCCGCACCCAGCGCCATGCCCCGTGCTGGGCGATGTACACCCACTTCACCAGCGCCAGCTCATGCCCGTACCGCTGGCGGCGCAGGTGGCCGCGCACGGAAGTCTCCGACGGGATGAGCCCAGTGGCATGGGCGGCCGCTGGCACAGCTCCGGCCGCATCCCCGAGCGCACCGTCCAGGTAGACGTTGCTGACGGCGAGCCCCGCGGGGTTGTCACGCTGGCGCCCGGACTCCACGCGCAGGGGCGTCCCCTCCGCCTCGACGAGCAGCGCGTAGACGACGGAGAACCGCGCGGCTGCCCTCGCCCAGTCCTGCCACGGGCCGACGTTGCCGGGCTCTACGAGGTGTGAGTGGCTCTGCTTCGTGCCCTCGTCCAGCTCGCCGCCCGTCCAGGTGGGGCGCCACGTCGCAACGCGTGAGCCGCCCTCCAACGTGAGGCCCACCAGGAACGTCACCCCGTCGAGCTCGTACCCGCCGAGCGCGAAGGTGTCGCCGAACAGCGCCTCTCCAGCTTCGGGCCGGCGGACCTCGAGGAGCCACGGGGCCCGGAGCAGCCGCGGGCGCTCGTCGGGCACGGAATGGAGGTCCGTCTCGGCGATATGCCGTGCGGCTGCCGGGCGCACCTGGTGCACCGGCAGGGGCTTGGGCGACGCAACGCCCAAGGCGGCCATGTTGACCAGCTCATGGGCGCTCTCAACGACGTCCAGCCCCCAGGACTCAACGGCGGCCAGGGCGGCTGCGTCGCGGAGCGGCATGGAAGGCGCGAGGCCGAGACGAGCGTGGGCCGCCCGGGCCTTCGCCACGAGGGCGGAGAGGTGGAGATAGGATTTCGGCGTGGTGCTCATCGGCGCCTCCGAGCGAGGCCCAGCCATGCGGCCACGGCCTCTGGTGTCGTGCTCCACTCGCCTCGTTGGCCCGGCATGGCCTGCGCCTGCGTAAACGGCCAGTCCGCACCAACCAGCGCTGCCATGACGCGCTGAGCGGTCCGCTCGCTCACGTCGAGCAGGGCGGCCACCTCTAGCGTCGTCATCGGCCGCACCAGGAGGGACTGGAGGATTGCGCCTCCGAAGCCCTCCCTGGGTACTGCTTCACCTTCCGGCATCACTGCTCCTGGTGTGGTGGCTCGAAGATCACCTGCCGCGAGCGGGCGGCGTCAAGGATGGTGGAGTCCCGGGATTCGCTGCCGGACGCGCCGAAGGTAGGGGCATGAGTCGTCTGGCAGCCCAGCGCTCACGGCTCGAGCCTGTCCCCGCGAAACCTCGCGCTGATCGCGAACGCGCGCCACCGTCGCATGGCCGCGATGTTGCGCAGCTCCCACGCCGCCGGCGGACTCTTCGACCAGTCGCGCAGGGGCGGGAGGGCTAGATGGGCCGCAGCGTAGACCCGCTGGAATTCGGACACGACGGCGTTGTCTATGGCTCCGGCTTCGAGGGAAGGCGGCTCTAGGTTCCGGCGTCTCCGCTCCAGCGTGGCGCCGGCGGCATAGGTCTGGAGGAACTTGGCAGTATCGGCCAGGGCCGGGTCTACGTGCGGAGGCGGGGTCTTGTCGTCGCTCATGCTCTCCACTCCATCGCCCGAAGGCGTCACGGCGAGTGCTCAACGCCTCTCGGCATCACTGCTGAACGGGAAGACGCCAACCGCGCGGAAATCCCTCGCGGTGGCGTGTCGACTTCTCAGTCCAGTGAGAGGACTACTCGCGCCAGTCGCCGGCAGGTAGACCGGCAGCCTTCCGCGTCGCGGCAATTTCGGACTCGATGACGCGCGCGCGGTCGAAGTCCCTACGCTCCCGCGCGGCGCTGAAGTCCTCCAACAGCCCGCCCAGCTTGGCGTCGAGGTGCTGCGCCGCGATGGCCACGGCGTTGATTTCCTCGTGGTGGCGGCGCACGGCCGCCTTGACGGTAGCGGCCTCCGCGTCCGTCAGACCGATGATGCGCGCGGGAGGGTAGCCCGCAGCGTGGGTGAGCCCGTCCCGGTGCGAAGCGGCGGGGAGCGGCCACCCTACCGTGTTGCCCACGGCGAGCTGCTTGCCGTCGAGGTAGGCGACCGGCACAACGGTGCCCGTGCGGTCTTCGACTGTGACGCGGAATGGCGTCCCGTCCTTCGCCGTCCGCTCCAGCACCGTCTCAAGCACTCGGTCCATGACAACCCCCCGTGGCGGCGCCGCGTGATGCAGCGTCGATGATGGGAGAGTAGCCACCTCCTTAATGGGCGTCAATAGATGACGACCATTATTCCTCTCACCCCTGGGTGGTATGGCGTCAGGGCTCCAGCCCCAGCTTGCGGTTGCTTCGCGTGCGCGCCACAGGTGTCGCCGCGAGAGACAGGGGAGACAGCCTGCCGTTGGCGGCTCGCCGGTAGAGGCGCGGCGTCGGGTCCAGACAGTCAAACCCGTGGGCGAGACAGGCGAGGACACCGTGGAGCGGGCGGCGTACGAGGTCGCCTACGTCGGGAGTGAGAGGCAATCCACATCCTGGGCAGCGGAGCAGTGTCGTCATGTCCATAGAGACTCCTGGCGCGCTGATTGTTACCTCGCCGCCTCGCGCCAGCGCTCCTCCGGCGGCCAACGTGTTCGAGCAGCGGGGGACGCCGGCACGAGTCGGCCGTTGCGGCCGGGCCGGTAGAGGCGCTCCCCGCCGTCGTGCGGTCGATGGCTGGCCCTGTTGCGGCACGTGAGCAGGTCGGGCCCCTGCACTGCGGCCAGCTCGTAGGGCTGCAGGACCTCGCCACAGCCTGGGCATCGGAGCGTTGTCTTGGCGTCCATGCACTGGAGGACGCCAATCCCGGAGAAATCCCTCGCGGCCTACGCGCTCGCGGGCGGCACGCGGGGCGGGGTGGCCGCGTCCTCACTGGCCCGGACGAGGTAGCCGATGAGCATCAGCGAGGCTACCCGGTCGAGCACCGCCTCTTTGACGTCCTCGGGAAGCATGGGCGCCAGCTCCGTGAGGATGCTGCTCGTGTACTCCTCGAACACGGCAGGCAGCGCGGCGCCCGCGAGGCGCTCTACGAGGGCATCAGCAGCCCACTCAGGCATGGCTTGGAAACGGGCCAGGAACTCGTCGGCGTGGTGAACGCGCTCGGCGTCGGTCATGGCCCGGAGGCTACATGAGTCCGTCAGCGACGCAGCCCGGGGAAGAGGGGGCCGGATCCAAACTCGGGCATGGTGGCCAGGCGCTGGATGGCCACCGTCAGCAGCCCGAGTGCCTGAAGGCGCGACAGCCCGCCGACGTCATCCCACGCGGTGAGCCCCAGTCCCTGGGGCGGAGGGGACATGTTGCGCCGGGCCGCCGCACAGGCGTCCGTCCACGCGCGGTGTAGCAGCGCCTCGGAGGGTAACGGCCCGTGCGGGAAGGGGTTGTCCAGGCGTGCCGGCGGCGCGTCGTAGCGGACGTCGTCGAGGAGCTTGTCCATCTCCGCGCTCACCTTGGCCGCCAGTGTTTCGGTGCTGTTGGACAAGATGCGCCGGGAGCGCGCGACGAAGCGCAAGGCGGACGAGAGGTCCGGGTCTCCAGCGGCGACACGAGCGAGGACCATCTCCAGCGCCTTGGTGAGGGTGTGCCGCAGCATCATGGGCGGTCCCTCCACCGCAGGTCGCCCAGGCGACCGTACCCGTGCCTCTCGCACGCCCACGTGAAGAGTTGCTGGAGAGCTGCGAAGAGGTCAGCGGGCGCGGGGAACCGCCGCTTGCCCCGCTCCAGCTCGCCGAGCACCGTCGCGTTGACGCCCCAGCCGGTGGCCACGTCGCGCAGGGACAGTCCCAACTCGACACGGCAAGCGCGGAACACCTGACCGTGCCTCTCGCGCTCGGCGCGCGCCCGTGCGGCGCGGAGCTCGGCGGCGTGCCCCTTGCCCGCGGGTGGCATGGGCGGACACCTCTCCAGGAGCAGCCGGTACCGCCAGCATGAAGGTGTTTGGCTCATGGGTGGGCGTCCTCCGGGTGGGCATGGGCTGGAGTGCCTGCGGATGCGTACCAGCAGCTTCCTTGCCCATCCCCGCGAAGGGTGACGGGCACCTGGTGGACGAGCGGAGCGACAGCGGTGCCGGCCACGCACGTCACCCGGTAGAGCAGCGTCCGGCCCGCGGCGTCCTGACCGGCCGCGCCAATCAGCTCCCTCATGTCGTGCTGCTTCCCGTCCGCGAGCAGCGCGCGGACACGGGCGACGGCCTCCTTGAGGCTGCTGGGCCCAGTGCTGGGGGGCAGCGAAGGCGGGGGCGTGGCGGGCTTCGGTTCCGGTTGCGACCTGTCGATTGAGCGCACAGGCCGGGGTGGCGGCTCGCCGAAGAGCCCCAACTGCTCGACGACGCCCATGGGGGCCACGGGACTGTCGTCGGCTCGCAGCTCCTGGCGGGGAGGTGGAGTCGCGGGGGCGGAGGGCATGGGGGCCTCCGTAGGCTCCGGCTGCCAAACGGGGAGGGCGGCGGGCACGGTGTACAGCTCCGGGCGCCAGACGCCGTCCCGGGCCAGACGCACGCGCTCGCGCAGCTCAGGCACAAGCTCGCGGTCCACGCGCGAGAGGCGCGGAGCTGGCGCAGCCGTCAGCGGCTCGAACATCATCACATCCTCGAGCCACCATGCGACGGTGCCCCGGCACGGAGCGCCCCGGTGCCACCACCACGGGTCGGAGGTGCACCGGGAGTCGTTGCCTACGGTGGAGACTTCCGCCAGGCGCGCCATCGCCACGTACGCGCCAGCGGGTAGGACGTCTCCGGCAGGCGCCTCCAGGTCGTGCGCCTTGCGCAGCCACGCCACCCCGGCAGTGTCGTAGTCGCGGGTGGCGTAGATTGCGAGCCAGCACCCCAACACCTCCGGAGGCGGGTGGAGGGGGTGACGTCGCTCGGGCACGCCTTGGCGCGCGGGCTCCACGTCGTGGACGAAGACGCTCCACATCCCGTGGTGCGTGAGGGCCCACGTCCATGGGCGCGCGAGGGGAAGGTGGAACACCTCGGTGCCGGCGTGCGTGTAGCGGTAGGCTCCGGCCAATGGGATGGCATTCATGGTCGGAAGTTCCCCAGGCACTCACGGCCCGGTGCGTGGCTTGGATGCCAAGTCGCGAGTGCCCCACCGATGTGGCATTCGGCGACGCCCAATACGGTGCGCATTAACTTGGTGCTCCCATGAAGTGCCAAATGCCCCATGACCCGCTCGGAACGAAAAATTTCCCCAACACCTTGCGTGTCGTTTTGGCTGCGTTACCTGGAAGGGACGCGGCCACTCTACGAGTCCATTCGTGGCCTAATACGAGGTGTGGCCATCTATGCGTGCGCTGACTCCACAGGAGTTGTGGTTGCAGTGGGTGCGGTCTGAATTGACGCGCCTTCGGGCAGGACAACGGGTGACAGCTCCGTGGGGACTGCCTCATCCTCGTCATGCGGGCTTCGAGATTCCTCCATTGGCAGAGCCGGATGGGCAGGTCGAAGACTGGGTCCTGTCGCTCAATGACGGGAGCCGGATCCATCTTCACAAGCAGCCAGATGGGCAGTTCATCGCGCATCGAGATGTCACAGACCCCAAGGGCGGTTTGCTTCCGGCACTTTGGCATTGGATGACCGAGTCCAAATCTGGGAAGGCTTTCTTGGTGATTGGGGCCATCGCCCTGGTCGCCAGCACTGTCAAACGGGCGAAGTAGAAGGCTGAAAGCCTTGATGGTGTGTCGCCATGAGGAGGCGCGGGCGGCCTGTGCAGCACCGCCCGCGCTTGAGTCGGAGGAGACGTCAGTCTGCCTTCGAGGCGCGGGCCGCAATCTCTTTGGCCGCCGCCTCACAGGCTCCGAGAGCGGCCGGGCCTGCCTTGCCCGGAGCGTCGCAGGCCGAAGAGCACACCGACGCGTCGCCGTGCACGGACAACCGGTCGAGGCAGGCGTCGCATGAGTCGACCGCCGCGGTGAACTCCGTGCGGAGCGCGCCGCACTTCGCTCCGGCTGCCGTCGAGCACTCGCTCACCAGCAGCCCCAACAGCACCACCAGGGTCGCCCTCACAGCGCGCACTCCACGCCCTGGCACTCTCGGCGGAGGAAGAGGCGCGGGTTCAGAATCGGCACGGACGTGCTGCCGGCCTGGAGTGCTGTCCCCGCGCGGGCTGGGAGTGACTGCACCGCGTCCTCGATTGCGCCCACCAAGCTCCCCAGCGCGTGCAGGAGCTCTTCATCGCGCACTAATTCGGAGCGGGAGGGACGAGACTTCGCCAGCTCCTCCATGTACCGCCGGCCGAGATTCGGACCCCTGGTGCCGCCGTTGTCGTCCTTGGGGTCCTGACATTCCTCGTCAGCGCGTTTCTGCGCGCGCTTGGCTGCGCCGGCCACCCATGCTGGGTCCTGGCGCCCCTGCGCGGAGGCGCGGGCGCGGAGCACGTCCCTCGTCTCCAGTGCGAGTTCCGCGAGCTTCGTCCAGAGGATGCAACGTGCCCCCTGAACGTCGAGAGGTTTCCCGACGCGCTTCTCCACGTCCTCGTTCGCGGCCAGGAGTTGGGTGTATCGAATCGCGCCCTGCCTCCACTCCCGATAGAAAATCTGGCTCTCGCGGGGGATGCCGAGGGTTTCCGCGTTGGATGTCGCCAACGAACCGATGTTGAGCGTGCCTGCCTGCGCAATAGAGGAGAGCGCGAGCAGGAGAACAGCGAGGAACCTCTTCATAGGGACAACTCCTGGGACTGCGAGCCGGGCCGAGTCCGCGGGCCGGAGTCGAACCGGACCGTCCTGGTGTCTTCGCGTGGTGCCGTCGCGGTGAAGGAATGGGGGAAAGATGCGGCGCCGGGCGGGGAGGGGGGAACCCCGCCCGGCTACCGCTGGCGCGCTGCTCGCACGCCGTGAAAGGCCGCCCGGCCCAATGCCGGACGGGTGTGAAGACGAGCGAGATGATCGGCCCAGGGCGAGTCCGGTGAGGGTCTGCGTACTGGTTCACGCTCGTCTTCACGAAGAGGCCCCGCCCAACGGACGCGGGGGCGCGCGGAGTCCCGGGCCGAGGACTCGACGCGCGCGTGGCTCAGTCGTCCTGGCCGGGCTCGCGCGGCGCCCGCGTGCTGTCGCGGAAGGCGAACTCGGCTTCGAGCACCTGGAGGTTCTCGCGCATGGCCTTGGCCCAGCGTGCGCGGGGCTGCTCCATCAGCTTCTCGTTGGCGAGGTTGATGGTGTCGGTCAGCTCCTCGTCCGACAGCTCGCCGACGAGCGTTCCCTTGCACGGGCCGAAGGCCACGACGGCGGCTGAGTTCCTGGGCATAGGCGGAGCGGCCTGGGACGCTGGCTTCGGCGTCGCAGGAGCAGAGGGCTGCCGGGACTCCGCGTGCTCCTTCGCCTTCGCGTCTAAGCCTGCCGATGCCACCTCCGCAGCTTCCCGTGTCGCTGTCTTCTCCGGGAGAAGAGCGGGGCCGCTCGCGTGTCGCGTGGGCTGCTCAACCACGACGTTGGCGGTAGGGAGCGGCTCCTCGGCCGTGGCGAAATCATCCGCCGGCAGCTCCTCGCGCACGTACAGGCTGCCGAAGGCCTCGGGATACGCCTTGCGCAGCGCCGCCACGCGGGCGCACTTCTCAATCATCGTCATGGGAATCTTGGCCCACAGCGGCGTCTGCTGGACGTAGCCGCTGAAGTCCAGCCACACGACGACGGGCAGCTTTCCGTCGCGCACCACTCGGGCCCAGGCCCCTACCAGCGAGCCCTTGCGCTTGGCCGGATTGAAGCGGTGGACCACCTCACCTTGCCCCTGGTCCAGGGTGATGTCGTCCTCGGCGAACACGGCACTCGCCTGGATGCCCTTGAAGTCCGGGAAGCGCTCGGCCCGGGCGAGCATGCCGGCCTCGGAGGGCTGGAACTCGTGCTTGTTCACCCAGTTGGGGCGCTCGCGGTTACCGATGTTCTGCCGGCGAGCAACGCAGAAGGCTTCTTTGAGGAGCGGGTCCAGCCCGCTGCGCTTGCACTGCTCCATGAAGAGGACAAACTCGTCCTCGCTGATGCCGCGAGGGCAGATGGTCCGCCTCACCAGCGCCCGACGCTCCTCTGCCCACCCGCCCGTGCTCGTCTCTCCGCTCCCGTCCGCCATGGTGCCGCTCCTTCACTCGTAGCTCTCGCCAGCGTCCTGCTCGGCGCGGCGAATCAGTTCGCGCTCTTCAGCGGTGACGTCGTCCACCGCGTCTGTCCATTCGAGGCCCCGCCAGCGATGCGGGCCTTCGTGCATGTCCTCGCGCTCGCAGAGAACCCAGGTCCTGTCCGGGTGCTCCGCGAAGGCGTGACAGAGATGACGACTTGATAGGTTCAATCACGTCAGACTACTTACTGGGTCTGACGTTCAGCCCTGCTCGGCGTTGATGCGTGCGACGCCGTTCTTCCAGTGCGCGGTGCGCGCCCACCACAGCTCGATGCCCAGAACGGCGTACAGCGCGTTCGACGCCGACGACAAATCGTTGAGGGACTTCCGGCACGCCGTCACCGTGCGCTGCAACTCGCGCCACCGGTTCAGCGTGGTGGGCGTCTCGTCGGGCTTGAGCAGCGCGAGCTTGTCCTCCGCGAGGCGCAGTTCCTCCTGTACTGCGGCCTGTCGCTCCGGCAACACGTCGGCTTCGTCCACGCACGCGCGAATCGTGTCCACCTCGCCAGCACGCCACCACGCCTCGAGCGCGCGGAGCCGGGCGCAGAGGTCTTTGAGTTCTCCGAAGGCGCAGCTCATGGCCTGCACTCCTGGTTCCGGGCTGCTTCGCGCTCGTCGCTGACGGCGGTGATGGCCGCGAGGACGCGCTCTCGACCTCGCCGATGTGCCTCTTTGTTGAGCACCGCGACCTCCGCTGAGCTCTCCGGGTACCGAGCGACAGCCGAGCACATGGCGCGGACCAACTCCGCGTCACCCAGCGCCGTAGCGGCGATGTGCTCGATGTCCCCTGGCTCCGGAGGGGAGGTTTCGCCGTTGCGCCGGTAGAGCGCTAGCCGTTCGCCCAGCCACTCAGGCACCGGCCCGGTTCGTGGCGTCACCGCGTGCTGGCTCACCAGCGTCATGCCCAGCTCGGCCCAGCGCTCCTGTGCCGCGAGCAGCGTCGGGAACTCGCCGCATCCTGGGTCGAGAACCCTGGCACCAGTCCAGAGCGCCCAGTGTCTGGTCTCGTCCTCGTGGCGCAGGAAGAGGATGGCGGGCGTCGCCGACAGCGGAGCCCGGCCGGCGCCGGCATGGTCCATTTCCAGGCCATGCGCCTGGAGCACCAACCAGATGCCGCTGTCCCCGGCTCGCCCCCAGCGGCCCATCTCCTCGCAGACCTGGGCCACCGAGCGCGCCGTGAGCATCGCGACGCAGGTCTGTCCGCACGTGCGGTTCGTGGGCTGCGCCTGCCAGGAGAGGGCCTTCATGGGGCCACCGTGCGTGCCAGCGGGTAGCGCTTCCGCCAGACCCGGCGCCACGACGGGTAGCCCAGGCGCCAGGCGAAGCCGATGGCACCCACCCAGCCGAACGCGAAGGCGAGCAGCGCCAGGTCCATCCAGGGGCCACGCGCGCGGAGCTGGGTGGCGCGCGGCGAGCACTCCACCTTCACCGGCTTGTGCCCCTCCGCCTCGGCCTGCTCGCGCTCGCGGGTGGCGATGCTGTCCAGTTCGGCGCCGTCGACCGCGCGAATCAGTGCCACCGCGAGCACCACCACCGTCGTCAGCGCGGCGAACTCGGGCGAGGCCCCCAGCGTGGCGAGAAGGCCGCTGGCTGGAGAAGAGGGCGTGCCCAGCGTCTCGTGGTGCTGGGCCCAGACCGCGCCCAGGAGCGCGGACACGTAGACGGCCCGCTCGACGTGCCACGTCTTGAGCCGGGGGGCGCGCCTGAGCGCATCCGCCACCTCCGACACCGCGCGCTGCGCCCACGGCCCCGGGTCCTCCCTGTCCTCGACAACACGACAAAGCTCCGCCAGCAGCGTCGACATGACGCCCTCCATTACGACGGTGGTGGGTGGAATGCCGGGATGCGCTCCCTGCAGGCGGCCCCGGAGGGCGTGTTGCGCTAGTCCTGAGCCCCGACCCACAGCCACGCCTGGACGAACGCTCCCTCGTCGCTGATGGACACGGGCGCGGTGCTCGGGATTTCGATGACGCCCGCCTCCTCGAACTCATCCTTGGCGCGCGCTCGGTAGTCTTCCGCCTGCGCCTCTTCGGTCGCCGCCTCAATCTGGAGGCCCGCGACGTGCTGCAACTGCTCGTAGAACCCCTCGGGCCAGGACAGGGGCTCTCCGTGGTGTGCCACGGACTTGATCAGCCGCCGAAGCGCCTCGTCGGGGCGATTGGGGGGCCGGCGCGGCTTTTTGAACAGCCGGCCCATCTCCTTCTGAATCTGCTCCTCCGTCATTGACTGCTTCGCCTCGGTCATCGCTGCCCCCGCTGTTGACGCTGCCTCTACCGCGACGTCCTCGCTGGCCACCCAGCTCGCGCCCGCCCAGCACCGCTCTCCCTCCCGGGAGCCCCATCCGTCCGTCGATGATGGCAATAGTGACGGCGTTTTTGACGGCAGTCAATGGTCTTGATTGCCGTCGATAATGACGGCACCGTTGCTGCTGGACGACCACTGATGTAGGAGGATGAGTGCTGACCGCCATGAGAGAGGACCAGGCCGTGCTGGACGACAAACGAGCAGTGCCGATGTCCAAGACGACGTACCGGTTGCCGCAGCCACTCGTGCTCCAGACCGCCGCCATCGCCGAGGCGACGGGGAACAGCCAGAACGAGGTGGCCCACGAGTGGTTCAAGGTCATGAATGCGCAGTGGCTCGCGAACGCGACACCGGACCAGCGCCGGCGATACGAGGAGGCGCTCAAGCGAGGACAGGCGGCGGCACAGCAAGAGGATGAGCCCGAGGCGCCCCCGGCGAAGAAGCCAGCCAAGAAGGGCGGCAAGCCATGAGCGGCCCCTACCACCTGGGGCCGCGTCTGCGTGGGGTGGCAGCTCGCCTCGTCGGGCGCATCCATCTGACTCGCAACAGGGGGCTCGGGCACCCGGCGCTGCTGGTACGCACGGAGCACGATGGGGCCTGTCAGGTGCTCGTCACCGCCTATCCTGGTGAGGTTGTCGCCGAGCACCGCGCCGGCAGGGTAGGGCAGGTCCCTGCCGTGCTCGGCATGGCCGCTAGCGCCTACGCGGCCGCGCTCGAGGACGAGCAAGCCCGAGAGCACCTCGCCTCCCGCCAGCGCATCGACTCGCGCCTGGTGGTGTCCATCACGGTGCTACCGGCGCGCCCCAGCACCATTTCCCGTTGGCTGCCGCATGCAGTCGCCGCGGCGGCCCTCGCATTGCTGGCGTGGCCGTCGGTCGTCGGTCACGCACTGCCTCCACCAGTCGTTGTTGTAGACGTCCCTGCTGTCCGGACGGACCCAGTTTGGGCCAACACGCTGGCGTGGGGCGAGAAGCCAATCGTCGTGGAGCGTCGGGTCATCCCGGACGCTCCAATGAAAGGGCAAGCTCTGCCGCCGTGCTGGGATGATGCTGGCGTCGTCGTGAAGGGCGGATGCTGGTACAAACTCGACTTGAAACCGCCGTGCCCCAAGACGACCGCCGAGCACAGCGGCGGTTGCTACAAGGCGATGCCCGACGAGCGCGGCGGGCCGCCGCCCGTGCCGCCAAACCCCTCAATGCGGGGACGGCGATGAAGTGGCAGAACTGGAGGGAGCACCTCGGTCTCCCGCTTTTTATTGGCACGCTTGTCGCCATCCCTTTCGCAATCCACGTTGTCCGCACAGGGTGGGAGACGTGGACGAAGCCACCGCTCGATCTCTGCCTCGGCGGGCGCACTCCATGGGCATTCACCAAGCAGGATCGGCGCCTGCTGAATTGGGCCCGGGAGACGTACGAGAAGGCGAGAGAGGAGATGCGTGCGCGCCATGCAGCCGAGGCGGGCATGGTGAGTGTCGCGAAAACGAACGGTGACGCCACGGAGGCCGACCTCGTCCGCCTTCAGGGGTATCAGCAGATGGAGTCCACCGAGACGTACGCGCGGCAGCAGGCATACCTGGAGAAATTGTGCCACGACGCCGCGGCGAGGGTTTCGCAATGACACTCCGGGGCGCCCGCCACCGCCGCCAAGCGCAACAGAGTGCGGTCCCGATGACAGCCGCGCGGCGTGACGTCCGCAGTTGCTGCCGAGTTGCGCAGCGTGTGGCATGTGACTGCGCCCACGCGACGGAGTGCGACGAGCACGGTGAGCGTCACGCCGCGCACGCCGACGAACGGTAGCGTAGGTCCGGACTTGACAGAGCCAGCGCGGCGGGCTCATCTTGTCCATGACGTACCCTCTTCGGAAGTCACGGTCAGCCGGAGAGCAAGACGACAACCTCAAGAGCGAAATACGGCCGCTTCGGCGCGTCCGTCACTCGCTCCGGCGCCGGATGATGCTCTGACCGTCATCGTCCGCGCGCCGTCTTTCTGGGTGTCGCGTGCTCGTCCACCTCAACCAGTCCTGTGCAATGACACTGGATGTTTCAGTGTCTCAAGTTGCATCCAGGGTCCATGGTTTCGGACTGCCGCGCCACACAATCGCAGACAGCCCGCAAGTCCTGCGGGACGCCGAATACTCGGACTCCCCGAGTGCGAAGCCTGACGTCAAGCGATTTGAGCCGGCTCGTTTGCTTGTGGGCCCAGTGGCTGCTAGTAGTTTTGTAGGTGGTTGCTGCGAGGCGTCCGCGTCTGTGTTTCAGGCGCGTGTGTCGAGGGTGAGCGGTGGGCAACCACGGTCAAGGACAGGCGGCCCCCTGTCTCAATGGTTGGCACAAACCCTGCTGATGCATTCGGCAGCGAGTCTCGTGGGGGAGTCTCAATGGGTCAGGACGTAAGTACAACTGCAGTCGCTACCGACGACACTGGTGAGTCTCCCCTGTCGTGGTGGTATGCACCAGATTTTGGTGCAATGCTGCGCTCCATGAGCAAGAGCTACTACCCCGTGGAGCAGGACCGCGATAGTGGTCGGGTGCCGCTGACCATTCGCTTGCAGCCCGACCGCCACGAAGATGTCGAGTTGCTGGTTCGGCTGTGGACTGAGCTTGACGCCTCCCTGGGAACGAAGCGCGCGAAGAAGTGGAAGCCGTCTTTGGTCGTCGAGCGGCTCATCGACGTGGGTGTCGATGGGTTCTGGCAGCAGGTGGGAGGACGCCCTGAGACTCAGGAAGGACGAGAGGAATTCATCCGGCGCGCGGTCGCCCGGCTGAAGAAGCAAACGCGAGCGCGCTGATGTGCGTCGCCAGGAGTGCTCAGCAAGAGTGTCTGCGTTCTGTTTTACTGAACGAGTGTTCAATGTCGGCGGAGGGCACATGACGCACGCGAAAACCTGCCCGCTGACTGCCGGGGGGGAAGCCAGAGGGGGGAGTGTCCCCCGTGGGGATGGGCATGGACGACGTACAGGTGCTGTTCGAGCGTCTCCTGAGCGAGGTGAAGGCGCTCCGCGAGGACAGGGAGCGGCCGTTGCCCACCGTGCTCTCGAAGCGGCGAGCGGCGGAGGAGCTTTCAGTCTCCCTTTCGAAGCTCAAGGGGATGATTCGCCAGGGCGCGATTTTGGTGTGCGAGGTCGGTGGGACAACCGGCGTTCCCGCATCGGAGATTCGACGAATCGCTTCGGCAGTGCTCGGCACGAAGGCGCCGCGGGTCCGGCGCCCGCGCCGGTCCTCCCGGACGGGGAGTCCGAAGGAGGAGGCGGCGCTAGTTCGGTCAGTCCTCCGAAGTCGGAAGCAGAGCTAGCCGACGTTCTGTTCGGGCTCCGCGTCCAGGTTCTGCCGCTCGGACGGAACCAGTGTGAGGCGCGGCAGGGGCACCTGGACGGTCGGCACATGGACGTCGGCGTAGAAGCGGTCGGTCGTTCGCTTGTCCTTGTGATTAAGGAAGGCAGAGACGACCGCCGGGAGTCCCCCGAGCTCGATTGCCCACGTCGCCACCGAGTGCCGCATGACGCCGAAGGTGAAGGCGGGCACCTTGGCTGCGGCGCATGCCTCCTTGAGGGACTTGTTCGCCCGCCGAGGCAGGGTGCCCTTCTCACGGAGCCGCGTCGCTGCGGCGAGAACGTTGGGGTCATTCACGGGGGTGCGTGTCATCTCGCCGACCTTGTGCCGAGTCACGAGGACGGCCAGGGTGTCGCCGCGGTGAGCGCGGACAAGTTCGCTCTCCGGGCTCCGAACGAATCGCTCAAGCTCAGTGACGTGCCAGCCGGTGCCTGCGAGTACCGTGAGCATGTCCAGCAGTTCCTGGCCAAGGTGATGGGCAGCGGCGTGGACGTTGGGGAACGGGACTGCCTTCTTCTTCTTCCTCTTCTCGGGGACGGCCTGGGGGACAGGCAGGTCGAGCGTGGGGTCGTCCTTGGAGGTGAGGAGGTGCTTCTCCTTCCGGAGCCACCCGTAGAAGCCCTTGAGCGCGATGATTCGGTGTGGCCGCCCCGTGCGACGGGCCGCCAGGGCGGGCTTGATGTGGTCGCGGAGTGTGACCTGTCGGAGATCTTTCCCGCCAAGGTCTTCAATCCAGTCCGCGAGCCGCGCCGACATCTCCTTGGCGTGCTTGGGGGTCGTGCCCTTCGTGCTCACCTGGTACTCGCGGTACTCCTCGACGAGCTTGGCTGTCATGAGCAACGGCTCGTCAACGGCGTCCCCCTCTGGTGCGTAGGCGAGGGGGTCCGCCTCAAACCGCTCGAGCTGCTTGAGGGCGGCGCGGATGCTGTGGGCCCGGGTCGAAACGTGGAACCGGTGCCCACTCACGCGCCTCTCGATGATGAACAGCGGGCGGCCATCCTGCTGTGGGTGGATGTATCCACCCGCCCAACGTTCTTTCCTACTCACCGGCACCCCGCCACAAAGGTGCCACAATGGAGGTGCTGCATGTTCCATGACCCCGACAGGAATCGAACCTGTGGCCTGCGGTTTAGGAAACCGCCGCTCTATCCAACTGAGCTACGAGGTCGGACGGCTAAAGCTGCGGAACTACTTGTACTTTCTGATGAAGGGCTGCCACCTTCGACGAGTCCTTCACCCCGGTACGTAAGCAGTACGTAACCGGCCAGCGCGTTATAGCAGGCGGCTGGAGGCGTGCAACGAGAGTGAGGCCCTGGCGGAGCTGCCACTCTCCGAGCGGCGCCCCTGACGCCTATCCGACAAAGGGGGAGGCAGCCGACGCGGTCTCCCCAGCGGGGACCAGGTGGCCCGCTTCCTCGCCTCAAGGCCGAGGGACGCAGCGGGCGCCACCACCGCCCTGCGCAATGGCAAGAGGCGCGCTGGGGGTGAAGCCTCCGCGTGCGGCACGTGAACCCTCCGGTGCTACCGTCCCTGTTCCAATCACATCGGCTGGCCAGGGAAGGCGCAGGACTGCGCTGAGTGACGGAGGTCTTGTATGCGTCGTGCTGATGCACGAGGGCCTTCGAGCTCCCTTCTGTGATGCTGCCTTGAAACAACTGTCCATCCCAGCGTGAGAGGTTTCTGCCCGAGGATGGCGGAAACGCATGCTGGATCACGAAGTTTCATGGAGGCCCATCAGAATCCTGAGCCGCCACATCGTTGGGGCAAACAAGGCGCTGTCTGAAACCGGTGGCAGGTATGCAATGGTACGTGGATTGCTTGTCGGGGGCGACTCTTCACGAGAATGGAGTCGTGCGGATGTTCTGGAAAAGAATGGTTGTCATTCTGGGAATCGGTGTCGGGGCGGTGGCTTGTGGTGATAGCGACAACGAGGGTGGAGGGGATCCGTTGACGCCCGAGGAGTGTCTCGCGAAGGGAGGGAGTCCACGGGGAGATCCGGGGGATGGAAGCACCCACAGGGAGGGGTGCCCTCTGGGGCAGCGGTTGCTCGGAGACCTCGTGTTCGGCGAAGAGGGAGGCATCTGCTGCAAGTAGTCGGCACCCAGATGTTCAGCCGCCCATTTCCCGTGGGGGGCGACTGCTCGGGGACCTGGACGGCCCAGGTCCCCGAGTGGGTCATGGCTCATTCTCGCGAGCCATGTGCGCCTGTCATTGCTGCCATTCCCTTCCCATGGGCAGTTCTCCGGTCCGTACCCCGGCTCTGCTTCGTGTGCTCGTGATCTGCGAGCTCGAGAAGGTGATGGTGTAGTACCCGCCCGCTGCTGGACTGCTCGTGCGAGGCGTGTAAACCACGATGTCTGTCTTGCTGTCTCCGTCGTAGTCGCCCGTGACGGGAACATCGCCGACCCCGCCGAGGAACTTCACGTAGGACGTCCCCGTCGAGCTGTGGACGTAGGTGAAATAACCGCCGCCGTCGTTCGTGGGCCAGCGGGGCGTATAGAGGGCCAGGTCGCTTCGGCCATCGCCGTCGTAGTCCCCGACGACAGGAATGTCTCCCACCTGTCCCATCGTGTCCCAATCCCAGGCGTTCTCCGCGGGCTTCCACACCGTGAACCATCCACCCCAGCCCGTACCTGCTTTATGCTTGTACATGGCGAAGTTATCGAGGCCGTCGCCGTCGAAGTCTCCGACGATGGGCGTGTCGTCGGGCTCGCCCATTAGGAAGGTCTGCGGGAGACCATCCAGACTCGAGAGCCACCGGAACTCTCCATAGTACAGCCCGGAAGGGGTACTCTCAGGGGCGGTGAAGTGATGGTACACGGCGATGTCCGTGGTCCCATCTCCGTCGTAGTCAGCGGCGATGGGGATGTCGCCCGGCTCACCAAAATCGAACCAGCTCCAGTGCTGCCCCCGGCTCCGCCACACCGTGAAGAACCCCGCGGCGTTGGAGTTCTCGGCGGGAGTGTACACCGCGAAGTCCGTGAGGCCGTCTCCGTCGTAGTCGCCAGTGAGCGAGATGTCCCCCGGGAGACCCCCTGGGAAGCGCATCGGACGGGGAAGCGAGCTGGCCTGGACAGTGAGAAGCCCTGTCTGCGGCATGGCGGGTGACTCCCAGTACCAGGTGAAGTCCGACTTCCCATCCCCATCGAAGTCATCCTTCCGCCCATAGATGGGCGCGTCCGTGTAGACATGGACCTCCCAGGGGCCGAACGTGTCGGTCCATCCACCCTGGCTGGAGTTGTAGAGGATGCTGCTGCGCTGCTCGAAGAGGGGGCGAGCCGGCGAAGTTCCATTCCAGGCAACCGGAGTGATGGGGCCGGTCACCGCCGTGGGCGTGCGGTTGGCGACGATGAGGATGTTGTGCTGTCCGATGGTGCTTCGGATGCCCTCGAGCTGTCCGGCGCCGGCATCGGGCGCGAAGCTCCCAAGGGCATACGTTTCGTCCGAGAGCAGCGCGGGCTCCAGGATGCGCAGCTGCGAGGCGACCTTCTTGATGTCCCACCAGAGCTGAGAGTCTTGCTCGATGTTTTCCGTTCCCCACCAGAAGATGCCGCGAGCCTCATGGATGATGGAGGAGTACGCCATGAAGCGTGTCTCCGTGTAGTTGGGTCTGCGGCCTATTGTCGGTCCCATGTGAGAGCTGCAGCACTCGGCATAGCCCTGTCCCTGAAGCACTATCAATATGGGGCCCGCGGGGGAGTAGGGTGCCACGAAGTTGTCGTCATGGAGCACCTTCATGGCTTCGATGCTCTCCGCCGGGTGATTGAGGGGGGCCAGGGGGAATGGTGGAGACCCGCCGCCGGGCAGGAGGGAGATGGGGTACCTGTCCTGTCCCCACGCGTTCGCAGCGGCCCTCCATTTCCGGTACTCCGATGCGGGGAAGCCGGGGATGCCTTCCCAAGCCGCAACGCCCTCCGCATCATTGGCGGCGATCTCCGTGTAGTAGACATGGTGCGCCGGGTCTCTCTCGTTGACGAACGCGCGGAAGCTCGTGGCCTCCTCCACGGTGGGGATTCGAGCACGATTGGAGTCTGTCTTGGGCCCGTCAATGGCCCCGCCATCCCATACGATCTGTCCTCCTCCATCCTTGTTCCAGCCCATCTCGTCCATGGAGTCATAGCCAAGGAGCGCCGGTTTGGCCTTCAGCTCCTGGATCTTGAGGTCCAGGTCGCTACCGACATGGTGCTGAGCGGCCACCTCTCGCACCCAGTGGAGCTCACTTTCCGCCTCTCCTCGGTGACTCCAGTTCCAGGCCTTGGCGAGGGCGTGGACGCCGCGCAACTCCAGCTTGTCCAGGTCGGCTGCCGTCAGATCCTGCATGTCCAGGATCAAGGTATTGAATCCCACGCGCCCCAGTTCATTCAGCGCGACCTCTGTCTTGTCGATGTTTGGGAAATCATCCGAATCACCCGCATCCGCGGTGACTCGATCAGGATAGTCGAAGGCGCCAATCACGAAGAATCGCTTGCCTTCGTGAATCCAGAAGGGTGCTCGATCAGTGGGCCCAGGAACTTCGGTAGGGTTGCAGATCGGCCGTGGGTCCAAGGGGCCGCAATCCGGATCAGCGAAAGAGATCTGCGGCACGACCAGACCCAGCGCGGCGGCGGTGCCCGCCAGTAGCAGTCTGAGTCTTTGGGATGATTCAGGAGGAGCTGATTTCATGGAGGAGTGTCATACACATCGCGAACTTCTCCGTCGATGATCTCCGCCAGCGCGAGAGCCATTCCTTTCCGTGTGGACCAGAGTCAAGGGCGGGAAGGAGGGGCTCGGGTGTCTGGGATTGCCAGCGGGCCTCACGGGATCCTTCTCCGGCCGGATGGAACGACCTGGGCCGCCGGGCTGCTGGATGCCTGCTCGACCGCTTCGGGCCCGAGAAAAGGGTCCTCGCTCGGGAACAAATTCGCCCCGGACCCTGTCGATATGTACGAACGTACACATGGAGGGTATCTTCTCCCTGAGCCAGGAGTCCCATGGCGACCCGACGAAACGACCCCGACCGACGCGACCGCATCATTGACGCCGCGCTCTCGGTCATCGCGGAGGGTGGGGTGGCGGGCACTTCGCACCGGCGCGTCGCGGACCGGGCCGGGGTGCCTCTCGGCTCGATGACCTACCACTTCACGAGCATGGACGAGCTGCTGCGTGAGGCCTTCACCCGCTTCGCCGAGCGTGTCAGCGAGCGCTTCACTGCGCGACTCTCGGCGGTCGCTTCTCGTGACGAGCTCGCCACGGCCATCGTCGACCTGGTTCACAAGGACCTCGTGGCCGGTCCCGACGACCTGGTGCTCACGCTCGAGCTCTACACCCTCGCGGCCCGGAAGCCCGCCTTCCGGAAGATCACCCACGACTGGATGCGCCGCAGCCGCGCGGTGCTCGAACAGCACGTCGACGCGCAAACCGCCCACAAGCTCGACGCCTTGATTGAAGGCCTGTTCATCCACGTCAGCCTCGACCCGACACCGCACGGCCGCGACGTCACTCGCGACGCCGTGCTCCAATTCCTCTCATCCTAGAGCTGCTGCCTCATGACCATCCCCCTCCGCCCCCCGGTGCTCCGCGAGCACCGAGCGGCCCGCGCCGCCGTCGCGGTGCTGTTCCTCACCAATGGCGCCATCTTCGCCAACCTGTTGCCGCGCTATCCGCAGATCAAATCCGACCTCGGTCTCAGCAATGCCCAGTACGGAATTGCCGTCGCGTCCTTCCCGTTCGGAGCACTGGTGGCTGGCCTGGCCGCCGGAGCGCTCATCCGTCGCTTCCGCTCGTCACGGGTCGCCGTGGCCGGGACGGTGCTCACGGGGCTGGGCGTATTGTGCGCTGGTGTCGCGCCCTCGTGGGTGGCGCTCGCGGTGACACTCTTTCTCGCAGGCAGCATGGATGCGATCACGGACGTGGCCCAGAACTCCCACGGCCTGCGGGTGCAGCGTCTCTATGGCCGGTCGATTCTCAATGGGTTCCACGCGGTCTGGAGCATTGGCGCCGTGCTGGGTGGACTCATGGGCGGGCTCGCCGCGGGTCTCAACGTGCCGCGTGGTGTCCACCTGGGTGTCTCGGCCCTGACCTTCTCCCTCGTGTCGTTGACCGCCCTGCGCTTCCTGTTGCCCGGCCCCGAGCCCACTGCGTCCAATGTCTCATCCGAGGCCGCGTCGCAGTTGGAGAGTGACCCGGCACGCCGTGGAGCGCCGGGTCGACTGCGCCTGGGGCTCGTGGTCGCCGCGCTGGTCCTGATTGCCCTCGGCGGAGCGCTCGTCGAGGACGCGGGGTCGACCTGGGCGGCTGTCTATCTTTCCGGCACGCTCGGCGCGGGCGTCGCGGTCGCCTCGTTCGGCTACGTGGCGCTCGTGGGTTCGCAGTTCGTCGGGAGGCTGCTCGGCGACAGGTTCGTCGACAGGTTCGGACAACGCGCCGTGGCTCGGGCAGGAGGCGTGCTTGCGGCGGTGGGCATGGGGGCGGCTCTGCTGTTCCCGTCGGTGCCCGCCACCATCGCCGGGTTCGCGCTCGCGGGCTTCGGAGTCTCGACGCTGGTGCCCGCCGCCATGCACGGTGCTGACGAGCTTCCCGGACTGCGACCTGGCACGGGCCTCACGCTCGTGAGCTGGTTGATGCGCCTGGGCTTCCTCTTCTCTCCTCCCGTGGTCGGCCTCGTCGCCGACGCCGTGGGACTTCGCGTGGGGCTGCTCGTGGTGCCGCTCGCCGGCGTGCTCGTGCTGACCTTGTCCGGAGTTCTGTCTTCCACCCGCCTCCCTGAGAAGCGGTCCGGCTGAGCGGACCGCACGGGGGGACGGAGCCACCATCCATCGCGGAACACTGCCGCGAGTTGCACGGGGCCTGTCGCCAGAGCCCTGGCTTCGGAGGGGCGCGCGCAAGTACAACCCGGGTTGTCAGGCGGGCACGTCGCTCGCCGCCCCTGGACCCATGCTCGCCAACCTCCACAACGCCGACATTCCCCAACCCGTGCTCGACGTCATCGCCCGGCTGCGAGAGCTGGGCCACGCCGTGTATCTGGTGGGCGGCTGCGTCCGGGACATGGTTCGCAAGGTTCACCCGAAGGACTTCGACGTGGCCACCAGCGCGCTCCCCGAGGAGGTCCAGCGCGCCTTCCGCAAGGTCATCCCCACGGGCATCCAGCACGGCACCGTCACCGTCGTGCAGGGCGGCACCCATGTCGAGGTGACGACGTTCCGCTCGGAAGGGGACTACCTCGACGGACGGAGGCCCAGCTCCGTCGCCTTCGAGCGCGACATCGTCAAGGACCTGTCCCGGCGCGACTTCACCATCAACGCGATGGCCTACAACCCGTTGGATCGCGACCTCGCGGACCCGTTCGGTGGCCAGACGGACCTCCAGGCCCAGCTCATCCGGTGCGTGGGTTCGGCCCTGGAGCGCTTCTCCGAGGATGGCCTGCGCCCCATGCGCGCGGTCCGCTTCGCCGCCGTGCTCGGCTTCTCGCTCGATCCGGACACCCGCGACGCCATTCCCGCGACCCTCGCCGTGTTCCGCAAGGTCGCCCTGGAGCGCGTGCGCGAGGAGCTGACCAAGTTGCTGCTCTCTCCGCGCGCGGAAGGGGGGCTGCTGCTGCTCTCGGAGACGGGGCTGCTGGACGTGTTCCTCCCCGAAGTGGCCCGAGCCACCCCGGAAGCCGCCCGGCTCGCGCGCGCCGCGGTGCAGGCCGCGCCGAACGACATCGAGATTCGCGTGGCCGTGCTGCTCGCGGACCTCGTCGACCGCGCCCAGGCTCGTGACATCGGCCTGCGGCTCAAGTTCCCCAACAAGGTCGCCGACCTGGTGGCCCTGCTCGTGGAGACCGCGAAATTGGAAGAGCGCTTCTCGGACACGGACCCCTCGTTGCGCCGCCTCCTGGCTCGCGTGGGGCTCCCCCAGCTTCCGCAGCTCCTCGCGGTGGCCCGGGCCCGCGTCCAGGTCCGCGCCCCGGAGCGCCTGTCCGACCTGGAGCGCCTGTGCGCGCGGCTGGAGGCCCTGGCCGCCGCGAAGCCGCCCCTGGTGCCGAAGGACCTGGCACTCACCGGGGGCGATATCATGGCCACGCTCGCCGTCGGCCCGTCGCCCATCGTCGGCGAGGCGACACGCTTCCTCATGGACTCGGTGCTCGACGAGCCCGCCCTGAACACCGCCGAGGGCCTCAAGCAGCGGCTCCAGGCCTGGCAGTCGGCTCGCACGGGGGCCTGAGCCCGGCCGGTGGGCGGCCCTCCCACCGGGCTCCGGGGTCGGGTTTGGGGGGCTCCCCCCGTCCTCCCGCGTGCGCCCGGACGCTGGGGCGTGTAGGAAGGGGCACCATGCGAGTCGTCGTTGCGATGAGCGGCGGGGTGGATTCCTCGGCCGCTGCCGCCCTGCTCAAGGAACAGGGCCACGAGGTCATTGGCATCACCCTGCGCGTCTGGTCCTACGAGGGCAAGGCGAAGTGTGGGAGTTGCTGCAGTCCGGACGACATCGATGACGCACGCGCCGTCGCCCAGACGCTCGGGATTCCGTTCTACGTCGCCAACGCGGAGGAGATCTTCCAGGACCGCGTCGTCAATCCCTTCGTCCAGTCCTACCTCGGCGGGCGCACGCCCATCCCGTGCGTGGCCTGCAACCGCGACGTGAAGTTCAACTTCCTCCTCAAGCGCGCCCGAGCGCTCGGAGCGCGGCTTGCGACCGGCCACTACGCGCGCGTGGAGGAGACCGACGGCCGCTACGTCCTGCGCCGCGCCGTCGACGCCGCGAAGGACCAGAGCTACTTCCTCTTCACGCTCGGCCAGGACGAGCTGCGCGACATCGTCTTCCCCGTGGGCGACATGACGAAGGCGGAGGTCCGCGCCGTCGCCGAGCGCCACGGCCTGACCACCAGCCACAAGCCGGAGAGCATGGAGATCTGCTTCGTGCCGGACGGTGACTACGCGGGCTTCGTGGAGAAGGTCGCCGGCCCCCAGCCCTCGGGCGAGATTGTCGATGGGGACGGCCAGGTGCTCGGCACCCACCAGGGCATCCACCGCTACACGGTGGGGCAGCGCAAGGGGCTCAACCTGGGTGGCGGACAGGTGCGCTACGTCCAGCGACTGGAGCCGGAGACCCACCGTGTGGTGGTGGGCAGCGCCGAGGAGACGGGGCGTGATCGCTTCGGGCTGCTCCAGCCCCACTGGGTGGATGCGCCACCGTCCCCGGAGACGCCCGTGGAGGTCCGCATCCGGCACCGCCACGCGGGGGCCGCGGGACGTGTGGAAATCTCGCCCCACGGTCTCGTTTCGGTGAAGTTGGATGCCCCCGCGCGAGCCGTCACCCCAGGACAGGCCGCGGTGGTCTACGCTCAGGACAAGGTGCTGGGTGGTGGTTGGATCGTCTGAGCTCGAGTCGTCTTGAGGAGGAAGCGGGACATGGCGCAGCGCCTCATGGGATGTCTGCTCGTGGCCGCGACCGCGAGCCTGGTCACCGCCTGTAAGGAGCGCTCGGACAAGCCCATCGCCGGGTTGCTCGCGGCGGGGGCTCCGGTGCTGCGCACGCAGGGCAAGGAGCAGCGCACCGTCGCCGTTGGCGCCCAGCTCACGGGGGACGCGCTGCTCACTGCCACCGGTCCCGCCGTGCTCGAGTACTTCGGCGGAGGCCTGCGCTTCCTCGAGAAGGGCGACACGCTGGAGATTGGCGACGCGGACGAGGCGAAGCTCCACGGCTCCAACCTCCCGGCGCACCGGTGGGTGGACGGCAGCGTGCAGGAGGCGCCTCGCGCGCTGCGCATCGTCGCCGCCCGCTACACCAACGTGCAGGTGACGCCGAAGAGCGCGCACGAGGACGCGTACACCTCCACGCAGTACTTCGTCGCCTTCTTCACGCCCAACGGCTTGCAGCGGCTGGGCTCGGACACCGATCACGAAGGGCCGCACACGCCGCTGCCCGCGCCGCCGTTCCGTCCGAAGGTCCCCTTCATCCATGCGGGAGACCTGGGGGAAGGTGGGTTGGTGGCGGTGGTGGATGATGGCTTCGCCGTGGCGGAGACGGATGACCTGGCCACCGCCGTGCTCCTGGAGGGGCGCGAGGTGCCCCTGGGCCGCACCGTCCGCCTGCTCGTTCCGGATGGGGCGGAAGTCACCTTGAGGGCGAAGGACGGCTCCGAGGTCGAGGTCGAAGGCCCCGCCGACCTGCGCCTGCGCTGAGGCGTGGGGCAGGGTGGTTTGTCCTCGCGGGTGCGCCTTCTGTAGAGTCCACCGTCCCTCGCGGAGGTGTGCCATGACGAGGAGTGAGCTCATCGAGCGCATCGCGGCGCGTGCACCCCACGTCCCGCGGCGCGAGTTGGAAGCCATCGTCCATGCCGTCTTCGACTGCATGGCGGAGGCCCTCGTGGCGGGAAAGCGCATCGAGCTGCGAGGCTTTGGCGTCTTCTCCCTTCGCACGCGCCGCGCCCGTACGGGACGCAATCCGAAGACGGGGCAGAGTGTCGCCGTGCCGGAGCGCCGCACGCTCAGCTTCGCCGCCGGCAAGGAGCTGCGCGCGCGGCTCAATGCGCCCGCGCCCAGGCAGGAGCCCGTGGGCTCCGTGCTGCCCTCGGTGGCGCTCGCCACCGCGGTGTTGCCGGTGACGTCCGTGGCGCGGTGACGGCGCGGCCACGACGCCGCTTCCGTGAATTTGACCGGGTGGGGGGTGGGGCGTACTTTGCCTCGACGCCGACGCTACAGGCCGCAACACGGACTCGTGTGGCCCGCTCTGTCCGCGCGCGAGGATCCCTGAGTCATGCGAGACGCCCACCGGATGAAGGAGAAGTTCGACGTCTCTCTCGACAACCGGCAGATTGTGAGCCTGTTGATCGCCGGCATCGTCGTGCTCGGCGCCGTCTTCGTGTTGGGCGTCGTCGTGGGGAAGAAGCTCGCCGGTGACGTGCAGACGGCCAGCGCTCCCGACCTGCTCTCCGCGCTG
This sequence comes from Myxococcus sp. CA040A, assembly GCF_013336725.1. NCBI lineage: Bacteria > Pseudomonadati > Myxococcota > Myxococcia > Myxococcales > Myxococcaceae > Myxococcus > Myxococcus sp. CA040A. Next base: position 577,596 of record NZ_JABUMR010000008.1, on the reverse strand, counting down.
GATGCCAATGCCCAGGCGCTCCAGGCCGTGCAGCACAAGGACTCCGCGCTCACCTTCCAGGACGAGCTGACGCGCAAGGCCAGCGCCGAGCCCGTCGCCGTCGCTCCCAAGCCCGCCGCTCCCAAGCCCGCCGCGCCGGTGGAGAAGCCCGCGCCCAAGCCGCCCGAGCCCGCCAGGGCCGCCGCGATGGCCCCGACGCCGGACCCCGACACGGGCGAACTGCCCCCGGAGGAGCCCGCCGAGGAGCCCCAGGCCGTCGCTGTCGCCGAGACGCCCAAGCCCACCCCCGCGCCCGTCGCGGAGAAGCCCGCCGCCGCTCCGGCCGAGAAGCCCGCCCCCGTCGCCGCGAAGCCCGCACAGGTGTCGGGCAAGGTGGAGACGGCGGCCGTGCCCACGCGGACGACGCAGAAGGAGGGCGGAGGGATGAAGGACGCCATCGCCCGCGCCGCGCAGTTGCCGGACCCGGCGGTGAAGGGTGGGGCCTTCACGCTCCAGCTGTCGGCGTTCCAGGACAAGCAGGAGGCCGACCGGTTCATGGCCCGGTTGCGTGATAGGGGCTATGCCCCCTATATCGTCACGGCGGAGGTGGCCGGTAAGGGCACCTGGTACCGCGTGCGCATGGGCACCTTCGCCTCGAAGGACGCTGCGACGCGGTATCTGTCAGACTTCAAGCGTGAGACCCAGCTCGACGCGTTCGTGGCCGGCACGAACTGAGAGCGGGCGAGGAAGACGGGAAGCACCATGACGACGACTAGGCGGGTGGAGAAGCCCTGGGGCCACGAGCTCATCTGGGCCCACACCGAGCGCTACGTGGGCAAGCTGCTGCACGTGAAGCAGGGCCACAAGCTCAGCCTGCAGTACCACAACCAGAAGGACGAGACGATCCACGTCCAGAGCGGCAAGCTGCTCTTCGTCGTCGACGAGGGACAGGGGCTCATCGAGAAGGAGATGAACCCGGGGGAGAGCTACCACATCAAGCCCCTCACCAAGCACCGCATGGTGGCCATCACCGACTGCGACATCCTCGAGGTCAGCACCCCCGAGCTGGATGACGTCGTGCGGTTGGAGGACTCCTACGGCCGCACCGGCACCAGCAAGCCGTAGTCGCTTCGCCGGGAAGGCGCGGCTCGCCCTTCAGTCGCGGGCCGCGTTGTTGGGATTGCGGGTCCACTTGTCGACGGTGCCATCGCCGTCCAGGTCCTCGCCGATGCGGTCCACCTGACCGCCCTCCCAGTACTCCCAGTAGTCCACGCGCCCGTCGGAGTTGGTGTCGCGCTCCTTGCGCACCAGGACACCCCGCTCGTAGAAGGTGACGCTGTCCGCGCGGCCGTCGCCGTCGAAGTCCCGCTCGCGGCGAGTGTTGGCCCCCTTCTCGTAGAAGTAGGTGGCGTCCACCTTGCCGTCGTAGTCCAGGTCCATCACCTCGCGCATCAGCGCGCTGGCCTCGTCGAAGTAGCGCGTCAGGTCCACGCGGCCGTCCCAGTTCAGGTCCAGCTCCTGGCGCACCTTGCGGAACCGCTCCTCGCCATTCGCGCCCGCGTCCGCCACCGTGTAGGTCCACACGTCCGGCTTGCCGTCGCCGTTCACGTCCTGCTGCGTGACGTGTTCGCCACGCGCGGGTTCCGGGTGGATGGCCTCGGACGAGGCGGGTGAGGACTTACCCGGGGCGTTGGTGCCGCGCTCGGCGGCCTTGTCGCTGGCGCAGCCGGTGAGCAGGCCGGAGGTCATCAACCCGAGGAAAATCCAGCGCTTGCTGCCGGTCATGCGGTGCTCCCGGGACGCAGCGGCCTCTCCGCCGAGGCGTGCGCACGAGATGCTTTCGCGCGCCACGTCATTCCATATATTTTCACATATAGCCATGGCCCGAAAGAAGATCAGCACCACCATCTACATCACCCCGGAGCAGAACGAGCTCCTCAAGGCGCTGAACCAGAAGACGAAGGTGCCCGTGGCCGAGTACATCCGCCAGGGCATCGACCTGGTCCTGGAGAAGTACAAAGCGCAGCTGCCGGGGCAGGCGACCTTCGACGAGATTTGACAGAGAGACGAGGCGCGACGTGAAGAGCATGCAGGGCAAGCGAGTGGTGGTGCTGGGGGGCGCGGGCTTCGTGGGCTCGCACCTGTGCGAGCGCCTTCTGGACGACGGTGCGGCCGCCGTGACGGCCGTGGACAACCTCATCACCGGCAACGAGGAGAACCTGCGCACGTTGAAGGGCCGGCCGGGTTTCAGCTACGTGAAGGCGGACATCATCGAGGGCATCCCGGTGAAGGAGCCCTTCGACTACATGTTCAACATGGCCTCGCCCGCGTCGCCCATCGACTACGCGAACCTCCCGCTGGAGACGCTGCGCGTGGGGTCCATCGGCACGGAGAACGGGCTGAAGCTGGCGGAGGCGAACAAGGCCGTCTTCCTGATGGCGTCCACCTCCGAGGTCTATGGAGATCCGCTGGTGCACCCGCAGCGCGAGGACTACTGGGGCAACGTCAATCCCATCGGCCCGCGTTCGGTGTACGACGAGGCCAAGCGCTACGCGGAGGCGGTGACGGCGGCCTACGGTCGCAAGGGCGTGCAGGTCCGCATCGTTCGCATCTTCAACACCTACGGCCCGCGCATGCGGCTCAACGACGGCCGCGTGGTTCCGGCCTTCGTGGGTCAGGCGCTCAAGGGCGAGGACTTCTCCGTCTTCGGCGATGGCAGCCAGACGCGCTCGTTTTGTTACGTGAAGGACCTGGTGGACGGCCTGGTCCGGCTCGCGCTGTCGGACGAGCCCCATCCGGTGAACATCGGCAACCCCCGGGAGATGACCATCCGTCAGTTCGCGGAGGCCGTGCGCACGGCGGCGGGCGGCGGGGGGAGCATCATCGAGAAGCCCTTGCCCAAGGATGATCCCAAGCAACGTCAGCCAGACATCACCCGCGCCCGCACGCTGCTCGGCTGGGAGCCCAAGGTGCCTCTGGAGGAGGGTCTGCGGGAGACCATCGCGTGGTTCCGCGAGGTTGCCGTGCGGCGATCCCCGTCATAGGTTGCCGCCGCGAGAGACTCTGAAATCAAAGACAGTTTGGCCACGGCCGGGTGGCGGGGAGACGGAAGCGTGAAAGTCCTGGTGACGGGTGGAGCGGGCTTCATCGGCTCGCACGTGTGCGACGAGTTCCTGAAGGCGGGACACGAGGTCATCGCGTTGGATGACCTGTCGGGTGGCAAGAAGGAGAACCTGGACCCGCGCGTCCGGCTGGCCGTGCATGACATCCGCAGCCGCGAGGCCGCGGAGCTCATCAAGTCGGAGAAGCCCCAGGTGCTCTGTCACCTGGCGGCGCAGATGGATGTGCGGCGCAGCGTGGATGATCCGGGCTTCGACGCGGATGTGAACATCCGCGGCATGCTGAATCTACTGGAGGCCTCGCGCGTCGCGGGCGTGAAGAAGGTCATCTTCAGCTCCACCGGCGGCGCCATCTACGGCGAGCAGGACGTGTTCCCCGCGCCGGAGTCCCACGCGACGCGCCCGGTGTCCCCGTACGGGGTCTCCAAGGCGGCGGGGGAGCTGTACCTGGGCTACTACCGGGCCCAGTACGGCCTGCCGTACGTCGCCCTGCGCTACGCCAACGTGTACGGCCCGCGACAGAACCCGCATGGCGAAGCGGGCGTGGTGGCCATCTTCTGCCAGCGCCTGCTCTCCGGGCAGGGCTGCACCATCTTCGGAGAGGGCAAGCAGACCCGCGACTTCGTCTTCGGGCCCGACGTGGCCCGGGCGAACCGGCTGGCCTTCGAGAAGGACTACGTGGGCGCCATCAACATCGGCACCGGCGTGGAGACCGACATCAACCGCCTCTATGCGCTGCTGGCAGAGGCCGCGGGTTCGACGGCCGCCGTGGCCCATGCGCCCGGCAAGCCCGGCGAGCAGCTGCGCTCGTGCATCGACAACTCGCTCGCGAAGAAGGTGCTCGGCTGGGAGCCGTCCGCCGACCTGCGCGAGGGGGCTCGCCGCACCGTCGCCTACTTCCGCGAGAAGGCCGAGCCGGTCCGCGTCCACGGCTGAGGCTGGCTGACGGGAAGCAGGGCAGGGGAGTCCGGGAAGAGGTCGCCTCTCCCGGACGGGCCCTCGTGCCCTGTCGTCCCCGGGTGGCCGGGCGTCCGTTCAGGGGAGCACGGTGGTTGGGGGAACAATCGGGCGCCCCCGACGGGTTGCTCGTCTGGCGGGCGTTCGCGCGTAGATTTTCGCGCGGTTCGATGTTAGGCACGCCCGCTTCTTCCGACGAGCGCCACGAACATGCCGGCTGAAAACGCGCACATCCGCAACTTCTGCATCATCGCCCATATCGACCATGGAAAGTCGACGCTGGCTGATCGCCTCCTCGACAAGACGGGGACGCTGAGCAAGCGCGAGGCGCAGGCCCAGTTCCTCGACAACATGGACATCGAGCGCGAACGGGGCATCACGATCAAAGCCCAGTCCGTGCGGATGAACTACACCGCGAAGGACGGCAAGCAGTACGTCCTCAACCTCATCGACACGCCGGGGCACGTCGACTTCGCGTACGAAGTCAGCCGCAGCCTGGCCGCGTGCGAGGGCGCGCTCCTGGTGGTGGACGCGTCGCAGGGCGTGGAGGCGCAGACGCTGTCCAACGTCTACATGGCGTTGGACCACGAGCTGGAGATCATCCCGGTCATCAACAAGATCGACCTGCCCAGCGCGGACGTCGACCGCACCCGCGCGGAGATTGAAGACGTCATCGGCATCGACGCCTCCGTGGCCGTGCCCGCCTCCGCGAAGGAAGGCATCGGCATCCACGAGATTCTGGAAGCGGTGGTCGCGCGCGTGCCGCCGCCGACGGGCTCGCCGGACGCGCCGCTCAAGGCCCTCATCTTCGACTCCTGGTACGACAACTACCGGGGTGTGGTGACGCTGGTGCGCGTGCTGGAAGGCACGCTCAAGCTCAAGCAGAAGATCAAGCTGTTCAGCAACAACAAGGTCTTCGAGGTGCAGGAGCTGGGTGTCTTCACCCCGTTCTCCCGCCCCGTGACGCAGCTCATGGCCGGCGAAGTGGGCGTGCTGGTCGCCAACATCAAGGAGCTGCTGGACGCGAAGGTCGGCGACACCGTCACGGAGGAGGCCCGTCCGACGCAGGAGCCGTTCCCGGGCTTCCAGGAAGTGAAGCCGATGGTGTTCTCCGGCATCTTCCCGATCGAGTCCGACCAGTACGAGAACCTGCGTGACGCGCTCGCGAAGCTGAAGCTCAACGACTCCGCCTTCACGTATGAGCCCGAGTCGTCCACGGCGCTCGGCTTCGGTTTCCGCTGCGGCTACCTGGGCCTGTTGCACATGGAGATCGTCCAGGAGCGCCTGGAGCGCGAGTACAACCTGAACCTCATCACCACCGCGCCCAGCGTGGTGTACCAAATCACCAGCGGCAAGGGTGACGTCCAACTGGTGGACAACCCCGCCAAGCTGCCGCCGGTGCAGAACATCGCGAAGTTCGAGGAGCCCATCCTCACCTGTCACATCCACGTCCCCAATGACCACCTGGGCGCCATCCTGAAGCTGTGCCAGGACCGCCGCGGTGTGCAGAAGGACATGAAGTACCTGGGCAGCAGCGGGCAGCGCGTGCAGGTGACGTACGAGATGCCGATGGCCGAGGTGGTCTTCGACTTCTTCGACAAGCTCAAGAGCGTGTCGCGTGGCTACGCCAGCCTGGACTACGAGCTGACCGGCTACCAGGAGGCGGATCTGGCGCGCCTGGACATCCTCATCAATGGGGAGCCGGTGGACGCGCTGAGCGTCATCGTGCACCGCGAGCGCGCCTACCTGCGCGGTCGCGAGGTCTGCGCGAAGCTGAAGGAAGTCATTCCGAAGCAGATGTACGAAGTGGCCATCCAGGCGGCGATCGGCGCGAAGATCATCTCCCGTGAGACCATCTCCGCCATGCGCAAGAACGTGCTCGCCAAGTGCTACGGTGGTGACATCAGCCGCAAGCGCAAGCTCCTCGAGAAGCAGAAGGAGGGCAAGAAGCGCATGAAGCAGGTGGGTACGGTGGAGATTCCGCAGGAGGCCTTCCTCGCGGTCCTCAAGTCGGAGCAGTAGCCATGAACGCTGCCAGTCCTTCCGCCAACCCTCCCGCGAAGCTGGCGACCGCGATGGCGGCCCGGCGCACCCCTGAACAGGTGCGCGCGCGCCGCAAGTTGCTGTGGCGGGAGATGCTCACCAGCCTGTGGGCTCCGCTGTGCATCGTCGCCCTGGTGCTGTTCCCGTACACGACGCTCATCGAATTCGTGCCCACGGCGGCCGCCTGGGCCCAGCCCGCGATGAAGGGGCTGGGGCTGCTGATGGTGGCGTACTTCGTCGCGCTGCTGGTGTGGCGCAACGTGTCGCCCCGCGAGAAGCAGCTGCGCCGGCTGCGGCACGAGGCGCATGAGCTCATCGCCGAGAACGAGCGCATCCTCCAGAAGCCGCAGGTGCGCGAGAAGCTGTCCCCGGCGCTGACGGAGGAGATCACCGAGCAGGCGCTGAAGGTGGAGTCGGCCTCGGCCGAGGGAGATCCGGAGAAGCTGCCCCGCGAGGTGAGGGCGCTGGAAGCGCTCACGTCCCAGCACCTGGGAGCGTTCCGCAAGGAGTCCCCCATGGATTTCGTGGGCGGCTTCGTGAAGATGTTGCTGGTCGCCCTGGTGTTCCGGACGTTCATCGTGGAGCCGTACCGGATTCCCTCCGGCTCCATGCTGCCCACGCTCCAGATTGGCGATCAGGTCTTCATCAACAAGTTCATCTACGGGGTGCGCGTCCCGTTCGCCAACGTCGTGCCGTTCGTCATCGTCCGGCCTCCGGGGCGCGGAGACGTCATCGTCTTCAACAACCCCGTCAACGAGGCCACCGACTACATCAAGCGCGTGGTGGGCGTGCCCGGCGACACCGTGGAGATCTTCGACGGCGTGGTCCACATCAACGGCCAGCCGCAGACCCGCGAGAGTGTCGACAGCGAGTACATCGTCCACAACATCACGGACGCCGGTCAGTGGTACGACCAGCAGGAGTCGCTGTACCGGGAGAACCTGAGCGGCGTGCCGCACAGCGTGCTCCAGACGCCCACGCGGATGCGTCGGCACGAAGGCCCCTACGTGGTGCCCGAGGGGCACGTCTTCGTCATGGGCGACAACCGCGACAACAGCTCCGACAGCCGTTACGGCCTGGGCATCACCGGCAAGACGGAGTTCGTGCCCTACGGCCACATCAAGGGCAAGGCGATGGTGGTCTGGCTGTCGCTGGGCTACCACGGCCTGCTGCACGGCCTGTTCGGTGGCACGGGTCTCCGGTTGGACCGCTTCTTCGAGCCCGTGCGCTAGGGAGTTCCTGGAAATCGATTGCCGGGTGGTTCGTACGGGGGGCTATCTTCCATGACCTCCATGTCTGTCCCCGCGTCCCCTGCGTCGTTGTCCTCGATGATGGCGGCCCAGCGCACCCCTGAGCAGGCGAGGGCCTGGCACCGGCTGCTCTGGCAGGAGCGACTCACCAGCCTTTGGGCGCCGGTGTGCATCGCGGCGCTGCTGATGCTCCCGTACACGCTGATCATCGAGTTCGTGCCCGCGGCGGCGAGCTGGGCGCAGCCCGTGATGAAGGGACTGGGCCTGCTGCTGGTGGCGTACTGGCTCGCCCTCCTCGTCTGGCGCGGTGTGTCGTCGAAGTGGCGCGACGCGCGGCTCGCCGCCATCGACCTGCTCGAACAGAACGAGCGGGCCCTCTCCAAACCTCCCGTGCGCGAGAAGTTGGCTCCGGGAGTAGCCGAGCGCATCGCCGAGCAGGCCCTGAAGGTGGAGGCCGCGTCGGTGCGAGGGGACGTGGGGGCGCTGCGTAGCGACGTGGGGGCCCTGGAGGTCCTCGCGGAGAAGCACCTGATCACGTTCCGCAAGGAGTCGCCCAGGGACTTCGTGGGCGGCTTCGCGAAGCTGCTGCTCGTCGCCGTGGTGTTCCGGACGTGTTTCGTGGAGCCGTACCGGATTCCCTCCGGCTCCATGCTGCCCACGCTGGAGATTGGCGATCAGGTCTTCATCAACAAGTTCATCTACGGGGTGCGCGTCCCGTTCGCCAACGTGGTGCCGTTCGTCATCGTCCGGCCTCCGGCGCGCGGTGACGTCATCGTCTTCAACAATCCCGTCGACGAGTCCGCCGACTTCACCAAGCGCGTGGTGGGTGTGCCCGGCGACACGGTGGAGCTGTTCGACGGCGTGGTCCACATCAACGGCCAGCCGCAGACTCGCGAGAGTGTCGACAGCGCGTTTGTCGTCCACAACCTCACGGACAACGGGGAGTGGTTTGACCAGCGGGAGTCACTGTTCCGGGAGAGCCTGGGCGGCGTGACACACAGCGTGCTCCAGACACCCACGCGGACGCCCCGGCACGAGGGGCCCTACGTGGTGCCCGAGGGTCAGGTCTTCGTCATGGGCGACAACCGCGACAACAGCTCCGACAGTCGTCACGGCCTGGGCATCACCGGCTACGGCAAGACGGAGTTCGTGCCCTACGGCCACATCAAGGGCAAGGCGATGGTGGTCTGGCTGTCGCTGGGCTACCACGGCCTGCTGCATGGCCTGTTCGGTGGCACGGGTCTCCGGTTGGACCGCTTCTTCGAGCCCGTGCGCTGACCCACACCCGGGGGGCAGGCGACCCGCCACGCCTCGGACGGTGCTTGACGCGCCGCACGGCCCGGGGTACGCGGCGCCCCCGGCCATGAGACACCTCCTTGGAATCGAAGGCTGGCGCCGGGACGAGCTCGAAGCAGTGCTCGACAGGGCGCGCGCGCACCTGCCTGGTGGTCCAGACGTCACCCACACCCTGCGCGGCAAGGTGGTCGCCAACCTCTTCTTCGAGGACTCGACCCGGACGCGCACCTCGTTCCACATGGCCGCCAGAGGCCTGGGCGCCGGCGTCCTCAACTGGAGCCCGTCCGGGTCGTCCACCTCGAAGGGCGAGACGCTGCTGGACACCGCTCGCAACATCGAGGCGACGGGGCCTGTGGCCATCGTCATGCGCCACCGCTCGTCCGGTGCGCCCCACCTGGTGGCCAAACACGTCCGCTGCGCCGTCATCAACGCGGGGGACGGCACCCACGAGCACCCCTCCCAGGCCCTCCTGGACGCCTTCACCCTCCGTCAGCACTGGGGCAGCCTGGACGGCCGCACGGTGCTCATCGTCGGGGACATCCTCCACAGCCGCGTGGCCCGCTCCAACCTGTGGTGCCTGAAGGCCCTGGGCGCGCGAGTGGTCTTCTGTGGTCCGCCCACGCTGGTGCCCCCGGGGCTGGAGTCGCTGGGCGCCGAGGTGACGCACAACCTGGACGCGGTGCTGCCTCAGGCGGACGCGGTGATGTGCCTTCGCCTGCAGATGGAGCGCATGGGCGAGGCGTTCCTGCCCTCGACGAAGGAGTACTCGCGCCTGTTCGGCCTCACCCCGGCCCGAGAGGATCGGATGAAGGCGGGCGCGCTGGTGATGCACCCGGGCCCCATCAATCGAGGCCTGGAGCTGGCGCCCTCGGTGGCGGACGGGCCCCGCAGCGTCATCCTGGAGCAGGTTTCCAACGGCGTCGCCGTGCGGCGGGCCATCCTCGAGGTGTGCGCGTCATGAACTCCATGGTGCTTTTCCGGAGAGGGCGCGTCATCGACCCGCGCAACGGCGTCGATGGAGTCCGCGACGTCCTGGTGCGTGACGGCAAGGTGGCGGAGGTCTCCGACGCGCCGCTCCCCGTGCCCCCGGGCGCGGAGGTGGTGGAGGCCGCGGGACGCTGGGTGCTGCCGGGCTTCATCGACCTGCACGTCCACCTGCGCGAGCCGGGCGAGGAGGGCAAGGAGACCGTCCTCACGGGCTGCCGCGCCGCCGTGGCGGGAGGCTTCACCGCCGTCGTCGCCATGCCCAACACCAAGGTCGTCAACGACAGCGGGCTCGTCACGGAGCTGGTGCTGTCGCGCGCTCGCGCCGCCGGCCTGTGCCATGTGTACCCCGCGGGCGCCATCACCAAGGGCCTCAAGGGCGAGGAGCTGGCGGAGACGGGCGAGCTTGTGTCCTCCGGCTGTGTCGCCATCACCGACGACGGCCGCCCGGTGATGAACGCCGCGCTGATGCGCCGCGCGCTCCAGTACGCCACGCTCTTCGGAGTGCCCGTGATGGTGCACGAGGAGGACCTGACGCTGTCCGCCGGTGGCGCCATGCACGAGGGCACCACGTCCACGCGCCTGGGCCTGCGCGGCATCCCCGCCTCCGCGGAGGTGGCCATGGTGGCGCGAGACCTGGTGCTGCTCGAGGAGACGAAGGGCCGCCTGCACATCGCCCACGTGTCCTGCGAGGGCAGCGTGCGCCTCATCCGCGAGGCGAAGCGCCGGGGCCTGCTCGTCACGGCCGAGGCCACCCCGCACCACGTCATCCTGGATGACCGGGCGGTGGGGGACTACGACACCCACGCGAAGATGGCGCCGCCCCTGCGCGCGGACCGGGACGTGGAGGCGCTGCGCGAGGCGCTGGTGGATGGCACCGTGGACGCCATCGCCACGGACCACGCGCCCCATGGCGTGCTGGACAAGCAGGTGGAGTTCGAGAAGGGCATCAACGGCATCGTCGGGCTGGAGACGGCCCTGGGGCTGACGCTGGAGCTGGTGCACTCCGGGCTGTTGGGCGCGAAGCGGGCCGTGGAGCTGTTGACGAACGGCCCGGCGAAGGCGTTCGGCCTGCCGGGCGGTCACCTGGCTCCCGGGGCCCCGGCGGACATCACCGTGGTGGACCCCTCGGAGGAGTGGACGGTGGATGCCCACCGGTTCTATTCCCGCAGCCGGAATACGCCCTTCCATGGCCGTAAGCAGAAGGGCCGCGTGGTGCAGACCTGGGTTTCTGGCCGGAAGGTGTTCTCCGACGGCCAGGTGAAGGAGTCACGGTAATGACGAAGCGGGCAGTGCTCGCCCTGGCGGATGGCACCACCTTCGAGGGCCGTGCCTTTGGCTCGGTCGGCGAGACGGTGGGTGAGGTGGTCTTCAACACGTCCATGTACGGCTACCAGGAGATCCTCACGGACCCCTCGTACGTCGGGCAGATCCTCACCATGACGTACCCGGAGATGGGCAACGTCGGCGTGACGCCGGAGGACGAAGAGGCCGGCAAGCCGCACGCGGTGGGCATGGTGGTGCGCGCCCTCGCGAGCCAGCCGTCCAACTGGCGCGCGCGCGAGTCGCTGGATGCGTACCTCAAGCGCCACAACGTCGCAGGAATCGAAGGGCTGGACACCCGCCGCCTGGTGCGCCACCTGCGCACCCATGGCGCGCAGATGGGCGTCATCTCCAGCGAGGGCCTGTCTCCGGCCGCGCTGTCGGAGCGCGCTCGCTCGGCGCACGGGATGGAGGGCCTGGACCTGGCCAGCGGCGTGTCGGTGAAGACGCCGTACACGTTCACCGCGCCCTCGCCGGACGTCTTCACCGGCATTGGCGAGGCCCACCCCCAGGGCGACCCGCGCTTCGACGTGGTGGCCTACGACTACGGCCTCAAGAAGTCGATGCTCCACTTCCTGGTCGACGTGGGCTGCCGCGTGACGGTGGTGCCCGCGCACACCACGGCGGAGGAAGTGCTGGCCCGCAAGCCCCACGGCGTCTTCCTGGCCAACGGCCCCGGAGACCCGGCGGCGGTGAAGGGCGCGGACCGCACCGTGGCGGCGCTCCTGGGCAAGGTGCCCGTGTTCGGCATCTGCCTGGGCCATCAGATCATGGCGCTGGCGCTGGGCGGCCGGACGTACAAGATGAAGTTCGGCCACCGTGGCGGCAACCAGCCCGTGAAGGACCTGACGACGGGCAAGGTGGAGATCACCGCGCAGAACCACGGCTTCGCCGTGGACGACGCCAGCCTCAAGGGCAAGGCGGTCGTCACGCACATCAACCTCAACGACGGCACGGTGGAGGGCCTGGCCGTCCCAGATGCGCGGGCCTTCAGCGTGCAGTACCACCCCGAGGCCTCTCCCGGCCCGCATGACGCACGCTATCTCTTCGGTCGCTTCGCGAAGCTGATGGCGGGGTAGGATGACCGACCTTCTATGGACTCCCCGCTGTCACCGCTCTCCTACCAGCCGTACCTGGACCAGCTCATCGCCTTCGGCAGCGTGGAGTCGCGGAAGGCGGACCTGCTCGAAGCCAAGGCGGAGTACTTCCGCCTGACAGGCGAGGTCTTCGAGGACGACAAGCTCTTCGAGCTGCGCATGGCGTCGTTCCTCGACTACTACCTCTATGACCGCGTCTCGCCTGGAACGGGCAAGACGCCGGCCGTGGAGTTCTACGAGCAGCGCCTGGCGAACACCTCGCCCGAGGAGTCCAACGCCTTCCGCAGCTTCACGGAGACGGTCCACGGCATCTTCGAGGTCCGCAAGCTGGGCAAGGGCCTGGTGCGCCTGCGCGACATGTACTCGGGCAAGGACTTCGACGTGACGGAGCGGCGCAACATCGCCGGGCTGGAGACGGGCGACATCCTCGAGGCCCGCCTCATCCCCTTCGGTGGGCACCTCCTATTCACCTCTTCCTTCTGCTACCACCCGCGCGCCGCGGTGAAGTCCATCAAGGCCGAGGTGAAGCGCCGCAAGAAGAAGGAGCCGGAGCGCACGCCCAACGAGCTGGTCTGGGAGTGCGCCCGTCGCGCCCTCAACATGGAGCGCTACCGTCAGCTCGCCGTCGAGAAGATCTACGACTTCGAGCAGAAGGTGCTCTGAGTGACGACGTCCACCGCGCTCACACGCGGTGGATGCTCATCAGATTGGTGTTGCCCGGTACGTTGAGCGGCACTCCCGCCACCACGACGACGGGCGCGCCCACCTGGCAGATGCCTTCGCGCAGGCACAGCTTGCGCACCTGCCGCAGCATGGCGTCCGTGGACCTCACGCGGGGCACTTGGAGTCCCGTCACGCCCCAGTACAGCGCCATGCGGTTGACGGCGGCCTCGTTCGGCGTGAGGGCGATGATGCGCGCGTGGGGCCGGAACTCGGAGATGAGGCGCGCGGTGTGGCCGCTCTCCGTGTACGCGACAATCGTCTGGATGTTGAGCTGGCCTGTCGCCGCCACCGCCGCCGCCGCGACGCCCGTGCCCAGGTCCTCCGAGCGCTCGAAGGGGGAGTGGTGCTGGTGTCGCACCACGCCGCGCTCCGTCTCCTCGACGATGCGGGCCATGGTGGACGCCGCGTCGATGGGGTAGCGCCCCGCGGCCGTCTCGCCGGACAGCATCACCGCGTCCGCGCCGTCCAGGATGGCGTTGGCGACGTCCGACACCTCCGCGCGCGTGGGGCGCGGGTTGCTCACCATGCTCTCCAGCATCTCCGTGGCGACGATGACCAGGCCGCCCATCTGGTTCACCACGCGCACCATCCGCTTCTGGATGGCGGGCAGTTGCTCCAGGGGCATCTCCACGCCCAGGTCCCCACGCGCCACCATGATGCCGTCCGCGGCCCGGGCGATGGCTTCGAGCTGGTCCACGGCCTGGGGCTTTTCAATCTTGGCGATGAGCGGCGTCTTGTTCTTCGCCACGTGCTTGCGGGCCCGGTGGATGTCGTCCGCCGTGCGCACGAAGGACAGCGCCACGTAGTCCACGCCCACGTCCTGGCCGAACGCCAGGTCCACCTCGTCCTTGGGCGTAATCGTGGGCACGGACATGGGCGAGCCCGGCAGGTTCAGCCCCTTGTGGTCCTTGAGCAGGCCGCCGATCTCCACCTCGCAGAGGACGTCCTGGCCGGCCACCTTGCGCACGCGCAGCCGCACCCGGCCATCATCCAGGAGGATGGCCTCTCCGGGCGCCACGTCCTTCGTCAGCGACTTGATGGGGGTGGGGATGATGGAGCCCTGGCCCAGCACCGCGCGCGTCGTCACCGTCACGCGCTCGCCCGGCTTCACCGTGAGCTGTCCACCCTCGAACTTTCCGAGGCGAATCTTGGGGCCCTGGATGTCCTGGAGGATGGCCACCGGCAGCTTCAGCCGCTTGGCCGCCTTCCGGATGAGGGCCACCCGCTGGCGGTGCTCGTCGTGCGTACCGTGCGAGAAGTTCAACCGCGCCACGTTCATCCCCGCGCGGATGAGGCCTTCGATGACCTCCAGGGAGCTCGATGCGGGCCCCAGGGTGCAGATGATCTTCGCCTTGCGCATATGTGCGCGCATCCTAGGCGGCGGGGTGCGTGGCTTGACAGTCTCGCGCCCGGGAGACTAACTCTTTGCCCCAGGCGCGGTGCCGACCCCCGGGTTGGACCCACGCCAGCGTCTTGCAGGCACTCGATGTTCGAGAGAGAAAGCCCGGCTTCCCTGGGAGGGGGGGCCGGGCTTTCTCGCACCTGTCGATGGCTCTGCTCGCCCCCGGCTCGAAGCCTAGAGGTCTATCTTCTTGCCGGTGCCCTGCGGCGCGCCGAGCGGCGGGTGGCCAGGCGGAAGGGCCTCCGCGTCCATGTCGATGGGCGGATTGCCGGGCGCGGGCATCCCAGGAGGCGGCATCGGGGCGGGCTCTTCCATCTGTCCGCCAGGGCCACTGCCACCCACGCCGGGCCCGCCCTTCTGGAGGGATTCAATCTCCTCGCGGCTGATGCCGGCCAGCGTCAGCACCTTGCGCGTGACGCGGATGCGGGCGTGGCTGGTGAGGGCCATGGCGATGGAGTCCGACGGGCGGGCCTCCAGCGTCATCTTCTTCGCACCCTGCTCCAGGAACACGCGGCCCGAATAGACGTTGTCGCGCAGGTCGTCGATGCGGACCTCCGTCACCTTGGCGCCGAGCTGGTCGACGACGTCGTCCAGGAGGTCCTGGGCGAGCGGCTGGGGCGGCTCGCGCTCCGCCAGTCGGAAGGCGATGGAGACGGCGGAGGCCTCATCCACGAAGACGGGGAGGACGACCTGGCGGTCCTTGGTGGTGAGCACGACGGCGTGCGTCTGGGCCTCCACCAGCGGGACGACGTCCTGCACCTCCAGTTCGACCAGCTCGTTGCAGGCCTTGGGGTCGCCTCCGTGCTCGGTGATGCACGGTTGCCCGGAGTCGCCCGGGAGTGTGGCCGCGATGGCCCCGGGAGCACTGAAGGCGGGGAGCATCAGCACCCCCCCGAGCGCCAACAACAGCGCCGACAGGGGGGCGAAGAAGAAAGTGGCGCGGTTGGGTGTTCTCACACCCTGAAACTACGCACCCGCCACCCTGTCGGGAGGGTAGCGATTCAGCCCGGTTGCCCTGGACGGCGGGAAACGGCCGCCCGGAGGGCAAGGGAGCGGACGTCAGGGACGCTCGTCCTCATCCTCGTCGTCGTAGTCCTCGTCGTCCTCGACGTCCTCGTCTTCATCCTCGTCGAGGTCGTCGTCCTCGTCGTCGGATTCCTCATCCTCCTCTTCGTCCTCTTCGTCGATCGTGTCCGCGACGTCCTCCGACTCCAACGTCATGGAGACGGCGAACTTCTTGTCGAGCACGGCGATCTGCGCGCGCATCTCCGAGAGCGCGGCGACGAAGTCCTCCGAGAGATTCGCGGGCGCTTTCGCGTCGCAGTGAGGACAGATGATCTTCTCCGTCCCCTCGATGAGGTCTTGAACGTCAAGCTCGAAGCTTGCCTCGCACTTCTGGCAGGTGAAGTCGATGCTCATGGTCGGGCGCGGCATACAAAGCCATCCAACCAGCTGTCAACGTCCGCGAACCGGGGGCGTGGTCGGGACGCCCCTACATCCGCTAACCTTCGTCGGATGGACCTCCCGAAGACGATGGTGCATGCCCTCCATGACCGGGCCGCGCAGCAGGAGCATCGGCCGGCCCTCTGGACCCGCCGGGGACACGGCTATGTTCCCACCTCCTGGTTCGAATATGCCCAGCGGGTCAAACGCTTCGCCCTCGGCCTGAGGACGCTCGGGTACGGGGAGGGCCAGCCGCTGGGCATCATCAGCTTCAACCGCGAGGAGTGGCACGTCGCGGACCTGGCCGCCATGGCGCTGGGAGGCGTCCCGGTAGGTCTGTACACCACCAGCGCGGTGGAGCAGCTCGAGTACATCCTGGGCCACTGTGAGGCCACCGTCCTCGTCGTGGAGAACGAGAAGCACCTGCGCACCGGCCTCGCCCTGCGAGAGCGCCTGCCCAAGCTGCGCCACCTCATCATCCTGGACGCGCCGTCCACGCCGCTGCCGGAGGGTGTCCTGCGCTACGCGGACGTCCTGGAGAAGGGCACGGGGGTGGACGACAAGCCCTACTGGGACAGCGTCAACGCGCTGAAGCCGGAGGCGCTGGGCACCCTCATCTACACCTCCGGAACGACGGGCCACCCCAAGGGGGTCATGCTCAGCCACTACAACCTGTCCTGGACGTCCCGGCAGCTCATCACCGCCGTGGACTTCAAGCACCAGCAGGACTCGGTCATCATCTCCTATCTGCCGTTGTCCCACATCGCCGAGCAGGTCATCTCCCTGCACTGCCCGCTGATACTGGGCATCCAGGTGTACTTCGCGGACTCGGTGGAGGCGATGCCGGCGAACCTGAAGGACGTGAGGCCCACGTTCTTCTTCGGCGTGCCGCGCGTGTGGGAGAAGTTCAAGGCCAAGGCGGAGGAGGGGTTGCGCGGCCAGCCCCCCATGAAGCGCCGCATCGTCTCCTGGGCCCGGGGCGTCGCCTCGGAGCTGCATGCCCGCGCCCAGCGCCACGAGCGCATCCCGGTGCTCCTGGAGGCCCAGTACCGGCTGGCCCAGCGGCTGGTGTTCGAGCCGCTCAAGACGCGCATCGGCATGGAGCGGGTGGACTTCTTCGCCACGGCGGCGGCCCCCATCGGCCGGGACGTGCTGGAGTTCTTCGCCTCCATCGACATGTTCATCCACGAGGTGTGGGGGATGACGGAGGTGGCGGGCCCGGGCACCGTGAATACGCGCGAGGCGGCCCACCTGGGCACCGTGGGGCGCCCGCTGATTGGCGTGGAGGTCCGCATCGCCGAGGACGGGGAGATCCTCGTCAAGGGCGGCAACGTGTGCATGGGCTACTACAAGAACCCGGAGGCCACCGCGGAGCTGCTGGAGGGCGGGTGGCTGCACACCGGTGACGTGGGCCAGCTCGACGGCGAGGGCTACCTCCACATCACCGGCCGCAAGAAGGAGATCATCGTCACCTCCGGCGGGAAGAAGACGGCGCCCGGCAACATCGAGGAGCTCATCAAGTCCCTTCCCGGCGTGGGCCACGCGGTGGTGGTGGGCGAGCGGCGCAACTACCTGGTGGCCCTGCTGGCGCTGGATGCGGAGAAGTGCCGCGCCCTGGCCCAACAGAAGGGCTGGCCCGAGGACCTCAAGACGCTCTCCCAGGACGCGCGTCTGCGCCAGCTCATCCAGGAGGGGTTGGACCGCGACATCAACCCGAAGCTGTCCCGCTTCGAGTCGATCAAGCGCTTCGTCATCCTGGAGCAGGACTTCACCGTGGACGCGGGCGACCTGACGCCCACCCTGAAGGTCCGCCGCAAGGCCGTGGAGCAGAAGCACGCCGGGCTCATCGAATCGATGTACGCCGAGTCCACCGCGGCCCAGACGGGCTGAAGCGGGGCGGTGCGGGCGACCCCGAGGCGCTGGGGTCGCCAGGTGGGCCCGCAAAGAGAAAGGGGCGGGGAACCTCGCGGTCCCTCGCCCCATCTCACTTCATGCCCAGGGGTGTGAGGACAGGCCTCCTACTTCACGGCGCGCTTGTCCATGGCGACGTAGTCGCGGCGCTTCTGGCCCGTGTAGATCTGACGGGGACGCGCGATCTTCTGCTCGGAGTCCAGGACCATCTCCTCCCACTGCGCGCACCAGCCCACCGTGCGGGGAATGGCGAAGAGGACGGGGAACATCTCGGCCTGGAAGCCCATCGCCTCGTAGATGAGGCCGGAGTAGAAGTCGACGTTGGGGTAGAGCTTGCGCTTGACGAAGTACTCGTCCTGCAGCGCGATGCGCTCCAGCTCCACGGCGAGCTCCAGCAGCGGGTTCTTGCCCGTCACCTCGAAGACCTCGTCCGCCACGCGCTTGATGACCTTGGCGCGCGGATCGTAGGACTTGTAGACGCGGTGGCCGAAGCCCATCAGCTTCTTCTCGCCCTCGCCGCTCTTCACCGACTTGATGAAGTCGGGGACCTTGGAGACGTGGCCAATCTCGCGGAGCATGCGCAGCACCGCCTCGTTGGCGCCGCCGTGCAGCGGACCGTAGAGGGCGCCGATGCCCGCCGTGACGGCCGAGTACGGGTCCACTTCCGACGAGCCCACCGTGCGCACGGACGTCGTCGAGCAGTTCTGCTCGTGGTCCGCGTGGAGGATGAAGAGCACGTCCAGCGCGCGCTCCAGCACCGGGTGGACCTTGTAGGTCGTGGTGCCGATGCGCTTCACCATCGCCAGGAAGTTGGCGACGTAGGACAGGTCATTGTCCGGGTAGATGTAGGGCAGGCCCATCGTGTGCCGGTAGGAGAACGCGGCGAGCGTGGGCATCTTGGCGATGAGCCGGGTGATCTGGATGCGACGGCTCAGCTCATCCTTGGTGTTCTTCGCGTCCGGGTAGAAGCTGGACAGCGCCGCCACGGTGGAGCCCAGCATGGACATGGGATGCGCGTCGTAGCGGAACCCATCCATGAAGGACTTCACGTTCTCGTGCACGAACGTGTGGTGCGTGACGAGATGGACGAACTGCTCCAGCTCCTTCGGGGTCGGCAGCTCTCCGTTCAGCAGGAGGTAGGCGACCTCCAGGTAGCTGGACTTCTCGGCCAGCTGCTCGATGGGGTAACCGCGGTACTCCAGGATGCCTTTGTCACCATCGATGAAGGTGATGGCGCTCTTACAGTTCGCGGTGTTGAGGAACGCCGGATCGTAGCCCATGAGGCCGAAGTCGTCGTCCCCGACCTTGATCTGTCGGAGGGCGTTGGTGCGAATACAGCCGTTCTCGACCGGGACCTCGTACGTCTTGCCGGTCCGATTGTCGGTGATCGTCAGCGTGTCCTTGGGCATGGGCGGAGATTTCACAGGGCGCAGATCGCTTTCAACAAAAAAGAACGATAAGTCGGATGGGGAGACACTGATGGTTCCTACGGCTGCTCGGAAATACGTGCTCCCGAGCGGGACAGCTGCCGCCAGAAGCCCGGAAAACTCTTCTCGACACACTCGGGGCCGGTCAGGACGAGGGTCGCTCCGGACAGCACGCTGAGCGTCGCGGCCGTCATCGCCAGGCGGTGGTCACCCCGGCTGTCCATGGTGAACCGGGCAGGAGGGGCCGCGGGAGGCGTCAGGTGGAGGATTTCCCCCTGGAGCTCCGTCGTCCCTCCGTAGGCGCTGACCAGGTCTCGGATACCTTCCAGCCGGTCGCTTTCTTTCAATCGGAGAATTCCGACGTCCGTCAGCGTGGAAGGCGCGGGGAGCACACAGGCGAGCGCCGCCAGGGTTGGCAGCAGGTCCGGACACTCCTTACCCGAAGCCCGCAAGCCTCCCGCCGGGCGGCCCGTCACCTTCGACGTGTGCGCCGGACCTGTCGGCGTCGTCCCCAGGCCCACCTGCTCGATGAGGCGGAGGATGGCCTGGTCCGGGTGGGCGCTGGCCGCGTCGGCTCGTTCCACCGTGCCCCCCGCCTTCCAGGCGATGAGCAGCAGGTAGCCCAGCGAGGACCAGTCCCCGGGGAGCGAAGGGACGCTCGGAGGGGGCGTGTAGCCAGAGACGGTGTATTGGGAGTCGGACTTCTGGACCTCGAAGCCGAAGCGCTCCAGCCACGTGAGGGTGAGATCCAGGTAGCCGGCGCTCGTCAGCGTGCCTTCGATTTCGACGCTCCACGCCCGGCGCTCTCGCAGGAACAGCGCGGCGCAGCCCAGGAGCAGGCTGGACGCGTACTGGCTGCTCTGGTCGCCGGGCACCCGGAAGACGGGCGACACCTTCGAGGTGTCCGTTGGCGCGGACAGTTCCACGGGCCAGGGCTGGCCCTCGGTGAGCGTGAGCCCCGCGGGACCGAGTGCGTCCTTCAGCGAGGTGAAGAGGGGACCGTGGGGACGCTCACCCAGGCGAGGCGTGCCGGTGAGGCGCACGCGAGCACCCGGCGTCACCGCGACCTGGGTGGCCAGGATGCGGAAGGGGGCGCCCCCGTCCGCGCAGTCCACGTCGCGCACGGGCCCGGCGGGCAGCCGCAGGGCTTCCACGCCCCGGCGCAGCACTCGCACGTCGGCCGGGAGGTCCTCGTCCGACTCGGCCTGGACGGAGGGCAGGGGCCAGGCGCCGGTGAGGTGACCCAGCACCAGGGCGCGCTGCGCGTCCGACTTGGAGACGGGCGGGGTGAGCGGCGAGGCCACGAGGTGGCTCGGGTCCAACAGGATGCGACGGGTGCTCATGCTCACGGGCGCACCGCCTTCGTCCACGCCGGCCACAGCTCGCGCCACGTGGAGGCGGCCACGTCGCGGACCTCGGTGGCGCCGATGGCCGTCAGGAGCACCATGCGCAGCTCGCCCCGGGCCCCGGCCTTCTTGTCGGCGTCGAGCAGCGTGGCGATGTCCTTCAGCGATGGGCGCCGCAAGAGGCCGGCGACTCGCTCACGGTCGAGGACACCCGGGCCGTCGATGAGGGCGCGCTCGACCTCGGCGGCCACGGGCTCCGGGGTGACGCCCAGGTGGCGACCGACGTCCAGGGCCAGGAGGATGCCCAGGCCCACGGCGTCACCGTGGGACAGCTTGAAGTGGGACACGCTCTCCAGCACATGGCCGAAGGTGTGGCCGAAGTTGAGCACCCGGCGCAGGCCCTTGTGTTCGTACGGGTCCTGCTCGCAGACGCTCTCCTTGAGGCCGCGCGCGTCCTTCACCAGCTTCTCGAGCGCGGGAGGCTTGCGCAGGTAGCGGCGGAAGAGGGCCGCATCCAGGCTGATGACCATCTTCCACGCCTCGAGCGAGCCCTCGCGCACCTGTGTCGGCAACAGCGTGGCGAACAGCTCCGGGCAGAGCCACGACTCCTCGGCGTAGTGGAAGACGCCGGCGGGGTTCTTCACCACGCGGCCCTTCACGGTGAGGTCCACCGCGCCCTTGCCGCCCAGGCTGCTGTCGACGGCGGCGAGCAGTGTGGTGGGCACCTGCACCAGCCTCACACCGCGCTTGAGCAGGTGCGCGGCGACGGTGGACACATCGCCCACGGTTCCTCCGCCCACGGCGAGCAGCGTGCCGGAGCGCGGCAGGGACAGCCCCGCGGCGAGCACCTTCTCCAGGGCCTTGAAGCTCTTCGCGCTCTCTCCGCCCACGAGCTGGACGATGGCGCGAGGGTTCTGCGCCTCCAGCGCGGGGATGAGTCCCGGGTGGAGCCGGGCGACGGTGCGATCCACCACCGCGAGGCTGCCTTCAGGAAGGCGTTTGGCGAGTCTCGAAAACGGACCCCAGCGGTCGTTGGGAGGACGGTAGGCGCCGGGAGGGTAGGGGCTCATAGGGTGTTGGGGCGTGCGTTCATCTGTTGGACGAGGTCTGCGATGACCAGTGACACCATGGACTCCAGCACCGGAACGGCGCGGGGCATGATGCACGGATCGTGACGGCCACCCTTCGCGTGGTCCGCCAGCGTCGCTGGGGGTTTGAAGAAAGCGCGGACCTGGAGCGGCTCACCGTTGGTGAGGCCTCCCTGGATGCCGCCGTAGACGTCCTTGACGGAATGGAACTGGGTGCCCGGCTGGCCAATGCGCTGGAGCAGATCCGGCGGACCCCAGACGACACCCGTGATGGCGCCCACGCTGCCCAGCGCCTGGGCGATGAGCGCCTTGATCTTCCCGAAGATGGGCTCGCCCAGTCCCACGGGCAGCCCCTCCACGCGGATGTCGATGGAGCCACCGAGACTGTCGCCGGCCTCCTTCGCGGAGAGGATGCGGCGGGACATCTCCTCGCGGACCGCCTCGTCGGGGCAGCGCGTGGGGTGCGCATCCACCATGGCGCGCGTGAGGCCCGGCGCGGGCACGGAGGCGATGAGGTCACCGACCTGGGACACGTACGCGACGGTGCGCACGGTGGGCATGTCCCGCTCCAGATAGGCCTCAGCGATGGTTCCGCCGATGACACGGCAGAGCGTCTCGCGTCCGCTGGTGCGACCGCCGCCGCGGTGGTCCCGGTGCTTGTAGCGCTCGCGCCACACGGCGTCCGCGTGGCCGGGCCGGTCCACCTGCTTGAGCTGCTCGTAGTCGCCCGAACGCTGGTTCGTGTTGCGCACCATGGCGGCGATGGGCGTGCCGAGCGTCTTGTCCTCGAAGACGCCGGAGAGGATCTCCACCCGGTCTGGCTCGTTGCGAGGCGTGACGAGGGCGGACTGGCCCGGGCGGCGCCTGTCCAACGCGGCCTGGAGGCGCTCTTGCGTGAGGGGCACGCCCGCGGGGCAGCCATCCACCACCGCGCCGAGCGCGGGGCCGTGGCTCTCACCAAAGGTCGTCAAACGGAAGAGGACTCCGAAGGTGTTCATGTCGCGGTCTCCCAAAGCTGTCGCTGCCGCCGGGCCTGCGCGACGAACCACGCCGCACCCAGCAGGACCGGGGTGCCGCCGCGCCGCGTAATCTCCGCCGCGATGCGTCGGCCGGGCGCACCGTATGCGATCACCGCGACGCGTGCTCGCTCGAATCGCAGGGAATCCGGCGGCTCCACATGGACCGGCCAGGTCCAGACGCCTGCGCCGGTGAGGGGTGCCTGGATGTCCGCCCGACGAAGGATGCGCAGGGCTTCACCGCGCTCGGTCGCCACGGTGCGCAGCGCGGACGTGGCGCCTCCGTCACCGAGGACGAAGACCTCCGTCGAGCCCAGGCGCTCCAGCACCTTCCGGGCGCCCTCGGTGTCCGTGTTGAAGGACTCCCACCGGGCGCCTCGACGGACCAGGGTGTTGATGGCGTCCAGTGACGAGCCCGTGTGCCGCGCCAGTGGCATCTTGAACGGGCTGGTGACGGCGAAGCCCGCGTAGTGGGGCAGGAGCGAGTCCAAGAGGGCCTCGACGGGGCCGTCCGCGGGAATGTCGATGCGATCAAACGGCTGCCGGTGGATGCGAGGCGAGCGCGAGTGGGCGATGGACATCCCGAAGATGCCCAGCCGCAGCGGGGCCGGCAGTGTGGTGCGGTCCGCGCCGCGCCACTCCCGAACCACGTCGTCGAGGAGTCGCTGTCCCGGCGCAGCGGCCCAGGAGCCGCCAGCGGCCACGTAGTCGAGCATGTTGTTCCGGGCGAGCACGGCGCGCGCGGGCAGCGCCACCGCGCCCATGCCGAGCACCGTGACACGCGTCACTCCGAACCGGTCCGCCAGCCTGCTTTGCGTCTCCAGCAGGGTGCCGACATGGTCTGGATGAGTCATCGGCTCCACGTGTTTCACCAGCGCGTCAGCGGGCACGTCGCGTTCCCACAACCGCAAGGCTTCGTCGGTGGTGAGCTGTCGGTCCGCATGGTGCGACGCGAGCAGCTTGCCGGAGGGAGCATCGAGCGAGCCCTGGTGCCCGGTGGCATCCATCAAGTCCCGGTCCACGCGCCACGCGGCGGTGACCCATGCGGACGGCAGCGGCTTGCCACGCTCGGACACGAGCAGGGGGAGGACGGCCGCGAGCGCGGCTGGGTCCACGGCCTCAGGGGCATGCAGGTCCGTGCGAATCTCCAGCACGTCGGCGCCGCGACGCTGGCACTCCCGGGCGAAGTGGACGGCGTCAGTGCCGAGCAGGGTGGGAGGCAGCGTCACGACACGCCGTGCGGGCGTCACGGGGACTCCTCAAGATGGAGGCAGCCCCGGAGGAAGTCCACCAGGGCGATGGTGGGAACGCGGGCGTGGAGGGCCTCGCGCTCTTGGAAGACGGAGGAGAGTTCCTCCTCCAGGGAGAGGCCCGGACGCAGCCGGGGTCGGGTCCGGTCGTGGAGCAGTCGCTCCCGGTAGGTCTCGAACGTCACCGGGATGAGCAGGGTGAACATCCCCTCCAGCGCGTCCGGGTGGTGCGAGAGGAAACCGCCGCCCACCGCCACGAGGGTTCCGGAGGGAAGCTCCAGGAGCGCGCGGCGCTCGGCGGCGCGGAACTCCGTGGGCGCCTCCGCGACCCACTTGCGCAGCGGGCGGCCGTGGGTCTGCTCCAGGTGGGTGTCCAGGTCCAGGCCCCGCCGCGCGAGCAGTCCGCCGACTCGGGGCAACAACGTGGATTTGCCCGCGCTGCGATGGCCACACAGCACCACCGTCTGTCCCGCGGCCGGGCGAGGCGTGGGCCCCGGACGCGCGACGGCTTCTCTCAGCGTCGGCGCGAGCCGGGGATCCACTGAGTTGAGGACATGCTCGACGAGTCTTCTCTGGCCTTCAGCGGACGATGCCGACATACACGTTCGCCGTTCCGAACATCAGCGGATGCGCGCTTCGCTCCGCATATGCGCCGGACTGGTCCATCAGCGACAGGAAACGGTCTCCGGCGGGGAAGGCCGCCGAAGTGCGGGGCAGGTACTCATAGGCCGCGCGGTTGCCGGTGAGCAGGCCGCCAATGGCCGGCATCACCGTCTTGCTATAGAAGCGGAAGAGCGCTCCGAAGACGCCGTTGGGCTGACCGAACTCCAGCACCACGACGCGTCCGCCCGGCTTCACCACGCGCCCCATCTCGCTGAGGCACTTCACCGGGTCATCCACGTTGCGGATGCCGAAGGCGATGGAGGCCACGTCGAAGCTGTTGTCCGCGAAGGGCAGCGCCATCGCGTCGGCGACCTGGAAGTCCACCTGGAGGCCCGCCTTGGCCGCCTTCGCGGGGGCGCTCTCCAGCATCTCCGGGCAGAAGTCCGTGCCGACGACGCGGCCGTTGCTCCCCACCTTCCGCTTGAAGACCAGCGCCAGGTCACCGGTGCCGGAGGCGCAGTCGAGGACGCTGTCGCCTTCCTTGGCCCGGCTGAGACGCACGGCCGTCCGACGCCACAGGCGGTGGATGCCGAACGACAGGACCTCGTTCGTCACGTCGTACCGCGTGGCGATGGAGGAGAACATCTGACGGACTTCGGTACTCATCGCGCCCTCACGACCTGGGCCGGAATCTCCGGCCGCCAAAGGTGTCGGCCCACCGCGTCTAGCACGGCTGGCAGCCGCTGCATCAACGTTTGAAAGCGCTCCGGCGTCAGGGCCTGTGCCCCATCGCACAGCGCCTGCTCCGGCTTCGCATGGACTTCAATCAACAACCCATCCGCCCCCGCCGCCGCCGCCGCCAGGGACATGGGGAGGATGAGCTCCACCTGTCCCGTCGCATGCGAGGGGTCGACGATAACGGGCAGGTGCGTGCGCTGCTTGGCCCAGGCGACGGCGGCCAGGTCCAGCGTGTTGCGCATCTCCGTCTCGAACGTCCGGATGCCCCGCTCGCACAGGAGGACCTGCTCGTTACCGCCCTCGAGGATGTACTCGGCCGCCAGCAGCCACTCTTGAACGGTGGCGGACAGCCCCCGCTTCAGCAGCACCGGGCGGCGTATCTTGCCCAGCGCGCGCAGCAGGGAGAAGTTCTGCATGTTTCGCGCGCCCACCTGGAGGATGTCCGCGGACTCCGCCATGAAGGGAATCTGCGCGGTCTCCATTACTTCACTGATGATGGGCAGCCCGTGGCGGCGCCCGGTGTCGGCCAGCAGTTGCAGCCCCGGCTCCCCCATTCCCTGAAACGCGTAGGGACTGGTGCGAGGCTTGAACACGCCACCTCGGAGGACATGGGCGCCCGCCTGAGCCACGGCGGCGGCGGTCCGGTCGACCTGCTCCACACCCTCCACGGCGCAAGGGCCAGCCATGACGACGAACCCCGGGCCGCCTACCTCCACGCTGCCCGCACGCACCCGCGTCCCCTCGGGTCGGAACGCTCGGAGCACGCGCCGCGCACCCGTGTCCTTCCCGGCGTTCGCCGGCACGGATTCGTCTGGCTGCTTGCCTCCCACGAGCCCTCCCATCCACCGAGTTCAAGAGGTTTTGAACTCCTTGGTGCATGTATAGCCGAGATGGCTTAGAAGACAACCGAAGGTGATTTCAGGGCAGTCGCGGATGAGGACCGCTGATGAAGACGCTCAATCCCGTTGAGGGCCAGCGCTGGGTGGCCGGAATGATGCCCCTGGCGGCGGTGGATCCACTCTCCGGAGCGGATTCGCTGGGCGTTCCGACGGTGTATTGGGAGCGGCCCCTGGCTCAAGAAGCGGCGGCGGGGTGGGGCGAGGCGGCGGTGGTGGAGGCCGCTGAGTCCGGGCAGGTGCCCGCGGTGCTCACCACCCTGGCCGCGACGTCCTTGCGCTGGCTGGGCGCGGTTCCCGACATTCTTCCGGGCCCCTGGTTCGGTGGGATTCGCTTCGGCGCGACGGGCCTGCCGGATGAGGCCTGGGCGGCGCATGGCGTGGCGCGCTGGACGCTGCCGGAGGTGCTGGTGTGGCGCACCGGGAGCGGGCTGGCGGTGGCGGCCTTCGCGCCCGAGGGACGTGGCGGCGAGGACGCGGTGCGCTCGCGGCTGGAGCGGGTGTGCGCGCGCTTCTCGGAGGCGTACCGACACGCGCGGGGCGGTCCGGTGGACCTGTCACAGACCTCGTCGCGTCCGGAGTTCGAGGCGCGGGTGGAGCGTGCGCTGGAAGCCATTGCTTCGGGGCAGCTCCAGAAGGTGGTACTGGCGCGCGCCGTGGACGTGGAGGGGCCGGCGCCCTTCGACGTGGTGGACGTGCTGGCGCGCCTGCGGGAGCAGAACCCTCGCTGTGCCACCTTCTTGTTTCGAGCGCCGGACGGGACGTGCTTCCTGGGCGCGACGCCGGAGACGCTGTGTCGGGTGGAGGGGCGGGTGCTGGAGACGGAGGCGCTCGCGGGGACGGCCGCGCCACATCAGGCCGAGGGGCTGCGGGGGCAGGACAAGGACGTGCGCGAGCATGAGGCGGTGGTCCGCTACATCCTCGCGACGCTCCGGGGGCTTGCGGCCGACGTACGAGCCGACGCGGAGCCCCAGTTGTTGACGTTGAAGAACGTGGTGCACCTGCGCACGGCCATTCGCGCGGAGCTTCGCGAGGGTGTCTCGGCCGCGCAGGTGGTGGGGGCGTTGCATCCCACGCCGGCGGTGGGTGGCACTCCGCGCGAGCGAGCGCTGTCCTTCCTGGTGGAGCACGAGGGACTGGACAGGGGCTGGTACGCGGGGCCGGTGGGTTGGGTGGGGCCGGGGCGTGCGCACCTGATGGTGGGGTTGCGCTCGGCGCGGGTGCGGGGCTCGCGGGCCCGGCTGTTCGTGGGTTGCGGAATCGTGGCCGGCTCCATCGCGGAGGCGGAGTGGCGGGAGACGGAGATGAAGAGTCTGGCCGTGTTGCGTGCGTTGGGAGGCGGGGATGTCGGGCGACAGTAATCTCAACCTGCTGTGGGCTCGCGCGCTCGTGGAGGAGTTGGTTCGCGGTGGCGCGCGGCACGCGGTGGTGTGCCCGGGCTCGCGCTCCTCGCCGCTGGCGATTGCGTGTGCTCGCGCGGAGGGCCTGCGCACCTGGTCCGTCATCGACGAGCGCAGCGCCGGGTTCTTCGGGCTGGGGCTCGCGAAGCAGTCACGCGCACCAGTGATTCTCGTGGCCACGAGCGGCACGGCGGGCGCGCATTTCTATCCCGCGGTCATCGAGGCCTCGCTGTCCCAGGTGCCCCTGATCGTACTCACGGCGGACCGCCCGCTGGAGCTGCAGGGGTGGGGTGCGGCGCAGACGGTTCCCCAGGCCCGCTTCTATGGCGAGCACGCGCGCAGCTTCACGGACGTGGGCGTCCCCGAGGCCAGTGACGTGGCGCTGATCCACCTGCGCGCGACCGCCGCCCGGGCAGTGTCCACCGCGCTGCGCGCGCCGCGGGGCGCCGTGCAGCTCAACGTCCCCTTCCGCGAGCCGCTCGCGCCCGTGACGGAGGCCTTCGGTGAGGAGCGCCTGTCCGCGCTGTCGAAGGCGGGCCGCGTGGGTGCGCCGCTCACGCGAATCGTGCCTCCTACTCCGATGCCGGATGCCGCGGTGCTGGAGTCGCTGCGTCAGCGCATCGCCGCGACGGAGCGGGGTGTCATTGTCTGTGGTCCTCGCGACGAGGCGGACGGGTTCGCCGACGCCATCTCCGCGCTGTCCCAGGCCACGGGCTACCCCGTGCTCGCCGAGGCGACGTCCCAGGCGCGTTATGGCGGTGGGCCGCTCACGCTCTCGTATTACGACGCGCTGTTGCGCCACGCGCCCTTTGCTCGGACGCACCGCCCGGAGCTGGTGTTGCGCTTCGGTGGCGGGCTGACGCCCAAGTCGCCGCAGCAATGGGTGGAGGCGTCGGGCTCGGACGTCGTCCTCTTCAGTGATGGGGGCGCGTTGTTCGACCCGACGCATCGCGCGTCGACGGTGGTGGAAGGCTCGGCGGTGGCGGCCTGCGCGGCGCTGGCGAAGGGACAGACCCGGGGCCCGGGACGGTGGGCGCAGGGCTTCCTCGCGGCGGAGCGACTGGCGCGAGGCGCGCTCGAGGCCGCCTTCGCCGAGCGGCCCGACCAGCTCAGCGAGCCGCGCATCGCCCGCGAGGTGGTGGCCGCGCTTCCCGCGGAGGCTCCGTTGTTCGTCTCCAGCAGCATGCCCATTCGCGACGTGGATGCCTTCGCTCCGGCGGGTCCCGTGCCGCTGCGGGTGCTGGCCAACCGTGGGGCGAATGGCATCGACGGCATCATCTCCAGCGCGCTGGGCATGGCCGCGGCGGCCTCGCGTCCCGCCGTGCTGCTCACGGGTGACCTGGCGCTGCTGCACGACGTGGGGGCCTTCGTCACGGCCGCGCGCGCACGGGTGCCACTGACGGTGGTCGCCGTGAACAACGACGGCGGCGGCATCTTCTCGTTCCTGCCCATCGCCCAGGCGGCGAAGCCGGACGAGTTCGAGACGCTGTTCGGCACCCCGCACGGCGTGGACCTGTCGCACGCGGCGGCGCTGGGCGGAGCGCGACTGCACCGGCCGACGACGCCCTCCGCGTTGCGGTCGGCGGTGCGTGAAGGGCTCGAAGGCGGCCTGCATCTCGTGGAGGTGCGTGTGGACCGGGCCGCCAACGTGGATGACCATCGGCAGCTCTTCGCGAGGATGGCCGCCGCACTCGGAGACGGACCATGGGCGTGACACTGGCCTACGAGACGTGGGGAGAAGGCTCCCGGCCCCTCGTGCTGCTGCACGGCTTCACCGGCAACCGGGCCTCGTTCAATGGACTGCGTCCGCTGCTGGGGCGCTCCGTGCGAGCCATCGCGGTGGACCTGCCAGGGCATGGCACCACGCCGCTGCCCGAGCGACAGGGCCGCGACGGCTTCCTGGAGACGGTGGACGCGCTGGTGGCCCTGGTGGACTCGCTCGGCGCGGGCACGGTGGATTTGCTCGGATATTCGCAGGGTGCGCGGGTGGCCCTGGCCGCGTCCGTGCGTGCGCCGGACCGGTTCGGTCGGCTCATCATGGAGAGCGGCTCGCCGGGGTTGCATCGACGTCAGGAGCGTTCCGCGCGACGCGAGGCGGACGCGCAGCTCGCGGCGTTCATCCGCGCCCGGGGTGTGGACGCCTTCGTGGAACGCTGGGAAGCGCTGCCCCTGTTCGACAGCCTTCGCACCATGCCCGAGGAGCGCCGTGACTCGCTGCGCGCGCACCGTCGAGGCTGCACCGTGGAGGGGCTCGCCGGCGCACTCGAGTGCCTGGGGCTTGGAGTACAACCGGATTACTGGTCGGAGCTTCATCACCAGCGACTGCCCACGTTGCTGCTCACGGGAGCGCGGGACGAGAAGTTCACGCAGACGGCGCGCAAGATGGCGACGGAGCTTCCGGTGGTGTGGCGACATGCCTTCTCGGATTGCGGCCACGCGCCGCACCTGGAGGCACCGGAGGACTACGTCCGGGAGGTGCTGGGCTTCCTCCAGACGCCCTGGTTCGAGGCGCCCCAGTTCGAGGCCGTTGCTCCGGTGGCGAGTTCAGGGAGGGTGAATCCGTGAGTACGTCCGTCGCTGGAGCCCCCGTGGCGATGGCGAAGCCTCGGCCCACCGTGAAGACGTGGTTGCTGGCGGTTCGTCCCAAGACACTGACGGCGGCGCTGGTGCCGGTGCTGGTGGGAACGACGCTCGCGTTCGGCCTGGGAGTGGGGCGCATCGTCCCGGCCCTCGCGGCGCTCCTGGGCGCGGTGCTCATCCAAATCGGCACCAACTTCATCAACGACTACTACGACTTCAAGAAGGGCGCGGACACGCACGAGCGACTCGGTCCGGTGCGAGTCACGCAGAGCGGGCTCATCGCGCCGAGCACGGTGCTCGTGGGCGCGGCGGTCTGCTTCGCCCTGGCGACGGCCGTGGGGGCGTACCTGGTCGCGGTGGGCGGCTGGCCCATCGTCGCCATCGGGCTCGCGTCGCTCCTCTGTGGCTACGCCTACACGGGTGGGCCGTTTCCCCTGGGCTACAACGGCCTGGGCGACCTCTTTGTCTTCATCTTCTTCGGGCTCGTCGCGGTGACGGGGACCTTCTACGTTCAGGCCGGCACGGTGCATCCGGCGGCGTGGTGGGCGGCGATTCCGGTGGGCGCGAGCGGCACCATGCTCATCGTCGTCAACAACCTGCGGGACGTCACCACGGACGTGAAGGCGGGCAAGCGGACGCTGGCGGTGCGCTGGGGGACGACGGCGGGGAAGGCCGAGTACGTGCTGCTGCTCCTGGCCGCCTTCGCCACGCCCATCGCGATGTTCGTGCTGGGACTCGCCGGACCCTGGGTCTTTCTGTCGTTCCTGAGCCTGCCCCTGGCGGTGCCGCCACTGAAGCGGGTGCTGCGAGAGCAGGGGGCGGCGCTGAACCCGGCGTTGGGGGGGACCGCGCGCTTCCAACTCTTCTTCGGCGTGCTGTTCGGCCTGGGCCTGTACCTGCGATGATGTGAGTCCATGCGTATTGTTCAGGCGACGCTGACCCCGCTGCGGTTGGAGCTGCTCCAGCCCTTGAAGACGGCCCGAGGCTCCTACTCCGCGCGCGAGGGCTTCCTCGTGAGGCTCGAGGATGAGGACGGGAATGTGGGACTCGGAGAGGCGATGCCGCTGCCGGAGTTCGGCACGGAGTCCTTGTCCGTGTGCGGCGAGGTGCTGGGGGCGTGGCTGTCGTCGCTGAAGGGCCAGCTCCTGGGCGACTCGGTGCGCGCGGTCGAGGACACGTTGTCTCCCTTCCCGCCGACGGTGGCGCGCGGCGAGGGCGTTCGTGTCCGGGCCCGTCATCCCGCGCCGCCGGGCCCCGTGCCCGCCGCTGAGCATGCGCTGGAGCTGGCCCTGTTGGACCTGCTCGCGAAGCGCCAGGGCGTGCCGCTGTGCTGGCTGCTGGCCGAGGAGTCGCGTCCCGAAGTGCTGGTGAACGCGCTGCTGAGCGAGGAGTCGCCGGAGGCACTGGCGGAGGAGGCTCGGCGTGCGGTGGCCGAAGGTTACGGGACGCTGAAGCTGAAGGTGGCGACGCGTTCGCTGGAGGCGGACGAGCAGCGCGTGAAGGCGGTGCGCGAGGCCGTGGGGCCGGACGTGAAGCTGCGGTTGGACGCGAATGGCGGTTGGTCCGAACCGGACGCGAAGCGCGCGCTCGACAAGCTGGGCTGGTACGGCCTGGAGTTGGTGGAGCAGCCAACGCCGCCGGAAGACCTGTCGGCCCTGTGGCGTGTGCAGCGAAGGGCGCCGTGCATGGTGGCGGCGGACGAGTCGCTCGGCTCACCGGAGACGCTGCGTGCGCTGCTGTCGGTGGATCCGCTGTTGGGCGGTGGACCGGCAGTGGGCGCGGTGGTGCTCAAGCCGATGGTGTTGGGTGGACTGCTCCCCGGACTCGTGGTGGCGATGCGGGCCGCGCGGTTGGGAATGCAGGCATATGTGACGAGCTCGCTGGACGGCGTGGTGGCCCGAGCGGGCGCCGCGCACCTCGCGGCCGCGCTGCCTTCGGGGTCGCTGGCCTCGGGGCTCGCGGTGGGGCGTCTCTTCGCGCATGAGCCCGCCATGCATGAGTACCAGCCCGTGCACGGGCGCATCCGTCTTCCGGAGTCGCCTGGACTGGGCCTGGATGCCGGGGTGGTGGTGTGACGAAGTTCGGGTGCCCCATTCGCGAAGGGGCCTCGCGTCAACCGGACGCGGAGGCACTCACCTTCGCGGGGCGCTCCTGGAACTACGGCGCACTGGATGCGGAGGTGCGTCGGTGGGTGGCCGCGCTGGAGGCTCGCGGAGTTGGCAAGGGCCATCGCGTCTGTGTGCTGGCGACGAATCACGCGGCCTGTGTGTTCCTCTTCTGGGCACTGGGCCGTGTCGGAGCCGTGCTGGCGCCGCTCAATGCGCGCCTCACCCGCGTGGAGTTGGAGCCCCTGGCCCAGGATGTCGAGCCGGGTTTGACGCTCGCCCTGGGGACACTGCGTGAGCGGCTTGTCGGCGCGGAGGTGTTGGAGACCTTCGTGGCCGAGGCTTCTTCCGACACGTGCGTGGAGCTGGAAGAACACGAGCCTCGGGTCGTCCTCTTCACCAGTGGGACGACGGGAAGGCCCAAGGGCGCGGTGCTGACGGAGGGGAACTTCCGGGCGTCGTCGCGCGGGTCCGCGGCGAACCTGGGAGAACACCCGGCGCCCCGTTGGCTCGGGACGTTGCCGCTGTTCCATGTCGGTGGCCTCGCGATGCTGACGCGCACGGCGTACGAGGGAGGCTGTCTCGTGCTGCACGAGCGCTTCGACGCGGAAACCACGAGTCGTGCCATCGACGAGGAGAAGGTGTCTCACGTCAGTCTCGTCGCCACCACGCTGGAGCGGGTGCTGGATGTCCGTGCTGGGCGACGGGTGCCTGAGACTTTCAAGGTGGCGCTGATTGGCGGAGGGCCGGTGCCCGTGCCCTTGCTGGAGCGGGCGCGCGCCGTGGGCTTGCTCGCACTCCAGACGTACGGGCTCACCGAGGCGTGCTCGCAGGTGACGACCGAGCGGCCCTCCGAAGCGGATGGTCGGACGGCGGGTCCACCGCTCCCGGGGATGGAGGTTCGCATCGTCGGTGAGCGCGGCGAGGTGCGAGGCCCCGGGCAGGAAGGGGACATCGAGGTGCGCGGGCCCACGGTGATGGCGGGCTATTGGCGCAGGCCCGAGGCCACGCGTGAAGTCTTGCGAGAGGGCTGGCTGCGCACGAAAGACCTCGGTGTGCTCGACGCACGGGGCAGGCTCACGGTGCTGTCGCGCCGCACGGACCTCATTGTTCGGGGCGGTGAGAACATCTACCCGGCCGAGGTGGAGGCGGTGCTCGCCAATCATCCCTCGGTGCAGGAGGCCGCGGTCGTCGGCGTGGCAGACCCACGCTGGGGCGAAGTGCCCGTGGCTTTCCTCTCGCTGCGCGTGGGGCAGTCGCGTCCCGAGGTGGAGGCGATGGAGGCCTGGTGCCGTCAATCGCTCGCGGGCTTCAAGTTGCCCGCTCGGTTCATCTGGGTGGATGCCCTGCCACGCAATGCCATGGGGAAGCTGGAGCGCTCCTCGTTGCGCAAGGCCGCCGAGGACTGAACGCGGCGCTCTTCACACCCCTTCGCCGAAGTTCGGCGCGTGACACTGGGCGTCCTGGTGAGAACCCGGTAGTCTGAGGTGGGAGTGGATTGATGTGTCAATCAATCGTGAGACAAACCGCTTTCGCCAGAGCCCTTCCCTCGGATGGGAGCTTTCGTGAGGCCCCTTGAAGGGACCGTTCACTTGCTCACCCTTGACGAGGGGGCCGGGGCTCCTGGTGGGGACGTGACGCCGGAAGCCGGGAAACTTCCGGCGAGCGTCAGGCCCGAATCAGGACTCCGAGACCGGGTGGCCCCAGGGATTGGTGCGAGGATACTCACGCAGCATCGCGCTCAGCCGGTACGCCGCCGCCACGGTGGCGCTGACGCGCACCCGCCGGGTCAGGGAGGCTCCACGGGCCGCCGCCGCGCCCAGCCGCGCGGCCTGCTGCGCGAGCTGTCGCTCCACCTCGGGGGACCAGCGGGAGAATTCGAGCCATTCCATCGGACTGCTCCTTCGCGAACTTCGCGTGAGGGGGAAGCGCCACCAAAGCATCCGTCGATCCCCGAAAGCACGACGCCGCGCGTTGCCCACGACGTCTGTGCTGCTTTCCCGACAGGGTCTCCGTCGCTACTCGACACTGCGATTTCATGCGGACGCAAATCTTGAAGCTCACGAGGAATGAGCACCCACTTGAGCCCACGACGGGAATCCGCCGGGTAGGGTGCACCCCTCGCTTGAAACGGAAAACATCCGGGAGTGATTGGAAATTCTGCCCGAGAGGTGAATCTCAAGCAGGCAAGGAATCCTCCCCCAGGCGTTCTTTGAATCAAGAGGCACTTGATAAATCCAAGGCCTGGCCTGGGAGATGAATCAAAGGCAGCTCAACAAGCACGACACCCGGAGGGCGGACGTGGCTCCTGAAACTGTTGATGTCATCATCGTGGGATGTGGACCGGTCGGAGCGATGGCAGCCAATCTGCTGGGGCTCCAAGGCGTGAAGACCCTGGTGGTGGAGAAGGAGCTGTCCGCGCATGGTCAGTCCCGCGCCATCAGCGTGGATGACGAGGCGCAGCGCATCTTCCAGTCCGCGGGGCTGGAGGGCGAGTTGGGGCCGGGCTTCCATCCGTGCCACACGCTGCGCTACCTCGATGACCGGCTGCGCTCGCTCGCGGAGGTGGACTTCGCGAACCTGGACCAGCCGTTCGGCCACTACGTCGGCGCCTTCTTCCAGCAGCCGCGCATGGAGGCGGTGCTGCGCCGGGGCATGGCGCGCTTCGAGCACGTGGAGCTGTGGCAGGGCCGCGAGGTCGAGTCCTTCGTGCAGGACGGTGAGGGAATCACCGTGCGCGTGCGCGAGTGCGGCACCGAGAAGTCCGTGACGGTGAGGGCGCGCTACCTGCTGGCCTGTGATGGCTCCCACAGCACCATCCGCCGCAAACTGGACCTGAAGCTGGAGGGCACCACCGCGCTGGAGCACTCACTGGCCATCACCGTGAGCACGGCGTCTCCAGAGCCCGACTACACCAGCTACCTGTGTGGCCCGAACCGGCGGGGGTTCATCGCGCGCACGGCGCGGGACGAGATGCGCTTCGACATCATCGTGGACCCGGGCGCGGACCTGGAGGCCGTGCGCCAGCCCGAGCATGTGCGCTCGCTCATCTCGCACTACGTCGACCCGGCGACGGTGACGATTCGCTCGGTCAACGTCCACTCGTACCACAGCCGGATCGTGGACCGCTGGCGGGTGGGACGCGCCTTCCTGCTCGGAGACGCGGCGCACCTGATGCCGCCCTTCCTGGGCCAGGGCCTGTGCGCGGGCTTTCGCGACGCGGCGAACGTGACGTGGAAGCTGGCGCGGGTGCTGGACGGCTCGGCGGATGACTCGCTGCTGGACACGTACGAGCACGAGCGGCGTGGCCACGTCTCGGAGGTCATCAAGAGCTCGGATGCGATGGGCCGGATGATGATGACGGGAGGCCAGGTGCTGGCGCGCGCGCGCAACGTGCTCATCCAGGTGCTCTACCGGCTGCCCGTCACCGGAGAGTTCATTCGCCAGTTCAAGGTGAAGCCCGCATTCGCGCTGGAGAAGGGCTTCATCCTCGGCACGCAGCGGGCGAAGGCCGCGCCTGAAGGCACCTATTTCCCGCAGCCGCGTGTGGAAGCCACGGAGGGGCAGCGGGTGTTGATGGACCACGTGCTCGGCGACGGCTTCGTCGTGCTGACGCGGCCCGGTGCCTCGCAGGACACGCAGCGCGAGGCGCGCACGCTGGCGGCGGAGCTGGGCGCGCGGGCGTGGTCCGTGCTCTCCGCGGAGCGCATCGGCGAGCCTCCTCCGGACGCGTTCGTGGACACGGAAGGCCGGCTCGGCGCGTGGTTCTCACGGCACGACAAGGACGTGGTGGTGCTGCGTCCGGACCGGTACGTGTTCGGCACGGCCACGGGGCCTCGCCTCGACGGGCTTCGTCGCGCGCTGCGAGGTCTCATCCGTCCCCGTCCGCGGGGTGGCGCCTCGGAGGTTCGTCGGGCCGGGTAGGGGAGGGCGTGGAAAAAGTCGACGGGGCGCCCGGGCCAGAACATGGCCACAGGCGCCCCGGAGTCGGGCATGGCTGGACTTTCCGCCCGACGGGACGTCAGGCCGCGGCGGCGGGCTTGAGCAGGCCCTGGGCGCGCTCGACGCAGTCGCCCATGAAGCGCAGGTAGATGTCGAGCGCCAGGGCGCCCGTCTTGCCGATGACCTCGGCCTTCTCGGGCACCTGGGTCAGCAGCTTGCCGAGCATCACCTCGTTGAGGGCGGTGTGGCCCACGTCGATCTCCGCGTGCTCCTTGACGAAGGACATCGCCTCCATGATGTCCTCGCCACACACGCGCTTGGCCTGCTCCATCAGCCCGGGCGCGAAGACGACCGACAGGTTCTCGATTTCATATTCGATCGCGACCTGGGCGGCGGGCATGGGACCGACGATGGTGTCCTCGTGGATCTTCCGGTACTCCACCATGGCCTGCGTGGGCACCTGGTTCAGCAGCGCCGTCGCATCCAGCTGGGGACCGCGCTTGGCGTTCCACCGGGCGACGAGGCTCTTGGTGTCCTCGATCATCATCAGGTGGTGGCCTTCCTCGTGCTTCGCGTGGGTGATGAGCTTCTCGCCCACGTCCTTGAGGCCCATCTTCACGGTGGCCTCGCCCGCGCGGCGGATCCATCCGTCCACCGGCTCCGTCATGTACACGCCCAGCGAGTTGAGCTGGATGAGGAAGCCTTCCACGAGCGCGGGGTCCACGTTCGGATCCAGCAACGTCTGGAGCGCGGGGGAGGACTTGAGGCGCTCGCGCACCTCGACCACGTGGGGAACATACTTCTGCTCCACGAGTTGCTTGTTGCTCATGTCTGAACCTCTAGGGCGTGTTAGCGAGGGTTGTGGGCGCCACGGCGCCCGATGGTCAGCTCACTGATGTGCTCGAGGAAGTCGGGAATCAGCTTGGAGGAGATGATCCACATGAATGGATCAGGCCCTCCGTGGATGCCGGCCTCCTGCACGTAATCCCCCCCCTCGTCCTCACACAGGAAGTGGAACGAGGTGCGGCGGCGCGCTGCGTACCAACGGCGCGCGGCGTCCACCAGGGCGACATAGGTGGACGGTCCTTCTTCGGTCAGTGAGAACAGGCGGGCCATGTCCAGCAGGCAGTACAGGTTCGTGCCCCGCTGACCCAGCTCCAGCACCGTCGCCGCCACGGGCACGCCGCCCCGCCGCGCGACCAGGATCTCTCGCTCACGCTCGAGACCGAATTCCTTCCAGCGCGCCTGCACCGGGCGCATGTCGATGCGCTCCCGCGTGAAGTCCAGCGCTTCCACGTAGCAGGCCGGGCGCGTGCGAGCGATGGAGTCCGCCAGCAGCGTCAGCTCTTGCGGCGTGGCGAGCCCCACCTGGATGCCCTCGTGGCTGCGGCCCGTCTGCTCGTGGGTGAGCACGTCCAGCATGTGGACCTTGCGGGTGAAGGCCAGGCCCTGGCCCGTCTCCATCTGCCGCTCGGCGTAGCGCACGTGCGCCTTGGCAATCCACGGGTTGAGGGCCTCCACGTAGGCCACCACCCAGCGAAAGTCCGGGTCGCTCTGCGGGTGCTCGAACGTGCGCACGTACAGGTCGCGCATGATCTGCCCCGGCTCCTGCACGCTCGGCGGCGGCTTGCCGGGGCGCTTGGCGACCTGATGCCCCATCCACGCGTGGCGGTAGGGCTTCATGAAGGACAGCGTCGCCTCGGGCCCGCGCTCGGACGGCCACACCGCCTGGCAGAACAGCTGCGGAATCTCCGCGCCGCGCTTCGCCATGCCGCGGAAGGCCAGCCGCAACTCCTCGAACTCCTCGGTGGACTTGCCCGCCAGGCTGAAGAAGCCGGAGCGGGTGAACAAATCCCACAGCCCGTCCTCCATGTCCTCGCTGGTGCGAGTCGCGGGGGACGTCGTCTGCGACACGAAGCGCACCCAGCGCGCCTCGTCCACGGAGTAGGGCTGCACGCTCAGGCCGCACAGCACGTGGCCATCCGCGCGGGGGCTGGTGACGTAGCGGATCTCTCCGCGCAACGTCAGCGTCTGGCCCGCGCCCGTCTCCAGCTCGATGTGGGGCGGCAGCAGGCCGGGGAACATCAAGTCCTCCGGCTTGCAGCGGATGCACAGGCCGGAGAAGGACAGGTCCACCGCGTCGCGCGTCAGCTCGCCCAGCTCGCGCCAGAGCGGGTGGTGGAAGCGCACGCTCGCGCCCGTGGGGGCGGGGACCCGGCGGTGCCAGCGATGACGGATGCGGGAGATGCGCGCGGGCATCGGCGTGAAGAGCCGATCTCCGTCCATGCCGCCCGCGTCCAGCCGCATGCGGTACGCGCTGTTGTAGCCGATGACGTCCACGTCGTAGGGCGCCTCGCCCCACTCGGCGACCGCCTCCTCCGTGCGCCACTCCAACTGGGCCGTCGCCGAGTTGAAGCGCTCCAGCACCATGCGCACCGAGCGGCCCATCCGTCGCAGCACGCCCTTGTTACCGGAGGCGCAGATGGCGGTGAGGATGGAGCGGATGCGCTCCGGCTGCTCGATGATGTCCTGCATCGGCATCGCGGAAGCGGCGGGCTCCGCCACGCCGTTGCGCAGGGCATCCGCGAGCATCGAGAGAATCTGCCGGCCCTGCTCCACGGTGACTCCCACGAGCTGCAGGCCCACGGGCGCGCTCGCCGTCTCGGAGTCGGTGCGGATGAACGCGCCCACCAGCGGACCAATCGTGACGCCAAGACCCTTGAGGAAGACGGGCAGGGTGGGCGCCTCGGCGTGATTCACGGGGCCGCGAGGCATCACCCAGACCACCGTGGGGCTCAACCGCGTCACCTCGCCAATGGTTCCTTCCAGCGAACCCAGCGAGCAGGTGATGGCGTTCGGCCCCCGGCCATGCAGCGAGTAGCCCGAGTCATCCAGCGCGGCTTCCGCTGGCGGCAGCGGAATCACATTGATGAATGCGTCTCGGCTATCGAACTCGACCGTCCGCCGGTCGGAGAGCGGGTTTCCCCCTTCCATGTCCAGGAGCCCCCTTCTCCGGTAGTGAGGAACGCCTGATGCGGATGGCGAAGTTGCAAGCACAACAGTTCCTCCCTGCTCCAGCGGTGCTGCGGTGGGCGGCATTTCGCTATGGGTCCGTATCATACGGAGTCGGCAGGAACAGTCAAATCGAATTTGTGCAGCCTTGCTGTTTTCGTCAAGGCGGGAATCTAGGTCACTGGGTCAACCGTGACAGGTCATTTCTCCAAGTTTCACGAACTGTATGCCCAGCACCCGACAACGCCACCGCCAAGATGTCGCTCAACTGTAATGTCACCAGTCAACCACGCTCTGAGTGCTTTCTCGTAGTGAAATGGAGCGAGTCGGATTGCTCCAGTAAACTCCCTCCGGCACGCCAACCAGATGAGGTGAGCGATGAGCGCGGCACGGGATTGGGTGGGCAGGACTTCGGGTGAAGCAGGGGACGGTGTCGGACACCCTGCGCGCGCCCCTCGTCTGGAGTCGGTGGAGGGGCCAGACTTCCACCAGGTGGATGTGGCGGCGCTCATGCGTGAATCCATGGAATTGCTGGAAGCCGCGCGAAGAATCCACGGCATCGCGGTGAACCTGGAACTTCCGGATGAAGCCGTGCTGGCCCGCACGGGGCTGCGACGTACACGGCAGGTGTTGTTGTTGTTGCTGGCCCACGCCGCCGACCTCGCCGGGGAAAGCGGGGTTCGCGTGTCATTGGATCCACCCGATGACTTTGGAGACGAGGGGCCTCGCTTCCAGGTGGTGACGCCGGATGCGCACCTCTCCGAGCGGGAGCTCCGGGCCGTCTTCCTGTCGCCCATGTTGGTGGGGCCCACGCACCGGCGGCTGGCGCGCGCCCGGGAGCTGGTGGAGTCCGTGGGCGGCACCTTGGATGTGGTGCGCGGTGCGGAGTCGGGGCTCACCGTGACGGTGGAGCTGCCCGCGCCGGGCCTGGCCTGCTGGTAGTCCGGCCGGCGAGGACATCGAGCGCTCGGGGGCGTGCGGGAGGTTGGTCCTCTCGTGCCGCGCCGCTGGGTCCGATAAGTCCTGCAACCTGGAGGGGTGGCCAAACTCCTTGACGGGAGGGGGGCGGGTTCTCGACTATCCCGCGCCAATTCTTACACGGCCACACCTTCCAGGAGTACGTCCATGGCGCCCCCGTCGTCCGGCGAGAAGATCACCCTCCAGAACGGCAAGCTGTCCGTCCCGGATCACCCGATCATCCCTTACATCGAGGGCGACGGCACTGGCCGCGACATCTGGCGCGCCTCCCAGGCCGTCTTCGACGCCGCGGTGGAGAAGGCCTACAAGGGCAAGAAGAAGATCGCCTGGTACGAGGTGCTCGCCGGCGAGAAGTCCTTCAAGGCGGTCAACAACTGGCTGCCGGATGAGACCGTCGAAGCCTTCCGCACCTATCTGGTCGGCATCAAGGGCCCGTTGACGACGCCGGTGGGCGGCGGCATCCGCTCGCTGAACGTCGCGCTGCGCCAGATGCTGGACCTGTACGTCTGCCTGCGTCCCGTACGCTACTTCAAGGGCGTGCCCAGCCCGGTGAAGACGCCGGACAAGGTGGACATGACCATCTTCCGTGAGAACACGGAGGACATCTACACGGGCATCGAGTTCGAGGCCGGCACCCCGGCGGCGGACAAGTTCCTGGCCCTGCTGAAGCAGGAGTTCCCGAAGGAGTTCGGGAAGATCCGCTTCCCCTCCGATGTCGGCATCGGCCTGAAGCCGGTGTCCCATGAGGGCAGCGACCGGCTCATCCGCGCGGCCATCCAGTACGCGGTGGACCACAAGCGCAAGAGCGTGACGCTGGTCCACAAGGGCAACATCATGAAGTTCACCGAGGGCGCCTTCCGCAAGTGGGGCTACGAGCTGGCCGCCCGGGAGTTCGGTGACAAGGTCTACACCTGGGACCAGTGGGAAGTGACGAAGGCCGCCAAGGGTGAGGACGCGGCCAACGCGGAGCAGAAGGCCGCCGTCGCCGCCGGGAAGATCATCATCAAGGACTCCATCGCGGACATCACCCTGCAGCAGGTGCTCACGCGTCCCGACGAGTTCGACGTCATCGCCACGCTGAACCTCAACGGCGACTACCTGTCGGACGCGCTCGCGGCCCAGGTGGGCGGCATCGGCATCGCCCCGGGCGGCAACATCAACTACGTCACCGGCCACGCCGTCTTCGAGGCGACGCACGGCACGGCGCCCAAGTACGCGGACCAGGACAAGGTGAACCCCGGCTCCGTCATCCTCTCCGGTGA
The DNA here is from genome assembly GCF_013336725.1 of Myxococcus sp. CA040A. NCBI lineage: Bacteria > Pseudomonadati > Myxococcota > Myxococcia > Myxococcales > Myxococcaceae > Myxococcus > Myxococcus sp. CA040A. Next base: position 536,426 of record NZ_JABUMR010000008.1, on the reverse strand, counting down.
GATGATGTTCCGGCACCTGGGCTGGCACGAGGCCGCGGACCTGATGATCCAGGGCATGGACCGCGCCATCGCCGCCAAGACGGTGACCTACGACTTCGCCCGCCTGATGAAGCAGGAAGGGCAGTCTGGCGTGAACGAGGTGAAGTGCTCCGAGTTCGGTCAGGCCATCATCAAGCACATGTAGTCCCCTCACGGGGAATGGGAGACGGCGAATCCATGGCTCAGAATCGCAAGAAGAAGATTGGCCTCATCGGCGGCGGGCAGATCGGCGGCAACCTCGCGCTGCTGGCGGTGCAGAAGTCGCTGGGTGACGTGTTCCTGTACGACATCCCGGTGGCCGAAGGTCTGGTCAAGGGCAAGGCGCTGGACATCAACCAGCTCGCGGCGGTGGACGGCTACGACTGTCGCGTCACCGGCACCACGGACTGGAAGGACGTCGCTGGCTCGGACGTGATCATCATCACGGCCGGCATGCCCCGCAAGCCGGGCATGAGCCGCGAGGATCTGCTCGAGATCAACCTCAAGATCATGAAGGACGTGGCTGCCAACATCAAGCAGCACGCCCCGGGCGCGTTCGTCATCAACGTGGCGAACCCGCTGGACGCGATGGTGTTCGCGCTCCACAAGATCGCGGAGCTGCCGGACAACATGGTGGTGGGCATGGCGGGCGTGCTGGATACCAGCCGCTTCAAGTGCTTCGTGGCGGAGGCCCTCGGTTGCTCCATCCGTGACGTGGAGGCGCTGGTGCTCGGCGGCCACGGCGACGACATGGTGCCCCTGGTGCGTCACAGCACCGTGGGCGGCGTGCCCCTCACGGAGCTCATCGCGAAGGACAAGCTGGACGCCATCGTCAAGCGCACCCGCGAGGGCGGCGCGGAGCTGGTCGGCCTGTACAAGACGGGCAGCGCCTACTTCGGGCCCGCGGCTTCCTCCATCGCCATGGCGGAGAGCTTCATCTTCGACCGCAAGCGCATCCTGCCGGGCGCGGCGCTGCTGAAGGGCCAGTACGGCATCAGCGACTACTTCTTCGGCGCTCCCATCCAGATCGGCGCGGGCGGCATCGAGAAGATCATCACCGTGGACCTCAACGAGGCCGAGAAGGCCGAGCTGGCGAAGTCCTTCCAGTCGGTGAAGAAGACGGTCGACTCCGTCAAGCTGTAGTCCGTTCCAGTCGTGGAGCCCGCCGGAAGCAGTCGGCGGGCTTCGCGCCTGATGCCGCGGATGACGCGGGCTTATCGTTTTCGACGCCGCCGTTGCGGCGCGGTTCCGCCAAGTTAACTAGCCTGTAGAACTCGCACGGGGATGTCCGGAGCGTGGCGCGCCGAAACGGCGAGCCGGCTGACGGCAGGCGTGTCCGATGTCCCGGCAGTCAAGGAGACGATGATGGCAGCAGCAGCGCGGTTCACAGTGGTGGGCGGCGGTCTCGCCGGGCTGATGACGACGATCAAGCTCGCGGAGGCGGGCCACCAGGTGGATGTGCTCTCGCTCGTCCCGGTGAAGCGCTCGCACTCGGTCTGCGCCCAGGGTGGCATCAACGGCGCGGTGAACACCAAGGGCGAGGGCGACAGCCCGGAGATCCACGTCAAGGACACGCTGCGCGGCGGCGACTTCCTGGCCGAGCAGATCTCCGTGAAGGGTATGTGCTACGCGGCCCCCGGCATCATCTACCTGCTGGACCGCATGGGCGTGACGTTCAACCGCACGCCGGAAGGCCTGCTGGACTTCCGCCGCTTCGGCGGCACGCTGCACCACCGCACCGCCTTCGCCGGCGCGACGACGGGCCAGCAGCTGCTCTACGCGCTGGACGAGCAGGTCCGCCGCTATGAGGCCGAGGGCAAGGTCACCAAGTACGAGTACTGGGAGTGGCTCGGCACGGTGAAGGACGAGGGGGGCCGCTGCATCGGCAGCGTGGCCGTGGACCTTCGCACCATGGAGATCCGCACCTTCCCGGCGGAGGCCGTGTGCCTGGCCACGGGCGGCCCTGGCATCGTGTTCGGTCGCTCCACCAACTCCATCATCAACACCGGCACCGCCGCGGGTCGCGCCTACATGGAGGGCGCCATCTACGCGAACGGTGAGTTCATCCAGGTGCATCCGACTTCGATTCCGGGCGAGGACAAGCTGCGCCTGATGAGCGAGTCGGTGCGCGGCGAGGGTGGCCGCGTCTGGGTGCCTCGGAAGAAGGGCGACACGCGCGGCCCCCGGGACATCCCGGAGAGCGAGCGCTGGTACTTCCTCGAGGAGAAGTACCCCAAGTACAAGAACCTGGTCCCCCGCGATGTGGCCACGCGGGAGATCTTCATCGTCTGCCGCGACCTGGGCATGGGCATCGGGGGCAGGGACGGCGTGTACCTGGATGTGACGCATATCCCGGCCAAGACGCTGGACGCCAAGATCAAGGGCGTCATGGAGATCTACGAGAAGTTCGTCGGTGACGACCCGCGCGTCACGCCGATGGTCATCTTCCCGGGCATGCACTACTCGATGGGCGGCCTGTACGTGCAGTTCGAGGCGGACTCGAAGACGCTGACGCCGCTGGAAGGCAGCCCGAAGAACCAGTCCACCAACATCCCGGGTCTCTACGCCGCGGGCGAGGCGGACTACGCGTTCCACGGTGGCAACCGCCTGGGCGCCAACTCGCTGCTCTCCTGCATCTACTCGGGGATGAGCGGCGGCCCGGCCATGGCGTCCTTCGCCAAGAGCAACACGACGAGCGCGGCGGCCATGCCGGAGAAGTACTTCCAGGATGCGAAGCGCTACTGGGAGGACCGGTTCGGGACCATCAAGAAGATGGCCGGCGCGGAGAATCCCTACGGTCTGAGCCAGGAGCTGGGCGACGTGATGACGGAGAACTGCACCGTCGTCCGCTACAACGACCGGCTGAAGAAGACGGTGGACAAGATCCGCGAGCTGAAGAGCCGTTGGAAGAACGTCAACGTCCTGGACACGGGCAACTCGTCCAACCGGTCGTTGTCGTACACCAACCAGCTCTGGAACATGCTGGAGCTGGGCGAGGTCATCGCCACCAGCGCGCTCTTGCGCGACGAGAGCCGTGGCGCGCACTACAAGCCGGACTTCTCGCTGCCCGAGCCGAAGACGAAGGACCCCAACGACGATCCCTCGTGGATGGCGCTGTGGCAGGCGCGCCATGACAGGTGGGCGAAGACGACCATCGCGAAGTACGCGGAAGAGGGGCCGAACATCTCCTATGAGGACGTCCCGACGCCGGTGCTGAAGCCCGAGCCGCGCTGGTACGCGTAAGGCACCGGGGAACTTTCTGGGTGGGCCCGCGTGAGAGCGCGGGTCCCCGTAACTGACTTGGAAGTGAAGGGTCGAGCCACATGGACACCGCACAGGCAGGCGCCGTCAGCACCCAATCCATCTCCTTCCGAATCTGGCGGCAGGACGCTCCGGACCAGCCGGGCCGCTACGAGGAGTTCAAGGTTCCCTATCGCAAGGGCGCCAACGTCATCTCGTGCCTGATGGAGATCCAGCGCAACCCCGTCACCGTGGAGGGCAAGCGCGTGCCTCCCGTGGTGTGGGACGCCGCGTGTCTCGAAGAGGTTTGCGGCAGCTGTGCCATCAACATCAATGGGCGGGTGCGCATGGCGTGCTCGGCGCTCATCGACAAGCTGGAGCAGCCGATCACCCTGGAGCCCATGAGCAAGTTCCCCGTGGTCCGGGACCTGGCCGTGGACCGCAGCCGGATGTTCGAGGCGCTCAAGCGGGTGAAGGGCTGGATTCCCACGGACGGTACCCACAACCTGGGGCCGGGCCCGCGCCAGTCGCCGGTGGACCAGTCGACGATGTACGTGCTCTCCACGTGCATTACGTGTGGAAGCTGCCTGGAGGCGTGCCCCCAGGTGACCATGGACAACGACTTCGTCGGCGCGGCGGCCATCAGCCAGGCTCGCCTGTTCAACATGAACCCGACGGGCAAGTTGAACTCCGAGGAGCGCGTGCGCTCGCTCATGGGGCCCGGCGGCGTGCAGGACTGCGGCAAGGCGCAGAACTGCGTGAAGGTCTGCCCGAAGGAGATTCCGCTCACCACCTCCATCGCGATGATGAACCGTCAGGTGACCAAGCTGGTCATCAAGGACCTCTTCTCGCAGGAAGAGGAGAAGAAGGGTCACAGCGGTCCGGGGTGACGGGGCTGTTGTTCCCGTGAAGGCCAAGCGGCCTCATGCGTGTGTCCCTGGGACACGGCATGGGGCCGTTGCCGTTGATGCGAATGGCATGGAGCGGTGCGTGCTTCGCGTGGCGGTCCGCGGTTTTCGGGCGGTGCGAAGCTCCGTGAGTTGCTCGGGCTCAGCGTGGCGGGTCGAGGCTCTTCCTCGCGGACTGGAGCTCTGCGAGTTGCTCGGGCTCCGTGGCCTGCTTCACGAGGGTGTCGAGCGCGGCGGCGTACGCCGTGCGCACCGCCTCCGAAGCAGGCACGGCCACGTCTGGAGTCACCCCGGTGCCTTCCCAGTTCGCCCGAGTCACGGCGTGGACGGTGCGTCCCATGGGGACACCGACGAGGAAGTGTTCGTCCACGGGAAGCACCACGCCCGTGTTGGCACCGCCGCGCGTCTTCTCACCGATCACCCGCGCGCGCTTGCGCGCCTGGAGGTCATACGCGAACAACTCCGCCGAGGAGAACGTGTCCTTGTCCGTGAGGAGGTAGACCTCCTTGTCTCCGTATCGTCCCGCCAGGGGTTCGGTCGGAGTGTGGAGCGAGGTCGTCTCCCGGCCTCTCCACACCGTGTCACGCACGCGGACGGGCGCGGGCAAGAGCCATGCGAGGTAGTGGGCCACCAGGCTGGAATCGCCGCCGCCATTGCCACGCAGATCCACGATGAGCGCGTCCGTGGAGGACAGCAGGGTCATCGCCGCCGCCGTGGCATCACGCGCGAGCTTCTCGTCGGGGAAGCGGGAGAGTCGAAGGTAGCCGACATTGCCTTCCAACCGCTCCACCCGAGTGATGCCCCGCGCGTCGAACCGCGCCTGCCGCGCGTGAATCGCCTCGCGCTCGGCGCGCCACGCTTCGATGTGCGCCGGTGCGGGCTCCCAGGGAAGGGGAACGTTCGTCGGCACGGGCCTCGCGCTGTGGATGACCACGAAGTGCGCGTCCTGTCCGGCTTGCTCGAGGTGCACGGTGAGGACCTCCGCGAACCGCTCCGGGTCGGTGATGGCGTCATAGTCCCCGCGCTTCAATCTCGCGCGCAGCAGTCGGTGCGCCAGCTCTCCCAGCTCCGGAGAGTGATGCCTCGCGCGGACCTGCACGAGCACCGCCTCGATGATCCGCGTGCGCTCCGTGGCGTTGAGCACCGGCGGCTTCGCGGGCGCGGACGCAAGGGCAGGGGACGCGAGCAGTGCCACGGCGACGAGGTGCCACGGGCGCAAGCACATGGGGCGAAGGCTCCTGGAGGGAACACGTCACGGCTGCGACACGGAACGCGTGGCGACCCGGGTCATACCGTCCCCGGGCCTGGCTCCCTGGTCGTGGGGCTTCGTGCGTGCTCGGGCCTTGTTGCTCCGTTGCTCGGAGTTCGGACGCGGTGAAGGCGTCCTCATCTACCCGGACATTCCTGGTTATCAGCTGTCCACAGCCTGCCGCACCGCGGTGTGTGCCGGGTCAAACGGCCTTGCCATCCGTCGGTTTCTGCGCAATGAGGGCCACGCGCTGACGCCTGTAAGGGGTCGTCCCCCTCGTCTCCACATGGAGCCTCGATGAAGATCCACGAGTACCAGGGCAAGGAAATCTTCCGGAAGTACGGTGTGCCCACGCCGAAGGGAATTCTCGCCCTCTCGCCGAATGACGCGGAGGCCGCTGCCAAGGAGCTGGCCACGCCGGTCGTCGTGGTGAAGGCCCAGATCCATGCCGGTGGCCGAGGCAAGGGCGGCGGCGTGAAGCTGGCCAAGAGCCCCGCCGAGGCGAAGGAACTCGCCAAGCAGATGCTTGGCATGATGCTGAAGACCATCCAGACCGGGCCGGAAGGCACGAAGGTCCACAAGGTCTACATCGAAGAAGGTCTCGCCATCGGCCAGGAGCTGTACCTGGGTGTGACGCTGGACCGCGTCACCAGCCGCGTCACCTTCATGGCGTCCCGCGAGGGCGGCGTGGAGATTGAAGAAGTGGCGGAGAAGCACCCCGAGAAGATCCTCCGCGAGACGGTGGACCCGGCGGTGGGCTTCCTGGACTTCCAGGGCCGCAATCTGGCCTTCGGGCTGGGCCTGTCCGGCCCCACGGTGAACAAGTTCGCCCAGTTCTGCACCGCGCTCTACCGGATGTTCATCGAGACGGATGCGTCCCTGGTGGAGATCAACCCGCTGGTCATCCTGAAGGATGGCGGCGTGGTGGCGCTGGACGCGAAGGTGACGTTCGACGAGAACGCCATCTACCGCCACAAGGACCTGCTGGCGTACCGGGACCTGGCGGAAGAGGACGCGCGTGAGACGCAGGCCAAGGAGTGGGATCTGGCCTACATCGCGCTCGAGGGCAACATCGGCTGCATGGTGAACGGCGCGGGCCTGGCCATGGCCACCATGGACACCATCAAGCTGGTGGGCGGCTCGCCGGCCAACTTCCTGGACGTGGGCGGCGGCGCGAGCAAGGAGAAGGTGACGGCGGCCTTCAAGCTCATCCTGGCCGACCCCGCGGTGAAGGCGGTGCTGGTCAACATCTTCGGCGGCATCATGAAGTGCGATGTCATCGCGGACGGCATCATCGCCGCGGCGAAGGAAGTGCAGCTCAAGGTCCCGCTCATCGTTCGCCTGGAAGGCACCAACGTGGAGCAGGGCAAGGAACTGCTGCGCAACTCCGGCCTCGCCATCACCCCGGCGGACAACCTGCGTCAGGCGGCCGAGAAGGCCGTCGCCGCGCTGAAGTAGTCCGCGCGCTTCATCGCCCACACTTTTTTGAAGGAGCGCCATGAGCATCCTCGTCAACGAAAACACGAAGGTCCTCTGCCAGGGCATCACCGGCTCGGCGGGCTCGTTCCACTCGAAGCAGATGTTGGAGTACGGCACGAAGCTCGTTGGCGGTGTCACGCCGGGCAAGGGCGGCACCAGCTTCGAGGGCAAGGTTCCCGTGTTCAACACGGTCGCCGATGCCGTGAAGCAGACGGGCGCGAACACGTCCGTCATCTTCGTCCCGCCCCCGTTCGCCGCGGACTCCATCATGGAGGCCGCTGACGCGGGCGTGTCCCTCATCATCACGATCACCGAAGGCATCCCGGTCCTCGACATGGTGCGCGCCAAGCGCTACCTGCAGGGCAAGCCGGGCGTGCGCCTCATCGGTCCGAACTGCCCGGGTGTCATCACCCCCGGCGCCAAGTGCAAGATCGGCATCATGCCGGGCCACATCCACAAGCCGGGCCGCATCGGCGTGGTGTCGCGCTCTGGCACGCTGACGTACGAGGCCGTGCACCAGCTCACGCAGCTGGGCCTGGGCCAGTCGACGGCGGTGGGCATCGGCGGAGACCCGGTCAACGGCACGGACTTCGTGGACGTGCTGAAGCTGTTCAACGCGGATCCGGACACGGACGCGGTGATCATGATTGGTGAGATCGGCGGCAGCGCCGAGGAGCTGGGCGCGGAGTACGTCGCTCGCGAGTTCACCAAGCCCATCGCCGGTTTCATCGCCGGCCAGTCGGCGCCTCCGGGCAAGCGCATGGGCCACGCGGGAGCCATCATCTCCGGCGGCAAGGGCACGGCGACGGAGAAGATCAAGGCGATGGAGGCCGCGGGAATCGTGATGGCCGCCAGCCCCGCCGAGCTGGGCACCACCCTCCAGGAGGCCGTGAAGCGCGGCCCCAAGAAGCGCTAACACCCCTCAGGGGCACAAGGAGCCAGTCAAAATGGCCATCGAGCGTACGCTGTCCATCATCAAGCCGGACGGTCTGCAGAAGGGCGTCATCGGGAAGATCATCAGCCGCTTCGAGGAGAAGGGTCTGAAGCCGGTCGCCATCCGGCTCCAGCAGCTCTCCCAGAAGGAGGCCGAGGGCTTCTACGCGGTCCACAAGGCCCGGCCCTTCTTCAAGGACCTAGTGCAGTTCATGATCTCCGGCCCCGTCGTCCTGATGGTGCTGGAGGGCGAGAACGCCGTCCTGGGCAACCGCGACATCATGGGCGCCACCAACCCCGCGCAGGCGGCCGAGGGCACCATCCGCAAGGACTTCGCCACCAGCATCGACCAGAACACGGTGCATGGCTCCGACAGCCTGGAGAACGCGAAGAACGAGATCGCGTACTTCTTCCGCGAGACGGAAGTCCAGCCGTACGAGTACACCGCCAAGAAGTAGGCGGCAGGGCCCCGGAAGGGGCCTCTGACTGACGGCCCGGTGTCGGCACCCGCGAGGGGCTGGCCCGGGCCGTTGGTCTTCCAGCGGGGCAGGGGAGGGGTGCTCATGCCTGGAGCAGGACTCAGGGAGCGTGCGCTCCTTTGACTTGTCGTGCCCAGGTGTGGGAAGGGACGCCCCGGGCCTTACCGTTCAATAGCGCGACGACGATGACCGAGACCTCCGCCACCCCCTCTCTTCCTGTCACGGAGCCGCTGCCGGCGCCCGCGCCCGCGAAGCTCGTGGACGTGGCCAGCCTTTCGCTGGAGGCGCTCACCCGCTTCGTCACCGAGCAACTGGGCGAGCGCGCCTTCCGTGCCCCCCAGGTCTACCGCTGGCTGCATCAGCGCGGCGCCACGTCGTTCGACGAGATGACGGACCTGTCCAAGGTCCTGCGCGAAAAGCTGAAGGTCGCCGCGGAGATCGTCCCGCTGGTGAAGGACCTGGAGCAGCGCAGCATCGACGGCACCATCAAGTACCGGTGGAAGACGCGGGACGGGCGCTACATCGAGTCCGTCTACATGCCCTCCGAGGACCGCAGGACGCTGTGCGTGTCCACCCAGGTGGGCTGCGCCATGGCCTGTGGCTTCTGCATGACGGGCACCATGGGCCTCAAGCGCAACCTGACGCCCAGCGAGATTGTCGCCCAGGTCCACGCGGTGAACCGCGAGGTCCGCAAGAACGAGGGCCACGAGACGCTGCGCCCGCTCTCCAACCTCGTGTTCATGGGCATGGGCGAGCCGCTCCACAACTTTGAAAACCTGAAGACGGCGCTCTCCATCCTCCAGTCCGAGGACGGGCCGAACTTCAGCCACCGCCACATCACCGTCTCCACCGTCGGCCTCGTTCCCATGATCGAGCGCTTCGGCCAGGAGACGGACGTGAAGCTGGCCATCTCCCTCAACGCCAGCACCGACGAGCAGCGCAGCAAGACGATGCCCGTCAACCGCAAGTGGAACATCGCCGCGCTGCTGGACGCGTGTCGCAAGTTCCCGCTGCGCCAGGGACGCCGCATCACCTTCGAATACGTCCTCATCCAGGGCTTCAACGACAGCGATGAGGACGCGCACCGCCTCATCCAACTGCTCAAGGGAATTCCGGCGAAGGTCAACCTGATTCCCTACAACGAGAACCCGGGTCTGGGGTTCCAGACCACCGCGGAAGAGCGGGCGGAAGAGTTCCGGGCCATCCTGTCGGATGGTCACGTGTCCGCCTACATCCGCAAGAACCGGGGCCGGGACATCGCTGGCGCCTGCGGGCAGCTCGCCAATCGTGGTGAGGCGTCCGCAGCCGAAAGCACGACATAAAGTCCCGAGCTTCCTTGACAATCCGGCGGGTGCGGCGTTAAGAGCGCCACCCCGTTTCCATCGTCGTAACCTGTTCGCTGGAGTACTCCATGGCCGTCGTCCTCCGTCTTGCCCGCGCGGGCGCCAAGAAGAAGCCCTACTACCACGTGGTCGCCACCGACTCCCGCAACCCGCGGGATGGCAAGTTCATCGAGGCCGTTGGCGCGTACGACCCGAACATCACCCCCCCGAAGGTGGAGTTCAACGAGGAGCGGCTGAACTACTGGCTGAAGACGGGCGCGACGCCGTCGGAGACCGTGGCGGACCTCATCAAGGTCGCCGCGAAGGCTCCCAAGTCCACCCCCGCGGCTTGATCCGCGACCGCCTGTACTGAGCGGACGTGGAGCAACTCCTCACGTATCTGGCGCGGGCCCTGGTCGATCAACCGGACCAGGTGGGCCTGCGCATCTCCGAGGTGGACGGCGCGCGGCTCTATGAGCTGAAGGTCGCCCCCGAGGATGTTGGCAAGGTCATCGGCCGTGATGGGCGTACCGTGAATGCCCTCCGGACGCTGCTCAATGCCGCCGCCCAGAAGTCAGGCCAGAAGGTTCGTCTGGAGATCCTCGACGACCGGCGCAATGCGGCCAGCGGTCAGCCCGCCGCCGCACCGGACGCGTCACGGTGACTCCGAACCCCTTGCTTGAGCTGGGCTTCATCTCGCGCGCGCACGGACTGCGCGGCGAGGTGGCCGTGCGTCCGTTTGATCCAGGATCGGAGACGCTCGCCACCGTCGAGCGGGTTCGCATCCGCACCCGGGCGGGCGTGGAACGCGACCTCAAGATGGAGGAGCTGCGGCCCACGCCGAAAGAGGACATCGTCGCCTTCGAGGGCGTGGAGACGCGCACGGAGGCCGAGTCGCTCGTGGGCTCCACCGTGTTCGTCTTCCGCGAGGACCTGGAGCCGCCCGAAGAGGGCCAGTTCTTCCAGGGCGATCTGGTGGGCCTGTCCGCCGTGGACGAGGCCGGCACGCCCCTGGGAACGGTGGAGGAGATCTGGGCCACCGGCGAGGTGCCGAACCTGGTGATCCGCGCCGCGGGGCGGCAGGAGCTGGTGGTGCCGTTCGCGGATGAGTTCGTCCCCACCGTGGACATCGCCGCGCGGCGCATCGTGATCCGCCCTCCCGAGTACGTGGAAGTCGGCCGCCGCGACGCGGACAAGGATGCGCCCGACGGGTCCGAGCAGTGAGTCCGCCGTATCCGGTGGAGCTGCTCACGCTGTTCCCCGGCATGGTGACCGGCTACCTGGGGGCCAGCATCCTCGGCAAGGCCCAGGAGAAGGGCCTGCTCTCCACCACCATCACCGACATCCGCGAGTACGCGGAGGGCAAGCATCGCGTCACGGACGACGCTCCCTACGGGGGTGGGGCCGGGATGGTGATGAAGCCCGAGCCGCTGATCGCCGCGATTGAAGCCGCGCGTTCGCGACTGCCCGGCGCGAAGGTGCTGCTGATGAGCCCTCGCGGCGTGACGTTCACCCAGGCCGCCGCACGTGAGCTTGTCTCCCACACCACGGGGTTGATCCTCGTCTGTGGTCGCTACGAGGGCGTGGACGAGCGGGTGATGAGCTACCTGGATGGGGAGCTGTCCCTGGGAGACTTCGTCCTCACCGGTGGGGAGGTCGCCGCGATGGCGGTGGTGGACGCCGTGGCGCGGCTGGTCCCCGGGGTGCTGGGGAATGTGGCGTCCTCGGTGTCGGAGAGCTTCGAGGAGGGCACGCTGGAGCATCCCCAGTACACGCGCCCGCCTGTCTTCCGGGAGGTCGAGGTGCCCGCCGCCCTCCAGTCGGGAGACCATGCCCGCATCGCCCGGTGGCGCCGTTGGAAATCGCTGGTGCTCACACGAGAGCGCCGGCCCGACTTGTTCTCCCGCCTGACGTTGTCCAAGGCGGATCAAAAACTGCTGGCTCGCCGCGAGGAAGACCTGTAACCCTGGGGGTTCTCAGTGGATTGGGCTTCAGCGGGCTTGTCCGACACCATTCTCTCTGGTAGTACGGCCCGCTCTTTCACGCGTTCATCGTCGCGTTAGCTTCCGCTTTACTGGAGTCTGTCATGCGTAACAGCGCCATTCAGCACGTCGAGGCCAAGTACCTGCGCCAGGACGTCACCTCGTTCCGTTCTGGTGACTCCGTGCGCGTCTTCTGGAAGGTGAAGGAGGGCGAGAAGGAGCGCGTCCAGGCGTTCGAGGGCACCGTCATCCGGAAGACCTCGGGCAGCCACAGGGCCACCTTCACGGTCCGCAAGGTGTCCTTCGGCGTCGGCGTGGAGCGCATCTTCCCGCTGCACAGCCCCCGCTACGAGAAGATCGAGGTCCTCTCGCGTGGCCGCGTGAACCGCAGCCGCCTGTTCTACCTCCGCGACCTCAAGGGCAAGGCGGCCCGCGTGGACGTGCAGGAAGATCCCGACAAGGCCCCCAAGGCCGCCAAGGCCTCCTGAGCGCCTGAGTCCTCGTCGGCCCACGGGCCGTCGTGAGAAGGAGCGTCCGATCCCGGGCGCTCCTTTTTTCATTCGCGGTAACATGCGCCGGCCATGCAATTCGTCGAGGTCGCCGTCCAGAATGTCCGGGGCTTTACTCCCGCGGGCCGCTTCTCGCTGAAGTCCGGGTACCTTGTCCTCAAGCCGCCCTCGGCCGAGGCGAGCCCGTTCGCGGGAGTCCTGCTCGCGCTGCTCTTCGCGGACGGTCGGGGCGGAGACGCCTCCTTCATCGCGCCCGGTGCGAAGTCCGGCAAGGCCGCGCTGACCTTCCAGGGCGTGGATGGTGCGACGTACCGGGTCCTGCGGGAGCTGGGCGGCTCGGGGACGCTGCACCGCTTGAACAAGGCGACGCAGCAGCCGGAGCTGGTGTCTTCGGATGCCTCGGAGATGAACCAGTTCATGCGCGGGCAGGTGGGGCTGCCTCCGCGGACGACCTTCGAGCAGCTCTACTGCCTCCAGGTGGGGCAGCTTCCATCCCGGCGTCCACGCAAGGCCGCGGCTAAGGCCGTGGATCCCAAGGCGTCCGGCAAGTTCCCCTCACTGGCGTCCGCCTCCACCGTCGCGCCCTCCGACGACATCGCCGCATCCGAGGCGAAGGCGCGCGCGTTGGAGGCGGAGCTCATCTCCGCGCGCGAGGTGGATGGGCTCCAGTTCAAGGTGGACGGGCTGTCCTCGCAGATCTTCGACGCGGATCAGCGCCTGAAGGGCACCGAGGGGCTGAAGGTGGCCATCCACGACGCGGAGAATGCGTGGCGGGCCGCGCCGACGCCGCAGACGCTGGGGCTTCCCCAGGACATCCTCAACCGGGTGCAGCGCTATTCCAAGGTGGTGGCGAAGCGGGACGATGCGCTGGTCCGGCTCGGCGCGGACCGGGATGCGGACGCGGCGGACGTGCCGGACTCGGTGGAGCCGCTGACAGAGGACCGTGGCTTCTGGGTCGGCATCGCAGTGGGCGTGCTGTTTCTCGGGCTGGGGTTGGGTCTGGGGCTCGGCATCGACAGCACGTTCCGCTACCTGGCGCTGCTGGACATCCCCGCCTTCGGCTTCTCCGCGTTCGTCGCGCTGCGCTACGTGGATGAACTCCAGAAGTCCTCGCAGCGAGGCAGCAAGGAAGGTCGCTTCGACGCGCGCGAGAAGAAGATCCACGAGGAGTTCGAGGCCGAGGCCGCGCCGGTGCGCATGGCGCAGAAGGCACTCGGCGTGGAGAGCCTGGACGAGATTCCCGCCGCGCTTGAGCGCAAGGAGCTGCTGGCCGCTCGCGTGGTGGAGCTGAAGGATCAGCTCGCGGCGGTGGAGGCGGACCCCGAGTTCGTGGCCGCGTCCACGCAGCGCCAGGCGCTGAAGGACCAGCTCGAGGCACTCAACGCGGAGCTCATTCAGAAGGGCTCCTACGTGCGCGACATTCGCGAGGTGGAGCGGGAGCTCGGCCGGGTGAAGGAGTCCATCGCGCTGGCGAAGGCGCCACCTCCGCCGGCCGCTGCCGGACCGGATGGTGCTCCCGCGCCCGCGGAGCCGCTGGAAGATCCTTCCCCCGCGCTGCTGGCACAGGCCGCGGACATCTTCACCACGGATGTGCTGAGCGTGCAGGCCATGCTCAAGGATCGCTGCGTCCAGTACCTCACCGCGCTCACGGACCGCCGCTACCAGGGCGTCGAGTGGGACAAGGAGGGTCGGGCCTTCGCGCTCGCGGGCGGGCGACGGGTACCGGTGGGCGAGATTCCGCCGAAGGACCTGGACCTGTATTACCTGGCGCTGCGGATGACGGTGGTGGAGAAGGGGAGCGCGCGCGTGAAGCGACCCTTCGTCCTCGAGGATGTCTTCGCCGGCGTCGAGGAAGTGAAGCTGCCGCTCATCGCCCGGATGCTGAAGCACCTGGGCACGCTGACGCAGGTGCTCCACGTCACCCCGCACCCTGGCTTCGCCCAGATGTCGGACGGCACGGTTAACGTGTAGTCCGATGTGGAAGGTGTCCTCCGTGGGGGAGGACGGTGGGGGTATGGGGATGGGGCGTGGGGTGCGGCGGGAGTTCGGGGATGAGGCGGAATCGGTGGCGGTGCGGTACCTGGAGGAGCGGGGCTGGCGGGTGAGGGCGCGGAACTGGCCGTGTCGTTACGGCGAATTGGATGTGGTGGCCGAGCGAGAGGACACCGTGTGCTTCGTCGAGGTGCGGATGCGCTCCTCGGCCGTATGGGGAGACCCGGCGCACACCGTGTCCTTCGCCAAGCAACGTCGGGTGGTGAAGGCGGCGCTGCACTATCTCTTCGCTCATGACCTGCGTGAGCGGATGATGCGCTTCGACGTGATTTCCGTGGTGGGGCGTGGAGCGCGCGCCACCGTGGAGCACATTCCCGGCGCCTTCGATGCGGGCATGTAAGGGGAAGGCATGGCTGGAACGCTGTACCTGGTGGCCACGCCCATCGGGAACCTGGGTGACATCTCGACGCGCGCGCTGGAGACCCTCCGCGCGGTGCGCTTCATCGCCTGCGAGGACACGCGGCACTCCCGTGTGCTGCTGGACCACTTCGGCATTGGCGGCAAGGACCTGGTCAGCCTGCCCGCCTTCGCGGAGGGGCAGCGGGCCGGGCGAATCCTCGATCGAATCGCAGAAGGGGATGACTGCGCGCTCGTCACGGACGCGGGCAGTCCGGCCATCAGCGACCCCGGAGAGCGGCTGGTGGCGGAGGCGCTGGAGCGAGGGCTGACGGTGGTTCCAATCCCGGGCGCCACGGCCCTCGTCGCGGCCCTGAGCGCGTCCGGGCTGCCCACGGGGCGCTTCCACTTCCTGGGGTTCCTGCCCCGCAAGGGCGCCGAGCGGCGCGCCATGCTGGAGGAGGTGGCCGCGCTGTCCGCGACGCTGGTGCTCTACGAGTCTCCGCGCCGTCTGGGAGAAACGCTTCCGGACCTGCAGGATGCCTGGGGGGACCGCCGTGCGTGTGTCGCCCGCGAGCTGACCAAGCTGCACGAGGAGTTCGTGCGAGGGCCGCTGTCGGAGCTGTCCGCGCGCTACGCGACGGAAGAGGCCCGGGGTGAGGTCGTGGTGCTCGTGGAAGGCCGCACCGGAGAGCGCCGCTGGTCCGAGGAAGAGCTGCGGCGCGGGCTCGAAGAGGGGCTTGCTCGCGGCGAGAAGCTCAAGCCCCTGAGCACCGAGCTGGCGCGTCGTGCGGGCTGGTCGGGACAGGACGTCTACCGACTCGGGTTGTCGCTGAAGCGGTGAGTCGAAGCGGGTCCCAGGAGGTGCGTGCTCCCTCCTGGCGGCTGCGTTGCTGCTGCCCGCGACACCGGGAGGCAGGCGGTGGATGCCGCGCCTCCCGGGTGTCACCTGCCGCTAGAAGTTGAACGAAGCGCTCAGGTCGAAGCGGAACGTCGTGCTGCCGATGGCGCGGAAGCGGCGGGAGACCAGGTCATAGCGCCAGTCGAATGTCGGGTTGAGCTCGGGCGAGCCCACCGCCGTGTCGACCTGACCATCACCGTTGAGGTCCTGGCCCATCTCCTCGTTCGTCAGCGTGTGGTCCGTGTTGTAGAGGAACGTGCCCGACGCGCGAATCTTGAAGGTATCCGACGCGCTCGCGGTGGCGCCGAGCATGCCGCCGACCTGGAAGTACTCCTCGGAGGTGAGCAGCTTGCGAAGCGCCGCGCTCAGCTCGTTGTTGTACCGGCCCGCGCCCACGTAGTTGCCGATGGCCCGCAGGTCCAGGGTGAACTTCTGGTGCTTCTGAGGCCTGTCGAACGGCACCAGCTCCACACCGGCGACCATCCCCAGCATCTCCGGCGACTTGATGCCCGTCTCCTTGCGGTTCCACGGACCTTCGCCGCAGTTGCCAGGAGCACCCAGGTTTGTGGGGTTCGACGTGCGCTGGTCGCAGTTCGAATAGAAGAGAGGGCCTCGGACGGGGATGGTGTAGCTGGCCTTGAAGTACGGCTCGGCCACGCCCATGCGGCGCGAGAACGCCGTGTAGAGCTGGTACTTGTGGACCCGGTCGCCAATGTTGCCGCGCTCGTCCGAGTTCGTGGTGTCCACGCTCGGGTCCCTCACCTTCGCGGTGGGGGCCTCGTAGTCGATGCCGACAATCCAGGTGGGCTTGGTCTCGTCCTTCGCCTGGTTGAAGAAGGCGTAGGCCAGGCCGAAGTGGAGGTTGCCCAGTCCGCCCCGGAAGCTCTCCTGCGGCACGCCGAAGAGCGGCACACCGTTGGTCTGCGGGTCCGAGAGGCATCCCGCGATGGTCGAGCCATCCGCGTTGATGCAGTTGTTGGTGATGGTGGAAGACTCCTGGGACGACTGGGAGGTGAAGTCCCATCGCTCGTTCTGCTGGAACACCAGCGGGAGCGTGAAGGACAGCTCCAAGTCCCTGTAGAGACCCACCGCCAGCCTCAGGTTGAGGCGGGCATCGACGCCCTTGTACCAGAGCTCCGCGGCGTCACCGCGCGTGGCTGGTGAGCCATCCTCGTTGGGCGGCGTGCCCGCGGGCGCGAGCTGCTCGCGGACAATCTTCGCGCGAGTCTGCGTACGTTCGAACCCGACATCGATGAACAGGTCGAACGGATCGTCATCCTCGAAGGAGGAAGCGATCCGGGTGATATCTGCCGCGCTGGCGGCGAACGGCGCGCCCAGCATCAGCGCGGCGAGTACGGCGCGAAGCCTGTGCATCCGACCTCCGACGGCGAAACGAGCGGGCCTTCCGGCAAGCCCGGGGGCTTCCAGCTAGCCGCGCCGTCGAAGGAGTGTCAAGAATCGGGTTGCTTTTACTTCCCCGCGACGGAGGTTCCGAGCAGCCCTTCCAGGCGCCGGACCTCGTCATCGAAGCCCGTCTTGTGGCCGGCCGCCATGGTGCGGCGGTAGGTCTTGTGCTGGTCGAAGGGGTCCAGCACCCGGTCGTCCTGGGTCATCAGCTGGTAGTGGAGGTGGGGCGCGAAGGAGCGGCCCGTGTTGCCGCTCCGGGCGATGACCTGGCCCACGTTGAAGCGCGAGCCCGGGTGGATGTCCTTGGACACCTCGTCCAGATGCAGGAAGAGGGCGCGGCGGCCACGGCCGCCCGTCTCCACCAGCTCCAGGCAGTTGCCGTTGCTGCCCCAGTTCCAGTTCTTGCGCTTCACCACGCCGGCGAAGGGCGCCTTGACGGGCGTGCCCACCGGGGTGCGGAAGTCCACGCCCTTGTGGCGGCGACCGTCGCGCAGCAGGGACGTCACCTGCTCGTAGTCGTCCAGCGGCGACTTCTCCAGGCGAAGCTCCAGCTCCTCGCCAGTGGACAGGTAGTAGCGCGCGGCACCCTCGGTCCCGGCCTGGTAGCGGTACGCACTCAGCGTCTTGCCCAGCTTGGCGCTGGTGAAGCGCACCGCGTGGACCAGGGGCTCCTCGTTGGGGCGGCGCTGGAAGAGCACGTCCAGGGTGTCGCCGCGCAGGATTTCACCCGGCACCTCCACCCACCACACCAGCGTGCGCGTCACCACCTGCGCCAGGGCCGGGCCCACGTCCGCGCCAGCGGAGTTGTTGAGGGCCGTCTCCAGCGGGCCCTCGATGCGCATCGACGCGCGCTCCAGGCCCGCGGCCTTCACCGGGTCCACGGGGACAGGCGCCGCGAGAGGGGCCGCCGCGAGGGCGCCCGCATCCGCGGGGCCGGTGGCCTCGGCGACAGGCTGGTGGATGGCGGCCTCGCCCGTGGCGTTCGCCATCCGTTGCTTCCACCACCACACGCCCCCGGCGGCTCCGCCAAGGATGAGTGACACGGCGACCACGGGCCCGATGGGGCTGCGCTTTGGAGGTGCACCGAGGGTGGGAAGGTTCGGCCGCATACAGGCTCCCTGGTTTGGAAAGAGTGGGCGGGCGCGAAAACCAGCGCCCGCGACGAGGAATTCCGCCAGCCGAGGGTCAATCCTCGGGGCCGTCCTCTTGCTCGTCTGGCGTGGTGTCGCGCAGACCGAATTCCTTCATCTTCGTTTGCAGGGACTTGCGGCTGATCTGTAAGAGCCGCGCGGCCCGGGTGACGTTGCCACCCGTCTCATCGAGCTTCTTGACGATGAGGTCCCGCTCCAGCTCCGCCGCCTTCATCCGGACGATGTCCTTCAGGCCCACCTCACCCGTGGGAACTTCCAGGGTCGGTGCGCTGGGGGGCGGAGCGGGGCTTGCCTGGACGCCCGCTCCCTGCCGAACGGGCTCTGGCAGGTCCTTGGCGGTGATGAGCGGTCCGTCCGCGAACAGCAACGCGCGCTCGATGAGGTTCTCCAGCTCGCGGATGTTGCCCGGCCATGCGTAGCCCTGCAGCAGCGCCAGCGCGTCGTCGGTGATGCCTTCGATCTTCTTGTTGAGGCGGCGGTTGTACTTGTCCACGAAGTGCCGCGCGAGCATCAGGATGTCGCTGCGGCGCTCTCGCAGGGGGGGCAGGGTGAGCGGCACCACCGCCAGCCGGTAGTACAGGTCCTTGCGGAAGCGGCCGGCTTCGATCTCCGCCTGGAGGTCGCGGTTGGTGGCGGCAACGAGGCGCACGTCCACGCGCGTCGTCTTGATGCCACCCACGCGCTCGAACTCGCCTTCCTGGAGCGCGCGCAGCAGCTTCACCTGCATCTCGACGGGAATCTCCCCGATTTCGTCCAGGAAGAGGGTGCCGCCGTCGGCCAGCTCGAACCGGCCGGGCTTGGAGGTGACGGCGCCGGTGAAGGCTCCGCGCTCGTAGCCGAACAGCTCGCTCTCCAGCAGCGTGGCGGGGATGGCCGCGCAGTTGATCTTGATGAACGGCTTGTCGCGACGGCTGGAGGCGCCGTGCAGCGCGGTGGCGATGAGCTCCTTGCCGGTGCCGCTCTCGCCGGTGATGAGCACCGTGGAGGGCGTGTCCGCCACCTTGTCGATGACCTTGTAGACGTCCTGCATCTGGGGCGACTCGCCGATGATGGCGGCGCGCGCCTTGAGGTCCGGACGGACGGAGCGACGGGCGCTCTCGTTCGTCTTGGCGGCCTTGGCGACCACGGCGGACAGCTCCGTCTGGTCGAAGGGCTTGGTGATGTAGTCGAACGCGCCCGCCTTGATGGCGTCCACGGCCGAGTCCACGGTGCCGTGCGCGGTGATGATGATGACCGGCACGTCGGGGTTGGCGGAGCGGATGGTGCTCAGCACCTCCATGCCGCCCACCTTGGGCATCACCAGGTCCGTCACGATGATGTCGGCGCCGTTCTTGTGGAACTCCGCCAGCCCCTGCTCACCGTTCTCCGCGACGGTGACGTCGAAGCCATCCCGGCGCAGCATCGCGGCGAGCACCTTGCGGAGATTCGCCTCGTCGTCGATCACCAGGACTTTTGCCATGGGAGCAGGGCGCGGAGGGGCCGGACTAACGACGGGCCGACGCCGCGGTGGGGCCCTCAAGGGTGCAGATGGCGTCCGGGTGCTTGATGCGCAAGAGGAGCGCCTCCAGCACGCGGAACGGATGGTTCATCCTCGAGGCACCCAGGTAGGCCGCCACCATGTCCATGGCCACCGCCAGGTCCATGTTCTCCCGGCCGGTGGACACCACCACGCCCGAGTCACCGCGCAGGCGGTTGGACTGGTAGACGCCATCCGAGGCCAGCTGCTTGAGGGTCTCGATCTCCAGCACGCCCGTCTTCTCGTAGATGCGGTGCAGCGCCGAGTACAGCCGGGGCGACAGCACGACGGCATAGGGGCCGAAGTGGCCGTGCTCGTTGAGCGTGCGCGTGGCCTCGACGACGGCCTGGAAGCCGCCGCCCGCCACCGTCCAGTCACCCAGCGGCACGGTGAGCCGGCCGTTGGCCGTCATCAGGCCCTCGTAGCCCAGCTTCGCGTCGCCGTAGAAGATGAGCTCGTCTTCCTGCTGCGCGCACAGCGCCGCGGCGCCCGCGGCGGCGGACACGTCCAGCGGCATGTTGTGCGTCCGGGCCGCCTCGATGTCGCGCCAGTGCAGCAGGAAGTCCTTGTAGATGATGGGGATGGTCTTGAACTTGCGCGCGTCGGTGAAGACCATCGCGGTCTCCTGCTCACCGACGATGTCCACCGCGCCCGGGGACACGCCCTGGAACTCGTCGTAGGGCACCGTCTGAACGCCCGCGCCCAGCGGACCGTAGATGTCGAGGATGCGGCGGCCCACGAGCGAGCGCCGCGCGACCTGGATGACGGTTTCATTCAGGCGCGCCCACTCCTCTTCACGGAGCGGGTTCTCGGCATGTCCAAGGAAGTCAGGCATCGAACAGTCTCCAGATACTCAACAAGGAGAAAAGAAAAGGAACGTCTTCAGCGATTGCCGCCGCCGCCACCACCGCCACCACTCCGGCGGAGCGAGCCCACCGTGAGGGGATGGGACTCCACGGCGGGCGGCGGAGCGGGCAGGCCGTACATCAGGCGCTGCGGGGGAAGGGCGGTGAGCGGCTCCACCGGGGACCGGCCGTTGATGACGTTCGGCGCCGGTGGGGTGGGGGAGGGCGAATGGGCCGCGACGGGTGTGCCCGCATCGGCGACGGCCTGCTGGAAGTGCCCGGCCGCGATGGGACTGGTGAAGCGGGCGTCCTGGTTGGCGTCGAGCATGCGCAGCATGTGAACCGCCTCGGACACGTGTTCCTTCTCCTCTGTCGCCAGGTGGAGGAAGAACGCCTTCACTTCGGGGTGGGAAGCGGCCCGGGCGAAGGACTCGTATTCGTTGATGGTCTCCAGTTCGCGCGCCAGCACGCGGCGAATGCGCGCCACGTCGTCCAGGTCGCTGTCCGGGGTTTCGGCCATTGGGAATGGACCCTTGCAATCCGCCGGGGGCACCGTCAAGAGAAACAGGGCCCGGTGGGTTTCCTGCTTCATGCCACTTGACGTCACGCATAGAGTCCGGCGCTCGTGACCGCCTCCGTGCCCGAGCCTTCTCCGCCGCCTCCCACCGCCCCGTCTCCTCGGTCCGAGCGCTCCAGCGGCCGAGGCGCGTTGCTCGTGGCCACGGGCATCCTCGCCTCGAAGCTCGTGGGGCTCGTGCGCGAGCGCGTCTTCGCGCACTACCTGGGCAACGAGGCGGCGGCGGCCATCTTCAAGGCGGCGCTGCGCATCCCCAACTTCCTGCAGAACCTGTTTGGCGAGGGCGTGCTCTCCGGCTCGTTCATTCCGGTGTACGCCCAGCTGCTCGGCCGCAAGGACACGGAGGAGGCGGACCGGGTGGCGGGCGCGGTGTTCGGCCTGCTGTCGCTGGCCACCGCGCTGCTCGTGGGCGCGGGCATGCTCTTCACGCCGCTCTTCGTGGACCTCATCGCCCCGGGCTTCGAGGGCCACGCGCGCGAGCTGGCCATCCGCGTGGTGCGCGTCCTCTTCCCGGGCACCGGCTTCCTGGTCCTGAGCGCCTGGTGTCTGGGCATCCTCAACAGCCACCGCCGCTTCCTGCTGTCGTACCTGGCGCCGGTGGTGTGGAACGGCGCCATCATCCTCACGCTGCTGGTGCTGGGCGGCCGCTATGGCGAGGAGCGCCTGGTGGAGCTGCTCGCCTACGGCGTCGTGGCGGGCAGCTTCCTCCAGTTCGCGGTGCAGGTACCGAGCGTCCTCAAGTTGCTGGGGCGCTTCAGGCCCTCGCTCTCCACCGTGGCGGCGCCGGTGCGCCAGGTGCTCAAGAGCTTCGGGCCCGTCGTCCTGGGGCGCGGCGTGGTGCAGTTCAGCGCGTGGGTGGACACCGCCTTCGCCACGCTCATCTCCGAGCGGGCCATGTCCTCGCTCGTCTATGCGCAGACCATCTACCTCATCCCGGTGAGCCTCTTCGGCATGGCGGTGTCCGCGGCGGAGCTGCCAGAGATGGCGCGCGCGGCGGATGGCGAGAGGGAGGAGGTCGTCGCGAAGCTGCGGACGCGCATCGACGCGGGCGCGCGGCGCATCGCCTTCTGGGTGGTGCCCTCGGCCGCGGCCTTCTTCTTCCTGGGAGACATGGTCGCCGCGGCGCTGCTGCAGACGGGCCGCTTCGGCGCGGCGGACTCGCGCTACCTCTGGTACTTGCTCATCGGAGCGTCCGTGGGGCTGGTGGCCGCCACCGTGGGCCGGCTTTATGCCTCCGCGTTCTACGCGCTGAAGGATCCGAAGACGCCGCTGCGCTTCGCCATCGTCCGCGTGGCGCTGGGCTCGCTGGGGGCCTGGGTCCTGGGCCTTCACGGGCCCGAGTGGCTGGGGCTCCCCCCTGAACTGGGTGCGCTCGGCCTCACGCTCTCCAGCGGCATGGTGGCCTGGCTGGAGTCGACCCTTCTGCGGCGCAAGCTCTCCAGGCAGCTGGGCCGCGTGGGCGTGCCTTCGGGGTTGCTGCCCCGGCTGTGGGGCGCGGCGGTGATCGCCGGAACGGTGGCCCTGGGGGTGAAGCTGGGGCTCGCCTCGGTGCTGGGTCCCATGCCCGGAGTGCAAGCGGAGTGGGGCGGGGCCTTCCTCGCCCCCCCCGCGATGCATCCCATCCTGGGATTCATCGCCGTCGCCCTCCCAATGGGAGTAATCTATTTCGCGGTGGCCGCGGCGCTCGGTGTGCCGGAGGCCAGCGCGGTGTTCCGCAAGGTTTCTGGCCGCCTGCGTCGCAAGCGCTAAGTCCGCGCCATGGCTCGGCTCCTGACGGGGCAGGTAGGCTTTGATTGGGGGTGCAACCAGGTGTCGGAAGGGATGGCGTAAAGGGCTCTCGTCGTTAGGGTCCTGGCGGTGGTGTGGACCACGTGCGCGTCATCGGGGCTTCCTCCCGACAGGGCGCGCGTGTAGAGTGCGCCGCCTTTTTCATGGGCTCCGGCTTCACGGGAAGTCTGGGCTGACTTCGTCTCAGGAAGGTCTCGGCAGTGAGCGACGAGAAGAACGGTTCCAATGCGGGCGGTCCTGGCGGAATGGGCCCCAAGAAGCCGAAGGCGACCTTCGGCGACGTGATGCTCGGCATTCCTTCGGGCGGCGCAAGCCGTGGCGAGGGAGGTCGTGGCGGCGGCGGCGGTCGCGGAGGCGAGCGCGGCGGTCCCGGTCAGGGCCGCGATGCTCAGCCGCGTCCCGAAGGAGGAGCTCCTCGCGAGGAGCGCCGTCCGCGGGGCGGTGGCAGCCCAGGGGGTGAGCGCCGCGGTGGTGGCGGCGAGCGCCGTCCGTCCGGCCCCATGGTCGTCGTGAAGCGTGCGTCGGGTGCCATCGAAACGCGGGGTCCGGTGGGTGAGCAACCCGCCGAGGCGACCGCGACGGCGGAGGCCACCACGGCCGCCGCCGAGGCCTCCGGCGCCACTCCGACTCCCACGCCGCGCCCTGTCGCGCCGACGCCGGCGCCTTCCACGGCGCTGTACGAGGAGGTCCCCGAGTCCGAGTCCTTCGCCGAGATGTTCGAGGTGCAGGTGAAGGAGGGGGGCGCTCCGGGTCGTCGGGGCGTCCGCCTGGGCGAGAAGGTCAAGGGCACCATCTTCCAGCTCGGCGCGGACACCGCGTTCGTGTCGCTGGAGGGCTCGTCCAAGAGCGAGGCGATGATCGAGCTTCGCGAGCTCAAGGACGACGAGGGCATCCTGCGCTTCGGCGTTGGCGACAGCCTGGAGGCGCACGTCATCGAGGTGGGCGCCAAGGGCATCGTGCTGAGCCGCGCGCTGGCCAAGGGCAGCGCGTCCATGGCGATGCTGGCCGAGGCCCGCGCTTCCGGCATGCCCGTCGAGGGCATGGTGCTGAGCGTGAACAAGGGCGGTGTCGAGGTCGCCATCGGTGACCAGCGCGCCTTCTGTCCCATCAGCCAGCTGGACCTGCGCTACGTGGAGAAGCCGGATCAGTTCATCGGCGAGAAGCTCAAGTTCCGCGTCACGGAGGTTCGTGACCGCAACGTGGTGCTGTCGCGCCGCTCGCTGCTCGAGGACGAACAGCGCACGCTCGCCGCGGAGACGCGCAAGACCCTGTCCGAGGGCAGCATCGTCAAGGGCAAGGTCTCTGGCGTGCGCGACTTCGGCGTGTTCGTGGACCTGGGCGGCGTGGAGGGGATGATCCCCGTCTCCGAGCTCTCGTACACGCGCGTGGGTCACCCCAGCGACGTGGTGAAGTCCGGCGACGAGGTGGAGGTGGAGATCCTGCGCATGGAGCCCGCGCAGCCCAACTCGCCCGACAAGACCAAGCAGAAGGAGCGCATCACGCTGTCCATGCGCTCGCGGCAGGAAGATCCCTTCAAGAAGGCGATCTCCGAGATCAAGGAGGGCGACCGCCTGCAGGGCAAGGTCGTCCGCCTCCAGCAGTTCGGCGCGTTCGTGGAGCTGCGTCCGGGCGTGGATGGCCTGGTGCACATCTCCGCGCTGAGTGATCGCCGCATCGCGCACCCGCGCGACGTCGTGAAGGAAGGCGAGACCATCTGGGTCGCCGTCGAGAAGATCGACGCGAACGAAAAGCGCATCGGCCTGCGCCGCATCACCGAGGAGGAGGCGCAGCGTCCTCCCGAGGAGCGCACGGCTCCGGTGGCCGCGGAGAAGACCGCGCCTTCGGCTCCGGCCGCGCCGCGTCCCAAGGCGGGGCAGGTGGTGGTGGGCAAGGTGGACCGCATCGAGCCCTACGGCGTGTTCCTCCAGTTCCCGGGTGGCAAGGGTCTGCTGCCGGCCAGCGAGACGGGCACCGAGCGCGGCACGGATCTGCGCAAGCACTACGCGCTCGGCCAGGAGGTGAAGGTGGCGATTCTCGACATCGACGCTTCCGGCAAGATTCGTCTGTCCGTCACCGCCGCGGTGCGCGCCGAGGAGCGTGCCGAGGTGGAGGAGTGGCAGAAGACGCAGCAGCCGCAGGGCGCCGCCGCTGGCAAGAAGGGCTTCGGCACGCTCGCCGATCTCTTCAGCAAGTTCGGCAAGTGATTCACCGGACTCGAGCACGTGTGACGCGTGTTCGAGTTCGCGGGAAATAGATGTTGCAGTCCACGGCGAGGGGCGGTACTACCTCCCTCGCCGCTGACGCGGGGTGGAGCAGCCTGGTAGCTCGTCGGGCTCATAACCCGAAGGTCGCAGGTTCAAATCCTGCCCCCGCAATTAGGAATGCCAGAGGCCCGGAGAATAGAAAGCCGGGCCTCTGGTGTTTATAGGCAAACACAACATGTCGCGGGGTGGAGCAGCCTGGTAGCTCGTCGGGCTCATAACCCGAAGGTCGCAGGTTCAAATCCTGCCCCCGCAACTTGGTGTCTTTCGAGGGCCTGTCTGGATTCGGAAGAAACCGCAAGGTTGAAGACCCCGGTCGCCAGAGATGGTGGCCGGGGTTTTCTCTTTGGTGTGCTTGGATGCCTTCGCGTCAGCGCGCCGCCCCGCCCCTCAGCCCAATGGCAGATCAACCCGGGGGCAGGGGAGTGTCCGTGCCCTGACGACCGCCTGGACTCCCCGTCACGTCTGGCTTGACACCGGAGAAACTGGGTAGGTCCGTCAGCACTGGAATGTTGGCCATGGACATTGCAGCCCCTTGAGATAACTGGGGATTTTTCAGACGAGGTCTCTCGTGGATACGGAAATCTCCCGCCATCATAGAAAAAACCGCAATGTCGCCTTTCAACCTACACCAGTAAAGGCACTAATCTCTCCAACAGGTGACAAATTGTCACCTGGGAGCCAATCAGAACAGACCTGAGCTTCCGGCAAGGCTGTCGGAACGCGACGTATCGGGTCTCCCGGGCGGCTCCCACCCCGCGCAATCCCATGGGAGCACCCCCACGTGAGAAGGTTGGTTGCCAAGCTGTCCGGCCTGGCGCTGGTACTTTCAGGTACTGGCTCCTTCGCCCGGACGCTGCCGAACTACGACGCATTCCTGGAAGCCAAGCCCGCGGGTCGCACCGCCGCGAGCTTCAAGCCGGTGGACGCCGACACGGATGTCCGTGTCACCCACCGGGATGAGCACACCGGCGCCCCTCGCTTCCTGTGGGCCACTGGTGGCGCACAGAACAAGCTGAAGGCGCAGTACGCCAGCATGGCGCCGGCGCAGGCGGCCCTCACCCAGCTCAACGACTACGCGGCGATGTACGGCGTGAAGTCGTTCGAGGTGGCCGGTGCCCGCGTCTCCGCCGTCAAGCAGCTGCCCCAGGGTGTCAAGGTCGTCACCGTGGCGCAGGAGGTTTCCGGCGTCGAGGTGTTCCGCCAGAGCCTCCGGCTGCTGTTGAACAAGAACAACGAGCTGGTGTCGGTCTCCGGCACCATCTCCGAGCACGTGACGGCGCGGGCCGCGCCGGAGCGGATGCGTTTCAAGCTGTCGGCGAAGTCCGCCATCGCCGCCGCCTTTCAGGACGTCACGGGCTCCGCGCTCGACGGCAGCCTGCTGAACCAGGTGAAGAGCGCGAAGCCCACGGGCCGCTATACGCGCTACGCCCTGGCCTCGTACGCGCGACCGCAGGAAGAGAGCCTTCGCGAGCCCGCCCGCGCCAAGCAGGTCTACTACGCGCTTCCGAACGCGCTGGTGCCCGCGTACTACGTGGAGGTCATCACCGGCCGCGAGAACAGCGTCGATTCGGACGCCTACGCGTACGTCATCTCCGCGTTGGATGGTCGCGTGCTGTCTCGCAAGGACATGCGCGAGCAGGCCGCCTTCAGCTACCGCGTCTTCGCGGACACCACACCCCCGTATACGCCTCATGACGGTCCCGCGGGCACGAACGCCACGCCGCACCCGGACGGTGCGCCGACGGGCTTCCGGCCCGCGTTCGTTCCTCCCTCGCTCGTCACCCTTCAGAACGCGCCCTACAGCCAGAATGATCCGTGGCTCGCGGCGGGTGCGACGGTGACTGCCGGCAACAACGTGGACGCCTACGCGGACCTCTTTGCGCCGGACTTCTTCAGCGCGGGCGACCTTCGCCCCACCGTCACGGCTCCCGGCGTGTTCGACCGGACGATGCTGTTCGACATCCAGCCGAACGCCAATGCGGAGCAGATCGCCGCGGCGACGACCAGCTTGTTCTACCTGAACAACTGGCTGCACGACTGGTACTACGACTCCGGGTTCGACGAACTCTCGGGCAACGCGCAGCTCGACAACTTCGAGCGCGGTGGCGAGGACGGCGACCCCATCCAGGCGCAGGCGCAGGACTACAGCGGCACCGACAACGCCAACATGCTGACGCCGGCGGATGGTGCCTCACCGCGCATGCAGATGTACCGCTTCTCCGGTCCGCGCGAGACGTACCTGACGGTGAATGCTCCGGCCCATGTCGCGGGTAACTATGCCGTCGGAATCGCATCCGGCATGGGTGCCCAGGCGTTCGACGTGGTGGGCAATGTCGTCATCGCGCTGGACGAAGTCACCGCGGGGGGGCCGTCCACCACGGACGGTTGCACCCCCCTGACCAACGCGGCGGCGGTGGCTGGGAACATCGCCCTCATCGACCGCGGTGGCTGCGGCTTCGTCGACAAGCTCACCAGTGCGCAGGCCGCTGGGGCGACGGGTGTCATCATCGCGGACAACGCCGCGGGGCCGGTCGCGGACATGGGCGGCACCTCGACCACGCTCACCATCCCCGCGCTGCGCATCACCCTGGCGAATGGCAACCTGCTCCGCAACGAGCCGGGCCTCAACGTGCGCCTGTTCCGTGCGCCGAGCATCGGCCCGGACGGCACCGTCGACAACATCATCGTCGCGCACGAGTGGGGGCACTACATCAGCAACCGCCTCATCCTCGATGCGGGCGGCCTCGTCAACCAGCAGGGCCGTTCCATGGGCGAGGGCTGGGCTGACTTCCACGCGCTGCTCATGGTGACCCGGGCGGAGGACATCAACGTCCCCTCCAACCCTGACTGGACGGGTGCGTACGGCGCGGCGGAGTTCGCCCCCCGCTACGGCTCTCCCGACAGCGCCTTCTTCGGCATCCGCCGCGTGACGTACTCGTCCGACATGGCGAAGAACGCGCTGACGTTCCGCCACATCGCGAACTCGTCCGCCCTGCCCACCACCGCGCCCATCATTACGAACACCCTCCCGAACTCGCAGTTCCACAACTCGGGTGAGGTGTGGGCCACCATGCTCTGGGAGGCCTATACGTCGCTGCTGCGCGTCCACCCGTTCCAGGAGGCTCAGGACCGGATGAAGCAGTACATCGTCCTGGGGTACATGCAGACGCCCTACGCGCCCACCTTCCTGGAGGCGCGTGACGCCATCCTCGCGGGTGCCTATGCCATCGACCCCGCGGATGCGGAGCGGATGTGGACGGCCTTCGCCAAGCGTGGCGCCGGTGTCGGCGCCGTGGCCCCGTCCTATGTCTCCACCACCCACGAGGGTCTGGTCGAAAGCTTCCGCACCGGTCCCGCGCTGGGGCTCGTGAGCGCGACGCTCTCCGACGACCTGCCCACCGGTTCGTGTGATCGCGACGGTGTGCTCGACAACGGTGAGACGGGTCGCATCGTCGTCACCATCGCGAACACCGGCTCGCACCCCGCGCGCAACGCCTCGGTGACGGTGTTCTCGCCGTCCCGCGGTGTCGTCATCGGCAACGCGGGCGTGGTCCGCCTGCCTGAGATTCCCGTGTTCGGCCAGGTGACGGTGGCGCTGCCGGTGACCCTGACGGGCGCCGCGACGGCCTCCGTCGCGGAGTTCATCATCGCCTTCCGCGATGAGAACCAGGCGGTTCCGGGAGACGTCATCGCCGCGCTGAACGCGGTGACGAACTACGACGAGGCTCCGGAGACCAGCCGGACGGAGAACGTCCAGTCCAACCCCGCGACGCTCCCCTGGGAGCTCGAGTCCAGCGAAGCGCCTGAAATCAACGAGTACTTCTTCGGGCTCGTCTACGTCGATGAAGCGTTCATCGACCGCGCGTTCTTCGGCGAGAACCGGGAGTTCCCCACGGACTTCTGGCTGAAGACCCCGCCGCTCAACGTGAGCGCCACCGCGCCGTTCATCGTCAGCTTTGACCACACCTACGACTTCGAGGCCGACGCGAACGCCAACTACGACGGCGCCGTCATCGAGCTCACCGAGGACAATGGTCAGACGTGGATCGACATCGGCGTCCCCCTGTACGGTGGCGTGCTGGATACGGCCCCGGGCGTGCTGAACCCCCTGCAGGGCCGTCAGGCCATCGTCGGCACGAGCGCGAACTTCCCCACGCTCGATCCCGCGACGCTGGACCTGGGCACCACGTACGCTGGCAAGACGGTCCAGATCCGCTTCCGCATCGGCACCGACAACTTCGTCGGCGCGACGGGCTGGGCGCTGGACAACCTGTCCTTCAGCGGCATCGACAACACGCCGTTCACCTCCCTGGCGGCGGACAACAACGTGTGTCTGAACCGTCCTCCGGTCGCCAACGCCGGTCCGGACCAGACGGTGCCCGAGCGCACCGCGGTGACGGTTGCGGGCAGCGCGACGGACGCCGACGGCAATCCGCTCACGTACACCTGGACGCAGTTCTCTGGCACGGCGGTGACGCTGTCCGGCGCCGACACGGCCACCGTGACCTTCACGTCCCCTGAAGTGGCGTCGGACCGCGACATCGTGCTGCGGCTGAACGTCAGCGACGGCAGCCTGACGTCCACGGACTTCGTGACGGTGCGCGTGCTCAACGTCAACCGCGCTCCCACCGTGAACGCGGGTCTGGATGGCTCGGCGAATGAGCGTGGCAGCTTCACCCTGTCCGGCTCCGCGAGCGACGCGGATGGCGACAGCGTCACCTACCTCTGGACGCAGGTGTCCGGCACTCCGGTGGCGCTGACGGGCTACACGGCCGCCTCCGCCACGTTCGCGACCCCCGAGGTGGACTTCGACACGACGCTCACGTTCCGCCTCACCGTCTCCGACGGCAAGGTCAGCGTGAACGACACCGTGGACGTGGTCATCCACGACGTGAACCGCGCCCCGGTGGTCACCGCTTCGTCGGTGACGGTCGATGAGCGCAGCACCGCCAACCTCACGGCCACGGCCTCGGATGCGGACGGTGACACGCTGACGTACGCCTGGACGCAGCTGTCCGGTGCCCCGGTGACGCTGTCCGGCGCGGACACCGCGACGGCCTCCTTCGCGACGGGCGAAGTGGCCGCCAACGCCGTCCTCACCTTCCGGGTGACGGTGTCTGACGGTACGGCGACCGCCACGCAGGACGTGACGGTGAACGTGCTTCACATCAACCGCGCGCCGACGGTGAACGCGGGCCTGGATGGCTCCGTGAACGAGCGCGCCGTGGCCACGCTGAGCGGCTCGGCGAGCGACGTGGATGGCGACGCCCTGACGTACACCTGGGTGCAGACGGCCGGTACTCCGGTGGGCATCACCAACGCCACCTCGGTCATCGCCACCTTCACCGCGCCGGAGACGGCGACCGGTGAGACGCTGACGTTCCGCCTGACGGTGAGCGACGGCAGCTCCACCGCGAGCGACACGGTGAACGTGCAGGTCAATCCGGTGAACCGCACGCCGGCGGTGACGGCCTCGCCCGTCACGGTCAACGAGCGCACCACCGCGACCCTCATCGCCACCGGGACGGACCCGGACGGTGACACGCTGACGTACGCCTGGACGCAGCTGTCCGGCGCCGCGGTGACGCTGTCCGGTGCGAACACCGCGACGGCCACCTTCACGGCCGCCGAGGTCATCACCACCGCCACCCTGACGTTCCGGGTGACGGTGTCGGATGGCACGGCGACCGCCAGCCACGACGTGACGGTGACGGTGCTCAACGCCAACCGCGCGCCGACGGCGAACGCGGGTGCCGACGGCACCGTGGGTGCTCGCTCCGAGTACACGCTGAGCGGCGTGGGCGGTGACGCCGACGGCGACGTCCTGACGTACACCTGGGTGCAGACGGCTGGTACGCCCGTGGGCATCACCCACGCCACCACCTCCACCGCCCGCTTCACCGCTCCCGACAGCGTGGAGACGCTGACGTTCCGCCTGACAGTGAGCGACGGGACGTCCGTCGCGAGCGACTCGGTGAACGTGGCTGTCACGAGGGTCAACCGGGCTCCGTCGGTGACGGCGTCCGCGGTGACGGCCGACGAGCGGAGCACTGTCTCCCTCGTGGCCCAGGGCGTCGACCCGGATGGCGACGCGCTGACCTACGCGTGGGTGCAGCTGTCCGGCACCCCGACGGTGACGCTGGAGAACGCCAACACGGCGACCGCGACGTTCGACGCGGGTAACGTGGACGACGACGCGGAGCTCACGTTCCGCGTGACGGTGTCCGATGGTGGCGCCACCGCGAACCAGACGGTGACGGTGACGCTGCGCAACGTGAACCGTGCTCCCACGGCGAACGCGGGTGCGGCGGCTTCCGCCGTGTCCGGTACCACCGTGACGCTGGATGGCAGCGCGAGCAGCGACCCGGATGGCACCTCGCTGTCCTACACGTGGACGCAGATCAGCGGCCCGTCCGTGGCGCTGTCCAACGCGGTCTCCGCCCAGCCGTCCTTCACCGCTCCGTCGGTGGAGGCGCAGCGCGACCTGGTGTTCAGCCTGGTGGTGAACGACGGTGCGGCCAGCAGCGCGGCCTCCCTGGTGGTCATCACCATCAACCCGGCGGCCATCCCCAACCGGTCTCCGGTGGTGACGGCGTCCGCGGTGACTGCCGACGAGCGGAGCACCGTCTCCCTCGTGTCGCAGGCCTCCGATCCGGATGGCGACACGCTGACCTACGAGTGGACCCAGCTGACGGGCGCTACCGTGGAGCTGCAGAACGCCGACGCGGCGACCGCGACGTTCGATGCGGGTAACGTGGACGACGACGCGGTGCTCACGTTCCGTGTGACGGTGTCCGACGGCACCTTCGATGCGACCCAGGACGTGACGGTGACGGTGCGCAACGTGAACCGTGCTCCCACGGCGAACGCGGGTACGGCGGCCTCCGCCGTGTCCGGTGCCACCGTGTCGCTGAACGGCGGCGCGAGCAGCGACCCCGACGGCGCCACGCTGACGTACCAGTGGACGCAGGTCAGCGGGCCGGCGGTGACGCTGTCCAACGCCACGGCCGCCCAGCCGACGTTCACCGCTCCGACGGTGACGGCCGAGCGCGACCTGGTCTTCGCCCTGGTGGTGAGCGACGGCGCGGCCAGCAGCACGGCCTCCCTGGTCGTCATCACCATCACCGCGCCGCCGGTTCCGAACCGTGCGCCCGTGGTGACGGCGTCCGCGGTGACGGCCGACGAGCGGAGCACTGTCTCCCTCGTGGCCCATGCCACGGATGCGGACGGCGACACGCTGACCTACGCGTGGACCCAGCTGACGGGCACCACCGTGACGCTGCAGAACGCCAACACGGCGACCGCGTCGTTCAGCGCGGGCGAAGTGGATGACGACGCGGCGCTCTCGTTCCGCGTGACGGTGTCCGACGGTGACGCCAACGTGAACGCGACGGTGACGGTGACGGTGCGCAACGTGAACCGTGCTCCCACGGCGAACGCGGGACCGGCGGCTTCCGCCGTGTCCGGTGCCACCGTGACGTTGGACGGCAGCGCGAGCAGCGACCCCGATAGCACCACGGTGACGTACCTGTGGACGCAGATCAGCGGTCCGGCCGTGACGCTGTCCGAGGCCACGGCGGCTCAGCCGACCTTCACCGCTCCGACGGTGACGGCCGAGCGCGACCTGGTGTTCAGCCTGGTGGTGAACGACGGGGCGGCCAACAGCTCGGCCTCCCTCGTCGTCATCACCATCACCGCGGCGCCGGTGGAGAATGTCGCTCCGGTGGCCAAGGCCCGCATCATCCTCAATGGCAGCCAGACGTCGATGACCCTCGACGGCTCGGCTTCCTCCGACGCGAATGGCGATGCCCTGACCTACAAGTGGGAGCAGACGGGCGGCCCGAGCGTGACGCTCAACGAGTCGACCAAGGCGGTGCTCAACGTGGACGTTCCGGAGCTGGATGACGACAGCGCCACGTTCACGTTCAAGCTGACGGTGAAGGACAGCCACAACGCCACCCACAGCGTCACGGTGGCGGCCACGGCCACCCCGGATGATGGGGGTGGTTGCTCGTCCACGGGCGCGGGTGCTCCGGCGGGCATGCTCGCCCTGGCGCTGCTCAGCCTGCTGCACCGTCGTCGTCGCGTGAACTGAGCCGGAAGCCGCCTCCTCTCGGGGAGGCGGTCTCCTCCGGGGACGGGCGCCTGACAGGCCCGGACCCGGAGGCTCTCCAGCGGTTCGAGCATTCTTGAAGTCCGACGGCCGGCATCCTCTCGCGAGGGTGTCGGCCGTCGTTCATTCCGGCGTCGTTCGCGGGACAACGTTCGTGGGGGCGAAGTGACGAGCCCCCGCCGCGTGACGGTGACTGGTGCACGAATCCGCCGCGCGGCGCACGGGTGGCCATGCGCGCTGGGGCAGGCTCGGCTCCCGTGTGGCTCGACCGGGCCGCCGCCTCCCGTCCATGTTCCCACTCGCCTCGGCCGCGCCGCCGTTCCTGCAAGAGATTGTCATCCTGATCGCCGCGGGCGCGGTGATGGCCTACGTGGGCCATCGCTTCAGGCTGGTGCCCATCGTCGGCTTCCTCCTCGCGGGCGCGCTGATTGGACCCAACTCCCTGGCCCTGGTGAAGGACCTGGAGCTGGTGAACTCCGCCGCTGAACTCGGCGTCATCCTCCTGCTGTTCAGCATCGGCCTGGAGTTCAGCCTGGAGAAGCTGGCCCGGCTCAAGCTGCTCCTCTTCGGCGGCGGAGGGCTCCAGGTGGGGCTGGCGTCCGTGGGGATGATGGGCTTGCTCATGCTGTTCGGCGTGGCGTGGCGGCCCGCGCTGTTCACCGGCTTCCTGGTCGCGCTGTCCTCCACCGCCATCGTCCTCAAGCTGCTCGGAGACCGGGGAGGGACCTCGTCCGACGTGGGGCAGGTGTCCCTGGGGCTGCTCATCTTCCAGGACCTCGCCGTGGTGATGATGGTGCTGCTCGTCCCCATCCTGGCGGGGAAGGGCGACTCACCGCTCCACTTCGTGTGGGCCTTCGCCAAGGCGCTCGGCATCATCGTCGCGGTGCTGGTGGTGGCGCGGCGGCTGATGCCCCGGCTGCTGGAGGTGGTGGCGCGCACGTGCTCACCGGAGCTGTTCCTGCTCACCGTCATCGCGGTCTGCTTCGGCACGGCGTTCCTGACCAGCCTCGCGGGCGTGAGTGTGTCCCTGGGCGCCTTCCTCGCGGGACTGGTCGTCAGCGAGAGCCGCTTCAGCGAACACGCCTTCGGAGAAATCCTCCCGCTCCAGATTCTCTTCAGCGCGACGTTCTTCGTCTCCGTCGGCATGTTGCTGGACGTGGGCTTCCTCGTGGCGCACCTGCCCGTGGTGTTGCTGGCCATCGTCGCGGTGCTCGTCGTGAAGGCCGTGACGACGGCCATCAGCGTGCTGGCGCTCGGCTATCGCCCGCCGGTGGCGGTGGAGAGCGCGCTGCTCCTGGCTCAGGTGGGGGAGTTCTCCTTCGTGCTGGAGCGCAGCGGCCGGCGCCTGGGGTTGTTTCCCGCGGGCCTCCCCGAGGGCTCCCAGGCGTTCATCGCGGCCACGGTGATGTTGATGGTGCTCACGCCGCTGCTGTCCCGGCTGGGCATCTGGGCGGGTGGACGCCTTACCCGCCGAGGTCACAACGCGATGGCGCAGGAGGGCCCTTCCACGGACGAGTCCGAAGCCCTCGCGGCCGAGTCCTTCGCCCGCTTCGAGAACCACGTCATCGTCGCCGGCTACGGAGATGGCGCGCGCCGACTCACGCGCGTGCTGCGCGGCTCGGGCATTCCGTTCCTGGTGGCCACCTTGAGTCCCCAGGGCGCGAATGAAGCGGAGGCCGAGGGCATGGCGGTGCTTCGCGGCGACTATGCGCGTCAGCGCACGCTGCGCGTGGCGGGCGTCCAGCGCGCGAAGCTGTTGATGGTCGTCGACGACGAGGTCGCCATGGCCCACCGCGTGGTGGCGGTGGCGCGGATGGAGAATCCGACGCTGCGACTGGTGGCTCGCGTGCGCACGGTCGCGGACGTGGAGCCGATGAACGAGGCAGGCGCGGACGTCGTCGTGTGCGAGGAGCTGGAGAGCCTGGTCGCGGTGCTGACCTCTCTCCTCGAGGACTATCAACAGTCCCCCGAGGAGATCGAGGACCATGAGGACGCCGTGCGGCGCTCCGGCTACGCGGCGCTGCGACTGGCGGGCTCGCTGGAGAAGCCGTTGCTCGTCTGCGCCTTGGAAGAAGACTGCCTGGGCTCTCGCCGCGTGACGGTCCGCCCGGGTGCGCCCATTGTCGGACAGACGGTGGAGGCGCTGGTCCAGCGAGCCGGTGGGGCACTCAAGGTCCTGGAGCTGCGAAGGGAAGGGGTGCCGCTGTCGCGGGTGGAGCCGCACACGCGGTTCGAGGTCGGTGACGAACTCGTCCTCAAGGGCTCGGTCACGGCCTTCGAGCGCGGCGCGGAGTTGTTCCGCTCACCGCCTCCCGAAGGACTCGAGGTGGAGGCCGGGCCACCGGAGAGCGTCGCACCGCGCACGGCGGCGGAGCTCATCGACACGCAGGCCACCATCGAGTTCCATCCGAGCGCGGGCACGGGACCTTGTGCCCACCTGGACCAGCTCCGTCCCGTGCGGCCCCGGACGCGGGGGTGCGAGGAGTGTCTCAAGCTCCATGACACCTGGGTTCACCTGCGGCTGTGCATGACGTGCGGCCATGTGGGCTGCTGCGACGACTCCAAGAACAAGCACGCGACGGGGCACTTCCACGAGACGACCCATCCCCTCATCCGTTCGCTGGAGCCCGGTGAGAGCTGGGGCTGGTGCTATCTCGACGAGGTCCAGCTCGAAAGCGAGCCCGCGCCGGCAGGGAAGTGAGCGCCGCGCGGCTCCAGGCTCAGAGCGGCCTCACGTGCTCGGCGAGTCGCCCCGTGGCGATGAGCTCCTGGAGTTCGTCTCCCATCCGCTCGCTCTCGGAGACCACCTGGTTCCAGGCGCGGATTCGCGCGGTGTCGGTCATCCGCTCGAAGTCGACGCGGTCCGGAATCTTTCCACCGGGCAGCCTCGCCACCAGCTCGGGGGACGGGGAGATGAGCAGGGCCCTGCGGAAGTTCTCCGGCCGCGCCCGTCGCCAGCGCAGGGCCTTGTCGAACCAGCCGGGCACCACATACGGATAGAAGTGCGGGTACAGCACCAGTCCCTCACCAGGACCGAAGTCCAGGTCCAGGTGGTAGTCGATGACGCCACCATCCCGGTACACCCCTGGATGCGCACCGGGGATGCGCACGCCACTGAGCACCAATGGAATCGAGCCCGAGGCGATGAGCGCCGGCTTCAGGTTCTCCGCCGTCAGGGGCAGGTGGACGGACGGCAAATCCTTCTGTCCCGCGAAGGGCGTCGTGTCGCCGGCTGTGTCGAAGATGACGCGGCGCAAGTGGAGGCTCAGGCTCTTGCGGCTCACCACATTGCCCATCGCGCACAGCGCCAGGCCCAGGAGTTGGACGCGCGGATGCTCGACACCCAGGGGACCTCGACACAGCGCCGTGACGATGTGCAGCCGCGCCCACGGATGGTGGAGGATCTCCTTCAGGCCATCATCTCCCAGGAGCGCATCGAGGATGCGCTCGCTCGTCTCGCTCACCAGGGAGGGCGAAGGCTTGGGCGGATAGCGCTGGTCGATGTACGCCGCCTCGAAGCGCCGCAGCGCGGACACCGGGTCGTTCTGGGCCAGACACGCCAGTCGCCAACTGCCGATGGAGCTGCCAATCAAGTGCAGGGGGCGGGTGCGTCCCTTGAAGAGTTCGCCGAACAGGGCGCGGTCCAGCCCGGCCAGCACCAACCACTTGGGGCCACCGGAGGCTCCAGGCACCACATCCACGTCGTCACCGCGCAGCCCCCGCGCACGCAGCAGCCGCAGCGCGTCAGGTCCCGCCAGAAGCGTCAGATTCGAGGCCATGTCGGGGTTGCACCGTAACAGGAGCGGGTGGGTTGCGCGGGACTTCCGTGCTCGGGCGCGCATGGCTTGCGACAATCCATGCGCCACTGCTGTACTGCGCGCGCCCCCATGAAAAAGCCCACGCCTTCCGGACATCGCTCCTGGGAAATGAGCCGGCGCGCCTTCCTCGGTGGCTCGGCCGCTGTCACGGCCCTGGCCACGGTGGACGCCACCGCGAACCCGCGGGGGCTCGCTGCGCCTTCCTCCAGTCCGTTCGAACTGGAGGAGGCCACCATCGTCGACCTCCAGGCCGGCCTGCGCGAAGGGAAGTACACCGCGCACGGCCTCACGGAGCGCTACCTGGCGCGCATCGCGGCCATGGACCGCACCGGCTCGCTGCCGCTCCTGTCCGTCATCGAGCTGAATCCCGACGCGCTCGCCATCGCCCAAGCGTTGGACCTGGAGCGCAAGGAGAAGGGCGCTCGCGGTCCGCTGCATGGCATCCCCGTGCTCATCAAGGACAACATCGCGACGGCGGATCGGATGCAGACCACCGCGGGCTCGCTCGCGCTCGTCGGCGCCGTGCCCTCGCGAGATGCGTTCGTCGTCGAGCGCCTGCGCGCCGCGGGCGCTGTCATCCTCGGCAAGACAAACCTCAGCGAGTGGGCCAACTTCCGCTCCACGCGCTCCGCCAGCGGCTGGAGTGGACGCGGCGGCCAGTGCCGCAATCCGTATGCGCTGGACAGGTCGCCTTCGGGCTCCAGCTCGGGCTCGGGCGCCGCGACGGCCGCGAACCTCTGTGTCGTGTCCGTGGGCACGGAGACGGATGGCTCCATCGTGTCGCCCGCCGCGGCGTGCTCGCTCGTGGGACTCAAGCCGACGGTGGGGCTCGTCAGCCGCTCGGGAATCATCCCCATCTCTCACAGTCAGGACACCGCGGGCCCGATGACGCGCACGGTGGCGGATGCCGCCGCGCTGCTCACCGTGCTCGCCGGCGTCGACGCCTCCGACGTGGCGACCGCCGCGAGCCAGGGCCGCACGGGACTGGATTACACGAAGTTCCTCGACGCCGACGGGCTGAAGGGCGCGCGCATCGGCGTCCCGCGCGAGCGCTTCTTCGGCTACCACGCCGCCACCGACGCGCTGGTGGAGCAGGCCCTGGAGGTCATGAAGTCGAAGGGCGCCATCCTCGTCGACCCGGCCTCCATCCCCAACGCGGCGAAGCTGGACGAGCCCGAGTTCGAGGTGCTGCTCCACGAGTTCAAGGCGGGCGTGGAGTCGTGGCTCGCGAGCCTGGGCGGCACGACGAAGCTGCGCACCATCGCGGACCTCATCCGCTTCAACGAGGAGCACCAGGACTCGGAGATGCCGTACTTCGGGCAGGAGTTGCTGCGTCAGGCGCAGGCCCGCGGACCGCTCTCCGATGCGAAGTACCTCAAGGCCCTGGCCTCCAGTCGCAGGCTGTCACGCGCGCAGGGCATCGACGAGGTGATGCGCAAGCACCAACTGGACGCGCTCGTCGCGCCCACGCAGGCGCCTCCAGGGCTCATCGACCTGGTGAACGGTGACCACTGGCTGGGCAGCAGCTCCACCCCCGCCGCTGTCTCCGGCTACGCCACCCTCACCGTGCCCGCGGGCTACGTGCGCGGGCTGCCCGTGGGGCTGTCGTTCATCGGTCGCGCATGGAGCGAGCCCACGTTGCTCAAGCTCGCCCATGCCTACGAACAGGCCACGCGGCACCGACGTCCGCCTGGCTTCGTTCCCACCGCGGACCTGCGCCTCGTCGCCGGGCGCTGAGTCCTCGCCACGCTCAGGGCGACGCCGCCCAGGGAAGCGTCGCCTGCATCACCGCCTCGTGCAGCGCGGCCGTGCGCAGATGGCTGAAGCGCTGGTAGTCCGGATCATTCACCATCTGCAGGAACGCCGCGCGGCTCGGGTAGCGCACCAGCATCACCGCGTCCCAGGTCTGCCCGGGCTCCGCCACCAGCGCGGTGGAGCCGTCGCCCGCGTAGAGGGGCTGCGCGCCTGCCTTGATCATGAACGGCATGATGGCGTTCGCATACTCCGCGAACGAGGCCCGTCCCCCCTCCTTGAACCGCACCAGGTTCATCATCACCAGCGGCCCCCCGGGGTCTTCCTGGATGAAGCGCTGAACGTCGGTGCCCTGCGGATCGACAGCCACGGTGCCTCCTGAAAATCGAATCGGTCCGCCCCCCATCGAGACGGCGTGTCATTGTCGCTCAGTCTCACCGTACGGTGAACCCGGAACAGGACAGACCCGGGAGCCCCAGAAACTGGGGCCCACGCCACCCACGGCGAGCGCGCCACGGAAGCCAGGCTCCGTCTCGACGCGCCCGCCGCCCGCCTCACGTGGGATGCCGAAGCGATTCAGGCCCGCCGTGTCGGGTCCATCCGGAGGGCTCCACGCGGGCCGTTGAAGGCTCGTTCAGGTGTTTCCGGTGTCGGTGCGCTCGCGCTGAGCATCCAGGTAGGCGGCGAAGCCCGCCTTGGACTGGATGCGGAAGGGCGGCAGTCGCGCGAGTGCGTCGGGCGCGAAGACGTATTGCTCGCAGACGAGGCTCGCGCGCTGCGAGTCGTCCCGCGCGCCGAGGAAGGGCTGCACCTCGTGCTGGAGATGTCCCTGGAAGTGCACCAGCAGCCCGGGCCGTGGCCGCACCTCGCCCACGTCGCGATTGTCATGCAACAGGCGAAGCGCGCCGCCGCGCGCGCCCTCGGGCATCTGGAGATACAGGACGCTCACGTGTCGAGGCGTGGCGTCCGGGACGCCGCTGGGCCCCTGCAACGTCGCGTCGATGTGTCGGCCCACGCCCTTGCCCGCGTCGAGCAACAGCAGGTTCAGATAGAACGCGTTGGGTGCTGGCTGGCGCGAGCCGAACAGCCGCTCCCTCCACGGCCTCAAGCCGCGCGCGCTCTCCGGCGCCAGCACCCGCGCGAGATACGCGCGCAGGAACGGAAAGCGAGCCTCCAGGGTGCTCCTTCCTTCATGTGTGAAGATGAAGGCGAAGCCCCGACTCGCCTGGAACGTGCCCATCAGCGGGCTGCGGGCCACGAAGCGAGAGCCCAGCAGTGCGTCTCGCAGGGACTCCAGCTCCACGGGGGGGAGGGCTTGACGGTGGGTGATGTAGGGGCGCACGACAAAAGGCGGGGATTGCGAGGGATGAGACGAAGAAGTGCTTTTACAGCCTACCTTTTAGGTTCCAGAATTGCCGTGTCTCACTCCCCCCGCGCAAGGTCCCCCCCTGCATGAGCCAGCAACCTCGTCCCGTCAACGCCGCCCCCGCCGCCCCCAGCTCACCTCCGCCCGCTGTCGTGATGACCCAGATGGTCTACGGCTTCTGGGTCTCTCGCAGCCTGCAGATCATGGCGGAGCTGGGTATCGCGGACACCATCGGTGATGAGCCGAAGAGCGTGGAGGAGCTCGCGCAGGCGAGCGGCACCCATGCTCCGGCGTTGAGACGCATGCTCCGACTCCTGACCGGCCTGGGGGTGCTGGTCAAGGACGAGCAGAGCCAGCGTTTCGGCCTCACGGAGCTGGGCAGGATGCTTCAGAAGGACAGCCCGGGCTCGGTGTATGGCTCACTGCGCGCGCACGGCCACCTGTTGTCCTGGCAGGCGTGGGGAGACCTGGTGTCGTCGCTGAAGACGGGGCAACCCTCCGTGGAGAAGTTCATGGGGGACAGCTTCTTTGGCTACATGTCCAAGCACCCCGAGGACGCGGCCATCTTCAACGGCAGCATGGCCGCGTATCAGAGTCTCAACGCTCCGGCGGTGGTGGGCGCGTATGACTTCTCCACCGCGAAGTCCGTGGTGGACGTGGGCGGTGGAACGGGCACGCTGCTGGCGCACATCCTCCAGTCCCATCCGAACCTCCGGGGCGCGCTCTTCGAACTGCCGCACGTCAAGGCGGAGGCCACCGCGCGCCTGTCGAACCTGGGCATGGCGTCGCGCAGCGAGGTGCTGGAGGGCAACTTCTTCGAGAAGATTCCGTCGGGTTACGACATCTACATCCTGTCGCAGATCCTCCACGACTGGGACGACGAGCGCAGCCTGAAGATCCTCACCAACGTGCGCGAGGCGATGCATCCGGGCGCGAAGTTGCTCATCGTGGAGACGGTGCTGCCGGGCGACAACGTGTCGCACTTCGGAAACCTCTACGACATGGCCATGCTCGTGCTGGTGGGCGGCCAGGAGCGCACGGGGACGGAGTACACCGCGCTGTTGGAGAAGGCCGGGCTGCGCATCCAACGCGTGCTGCCGACGTACATGCCGCCCAGCGTGGTGGAGGTCGTCCCCGCCTGAGTCGGGCATTCCCTCGGCCCGGCGTCGCAGCTCACGCCGGGCCCGTGCTCCCATGTCCGGGTGGGGGTGGACCCCGGACGCCCGTCGCGGCCCTCCAGGAGTCGTGAAGCCGGGGGCTGCTTGACGATGCGGGCTTCGCTCGGAGGCTCGGCGAGCGTCCGTCCAGGAAATCGACGGGGGCGGTTTTCGGAGGGAATCAGGCTCGATTAGAGTCCCGGGCGACGATGACGCCCTTCTTCGACGCCATCCTCGCGTTCCCGACCGCGATCTTCACCACCGCCATGGGCGTGGTGCTCACATATTGGCTGTTCGTCATCATCGGGGCAGTGGGTATCGACCTGCTCGATGGCGGCCACGTCGACTTCGAATCGGGTGGAAAGGCACTGGGTGCGGCGTTCGAGGGCGGGGGCAAGGCCCTGGCCGGGACGCTGGAAGGTGGAGCGAAGGCGGCGGGCGAGGCCCTCCAGGGCGGCGGCAAGGCGATGGGCGCCCACGACCACGACGCGCACGTGGACGGCGGCATCCTCTCCACGCTGGGTTTCGCGGGCATCCCGCTCACGGTGTCCGTGAGCCTCGTCTCGTTCTTCTCGTGGTTCCTGTCGCTCGTGGCGACCCCGCCCGCGCACGCGGCGCTCGGAGGCGTGCTGCCCTCGTGGTTGATCAGCAGCGCGGTGGGGCTCTTGTGCTTCGTCGCGGGGCTGGTGATTTCGGGCATCGCCGTGCGGCCGCTCAAGCCCGTCTTCGTGGCGCGCAAGGCGCCCGGGCGTGACTCGCTGATGGGCCGGGTCTGCACCATCTCCAGCGGCGGTGTCACGGACCGCAACGGCCACGCGACGTTCGAGGACGGCGAGGCGGGCTTCATCTTGAACGTGGTCTGCTCGAAGAAGAACGGGCTCAAGCGGGGAGATCCCGCGCTGGTGCTGTCGTACGACGCCCAGCGGGATGTCTACGAGGTGGAGCCCGTGGACTGGCTGTTGCCGGAAGAGATGGATCAGCTTCGCGACCCCGCTCGGGCCGCGGCGCTGGCCCGCGCGCGAGCGCGTACATGACTTGAGTCGAGGCGCGGTCCGCTCAGGGGGGCGGACCGTGTGTGGATTCGACGCCAGAGGGCTTTCGCGGGGGATCTCTGGCGCCTGAT
Organism: Myxococcus sp. CA040A; assembly: GCF_013336725.1. Taxonomy (NCBI): domain Bacteria; kingdom Pseudomonadati; phylum Myxococcota; class Myxococcia; order Myxococcales; family Myxococcaceae; genus Myxococcus; species Myxococcus sp. CA040A. Next base: position 494,141 of record NZ_JABUMR010000008.1, on the reverse strand, counting down.
ACAAGGCCCGCTGTCAATACTTCACAGGAAAAAGGCCATGGATCCCATCACCTTGGTAGCCGCCGTCGGCGGAGGCGTCATCCTCCTCACGGGCATCGTCCTCACCATCGTTCGCCTGTACCGGCAGGTGGATCAGGGCAAGGTGCTCATCGTCAACACGCTGAAGACCGAGCCGCTCGTGACCTTCACCGGCGCGGTGGTCTTCCCCATCATCAACCGGGCCGAGGTGATGGACATCGCGCTGAAGACGGTGGAGATCGACCGTCGCGGCAAGGAAGGCCTCATCTGCCAGGACAACATCCGGGCGGACATCAAGGTCACCTTCTTCGTGCGCGTGAACAAGACGCGTGAGGACGTGCTCAAGGTCGCCCAGTCCATCGGCTGCGTGCGCGCCAGCGACCAGGAGACGCTCGAGAAGCTCTTCGAGGCCAAGTTCTCCGAAGCCCTCAAGACGGTGGGCAAGAACTTCAACTTCGTGGACCTCTACACCAAGCGCGCGGAGATCAAGGACAACGTGGTGGAGGTGATTGGCCGGGACCTCAACGGCTACATGCTGGAGGACTGCGCCATCGACTATCTGGAGCAGACCCCGGTGGAGATGCTCGACAAGGACAACATCCTCGACGCCGAGGGCATCCGGAAGATCACCAAGCTGACCACCGAGCAGAACATCGTCACCAACGAGCTGCGCCAGACGGAGCGCCAGGCGGTGACGAAGCGCAACGTGGAAGCCGACCAGAGCATCTTCGAGCTGGAGCGTCAGCGTGAAGAGGCCTCCGCGAAGCAGCGGCGCGCCATCGAGACGGTGCAGGCCGAGGAGTCCGCGGAGACCGAGCGCGTGAAGCAGGAGCAGTACTCCAAGGCGCAGCTCGCCCGCATCAAGGCGGAGCAGGAGATCCTCGTCCAGGAGCAGAACAAGTCGCGCGACGTGGAAGTGGCCCAGAAGCACCGCGAGCGCGAAGTGGGAGTCGAGGCGGAGAACGTGGAGCGCGCCCGCTCGCTGGCGGCCATCAGCCGGGAGCGTGAGACGGAGCTGGAGCGCATCGACAAGGAGAAGGCGCTCGAGGAGCAGAAGAAGAACATCGCCGACGTGGTGCGCGCCCGCATCGCCGTGGAGAAGACGGTGGCGCAGGAGGAGGAGCGCATCAAGGACCTGCGCGTGGAGTCCGACGCCCTTCGCAAGAAGCAGGCGATCATCATCAACGCCGAGGCCCAGGCACAGGAGAAGACCGTCAAGGACGTGAACGCCGCCAAGGCCAACAGCGAGATGGCGGTGTTCATGGCGAAGGAGAAGCTCACCCTCGCCGAGGCGGACCTCGAGGCCGCCGACAAGACGGCGAAGGCGAAGATGCGCCTGGCCGACGGCATCCAGGCCGAGTCCGCCGCCGAGGGCCTGGCGGGCATCCGTGTGAAGGAAGCGGACGCCGCGGCCACGGAGAAGCTGGGCATGGCGCAGGTGCGCGTGAAGGAGGCGGAGGCCGGCGCGATCGAGAAGCAGGGCCATGCGCAGGCGCAGGTCGTCCGTGAGCGGCTGCTGGCGGAGGCCGCGGGTGAGCAGGAGAAGGGCATCGCCCGGGCTCGCGTGCAGGAGGCCGAGGCGGTGGCCATCCACAAGCGCGGCGAGGCGGAGGCGTTCGCCACGAAGGAGATGCAGCTCGCCGAGGCCTCGTCCATCCAGGAGAAGCTGTTCGCCGAGGCCCGGGGCCTCGCGGAGAAGGCGGCGTCCATGAAGTTGATGGACGGCGTGGGCCGCGAGCACGAGGAGTTCCGCCTCAAGCTCAACAAGGAGCGCGACATCGAGCTGGAGACGATCCGCGTGCGCAAGGACATCGCCCATGCCCAGGCCGAGGTGCTGGCCAAGGCGTTCGCCAACGCGAAGTTCAACATCGTCGGTGGCGACGGCCAGTTCTTCGAGCGCTTCGTCAAGGCGGTGTCGTTCGGCACCGCGGTGGACGGCGCGTTGGACCACGGCGAGGCCCTGAAGACGGCGCTGGGGGGCTACCTCAATGGCCAGAAGGACCTGCCGGCGGACCTCAAGGAGATCCTCTCCAAGCCGGGTCTGAGCAATGACGCGCAGAACCTGGCGGTGGCGGCGCTGCTGCACCGCATGACGCCCGGCCCCACGGACCCGGCGGCGAACCTGAAGGCGCTCCTGGGCGCCGAGGGCAAGCCGGCTGCCTCCGACAAGCAGGGCTGATTCGGGCAGCAGAAGGGTCCGCCCTCGCCGAGCGCGAGGGCGGGCATGGCGTCACGACGACCTCGCCCCCAAGCCTTCCGGGGTGGCGTCCCTCCCATCCGGGTGGGACGGGGGTGGGGTCCCCGCGAAACTTTCCGGTGAGCACTCATGGCAACTGACGGTGGCAAGGGCGCGGCGCCCACGGGCGAGGCGGCGCTAGAGGGGGGCAGCTACGAGGTCATCCGGACGCGCCTGCTGGCACAGGCGGACGTGCTGGGCGCGAAGGCGAACGACCTCAATGCGCGGCGCAAGGCGTTCTTCGGCGGCTCGGAGCTGGCGGTCACAGGCAACGAGCGGGTGCGCACCGAGAACAACTGCGTGGCGCGCGACATCGTCAGCGTCGGCAAGTACCTGCTCTTTGGCTACAACGTCTTCATCGGGTTGAAGAAGGAGACGTCCGTCGCGGATGTCTTCTCGCTGCACCGGTTCGAGAAGACGGCCGACGGGTTTGATTTGTCCGCCGTGCCGCACACGGAAGCCGGCGGGTTCCTGGCCGACCCGCGCTTCGTCAAGGACTTCAGCGAGCTGTACCGGTACTACAAGGACGCGAAGCTCCTGCAGTTGAGGCGCAAGGACGCGCGGCTCCTGGCCATCTTCCAGACGGGCCAGACGGCGCGAGACCTCAAGGTGTTCCGCTTCAACCTGGACACCGAGGGCCGCGCCACCTACCTGGACAACCAGGGCGAGAAGGACCACGTCTTCCCCCCGTCCCACGACTTCGAGTGGACGGTGGCCACGCGCGAGAACTACGTGCTGGGCCAGCACCCGCACGTCAACGTGTTGGATCAGGTGTTCGTGGAGACGGTGAAGGGCGACCTCACCGTCAAGGTGGAGAACAACACCTCGTCCGGCCTGGGCATCTACAGCGAGCCGGTGGAGGACGCGAACCAGTCGTTGGACGACGCGCGGTTCGCCTGGGCCCGGGTGGGAACGCTCATCCTCATCCGGGTGCTGCCCTTCCGCGAGAAGGCCTGGCGCTACCTGGTGTTCAACTCGCGCACGCAGCACGTGGTGCGAATCGACGCTATCGGCCAGGCCTGCATCCGGCTGCCCGAGGACCAGGGCATCATCTTCCCCGGGGGCTATTACCTCCAGACGGGCGACTACAAGGTCTTCGACGGTGACGCCACCGGCTCGGGGATGGAGTTCAAGCACGTCATCCGCTCACCCAACGGCGAAGACGTCCTCTACATCTTCCACCAGCGCGAGGAGGGCCGGTACCTGCTCTTCCCGTACAACCTGGTGCGCAAGGAGGTGCAGAACCCGCTGGTGTGCAATGGCTACAGCCTCTTCGCGGACGGCGGGCTGGTGGTTTTCCGCGAGACGTCGCAGGAGCCCACGCGGGTTCACCCGATGCAGGTGTGGCAGACGCCCTTCGTGTCGGACGAGCACGCGGCGGCGGCACCCACGGCGCCCGGCTATCTGGGCAAGGTGGGCAACGCGGAGCTGGTGCGAGGCATCTCCGACTCGCTGACGCTCCAGCGCATCGCGAAGACGGACAAGCCCAACCGCCGCACGTACGAGGACCTGGTCGCCGCCGCCACGCGCGCGCTGGATGCGTACTACTGGCTGGGCCACGCGGAGACGGGCCTGCAGGAGCCCGTGGAGCTGTTGCGCCGCACGTCCGAGCTCATCATCGATGAGTTCGAGAAGGTGCTCGCCCTCCAGAAGCGCGCGTCCGAGTCGCTGGCCGAGGCGGAGAAGGCGCAGACGAAGTTGCTGGGACGCGTGCAGCCGGAGCTGCTCACCTCGGCCGAGGAGTTCATGCACGTGCTGGCGGAGTTGCGTCAGCAGCGCGGGCACCTCATCACGCTGAAGGACATCCGCTACATGGACCTGGGGCGCGTGGATGCCCTGGAGAAGGCGGTGGTGGAGGCGTCCGACAACACCAGCTCCGGCTGCGTGGACTTCCTCCAGAAGGGCGAGGCGCTTCAGCCCCTGGCCGCGCGCCTGGACGAACTGCTCGCGAAGCTGGAGCCGGTGAAGACGACGGTGGAGCTGGCGCCGCTGGGCGAGGACATCGAGAAGACGGCCCAGGGCCTCACGGTGCTGGGTGAAGTCGTGGGTGGGCTCCAGGTGGGAGACCCGCTGGCCCGCGCCCGCATCCTGGAGGGCATCTCCGAGCTGTTCGGCCGGCTCAACCGCGTGCGCGCGAGCCTCGCGGCCAAGCGCAAGGAGCTGTCCAGCCGGGAGAAGCGCGCGGAGTTCGGCGCCCAGTTCAAGCTGCTGGGGCAGGCCATCGAGAACGCGCTGGCCCAGGCGGACCTGCCGGAGAAGTGCGACGAGGGGCTGTCGCGTCTCACGGTGCAGTTGGAGGAGCTGGAAGGGCGCTTCGGTGAGTTCGACGAGTTCCTGGGGCAGATCACCCAGAAGCGCGAGGAGCTGCTGGAGGCGTTCGGCGCTCGCAAGCAGACGCTGGTGGATGAGCGGCAGCGCCGGGCCCAGAGCCTCTTCGGCGCCGCGGAGCGAATCCTCCAGGGCGTGCAGCGCCGCTCCAAGTCGTTCAAGTCGGACGACGAGCTCAACGGGTACTTCGCCACCGACGCGATGATCCTCAAGCTGCGGCAGCTCTCCGAGCAGCTCCTGGGACTCCAGGACAGCGTGCGCTCGGACGAGGTGCTGTCGCGGCTCAAGTCCTCCAAGCAGGACGCGCTGCGGGCCCTGCGCGACAAGCAGGACCTGTTCGCGGACGGCGATTCGCTCATCAAGCTGGGCACCTACCGCTTCAACGTCAACACGCAGCCGTTGGACCTGACGTTGGTTCCGAGAGACGGCGCGCTCTATCTCCAGCTCACCGGCTCCGACTACGCGCAGAAGTTGGAAGACCCGGAGCTGCTCAAGCACCAGGGCCTCTGGGAGCAGCACCTGGTCTCCGAGACGCGGGACGTGTACCGCGTGGAGTACCTGGCCTCGTGCATCCTCACCGACGCGGAGGACGGCAAGGGTGGACTGACGCTGTCCGCGCTCCATGAGGCGGTGATCGCCGGCACGCTGCTGGAGCGGGTGCGCACCTACGCGGCGGACCGCTTCGATGAAGGCTACGAGCGCGGCGTGCATGACGTTGACGCGGCGGCGGTGCTGGAGAAGCTGCTGACGCTGCACCAGGGCGCGGGCCTCTTGCGCTTCGCGCCGGTGCCTCGCGCGTGGGCCTCGCTGTACTGGGCCTTCGACTCCGACGAGGGCGCGCGGACGCTGTTGCACCGTCGTGCGCGGAGCCTCGCTCGGCTGCGTCAGACGTTCTCCTCAGTCGGAAGCCTGTCCGAGCTGGGGCTCGCGTTGGGGGAGGCCGTGGAGGCGTTCCTCAAGGCACAGGGGTTGGAGCACTCGCCGGCGGAGGCTCGTCAGGCCGGGCGCTATCTGGTGGAGGAGCTGGCGGTGGACCGGCCCCGCTTCACCACGAGCGGCGAGGCGGTGGTGCTGCGCGACGCGTTCCTGGCGCAGTTGGAGCGCCAGGGGACCCGGACCGCCTTCGAGGAGGACCTGCGCGGACTGGAGAAGGACCTGTCCTCGCGGCTGCTCATCGCCAAGGCGTGGGTGGAGGCGTATCTGGCCCAGCGCGAAGGCGGCCCCGGTGACGCGGGCTACTTCGCATTGGAGACGGCGGTGCTGCTGCTCACCGAGCGCAAGCTGGACCGCGAGCCCGCGGGCGCGCTGACGGCGGCCGAGGTGACGGGGCTTCTGGGCAGTCACCCGCGCGTGCACGACCGGAAGCTGTCCTTGCGCCTGGACGAGTTCCTGGCGCGACTGGGCGAGTTCCGTCAGCTCCGCGTGCCGCAATACCAGACGTACCGTGGACTGCTGCGGGATTTGCTGGAGCGTGAGCGCCGCAAGCTGCGTCTGGAGGAGCTGACGCCGAAGGTGCTGTCGTCCTTCGTGCGCAACCGCCTCATCGACGAGGTGTACCTGCCGCTCATCGGCGCCAACCTCGCCAAGCAGTTGGGCGCGGCGGGCGAGGGCAAGCGCACGGACCGCATGGGCATGCTGCTGCTCATGTCGCCGCCGGGCTACGGCAAGACGACGTTGATGGAGTACGTGGCGAGCCGGCTGGGCCTCACCTTCGTCAAGGTGAACGGCCCCGCGCTGGGCCACTCGGTGAAGTCGTTGGACCCGGCGGAGGCGCCCAACGCCACGTCGCGGCAGGAGGTGGAGCGCATCAACCTGTCCTTCGAGATGGGCAACAACGTGATGCTCTACCTCGACGACATCCAGCACACGGACCCGGAGCTGCTCCAGAAGTTCATCTCGCTCTGCGACGGCCAGCGCCGCGTGGAGGGCGTGTGGAACGGCCGGACGCGGACCTATGACTTGCGCGGCAAGAAGTTCTGCGTGGTCATGGCCGGCAATCCCTACACGGAGACGGGTGAGCGCTTCCGCATTCCGGACATGCTCGCCAACCGCGCGGACACCTACAACCTGGGTGAGATTCTCGACGGCAAGGAGCACCTGTTCGCGCTGAGCTACCTGGAGAACGCGCTGACCTCCAACCCGGTGACGGCGCCGCTGGCCACTCGCGACGCGGCGGACACGCACCGACTGCTTCGCATGGCGCAGGGCGAGGAGGTGCCCGCGGGCGAGCTGAAGCACGGCTACGCGGCGGCGGAGCTGCAGGAGATCATCGCCATCTTCCAGCGGATGTTCCGGGTGCAGTCGGTGCTGCTGAAGGTGAACATGCAGTACATCGCCTCGGCGGCGCAGGACGAGCGCTTCCGCGCGGAGCCCGCCTTCAAGCTCCAGGGCTCCTACCGCAACATGAACAAGCTGTCGGAGAAGCTGGTCGCGGCCATGACGGACGCGGAGCTGGAGCGGCTCGTCGACGACCACTACCAGGGCGAATCCCAGACGCTCACCACGGCGGCGGAGCAGAACCTGCTCAAGCTGGCGGAGATGCGTGGCCGCCTGACGCCGGAGAAGGCGAAGCGGTGGGAGGACATCAAGCAGGGCTTCGCGCGCGTCAAGCGCATGGGGGGCAAGGAGGACGACCCCGTGGCGCGCGTCACCGGTCAGCTCAGTGGAATCGAAGAGCAGCTCGGCGCGGTGCGCGACGCGGTGGCGAACGCGGCCACCCAGGTGCAGCAGGCCTCCGCGGACCGGAACGAGGACCCGACGGCCGAGGCGCTGCCCTACCTGGAGGCCCTGCGCGACGCCGTGCTGGAAGTGGCGAAGGTGGGGCGCGAGGCGAAGGACAGTCCTCTGCCGGTGGCCGCGCCTGCGCCGGCGACGGACCTGGCGCCATACCTCAAGCACATGGCGCAGCTCCTCAAGGCGCTGACCGAACGGGTGGCGACGTCCGCCCAGGCGCCCGTGGTGCAGCAGGCCCCGGCCCAGGACTTCGGGCCGTACATGGAGCAGCTCTCCAGGGCGCTCTCCGCGCTCGCGGACCGGCCGGTGAACGTGTCCGCGCAGATGCCCGCGGAGGCGCTCCAGCGGGCCGCCGTGGCAGGGCCGTCTCCGGCGGAGCTGAGCCGGCAGATAGAGCTGGTGGAGGGCGTGCTGCTGCCCCTGGAGAGGGCCTCCCGTCGCGCCGTGCAGGGCGAGGGTGAGAACGTCAAGTCGCTCCAGGTCTGGCAGAACGTCACCGAGGCGCTGGAGCTGCTGCGCTCCATGCTGCGTCGGTAGTCGCTCGGAGCTTTCGCGGCCGGGGCTCGATGGTGTGTCGAGCCTCGGCCGGTGCGAAAGCGGCCCCGCGTCAGCGGAACTGGGCGGAGCCCTCGAAGGTGTCGTTGTCCAGCACGCGGGGCAGGGTGTCCTCCACCTGCTCGCCGGTGGTCGACGTCACGCGCACGGTGAAGGAGCCTTCGCCCATGCCGTCGCCGTTGACGAAGTAGTTGTAGTCCTCGCGCGGGACGTCCTTCCACGCGCCGTCGCCACGACGCCACTCCAGCTTGGAGATGGGCACGCGGTGGTTGCGCACCTGGATGGCGGTCCACCACGGGTTGCTGCCGTTCTTGAAGTGGTACTCCAGGCCGCCGGCCACGTCGCAGGAGACCACCTTCCAGGTGATGTCCACGCGGCCCAGCCGCATCTCGGCGATCTTCGCGAAGGCCTCGCGGCTCAGGTCCAGGTGGCCGGCCTCGCACTCCGGGCACCTGTCCACGATTCGCACCCGCACGTTGCCGCTCGGCCCCTGGACGTCCACGCACTGGCCACATGCGGCGCTGCTCGCGTACTGCGGGGTGTTCATCGCCGCGACCATCAAGTCGTCCGGGCTGGCGTCGTAGCTGCAGTTCCCCTCGCCCGTGGCGTTGTAGTACGTGGCGATGCCCTTCTGCTCCTCGCCCAGGGGGACCCCTCCTCCGCTGGGGTCATCACCGCATCCTCCGCACGCGAGGAAGAGGGTGGCCATGGGAACGAGCAGGGGGCGGGAGGGCAGGTGGGATGGGCGCATACGGCCCGAAGGATACCGCAACGTGTCCGCGCCGTGCCCTCCCCACGCTCACGGAAATGTCGGTGCAATGACTTGCGGGGCTGTTGGCGTGTCGCCGCTTTCAAACGAACAAGGGGGTCGTCACGTCATGAGATTCTTCCGACGCGCTGTCTGTCTTTGTGTGGCGGTGGTCCTCTACATCGCCACGTTCCCAGACTTCTTCACCAGCACCACGCCACCCACCGTCGTCGCGTACTGAGCGCGTCCGGGAGGCTCGCCGGAAAAAATAATGGGGTGGAAGGCGCCCCCCGGGCCTTCCACCCCATTCCCCCTGCAACCTGCTTGGGTCTGCTTACTCGCCGCGGGCGGACGCGCCGGACAGGGCGCGGGCCTGCGACACCAGCTTCACGAACTCGTTGCGGTCAGCGTCTCCAGCGGCGGCGCCCTCGGCGAGCTTCTGCGCGGTGGCCAGGCTCCAGCCCTCGGCGGCCGGATTGCCTCGGAGGATGTCCGCGGTGGAGGCGACGGCCACGGCGAAGCGGAAGTCGGGCGAGGCGGCCTCCAGCGACGCGCGCAGCAGGGAGCGCGTGAAGGGGAAGGACTGCTCGGCGGCCTCGGTGCCGTTGGGCGCCTTGGCACGCACGCGCACGGTGGCGAGCGACTCCTTGGCGTCCTTCACCAGCTCCACCTCGTACAGCGCGGTGACGTTGTGGCCCGCGCCAATCTCACCCGCGTCCACCTTGTCGTTGCGGAAGTCGTTGTCCGCCACGTCCCGGTTCTCGTAGCCCAACAGGCGGTAGCGACGCACCGCGAGCGGGTTGAACTCCACCTGGAGCTTCACGTCCTTGGCGATGACCTCCAGCGTGCCGGTGAGCTGCGTCTCGAAGACCTTCTTCGCTTCCTTGTAGCTGTCCACGTAGAAGCAGTTGCCGTTGCCCTTGTCCGCGAGCTTCTCCATCATGTCGTCGCGGTAGTTGCCCATGCCGAAGCCCACGGCGGTGAGGGTGACGCCCTCGGCCACGTACTTGTGGATGCTCTCCAGCATGGCCTGCGGGCTCAGCGTGGGGCCGATGTTGGCGTCGCCGTCGGTGAGGACGATGACGCGGGAGACCACCTTGCCGGAGGCCTTCTTCACCGCGTGCTTGTAGGCCATCTCCATGCCGGAGCCCATGGCCGTGCCGCCCCCGGACTGAAGCGCGTCCAGCGCGGCGTGGATGCTCTTGACGTCCGTGGCCGGCGTGGGCGCCAGCACGTCCCGCGTGGAGCCCGCGTAGGTGACGATGGCCACCGTGTCGTTCTCGTTGAGGTTCTTCACGGCGATCTTGATGGCTTCCTTGGCGAGCGGCAGCTTGTCCTGGGACGCCATGGAGCCGCTGGTGTCGACCAGGAACACCAGGTGCGCCGGCTTGCGCTGCGAGCGCGAGACGACCTTGCCCTGCACGCCCACACGCACGAAGTGGCGCTTCGAGTCGAAGGGCGACGGCGCGGCCTCCAGATGCACGGTGAAGGCCCCTGTTTCCGGCGGGGCGTAGCGGTACTTGAAGTAGTTGACGAACTCCTCGACGCGCACGGCGGAGGAGGGCGGCAGGTTGCCGTTCTGGAGGTAGCGGCGGGCCACCGTATAGGACGCGGTGTCGACGTCCGCGGCGAAGGTGGACAGCGGGTCCTTGCTCGTCTCGGTGAAGGTGTTGGGCTTCCAGGCCTCGAAGGTGTTGCCCTGCGGACCCGCGTGGGCGTCCGAGCCGTCCACGTCCTTATCCGTGAGGCGCGCGCTGGCCTCGAGCTTCTTGGGCGCCATCCGGGAGGGCTTCGCCATCTCCGCGCCCTGGGCACGGCCGATGACGCCATTGGCCACCGCGCCGCCCATCGCACCCGTGGCGGGCGCGACCATGAGGGGCTCGGGAGCAGGCTCTTCACGCAGCTCCGCGTCGATGCCTCGCGGCGCCTTCCTGGCCCGGTCCTCGCGAGGCGCCGGGGACTCGGCCGTGGCCCTGGCGTCGTCGCCCTCGGCGGCGGCGAAGTCCTGGGGCGCGGCGCTCGGAGGCGGGGCCGGCTTCGCGGTGGCGTGGGTTCGTGGGGTGGAGCGCGTTTCGGGGGCCGTCAGGGTCTGGCGCTCGTCCATGGACATGCAGGCGGGCAGGACACAGGCGACGAGCAGGGCACTTCCCCACTGGCTCAAACGGCGCTTCAGGAAGGTCTGGGACATGTGTTCTCCGGGGGACGGAATCAACAGGCGCCGCATCGAAACGCACGACCTGACAAATGGGTCTATTCCCGCGATTTTTCCCGGTAGGTTCCGGGCCCATGCAGACCTTGAGACCCTTCCGAATCCTGGGCATCCAGCAGATCGCCATCGGCGGCGCCGACAAGGGCCCGCTCCGCAAACTCTGGGTGGACCTGCTGGGCTTGACGCCTCACGGCACCTACCGCAGCGAGCGGGAGAACGTGGACGAGGACATCGTCACCGCCGGTGCGGGGCCCTTCAAGGTGGAGGTGGACCTGATGCAGCCCATCAACCCGGAGGGCAAGCCCCGGGTCCACGAGACGCCGCTCAACCACGTGGGCCTGTGGGTGGATGACCTGCCCGTCGCGGTGAAGTGGCTGGAGCAGCAGGGCCTGCGCTTCGCCCCCGGAGGCATCCGCAAGGGCGCCGCGGGCTTCGACATCTGCTTCGTCCACCCCAAGGGCAACGAGCAGTTCCCCTACGGTGGCGAGGGGGTCCTCATCGAGCTGGTCCAGGCGCCGCCGGAGGTCATCGCCGCGTTCGAGCGCCTGTCCACCGACGCTCACTGAGGAACGGCGGGGCGCAGCCTCCTGCTCAGGGACTGGAGCGCAGTCCTCACCTGGTGCTCCAGCCGGTCCCACGCCAGGCACAAGAGCCACGTGGCGACGATGAGCACCGCGGTGAGCAGCCAGTACTGGCCCCATCCGCTGCGGTCTCCCCAGAAGCGCTGGAAGGAGAAGACGCCTCCAAGCCGGTAGAACAGCAGCATCTCGTGGAAGAAGTAGGCGGAGAGCGACGAGGTTCCGAAGACCTCGATGAACCGCCGCAGCCGTGAGGGCGCGTGGCCCGCGGGCACCCGGGCCTCCAGCCCCATCAATCCGAGCAGCACGGCGCACACCCACGCGAAGCGCGCCGCGGAGTTCGACGGGTTGGCGACGAAGAAGCGGTGGTGCGGGTAGAGCTGGAAGAGGAAGTCTCCCGACGCCGCGCCGATGGCGCCCACCGCGACGAGCAGGAGCAGCGCCAGGGCCAGCGGACGTCGGCCCCAGGCGCCCGCGAGTGTTCCCGCGAACGCGCCCAGCCACGCGAAGCCCATCCACGGCAGCAGGGGGAAGGGCGCGAAGGAGGACTTCTTCGTCAGCGTGGCCCAGGGCTCGGGCACGTGTTCACCCAGGGGCGACACGGCGAAGACGATGAAGGCCAGGGACAGGCTTGCGCCGGCGAGCACGCGAGGCCGGGGCGCCAACGCGGCGGCCACCGGCAGCATGAGGAGCAGACACACGCCCACGCACTGGAGGATGTCCATGCGCAAGAGCCACTTGGGCTCGCTCAGCAGCGGGAACCACGCCCAGTTGACCAGGGAGGCCACCAGGAGGACCTCGCAGGTGCGGCGGAAGTTCTTGGGCACGCGCTCGCGCAGTTGGCCACTGGCGGCGCTGCGCACCATGACGAGCGCGAGCGCGAAGCCCGCGGAGAAGATGAACGCGGGGGCGACCAGTCCGTCGACCTTGAGCAGGCGGCCCACCCAGGCGCTCTTGCGCAGCTCCGGGGTGAGCAGGGCCAGCGAGTGCGTCTGCACCATGAACAGGACGGCGATGCCGCGCAGCCAGTCGATGGCACGCACGCGCTCGTGGGACACGGGAAGGGGCGAGGAGGGGCTCAAGGCGGCGCACCCTACGGCAAGTCCGGGTCGGCGTGTATGGGGAGGACGGCTCGGCGGGCGGGCGGGCCCCGGGCATGAAAGGATGCGCCCCGTCCATGCCAGGATTACAGCCTGGAGACGGCGTCATGCGTGAGGTGGCCCTTGGGTGATGAGGTCAGTCGGAGAGCGGCGCTGAAGGTGCTCGCGGTGGCGGGGGCCACGTCGGCCGCGAGCTGCTCTCGGAGCACGGGAAAGTCAGAGGAGCAGGGGATGAGTCAGCAGCAGGGAAGTGAGCAACCCGCCGTCATCGGCCTGAGCCCGCTCAGGGGGATGCCCTGGCCCACGCCAGACCCGTTCCTGTTCTGCGTGCACCACGTGGACGCCTACCCGGCGGGCAACGAGCGGATGGGGCCCACCGCGTCGCTGGCGGGCCGGCAGCTCGGCCAGGACTTCGACGGTCGGGACGGCTGGAACATGTACCACGGCACCGTGGTGCCCGGCTTCCCGCAGCACCCGCACCGGGGCTTCGAGACCGTGACGGTCGTCCGCAGCGGGCTGTTGGACCACTCGGACTCGCTGGGCGCGGCGGCGCGCTTCGGCGGCGGGGACGTGCAGTGGCTCACCGCGGGCAGCGGCGTGCTGCACTCGGAGATGTTCCCGCTCTTGAAGAAGGACCAGCCCAATCCGGTGGAGCTGTTCCAGATCTGGCTCAACCTGCCGAGCGCGGACAAGCTGGTGACGCCGCACTTCTCCATGCTGTGGGACCACGTCATCCCCCGGCACGTCGCGAGGGATGAAGCGGGGCGCACCACCGAGGTCACCGTCGTCGCCGGAACGCTGGGCGACGTGAAGGCCCCGCCGCCGCCGCCGAAGTCCTGGGCCGCGCGGGCGGACTCGGACGTGGCCATCTGGACGCTCAAGCTGGCGCCGGGGGCGCGCTGGACGCTGCCCGCCGCCGCGCGTGGGAGCAATCGCTTCCTGTACTTCTTCAAGGGCTCCGCGCTGAAGGTGGGAGGCCGCGCCATCCCCGCATCACACGTCCTCCAGTTGCGCCCCGACGTGGACGCGGTGCTGGAGAACGGCCCCGACGAGGCGGAGTTGCTGATGCTCCAGGGCCGGCCCATCAACGAGCCCGTGGTGCAGCACGGCCCCTTCGTCATGAACTCCCGCCAGGAGATCCAACAGGCGTTCAGCGACTACCAGCGCACGGGCTTCGGCGGCTGGCCCTGGAAGAGTGACGACCCGGTGCACGCCCGGGAGGAAGGGCGCTTCGCGCGCCACGCGGATGGGCGCCTGGAGCGACCCACCTGACGAGCCAGGGCACCGATGCTCGGCTCCCTGGCTCCTTCGCGGGCAAGGGAGCCCCCGGATGGAGTGTCGTCGAGCGTGACATGCACGTGGGCTCCCGTGCATAGAAGAGAGGTGTCCGACTCTCCTGGCTCCTCTCCACCTGGATCGCCGCCCGCGTCCGCCAACAGAGGCTCCCGGCTCGCGTCCATCGCGGTGGCGAGCGCGCTGTTCATGGAGTTCGTCGACTCGACGGCGCTGTCCACCGCGCTGCCGACGCTGTCCGTGGCCTTCGACACGGACCCCATCCACCTCAAGCTCGCGCTGACTTCCTACATCCTGGCGCTGGCGGTGCTCGCGCCCGCGAGTGGCTGGGTGGCCGACCGCTTCGGTCCTCGTCGCGTCTTCATGCTGGCGATGGGTGTGTTCCTCATCGCGTCGGTGTTGTGCGGCTTCTCGCGGACGCTGCCCCAGCTCGTCGTCTTCCGCACGCTCCAGGGGTTGGGGGGCGCGCTGATGACGCCGGTGGGCAGGCTCATCGTGGTGGGCTCGGCGCCCCGGGACAAGCTGGTGTCGGCGCTGAGTTGGTTCACGATGCCGGCGCTGGTGGGGCCGCTCATCGGTCCGCCGCTGGCGGGCCTCATCCTCGGCGTGGCGGACTGGCCGTGGATCTTCTTCATCAACGTCCCCGTGGGGCTGCTCGGCATGCTCGCGGTGTCGCGCTACGTGCCGGAGCTGCCCCAGCCGCACCCGGGCCCGTTCGACTGGAAGGGCTATGCCATCGCGGCGGTGGCCATCATCCTGACGATTGGCGCGGCGGAGACGCTGGGCGTCGGCCTGGTGCCCGTGCACATCCAGATGGGCATGGCGCTGGTGGCCGTGGGGGCCATCGCGCTCTACGTGGCGCACGCGCTGCGGATGAAGAAGCCGGTGTTGGACTTGCGGCTCCTGAAGCTGTCGACGTTCCGGGCCAGCACGGCGGGTGGTGGGCTGGTGCGGATGGGCCTGGGGGCGACGCCGTTCCTCTTGCCGCTCATGCTCCAGGTGGGCCTGGGGTGGGGGCCGTTCGAGGCGGGCATGGTGACCATCGGCACGGGGCTGGGGGCCATGTCCTGCAAGCCCGTGGCGCCGTGGGTCATCAAGCGGCTGGGCTTCCGGACGACGCTTGTCGGTTCCAACCTGGCCGCGGCGGTGCTGACGGCGCTCCCGGCGTTCTTCCGCAACTCCACGCCCATTCCGCTCATCGTCGCCACGTTGATGGTCAGCGGCTTCGTGCGCTCGCTGCAGTTCACCGCCATCAACGCCGTGGCGTATGCGGACATCCCTCGGGAGAAGATGAGCCAGGCCTCCACGGTGGCGGTGGTGACGCAGCAGATGGCGCTGAGCGTGGGCATCAGCCTGGGCGCGCTCATGCTTCATCTGGCGCGAGGCAGCGGGGATTTGCCGCTGACCCCGGACCGCTTCTTGTTGCCGTTCCTCGCCGTGGGCGTGGTGTCTTCGCTGGCGGGGCCGCTGTTCAGGCGGTTGCCAGAAGACGCGGGCTCGCGCATCGGTGGGCGCGCGGTGAGCTGAGCGGAGGCGCCGCTGCCCGGGCTGGAGGGGACCCGGACAGCGAACGCCCCCGCTCACTTCCCTTAGCGACCGTCGTGGTAGCAGAAGCCGTAGGTGCGGTCGTAGCCGCCGCCGGAGCGGCCGTAGTTCATGTAGCCCAGCTCCTCGCCAGGGCCGCAGTTGCTGCGCGCGCGCTCATAGGCGTAGCAGGTGCCCTTGCCCGTACGGGCCAGGTCCAGACACGCGCCGCGTGCGCCCTCGGTGCCGCAGAACTCCGCGTAGCCCACGCTGCACTGCTCGCCAATCCGCGCGGGGTCGAAGTCGAAGCCGAGCGGCTGGAGCACGGACTGCTCGATGCACAGGCCGTAGACGCCGCAAATCGTGCCCGTGGGGCAGCCCGGGTTCGCCGCCATGAAGTCACACGTCTTGAGGCACTGGGCGTTCGCGGAGAGCAGGTCCGTGCAGGTGAAGCCCTGCTCGCAGTCCGTGGAGTCCAGTTCGTACTCGCTCACCGCCGGGGTGGTGGTGCACGCCTGGCCGTGCGTCTTGGTGCCCAGCGCCCGCTCCAGCGTGCCGTCGCTGGCGGCGTAGTTGGTGGGCACGCAGGTGGTGTCCGGCAGGTTCGCCGTCAGCGAGCCCTCGCGCGGATCGCAGCCACCCGGGCGCACGGTGTTCCACGTCGCGAAGCGGATCCACTTGCACTCGCCGCCCGGCACCACGGCGCTGCCCCAGTACGGGGCGTTGAGCGGCGCGGCGTCCACGGACTCGCGGAGCACCACGTTCGCCAGCGCTCCAATCGTCTGGTCCGGCGAGACCTTCAGCGCGACGAGCATCGTCCCGGAGTCGGCGACGAGGTACTTCTCCGTTGGCGCACCGGAGTCCTGGTAGCCCATCACGCAGCGATCACACGTGAAGGTGTTGCCTCCGCCCACGGACAAGTCATACAGCCCGGGCGCGGTATTCACGTCCAGCCGGAGGTACGCCAGGTTCGTGGCGGTGGGGGCGGCCGGGTTGGTGAACGTGCCCCGGTACGTCGGCTGCTGCGAGTACCTCACCGGCGTCAGCTCCACGCCGTTGCTCAGCTCTCCCAGCGTGATTTCGGTACAGCCCGGGGGAGGCGTCAGTGCCTTGGACTGCTCCTCGATGGAGCGCACTTCCTCCTGGTTCGTCGCGGGCTCCTTCGTCGTGGTGGGGCCACAGCCCACCAGCCCCGCCAGCAACACCGCACCCCAACGCAAACCCTTCGCAGACGTATCACCGAGACGGGACGCCATGTTTCCACCAATCCTTGTCATGCACGCACGCGTGCCGCCAGCCGGGAAGTTCCGGGGGCTCTGGGAATACTTGTAGTGTTGATACTGATGCAACTTCATTTCGACAAAGGTCGAGATGGAGCGAGATGACCTTCAAATGGCAAGTAAGTCCGCCCGCGCAGGGATGGAACGGAGCGCGCGCTGGAAGGTCGCATCTGTTTCCCTTGGTTTACTCGGAGTTCTGAAAAGGGATGTTTCGTGCGGACTGCGCGTGTGATTGGCGCAAGTGGCGGAAGGGGACTGGCCGCGCGGTCCACTCCGAAGAGCGGCGCCCAATGACTACGTGGAATCCACAGGGTCCTGGATGCCCCGGACGGGTGTGACGCCTCGGGCCGAGGAGGAGGGCGCTTCCTCGCACCGAGGTCCGCGAGGGAATGTGCTCTCCTGCAGGCCTCCCTTTGGAAGGAGTGTCACCATGAAGAGCACCCTGAGTGGTTTCGCCGTGCTGGCCGCGGGCTTCCTGATGGCGTGTGGCGGGGAGTCCCCGCCGCTCTCGGAGCAGCCCGTTCCGTCGACTGTCCTGGAAGGCGCGCCCACGGAAGGCACCGCCGGGGAGGTGTCCGCCCAGGCCTGTGTGCAGCTCTACCGCCCTCGGTACAGCGCCTGGTACAGCTCGCTCCCCTACAGCGAGGAGGGGCTGGTGGCCTCCTGCTATACGAACGATGACTGCACCACGGAGTGTTCAGGCTCGGGGGATGGGCCGTACGCCTCGCACTCCGGCTTCTTCTACTGCACCTACTGCCCCTGAGGCCGACGTTGGGTGCGTAGGGCTTGGGTCCGCCCCGGAGTTCTGGGGCGGCCCATGCGTCTTTCAATCGCAGGGAAGCGTCGAAGGCACCGTCGACGACAAGCGCGGAGCGGCGCCCCTCACGGGGGGCTCAACGGACTTGCATCGACGTGGTGATGCTTTCGACCGCGCGCAGCTCCTCCGGCGAGAGCGCACGCAATGCCTTCAGGGTCTGCTCATGCGCTGCTTTATACGCGGTCTCATCCGAGCGCACCATCGCGGCCTCTCCCGCGCGCACGGCTGTCGTCAGCGCCATCACGGTGCGAGTGTTGACGAGCTTCGCCGCGAGTGCTCGCTCGAAGTGGTCCGCATTGCCAGCCACGGTTTCAAAGCCAGAACCGTTCGTGAGTCCTGTCCCTTCAGGGACTGTCGGTTCCTGCGGAGTTGGGGCGTGTCATGGTAGACACCGGGACGCAATCGCCGGAGAGGAGACACAGGACCATGGCCGCGAAGCGCGCTGTGCCGCCCCCGCAAGACGGCTCGATGGAGGTCACCGTGCTCCTCGACGAGCGAGCGCACCCGCTGCGCAAGGACATCGACCAGGTCCGAAAGCTCATCCTCGGTGTCGACCCCTCCATCTCCGAGGCGGTGAAGTGGAACACCGCGAGCTTCCGCACCACCGAGTTCTTCGCGGCCGTGCACCTTCGCTCCGAGGACCGCGTGCAGCTCGTCTTCCACACCGGCGCGAAGGTGAAGCAGAGCGCGAAGAGTGGAGTCGAGGTCGACGATCCGGAGGGACTCTGCCGGTGGCTCGCGAAAGACCGCTGTCTCGTCACGCTCGAGTCCGTGCGGAGCCAGCGCAAGGCGCTCGAGGCGCTCGTGCGTCAGTGGATTCGACAGGTGGAATGAACCCAGGGTGAAGACGCAGTCCGTGCGGGACCTCGGCGAACGGCATGGGGTCCTGCGTGCTGTGATCCTGGGTCGTCTCGCCGGTCCAGATTCCCGCGCTTCGTCCTGCCCGAAAAAGCTAGAATCCCTCCACCATTCGCCTCGCGACGTCCCTCGCGGCGCAGACTGGACGGAGCTGTTTCAGAATGATTCTCCGCATCGTCACGGATGAGGACCTTCCCATCTTCTTCGAGCACCAGTGCGACCCGGAAGCGCTGCGCATGGCCGCGTTTCCATCGCGGGAGCGCGACGCGTTCATGTCTCACTGGCGCACGAATGTTCTCCGCCCTGAAAACGTCAACCGCACCATCGTTGTGGGTGGCGTGGTCGTTGGGAACATCGGCAGTTGGGAACAGGATGGAAAGCGCCTCATCGGCTATTGGGTGGGGCGCGAGCACTGGGGCAAAGGCATCGCCACCCGGGCCCTCACTGAGTTTCTCGCGCTCGTGCCCGCCCGGCCGCTTCATGCGTGGGTCGCTCTCCACAACGCCGCGTCGATCCGCGTCCTCGAAAAGTGTGGCTTCCAGACCCTCACCGATGAGCATCAGGAACACCCGGATGGAGTCGCCGAAGTCCTCATGCGGCTGGGTTCGACGTAGCGAAGGTCGTCTGGATTTCCCTTCGAGGCATCACCGCGTGCCGTGAAGACAAGAACCACGGGTGGGTCGGCTGGGCGCGACTTGTGGACGTGGCGCCGCATCTTCTCGACGTATCCCGTCCGTCGGCAGCCGGCCTGTGCTCGCCCTCCTCGAAATCAGCGATGGCTCCCGTGGTTTCGAAAGCATGCCGAGAAGGTGGGTCGGTTCTGAATCACAAGCACCAGATGACGCAGGGTGTTGTTGATGGCGTGGAGCCGATTCGCACCGGGTGGCCCTGGGAGGAGGTGCTACTCTTGCAATGTCTTTCAATCCAGAAAGGCGCTTGAGGAGGCGTACATGCGGATCAAGTCCTTTATCACCAAGGCGCTGCTGACCGTGGGCTTGCTGTCGGGCTGTGGTGGCGTTGACGCGGAACAGGACCCCTCGGTCGAGGCTCTTGCGTGCGGGGGCGTGTGCGACCGCCTCTACAACCGCTGCCTGTTTCTTGAAAACAGGCCGGCTGATGAATGCGTCGCGGATTGGGATGCCTGTATGGCTCGCTTCTGCCCCGCGGTAGACGCGGCTGAAGCTGAGTAGCAGGTCCTTGAGCAAGAGCGGCCCGCCCAGGCATTCCCTGGGTCGGGCCGTTGTACGGCGGTTGCTCCCGCGCCAGCCTCCGACGACTACGTCACGCGCCGCACCTCGAGGATGGTGCCTTCCAGCTCCGGCGTCCCCAGTGAGATGAGCTGCTCCAGCTCTCCCCGGATGATGAAGTTCGCCTGGGCGCGGCTGAAGAACGTCTCACCCACGGGCTCCATGGCGCGCTGGATGTCCAGAAGGCTCGCCGCGGGCTGGAGCAGACGCAGCCTCACTCCCGACTCGTCGGGATACGTGTCCTCGTCCTCCAGGTTTCCCATGTCCGCGGAGGCGGCCAAGGCAGCGGCCAGGGCACGCGAGAGCAGGGGCGCGGCGTTGCCCGGGGCCTTCACCCAGGCGCGGATGGACAGCGACAGCTCGCACCGGCGCCGTTCCAGGAAGCCGTCGGCGCGGTCTCCTCGCAGGAAGGCGACCACGGCCTCGTTGGCCACGGCGGGCGCGCGATAGAGGCGCAGCGTGGTGTCCTCGAGCGTGTAGTCATCGCCCCTGCGCAGCGGGTGCCCGGGCGGTGACTCCACTTCGCTCACCTGTCCGCGCGCATTCGCGGGGAGCGTGAAGTCCTTCGTCGTCCCGTTGCCCGCCCAGCGGTGCACCTGGGCGAAATAGGACGGCTGTCGTTGCGCCGCCAGGTCATCGCCTTCCGGAAGCGCCAGCTTCAGTCGGGAGGCATAGACCTCGACGAGCGCCTCCGCGTCGGCGGCGGGTCCTCGTGAGGGGCCGGTCGCGACCTCCACCGTCTCGGGGACGGCGGGGCGCAGTGCATCGTGGAAGTAGGACTCGATGGCGAGGAGCATGGGGTGGGGGTCTCGCTACCTCGGGAAGAGTGGGTAGGTCTCCCGCTGGGGGATGACCACCTGGAGCCCGGAGAGGGTGATGTCACCGGCCACGCGCGACTGGACGAGGACTTCCAGCGGCGGCGGGCTTCCGGTGCCCCCGGGCGGTGTGAGGGTGGCCAGGGCCTTGGCATCCAGCGCGACGGAACCGTCCTCGCGAGCCGTCACGTCGAGCACCTTCGTGCCCCAGCGGAGCTGAAGACGGGGCGGGAGCGGAGGCACGGCGGTGAGTGGACGCAGGCGTGGACGCGAGCATGCCCAGAGCGCCTCCGCGTCCTCTTCCTCTCCCGGAAGGCCATTCTCCCGAGGCAGCCACGGGCCCATGGCCTCGGTGCGATGCAGCGCGGTGCCAGGCGTCAACGCGCCCGGCGTGGGAGCGGTCTCCGCATGGTCCGTGAGGCTCCAGAGGACATCTCCTTCGTCCACCGTGAGGACGGCCCACCACGGGCCCGTTCCGAGCTCGAGCGGCTTGCCAGGAGTGAAGGCGACCCAGCGCGAGGCCCACGGAGCCGAACCCTCCTGCTCCAGCAGCAGGGGAATGGAACCGCCAGCCAGGGGCGCATCATCGGGCCGGTCATGCACGTCGGCATGAAAGGCGAGGGTTCCCACCACGCGCCGGGTCAGCGGCCGCAAGTGGAGGTCCAGGGCCGCGAGCGGGCCCGTGGCGCGCGTCGCACGGAAGGCCTGCGCGGCGGAGTACCCGGAGCCGCAGTGGTGAGACAGCGCGGGCATCGAGGGCGGACGCGGCGCGAGGGGAAGGTCCTCATCGCGCAGTTGATGCTGGACGTGGAACCGCACCTCGGAGAGCGCGCGGTCCCTGGGCACGGTGACTCGCGCGGACACGCTGCTGTCCGTGTTCACCACCAGCGTCTGGCTCTCCGCGCCGTCGCTCCAGCGCTGGATGACCTCCAGCGTGTCCATGACGAGCTGGACGCGGTCGAACATGCCCAGCCCCGACGAGCGCAGCGCCACCGCCACCGCGCCGGACTTGAGGTCCACGGGCCACGCGCGCTGGAGCGCGTCGCTCAACGCATCCTCCAGCACCAGCTCCTGCCGGGGCAGCAGGGGCAGCGCATGGTGGAAGAACAGCGCGCCCGCGCCCACGCCCACGGTCGCGGTGAGGTCGGGAGGCCGCGCGGGCGCGCGCAGGGCGATGCTCGCCACCTGGGTCGCCGCCAGCGTCTTCGGAGTCCCCACCGGAGGCGGCGCGCTGCTCGCCTCCACGAACTCCACCAGCAAGCGGCTGGCGAGGATGCCCGGCAGTGGCGCTGGCGCCACGGCGTTGACCGACACCGTGTCCGACGGCGTCGGGGGATACCAGGCGCCCCCCTCCGCGACGCTCAGGCGCCCCTTCTTCTCCGTCTGCGTGGGAGAGGCCGGCAGCCGCACGTCCACGGAGGACAGGGGACGACGAGCCCCCCAGTCCAGGCTGAGCCAGGTGATGGGCTGCGCGGGGTCCAGGGCGGTCTGCCCCTCGCTGGTGGCCAGCGTGGCGGTGGGCGACAGGTTCACCGTCACGTCATCCGACGGCGCGCGGACGGTGAGTGCCGCGCGCACCAACGCCACGCCCGCCGGCACGTCCAGGGCGACGACGAGACCGGCGGTGTCCACCGGAATCTGTGCGGCCGTGGGAGGCGTGGCCGTCCCGGTATAGGTCAGCGTGGCGCCGACGCGCGTATCACTCATGGCGGAGTCCTGACGTCGTGCGGGGAATCAGCGAGCGGCTTCCTTGATGTCCGTCACGGTGGCGGTGCCGCCCTCGGCCTTCGCGGGCAGCAGCTCCTGGAGCACTTGCATGGCGCCCTCGATGCGAAGCATCGTCTGCACCAGATGCGAGCGCTTCGCCTCCAGCTCCGCCATCATCTTCTGACCTGCTTCGTGCTCGGCCCGGAGGTCCGCGAGGCGCTTCTCGATGGCATCCATCATGACTTCAGCTCCTGGTTCTGGAGACGCTGCTCGAGCGCCGCCAATCGTTCGTCGTATTGCTGCTTGAGTTCCTTGAGGGCCGCGATGGCGAGCACGCTGAAGGCCTGGTGGGCCAGCCCCTTGATGACCTTGCCGCCCGCGGACTCGAGCTTCAGCTCGCTGACGAGCTCCGGGAAGACGGTCTCCACTTCCTGCGCCACCAGGCCCAGGTTGAGGTCACCGGTGTTCTTCCAGTTGAAGCTCACGGGCCTGAGCGCCAGCACGCGCGGGAGGATGTCCTGGAGCGAGGTGATGTTGTCCTTCAGCGACGCGTCCGAGGGGCCGCGCCAGATGCCGTCCTGCTGCATCCACTGGCCGTTGCCGTTGCTGTGGAACAGGTGGAAGGTGCCCTGGCCCTCGTAGCAGAGGTCCATGAAGCGGCCGGACGTGTTCTCCTGGATGCGCAGGCCCGCGTTGGCGGCCTGCTGGACGACGTGCAAGGGCGTGGACGGGCGGGGCGTCCCCATGCCAATGAACCCATTGACGAGCGTCAGCCGCTCGGCGCCGGCCTGGTGGAAGATGATGGAGTCGCCCGGCTCGTTCGTGCAGGCGATGACCAGACGGCCGTTCTCCTCCTCACCGGGCAGCGGGTTGGGCACGCGGTAGTAGCGGATGAAGGCCGCGTCTCCGGTGCCACCCCACGAGTCCTCGGGGAACTGGATGCCGTTGCCGGACGCGTTGCCGATGGAGGGCATGATGGCGCCGCTGACGCGCAGTCCGCCGCCCTGGATGTCCAGCCGCGCGCCCGGCGTCACCGTGCCGATGCCGACGCTGCCGTCCGCGCCCATCCACATCGTCTGGGTGCCATTCACCGAGAAGGAGAATGCGTTGCCAACCCGGGCGCCCACGTCCCAGAACAGGCCCGTGGCGACGCCGCCGCTCAGGCCGTAGCGGATGGACGCGCGGTTCTCCGTCTTGTGCCAGATGACGTGGGGGTTGTTGATCATCAGGCCCGCGCCACCGCCGGCGCCGATGGTCACCTGTGCCGTGCCGCTGCCCCAGTCCGTCGTCGTGTTCACCACGAACCTGTCGAACCCGGCGGCGGCCCCCGAGAGGCGGATGTCCAGCGCCCCCTGCGGGTCCGTCGTGTTGAGGCCCACGCCGCCGCCGGACTTGATGTGGATGCGCGGCGTGCCCAGGCCCGAGCCCGTGTCCGCGTCGCCTCCGTCCTCGGTGATCTGCAGGCCGGTGGCGGTGGCGCCCTGCTCACCGCGGAGCTGCCAGCTCTTGGCGCGGCTTCTCAGCACCAGCCCCGCGCCCTCCGTGCCGCCGGTGGTCCGGATGACGGCGCCAATGCCCCAGCCCGTATCGCCACCGCTCCGCAGCTCCAGGGGGGCGTTCTGGTTGCCACTGCCCGGCGCCACGACGAGCAGTCGCTTGGTCCCCGCCGTCGCTCCGATGCCCACGTTGGCCGTCGCGACAGACAGCGGGCCCGTGAGGTTGCCACCGCCGATGGACAGCTTCTGGGTGTCCAGGGTGCTCAGCCGGGTGGCCAGGTCCACGCCGCCCACCGACATCGACACGGTGGCGTCCACCCGGCTCACCTTCAGCACGGCGGTGGCGGAGATGCTTTCGCCATCCAGTTGCCGGCCGTCGTCGGCGCCATGGTGGGTGTGGGCGCGGATCTCATCCCGCGTCTTGATCTGCATGTTGTTCCAGGTGTCCGCCAGGATGGGGTCACCGGACTTCGCGGTGTAGAAGGGATCACTCATGACTGGAACCTCGAGGTATCGAAGCGGGTCGCGGAGAAGACGCCGTCCCAGGCGAGCTTCTCCTGGGGATCTGGGAACTGTTCGTGCAACTCGATGGTGGAACCGAACGAGGTCAGCGCGTCCTTCGGCTCCAGCTTCTCGGTCAGGGACGTGTCGACCTCCATCCGGAGCGGTCCCTCGCTGGCGACGAGCGCCTCCGGAGGCAGGGGCAGCGTGAACTCGATGCGCGTGCGCACGCCGGCGCAGCGGCCGTACTCCAGCGCGCGCATCAACTCCTTCACCAACCCAGGCAGCCCGGGCACCACCTGGTCCTCGTTGGGCACCTGAAGGTGCGGCGGGATGTAGTCGACGGGGATGGTCAGCGTGCAGGTCGCGGGCGTTATCTCCGTCCAGTCGAGGCGCACGTCCGCGCGCGGCGTGGCTCGCACGGGCAGGGCCCACGCCACGGCGGCGTCCCGTCGTGTCTGGGACCAGCTCGTGAGGTAGGAGTGGACCTGTTGTTGATCCAGCGTGTCGTAGCGCCAGTGGTTCTCGCCCAGCGCCAGGTCCGGGACGTGCTGGTCCTCCTCGAACACAGAGAAGCGGGACTCGGGCGCATCGAAGCGCGTGAGGACGCCCGGGTCCGTCAGGGCGGAGAAGCGGGTGGGGTGCGTCCGGATGACGGGGTTCTTCACGGGGTCCACGGGAATGCCGTCGATGAAGGCGGCTCGCTCGTCGCGCAAGGTCAGCGTGGAGTTCAGGGGAACCCGGCCCAGGAAGATGAGGTCCAGCCCGGACTGCTCGTGGCGGAAGACGGGCACGGCGATCTCCTTCTCCGTCGCCTTGAGGGAGATGGCCGGCGATGCGACGTGGAGCCCTCCGTTCGTGGCGATCAGCCGCTGGCCCCCGCTCACGTTGCGGAAGCTCGCGCTCGAAGGCGTCGGAGGATTGTCCTCCAGTTCGACGCGAATGGTCCGGTAGGTGCCATCCGTGCGCGGCACGGAGAAGAGGCCGACCGCGAGCTTCCCCTCCCAGGTAATCACCGGCGGCTGCCGTGCCATGTAGACCAGGGACACGAGCCGGAGCAGCGCGCGCGCGGAGGCCATGCCGGTGCGGTGCAGCTCCACCACGGTGGCGACGCGCTGGCGGAGGTAGTCGGCGGACTCTCCCCGGCGAGGCAGCAGGTTGTAGAGCGCGGCGAGCTGCCCCAGCTCCGAGTCCGCCTTGTTCGCCAGCGACTCCTCGACGGGAAAGCCCCGCGCGAGCGCGTGCCAGCGGGAACGCATCAGCCGCGTCAGGCCTCCCTCCATCTGCTCCAGCTCCTGGGCGAGCGTGGAGAAGAAGAGGTTGAGCTTCGTTCCGGACTGCAGAACGGGCGGCAGGTAGCCCACCATGCGACGTCTGCGTTGGTCCGCGCTCATCCGACACCCACCAGCTCTGCCCCGCCGAACTGCAGCCGGACGTCGGCTCGCACCAGGAGCTGGGTGACCTGGGCGGGCACGACATGGGCGGGATTCGTCGCCAGGACGAGCGTCGCGGTGATTCCGGTCTCCAGGGTGACGTCGCAGCCCAGCAGCGCTTCGATGCGCGCCTGCGTCTTCAGGCTCTGCTGCAGGGAGTCGAAGGTGAGCTTCGCCTCGCGACCCATCTGAGCGTCCTCGGAGAGCCGCGCCGCGTACACGTCCAGGGCGCCTCGCAGCGCCTCGCGCACCTGCTCGGCCGTGCGCGCCTCCCCACTGGACAGCGAGACGACCAGGTCCAGCCGCCACGTCGGCGCGCGCAGGCGGGTGATGCGCGGCGGCTTGAGCTCCAGGTCGATGCGCGCGGCCTCCAGGGGCTCCAGCTTCCAGTCGCGGTTGGCGCCATACAGTCGGCCCGCCGTCTCCTTCACGAGGACCTTCTTGATGGGAGGTCCGGGGTCGGTGCCCCAGACATACGTCTCCACGGACAGCTCGTTCACCCTGCGCACCGCGGGGTTGCCGAAGAGCAGGGCCTCCAGCTTGCGGCGACTCACGGGCGCGCCCACGGGCAGCTCGTTCATGTGGAGCGCGAGCGTCTGCTGGAGCTCGCGGCGGAGCCGGTCGAACGTCACCTCGTCCATCTCCGGGTTGGTGGGCTCCACCTGGAAGTCCACCTGGAAGAAGACGGTCTTCGCGTAGCGGAGCCGGACATGGATGCCGGCGGCCTTCGTCTCCCGGATGGCGGACTCGACGCGGACCACGCCCTCGACGTCCGACTCGAAGTCGGTGTCGCCGACGAGGACATCGACGACGCCCGGAGGCGCGTCGGCGGGCTCCCTCACCGTGACTTGCTGCACGCCCTGCTGGCGCACGGCGGCGGCGATGGACTCCAGCGTGCCCTTCTCGCCATCCCGCAGCGCGGTGCGAGCGCGCGCGCGGAGGTTCTCGTCCGTCTCATCATCCGAGCCGCGCCGCAGGGGGGCCGGATTGGTGACGGCCTCGATTCCCAGGATGGGCCTGGGCATCAGCGTCAGCCGGAAGGGGTTGATGACGGGAGGCGCCTCGGCCGCGGCCCCGGCGTCATCCTGGATCTCCTGCACGGGAATGAGGACGCGCGTGTCGCCCTTGCGCAGGGTGGCGTCCTCGAGCGTCTCGAAGAGGGGGAGCGGCTTGCCGTCCGCCGCCAGGCCCGTCAACTGCCGTCCGGCGGGAATTCCGATGTCCTCCGGCGCGGGGGCGGCGCGGCTGAGCTCCACCTCGCCGGTGAGGCGACCTGCGCGTGCGCGCTTCAGGCCCAGCACGGCGACGACGTTGTCCAGCGCGGCGCCTTCCGCCGTGTCGAGGTAGCCGGAGCGATGGGCCAGCTCCATCATGGCGTAGAAGGTCGCCATCTCCCGTGCGTAGGCTTCGGCCAGGGTTCGCGCCATGCCACCGGCGTTGGGGTCCGTTCCCGGCCCCATGTTCTTCAGCAGCCGTTCGACGATGGCGCTGAAGGTGGTTGTCTCGGGAGGGATGAGGCTCAAAAGGAGATCTCCCACATCATCTTCATGACCATGTTGGAGCCGCGATTGACCTCCTCGAAGCGGACCCGGTTGAAGAGGATCTTCGTGGTCTCCCCCAGGGTGACTTGAATGCCGGCCTCGGTGAGCGGCTGCACCGTGGCGTCGGTGATGGCGGGCAGGGTGGCCGTCACGAGGGCGCGCACCAGGCTGGAGCCGTCACCCGGGTCGATGACCTCCACCTTGGGCGCGGGGTCCTCGGCCTCGGCCGCCGGGCCCTTCAGCACGGTGTCCCCGGGCACTGGCGCCTCGGTGCCAGTGCCCACGACGATGGACCATTTGACGGGCAGCCCGTTGACCCGGCCCATCAGCAGCTCCGCCACCAACCGCTTGCCCGCGGTGGTGATGAGGTTGGGGACCCGGCGCCGCTCCATCAGGGAGCCATCCAGGTTGAGCAGCTCGAGGGTCAGCACTCCGTTCATGCCCTGCTTTTCCTTGCCGTTCATCACGCTCTCCCGAAGTCGTGTCCGTACCCGTTGCCCACGCCGCCGCGCTCAACCCAGGTCGAGCGCCAATCCCAGTTCCACCGCTTCACCGCTGATGGCCTTGATGCGGGCTCGCACATCCACCGCGCCTGGCACATCCGCCCGGGCCGTGACGCTCAACTGCGTCACCTCGTCCACGCGCGGGTCTTCCTTGATGGCCTGCCGCACGTAGCGGCGCAGCAGGTCCAGATTGGCGCGATCCAACGGCTCGCCGATGAGGTCCGCCACGCGGCTGCCGTAGCGCTGGTGGCCCAGTTGCTCCAGGTGTCCCCGGTAGACGATGAGCCGCATCGTCAGGGCCTGGATGAGGTTGTCCTTGCCGCTCACCGTGGTGGCGCCGTCGTCCGTGGACCAGTCCAGGTCCACGCCGCCCGATTCGTTGAACTTCAGGCGCAGGTCCGTCTTGAGCTCGTCCGCCATCAGAGCAACCTCCCCGGGCCCGCCGTCGCCCCGGGCGAGCTGGGAATGCCCGGGGAGACCTTGAGGCGCGTCATCATCTGCGTGAGCGCGTTGGACAGCGTCTCGGCCATGGCGCCCGCGAGGTCCGGCGCGTTCTCGCCCCGGATGCCACCGGCCATGAGGAAGCCCAATGCAATCGGCTGGAGCATCGGCTTCGCGGGAGCGGCGCCCATGAGACTGCCGGGCGACGACGTCACGAAGCCCGCGATGGCGATTCCCGGCGCCACCATCACCTGGACGGTGAAGAGGATGAGGGCCTGCTCCACCGTCTGGGCAATCGCCTTCGCCAGCGCGTCCCGCTGCTCGCCGTTGATCTTGTTCGACGCGAGCAGGCCCTTGGCGATGGGCTCTATCTGCGACGCGCCGGGGCCCCCTGCCGGCGGTGGCAGCATCATCCCGGGCCCCGCGGTGCTGCCCGCGCCCGGTGGCGGCGGCGCGGCGGCGGGGATTCCCGGCGTCACCATGGCCATGGAGGCGAAGAGCGTGAAGGCCTGGCCGCAGGCGTCACCGAGCGCGGTGGCCAGGTCCGGAGCGTTCTCTCCCCGGAGGCTCGCGGACTGCATCGCGCTCTTCGCCAGGGCGCCTATTTCGCTTCCGCTCGGTGCAGGCATGGTTACTTGGCCTTCACGTCCTTGGAGCCCTTGAGCGGAGCGCCGGTGAAGTAGCACTTGTGGCTCATCTCGGTGATGACGCCACTGCCTCCCTTGCCCAGGTCGATCTTCCCGGACGCGTCCACCGTGCAGTCCGTGCACTTGAGCTGCACGTTGCCTTCCACCTCCAGCGACAGGTCCGTCTTGCCCTTGATGGTGATGACGTCGTCCTGCTTCACCGTCACCACCGTCTCGCCGGCGGTGATGACCACCGACTGCTCCTGGTCGATGGCGATGGACGTCTTGCCACCCGGTGGCGAGACGACGCGCCACTCGTCCGCTTCGTGGATGGGCGGGTTGAGCTTGTCCGAGTACAGGCGTCCGGTGATGACGGGGCGATTGGGGTCGCCGTTGAGGTAGGTGATGACGACGAGGTCTCCGGCGTGCGGCGCGCTCACCATGCCGATGTGCGGCGTGGCGATGGGGACGCGGCGCAGCTCCAGGCCGCTCTCGCGCAGCTTCACGTGGCACTCGTGGTTGTTCGCGTCGCCGTCCGCGTGCGGGAAGGCGCTCGTCACCACTCCTAGGTCGCCCAGGCGCAACGACGCCAGCTCGTCCCGGATGATGGAGCGGATGATGGTGACCAGGTCGCTCACGTCGTGCCTCCCGCGAGCAGCGGCATGCTGCCAGCACCCAGGGAGGGAGCGGGTGTCGTGGGCGGCGGCGCGGCGAGCAGCGCCTCACCGAGCGCCTTGAGCGTCGCCTTGACGCCGATGACGGACTCGCGAAGGGACGTCAGGGACTGCTTGGGCAGATAGCCCTGGAGGATGACGACGGCGCCGGCGCGAATCTTCTCCAGGACCAGGTGCGCCGCGTGGGCCGCGCCGGCGAGCGGGGCGAGCGCCTCCATGCCCATGTCGCGCATCTCCTGCTCGGACTTGTCGCCAATGGCCTTCAGGCCCTCCAGCGCGGGGTCCAGTTTCTCCAGCAGCTCGGGGATGGCCGCGACCTGCTCCAGCTTGGCGATCCACCCGATGATGAGGTTCAGTGCATTGCCCAGCGCGTCGATGCCCACCTTCACGGGGGCGCCGATGCCGAACCTGCGCACCAGGCTGACGATGGCGTTCACCGTGTCCGTCTTGAGCAGGTTGTCCACGGCGATGACGAGTCGGGTGATGCTGTCGACGATATCGGCGGTCGTGCTCACGGAAGGTTCTCCAGGTCCTTGAAGGGTCCGAGCGGATCGAACCCGCCGATGGCCGCGCCCAGTGCGCCGGCTTCCTTGCCCACGGCCTGGAGCTTCGCGAGGAAGTCCCCGGCGCCCGCGATGCCCTTGACGATGTCGAGCGCGGCGCCCAGGTCCAGCCCGGTCATCTGCTCCAGGATGTTGATGCCCTCGGTGGCGAGCTTCTCGATGAACTCGCCCAGGCTCCCGGCCTGGCTGAGCGACTGCACGAAGCCGATGATGGCGCCGGGGTTCACCTTGCCGAGCGCGCCCAGCAGGCTTCCGAAGTTCTTCCCCGTCAGCGAGCCCTTCGTCCCGTTGACCACCGAGCCCAGCTCGTCCGGAGACAGGTGGCCGAGCAGGTCCGGGTTCGCGTCGACGGCGTCCATCAGCGACTCGGGGTTCTGGAGCACGCCCGCGGCGTCCGTGGAGCCCTGGGCCCAGGACTGCGCGTCGTCGGCCACCGCGTCGTTCACCGCGCCGACGCCCGCGTCCTGGGTGGCGGGGGGCTCGACGTACTCCTTGACGCGCAGGAAGAAGCTGAAGCGGTTCTGGTGTCCCGCGAGCTGGCGGACCTGGAAGTCCGCGATGAGGACGTCGGTGAGGTCCGCTCCGGCGATGGCGTCCGAGGCGAACGACATCGGCGTCGCCTTCATCTGCGCTTGTCTCAGCTCCTCCAGCGCCGCTTGCGGGTCCTCGCCGAGGAGGAGTCCTTCCATGACGACGGTGACGGGCTCACGGCCCAGGTCCTGGAAGACGGAGCCGGACTGACCGGGCACGCGCTGCTGCACGAGGTTGCGCGCGTCCTCGGTGTAGATTTGCGTGAGCCCGATGAGCTCGATTTTTCCGATGCGGACGGGCATGTCAGAGTTCCATCCGGGTGGTGAAGCCCGTGCGGGCATTCAGGGTGTGACGCACCGAGCGGACGCGAAGCACCTTCCCGGACAGCAGGGCCTCCACGGGATGGCCCTCCGGGATGTCGTCCACCTTGATCAAGTCTCCAGGCTTCACGGCGGGCGCTCCCAGCACCTCGATGAAGCCGTGCAGCGGACGGGCGGCCAGCGCGCCCACGCGGGCCTTGGCCTGATCGGACGCGTCGGCGCCCGCGCGGACCGAGCCGTCCTTCACTTCGCGCGAGTTCTTTCCCGTGGAGCCCGCCTGCACCTTGCCGCTGGTGCCCAGCGCGGCCTTGCCATGGACGGAAGCCAGGTCGTCCACCAGCCAGTGCGCCTTCTTCTCGCCCTGTGAGCTGGCCGCGCCTTCGCCCCAGACCTCGAAGCCGTCGATGGCGGGGAGCGGCTTGCCCAGTTGCGTGCGCAGCACCTGGGCGTCGTAGGCGAACGTGTGGTCCGCGCCGCCCTGCTTCGGCGCCGTGAAGTACACCTTCCCCTCGCCGTCGGTGAAGACATCGAAGCCGCACTGCTCTCCGAGCTGGAGGATGTGCCGCAGGGCGCGAGGCCCGCGGTGCAGCACGTAGCTGGGGAATGTCGGGCCGTCGTCGACGGTGCCCGGCGTGCCGCCCGCCTTCTTCACCAGCTCACGGACGATGGAGCCCGCTGACATCTGCTCGTAGGCGCCCGACACGTCGAGCCGCGCGAGCTTCGCCAGGGCATCTCCGCCGATGACGATGGACGTGTCCGGCGCGGCGCGGGCTTCCAGCACCAGGCCGGTGAAGACGGTGACCGCGCCATCGCCGCCATCCAGGGCGATGGTGGTGGTTTCTCCGGGAGGAGGGAGCGCCGCGTCGGAGGGCACGAGCTCCACGGTGCACCGGCCGCCCGCGCCGTCCATGGTCAGCTCGCTGGTGATGGAGCGGATGAAGGCCTGTCCCTGGCGGGCCTTGTTGGAAGCCCGGAGGGAGCCAATCGTCACGGAGTATCCGATGCCGGCCATGGGCTCAGACCTCCAGTCCGTGACGGCGTGCCGTCTCGCGAAGGATGTCCACCAGCGCGTCTTCCAGCGTGCGCCGGTCCATGCCCGCCGTCGCCGTCTCCGCGCCCATCTGCACGTTCACGTTGAACGTGTTGCGAACCGCCGCGTTCGCACCGGAGTCCACGGCGGGAGTCGAGGCGGGACGCGAGGAGCGCTCGACGGTGAGGGCCTCGTGGGTGACTTGCTGGGCTCGCTCCAGGACGGGCGTCAGACCCTGGCTCACCTGGCGCACGACCTGGGATGTGGCCAGCGCGGCCGGTGGCACCGCGCGCTCCAGCTCGGGTGACGACGGAGGGGCCACGGGCTCGGCTTCCATGGGCGGAAGGAAGGTGAGGCGGGACCTGGGGCGTGAGACGGCGGGCGCGGCGGGACGCACCACGGGCGTGGACTGCGCGACTGACCCTGGCGCCCGGAACGCGGCGGGAGTCGATGACAGCACGCGCATGACGGGCGGCGCGGACGGGAGGCTCGTGTGAGCCTCGACGGGTGCGGAGGGGGGACGCGGGGTGACCCCGACCGGAGTGCTCGCCTCGTAGCGAGGTGCGTCCGCTGTCACTTTGTGAGCCGCGGGCGGCACGTTCGAGGAAGCATCTTCGCCGCGTGCGGGCAGGGGACTTGCGCGCTGGAGCGTGGGGACGCTCTCGCTCGCCGAGGTCTCGGCGGGGAGCGGCATCGGTCGCATGAGTCGCACGACCTGTCGCTTGGGCGACCGGGGCTCGGTGGCCTTGATGGAGACGCGGAGTCCCTCGGACGAATCGCTGCTCGTGGCGAGCGACTCCGGAGGGGCACTCAGGGGGGACGAGCTGGCTGTTGATTCGACGCCATCGCTCGGAGTCCGCGCCGCGACAGGCGCTTCGTCCGTGCTCCTGTCCCCCATGCCCGAGCGCTTCGACGGACCCGCCGAGAACTCCGAGGGCAACGAAGTCGATGCGCCCGCGTGGAGTGTGGCTGCGTCGAACCTCACCGGGTGGCTCGCACCGGAGTTCACCGAGTGCGTGTCGTCGCCGGGAGCCATCTCGGAGACTCGCGCGTCGCTCGCGAGGGGAACACCGGCGCGCTTCCCGGACGAAGGCAGGTCGTGCGCCGGAGAGGAGGAATGACCCTCATCGGACGTGGGCGCACGACTCACGGACCTCGAGACCTCGGAAGCGGAGACCGGCGTCACCGCGGGCCGCGAGGGCGCGACGGACCGAGGAGCGATAGGGGCCGCAGAGACGCTGACGGGCTCAGGTCGAGCGACGAGGGACCCGGAGGGTCGCTGTCCATGAGGACCCGGAGCTGCATCCACCTCGCCGCTGGAGCGTGAAGGCGAGAGGAGACCGGTGGGCCGAGCCGTCGCTGGTGCCTCCACTCCGGGACGCACAGTGGTCGCATCGCTGCCGGAGGTCGGTGCTGACGCCTCGTCAGGTGAAGGCTCGCCTTGCTCCGAAGCATGAGGAGCCAGCTTGACGCCGAGCTGTCGGGCGACACCTTCGAGTGCCCGAAACGCCGGGCGGGCCAGTCGTGCGGTGAGCTCGGTGGTGGTGAACGTCGTGCGCATCAGTCGTCCTCCACCTGAATGACCACCGCGTCGGGAAAGTCGGAGAGTCTCCTCGGCCGCGAAGTCGGGGCCGGGGCGGGAGCACCAGGCTCCGTGAGCTGCAACATCGCGAGCAGCCGGTCCACCTCGGCGGCGGGGGTTGCCCAGACCTGGGAAGGTGTCCACCCCAGGGCACGACAGAGCTTCAACGTCACTTCCGCGAGGACCCGGGCTTGTTTGCCCGAGGCACGCATCGTGCGGTCTTCATCGCGCTCGTCCCCCGCGTTGAGCGCGACCACGGCGTCCAGCAGCGCGGCGGTGCTGGCCCCATCCAGCGTCTCCAGAGGCGCCGTGGGAAAGTGCTCCACGACGGAGCTGGAGAGCATCGAGCGCAGGTATCGCTCCAGGCTGAGTTCCCTCGAGCCATCAGGCTGCGACGTCAGGCTCTCTTCGAGCGCGCGGGAGCGCTCGGAGAACGTCCAGGGCCGCAGTCGGGCACGCACCGCACCCGCCTGCACCCAGCCCGGTGGAAGCGTCCCGGGCGAAGGCTCCTGTGCCCCGCCCGAGGCCCACCACAACGCGAGGGGCGCCAGCTCCGCGTGGAGCGACTCCGGCACCCCTGAGTTCCGCAGCACGTCAGCGGCGAAACCGTCGGCGTCGAAGGCCAGTCCCGCGCCATCGAGCCGCGCATGAAGGTCGAGCGCCCGCAGGTGCGCCTCGAAGCTCCACGGATGGAGCGCGAGACGTTCGCCAGTGGAGCACTCCACCTCCAGGGCCCCGGAGTTGACTCCGGGGTGGAGGTGGAAGGTCCGGCCGTCGATCTCCAGGGAGATCGGCGCCGCACCGGACTCCGTGCGTGAGCTGGCGGGCGACTCCCTCACGGACTATTCCTCGCGGATGCGGGTCGCCGTGAAGGCGTACGTCGTGGCGGCGCTGCCGTGCGCGTCCATCTGGAAGGACTTGCCCTCGACGAAGCAGTCGTCGAAGGACAGGGTGCGCGTGTCGTCCGTGCCCTCGGTGCGCTTGAGGTTCGCCACGAGCTGGAACTTGCCGCGCTCGGAGAGCAGGGTGTCCAGCTTCACGGCCGCGGAGCGGATGACCAGCTCACCGACGACGGTGCGCAGGCCGAAGATGACGTCGACGCGCTCGTTGGACCCGATGGCGCGAATGTCCTCGCGCTCGGTGACCACTCGGAATGCGATGGATTGGAGGCCGTCCACGGCCTCTCCGTCGACGAGGATGCTGCTACGGTTGGCTGAGAATACCGTTGGCATCGGTGCGTTCCTTCATCAGACCTGGACCGTGATGGTCGCGTAGATGTAGTCGATGGCGCGGACGGGTCTGACGGCCATGTTGACCCTGACGATTCCGAGCGCGAAGTCCGCCTGCGAGGAATAGACCTCCACCTTGAAGGCGGGATCCTTCCCGTCGGTGGAGGGGACGATGGCGCCGTCCTTCTGCATCTGCACCAGCGCCTCCACCAGCTTCTGCTTCAGGGCGCTGCGCCCGTCGGCGTTGTTGAGCAATCCGATGAACAGGTCGCCCACCATCTTCAGCGTGCGCACCGCGCGGTCCGCCACGCGGCGGACGTTGATCTGATCTCCGTCCGTCGTCAGGCCACGCACGACGATGGTGCCCCGACCGCGCTCGGTGACGACGGGGACGACGAAGGCACGCAACAGCGCCTTCTGGTCCTCCACACCCACCAGCAGCTCGTTCAGTCCGGAGACGCGCTTGAACGTGGGGGACTGGTGCGGCGCCAGGCTCCCCACCATGCCGGCGACCGCGCCCACCGTGCCGTGAGGCGCGACGAGCACGAACCGGTCGCTGACCAGGTTGGCGGCGAGCTGCGTGTTCTCCGCCATCGTCCCGGCGGGAGGAACCTGTCCGAAGCCGAGGCGGCCCTTGCTCTCGCTGCTCAGCGTGTTGCAGTGGCTGATGACGTCGCCGTAGATGCGCGTCAGCTTGGTCCGGTCGGAGAAGTCCTGCACCGCGGCCAGCACCAGGTCCACGTCCGGCTGGTCCTTCAGTCGGCCCAGCGCCGTGGCGTAGTCGTCCGGCGTGGCGTCCTTGCCCGTGGCCAGCGTGTACGTGCCCGCGGTGGGCCAGCCCACGCCCTTCGTCGTGTCGATGCGGATGAACGACGAGGTGTCCAGCGACGAGGTCAGCGACGCGGAGTTGACGTTGCGCAGCACCTCCACCGAGCCGCTGGAGGGGTGGGTGACCTCCAGGTCGAACGACACCGACAGGTCGATGTTGTCACGGTAGGTGACCTTCAGCGTGATTCCGTTGGCCCACAGGCCTGGGACTCTCGCGATGAAGGTGGCGCCAAACTTATCGCCGACGTGCCCCGGCGGATATTTGCTGTTGTCGGCCGCGACGGCGATCGTCGCGGCGGTGCCCGCGGTGGCGGGCAGGGGGGAAATCACCAGCTCGGAGACGCCATTGTCCAGCGCCTGGCGCGCCTCCGGGAGGCTGTAGGCGCTCGCGCGCCCGGCCACCTCCAGGAAGCGAGACCAGCTGCTGGCTCGGACGACCTTGCCGTTGGCTGACTCCAAGAAGCCTGTGATTCCAAGAACCCCAGACGGTGCAAGCTGTTGGGGCAACACTTCCTTGACGACCGTGACCTGGACACCAGGAATGATGAGACCTGTGGCCATACGCTCCCCGACCCTCGCCAGCGAGGGGGTGGAAATCCCTGCTCCGGGTGCAGGTTCCCTGGACCGCGTGCCTGGGCTTGCGCCCACCCCTGATGGGGGACGGTCCTATTCATAGACACTGATTTGAGAAAAGCGTGCGCAGGGCCGTGACGACACGCTGGAATTCCTGGCGGCGAGCCATGACGCCCGCGACACACCAGGAGATGCGACAGACGACAGGGGTTGAATCAGGGATTGGTGGCGGGAATCTGCACACCCGTCTTGCGCAGCGCGGCGATGGTGGTGGCCGCCAGCGTGGAGAGCTCGCCGATGATGGCCTTGCCCACGTTGAGCAGCAGGTCGACGATGGCGACGATGTGCTCGACACCCGCGCCCACGAAGTCGACGATGATGTTCAGGAAGCGCTGTCCCGTCAGCGCCAGGTTCCGCGCGGAGTCAGGCAGCAGGTCCAGCGTGGAGTTCACCAGGTCTCGGCCCGCTTCCAGCACGTCCTTGATGGACGTGACGACCTGCGGATCCATCAGCGGCTTGATGAGACCTTCGACTTGTTTGAGCACCGAGCTCAGTACATTGCGTACCGGCGTCCAGATGACGGAAATCTTGTCGGTGATGCTCTTGAATCCCGTACCGCTCACGGCCAGATACAGTTTGTACAGCGCCTGTTCGACCTGGATGGCGATGTTGTCCACTGTAGCCAAAGCGTCGGAAACGTTCGCCGCTGCGTCTGCTGCCATGGATATGTCCCCCTCAAGTGAAAATGAGTGCGCTCATGCGAAACATGAACGCATGCGCACAGTATGTTAGCGAACACTCCGGTTTCAAGGGTTTATCAGGTAGGGCACGAAACAACGGTTCGGCCCTACCATTTCCGGGTTGTCATTGCTGACCCTGGCTCAAGGTGACGCAGGGGGTCGAGGGGCGCGGGGTGGATGAAGGGGAAGGTGACCCCGCGCCCCT
Source organism: Myxococcus sp. CA040A (assembly GCF_013336725.1). Taxonomy (NCBI): domain Bacteria; kingdom Pseudomonadati; phylum Myxococcota; class Myxococcia; order Myxococcales; family Myxococcaceae; genus Myxococcus; species Myxococcus sp. CA040A. The sequence goes on along the minus strand of NZ_JABUMR010000008.1, from coordinate 457,279 downwards.
CTGAGAATCGTCGCTCAGGGGTCCGGCAGGAGGAACGGAATCCGGTAGGCGCGCGCGGCGGCGGGGAAGCCCCCGGAGGTTGCGGCGGCGACGTAGTCGGTGAGATTGGGGAAGGCATGGTCGCGATCAGCGACGCCGCCCAGCCCCAGCCACGACGCCAGGGTAAAGCCGTATTGGTCCACGGAGAGTGAAGGCAACCAGCGGCCCTTGGCGTCGACGGAGTCCAGGTTGTTCACGGCGCCGGCGGACAGGTCCAGGTTGGGGAAGGTGCCGTGGAGGCGGCGGCCCTGCACCCGGTCTCCCAGGACGATGGCGTGGCTGCCCCAGCCGTGGTCGGAGCCCTTGTCTGAGTTCTCAGCCAGGGTCCGGCCAAAGTCGCTCATGGTGAAGAGCGTGGACTGGGGAGGATTCACGCCGAAGACGCCCTCGGTCTTCAGGCGGGTCATCGCCTTCTGGAAGGCGTCCAGCGCGAAGTCGACCTGGAGGAGCAGCGCGGTCTGCGTGGCGTCCTGGCCCACGTGGGTGTCGAAGCCGCCGAGCCCCACGGAGAACATCTGTCGGCGCACGCCCAGCCCTCCGCTCGTGGACGGCACGGCGCCGGCGACCAGGTCGCGTATCACCTGGTAGAGCTGCGTGTGCAGCGTCCAGCCCGTCGTGCCTTGCGGCGGGGTGAAGTAGCCGTCGATGTCGACCCGCGCGTCGTCGGTCAGCGCATCCCACGCGGCGGCGCGCGCGGTGGCTCGCGCGGAGGCGAAGGTCTGCGCGGTGGTGAAGACACCGCCGTAAGAGGCCTCCAGCGTGACGCCCCGGTCCAGGGCCACGATGTCCGCGAGCGCCTCCGAGCGCAGGGTGTTGAAGTCCGCGTCGGACGTCCCCTTCATCTCGAGCACGCCCGAAGAGGACACCATCATCGGCTGTCGCTCGGCGCCTCCGGAGTACAGGGCCTTGCCGCCGAAGGAGGTCACCTCCGGATAGTCACCGGGGTTGTGCGTGTGGAGGCGGTCGGCGGTGCGTCCGCCCCAGCCGGTGGCCTTGCCCTCCAGCGCTGGGGGCAGGTCCACGGTGGAGGGGTTGGAGATGCCGCTGGCCCAGGCGTCCTGCTGGTCGCTGTGCGAGAAGAGGTTGTCAGGGCGGGGCACATCGCCCAGCTCGTAGTTGACCTTGCGCATGGGGAGGGTGAGCGGCCCCACGTTGCAGACGAAGGCCGCGCGCTCCTGCTCGAACAGCGCCTGGAGCTTCTCCAGCGAGGGATGGAGCCCATAGGCGCCCGGCGCCAGTCCCACGGGGTTGATGGGGCGCAGGTCGTTCAAGGGGATGCCGAGCGTGGAGCGCGCGTCGAGATATTGCGCGTGGATGCCGGCGTCCCGGGGGACGAGGACGTTGTTGGTGTCATTGCCACCCAGCAGAAAGACACACACCGTCGCGCGGTAGCCGGCGTAACCGGACAGCGTCGCGGCGGCGGCGTTCCCGAGCCAACCGGGCATGGGGGAGGAGACCGCCAGATATCCCAGGCCCAGCGAGGTGCCACGGAGGAATTGTCGTCGTGAGAAGCTCATGGGCTACCTCTGGATCTGGAATTCGGGAGCGAGGGACGTGAGGTAGACGGCGAGCTTCTTCCTGCGCAGGGTGTCGCCGGCATCCGGGTGGGAGATGGCATTGAGGACGATGTCCCGCAGCTCCGGAGACATGGTGCCGTGCAGGAAGTAGCGGTTGAGCCACTGCACGGTGTCGCTGGAGTTGACGGGGAGGATGTCCAGGTCGATGAGGACGCCCGCGTTGGCCGTGGCCGCCGCGAAGAGCAGGTCATGCGTCACATTGGCGCGCGCGGTGACGGTGGCCGTGTCCAGGATGGCGAACTCGGGACCGAGCAGACCTCCTCCTCCCGGGGCGGGCGCGTTGGGCGGGTAGTAGCTGAAGACAGACGGAGGCTGGGGCACGTATTGCCCCATGGATTGGCTCCAGGAGCTCAGCTTCGCGCCGGGATCCAACGTGCCCGTCGTGTCGAGCGTCCCCTTCAGGCCGCGGACGAGCGTGGTGACGTGGAGCGCGGGCGAGCGCAGGTGGCCGAAGGTCGCGAGCTGCGCGGCGGGAGGCACGGGGCCCCGGGCCTCGTCGTGCTGGAGGATTCTGCGGATCACCGCGCGCAGGTCTCCCCGGACGTCGCTGCCGTTGTTCTTGAAGATGTTGACCACGTCCTGCACGTACTCGGGGCTGGGGTTGCTGGTGACCAGGTGCTGGATGAGCTGCTTGCAGATGAACGGCGGCAGGTTCGGGTCGTCGAAGACGTTGTCGAGCGCCTCTTTCAGGTGCTGACGAGGCGTGCCGTTGGCGGTGGTCCACACGCCCCGGAGCAGCTCCTTGGACGTGCTGTTGTGGTTCACCGCGCAGTCCATCATCGGCGCCGCGTAGGTCGGCGGATTCGTCCGGCCGATGGTCGGGCAGGTGGGCCCGGCATAGGTCCAACCGGAGAGGGCGTGGGCGAACGCCTGGACCTGCGCCTCGGTGTAGGAGGGCGTCGTGCGGCCCAGGTTGTCGAGCACCGGGGTGCCGTTCTCATTCAGCTTGTGGAGGCCGAGTGTGAAGAGCTGGAGCATCTCCCGCGCGTAGTTCTCGTTGGGCTCGATGGGCAGGCCATTGGGCTTGAAGGCCCGGTTGTTGGCCATGTCCAGGTACGTGCCCATGGCGGGGTGCAGCGTCACGTCCTCCAGGAGCTGGCGGAAGTTGCCGAACGCGCGCTGGGACAGGAGGTTGAGGTAGCTGGCCATCGCCACGCGCGGCTCGGGCTCCGGCGTGGACATGACGTTGGGGATGCCGTTCTGGGAGACGACGAGAATCTGGCTCAGGGCGAAGGCGATGCGCAGCCGGAGCTGGTCCTGTCCATGGACGGCATGGAAGAAGAACTGCGAGCCCAGGTCCTTCGTCGCAAGGCCGTCGAAGGTGGAGCGCGGCGCGGCGAATTGGTCGGTGATGGCCTGACGGATGCCCACCGTCATGACGTGCTCGACGGTGTCGATGGGCGGCGTCGGGGCGCCAAAGGCCTGCCGGGGTCCGAAGGTCGCCTGCTCCAGGAAGCGCAGGGTGTTGGGCTCGGTGGGCGTCTCGAGGGGCTCGGCGTGCTGCTCCTGTTGTCCTGGCGCGTCGAGCGGTGGGGTATGGGAGGTGGGCGGGCCCTCGTCGGGTGCGCATGCGGCCACGCACACGGCGAGGGTGAGAGTGAGGCGTCGAATCATCCGGAGGTACTCCTTCAGTGGGTCCACGAAGGGGGAGGGGACTCCCCCAGGAACCAAAACACTGAAGTCCGGAAATAGTTGCGCTCCCCGGTGCGAATTCCAAAGGGCCTGGAGGGGCCACGGGGCCCGACTCCTCGGCCCATGGGGGCTACCAGGTGATGGCGTCCAGGTGGACGGTGCCCGTCCAGCCGCTGTTCGTCGTGAACTCGACACCGAGCTGGTAGAGCGGCGTCGTGCTGTTGGTGGGCAGGGCCACCGTCACGGTGTTCCAGGTTCCCGTCTGAAGGCTGCCCATCGCCGTCCAGCGCCCTGTGTAGCGCCAGCCGCCTGGCTCTCCTTCCAGTGCGAAGGGCTGGATGGCGGTGATGCCACTGCCGCTGGGAATCCAGACGCGGAACGTCACGGTCGCGCCGCGAGGGACGGGGGCGGTGAGGACGGACACGACGCCCGTTCCCGAGGTTCCGCTGAAGGGCACCGCGAGTGAGCGCGTCCCCGCCTGGGCTCGCGCCGTGGAGGACGTCGCGGCCTTGAGTGGAGCGCCCGACGACGACCAGCCCTCGGTGCTGGACTCGAAGCCGTAGCCGCGAGCCGCGCTACCGCCGTCGCTCGTCCCGGCGTCAGTGCCACCCGAGCCGCCGTCGCGCGTCCCGGCGTCGGTGCCCGCGTCGGTCCCTCCACCCGTGCCGCCATCAGCGTCTCCTCCTGAGCCGGGGAGGGTGGTGCCCGTGGCGGGGAGGGTCAGTCCACCCGCGAGGAGGAACGGGGCCGCGTGAGTCTTGAGGTAGGGCTGTCCATCCGCGCCGAGGTCATTCGGATACGAACTCTGTCCACCCGCGCCCGCGCCGAAGAGGAGCGCGATGACGCCCGTGTTGGCGAACTTGCGGCGGTGCGCGTCGCCGCTCGTGCCGAAGAAGTATTCGGTGCGGTTGTCGCGATAGCCCGCGCGGGTGCTGCCGTCGTTGTTGATGTTGCGATGCTGGGAGTTGCCGAGCGGAATCTGCCAGAGCACCCATCGCTTGCCGGTGGTCTGGTTCATGAGCGTCAACCACTGCGCGTAGCGATTGAAGGAGCGCGAGGAGATGGAGGCGTTGTCACTGGCATCCCACCAGACGTCCTGGGCCCGCGTCAGCTTGTAGAAGTCCGCGTCCCGGTCCAGCGGGTCTCCGACGAGCACGTCGTAGGTGGCGCCCGTCACGTTGGTTCCAAGGCCCAGGGGTTTGAGGAAGTTGACGACCTTGTCCACCTCGGGCTGGAGCGGGTCGGTGACGGAGCAGCAGGAGATGTCCTTGCCGCTGGCCCACGCGGAGATGTGGATGCCGAGGATGACGTTGTTGGCGCCCACGGACTTGCGGAGCTGGAGGAAGGCGAGGCCCCAGCCGGCCACGGTGTTGGGGAGGCTCGCGAGCTCGGGCATTCCCGTGGCGGCGATCGCGGCATAGGCGTTGGGATTGGAGTTCGTCTGGAACTGGAGGAGCCCCACGGCGTCCGGTTCGATGTGGAGCAGCACCGGCTTGCCGAGCTCCTTCGCGCGCTGGAGCAGAATCTTCAGGTCGCCGAAGTAGCCGCGCATCGTGGCCGCGTTCTGCACCTTGGCGAGCGACTCGCCCTCACCACCGCCCGGCTCGGCGAACAGTTGGTAGAAGACGGGCGCAGGGAGGAAGCCCTGGGTCTTGGACTCATCGAGGAAGGCCTTCCCCCAGCTTCCATCGGGCTGCCCCCAACCCCAGTTGTCCACCCAGCCCTTGGTGAAGTAGCGGTAGCGCACGTCCCAGGGGACGCCGCTGTCTCGCATCCAGTTCTGACCTGCTTCCTCGAAGAGTCCCACGGCGAGGCGATTGGGCATCCCCGTGGGAACGGGGCCCTTCACACCCGGTGGTTGTGATTGAGCGAGGGCGGGCGACACGGCGGCTGTCAGCCACGCCAACGCCAGCACGGCGAGGTTTCGTCGGAGCGTTGGTTTCATGCCCCTGACTACAAATGGCTGGCAGTCGACAAACCGGTTGCCCGCACCCAGCGTCGGGACGCCTGCCCTCCGTACCGACGGGCGAGCCCCCGCATTCGTGGCCCGCGCCGCGAGGGGCAACTGTCATCCGCCGGAGCCACTCATGGGCTCCGAGCGAGGAGTCATGCGCGAGGTTTCACGGGCCCGGGCAGGCAAGGCCAGGCTCGGGGGCATCCGAGTCCTGATGTGCCAGGAGGCAGCGAAGGGCCTCCGGGTCCACGGCGTCCGCCAGGTACGTGCGTCGCCAGAGCAACGCGGCCACGCGCTGGGGCATCTGCGGGTCCTGCGCCACCAGGGCTCGGCGCACACCGTTTGCGCCCGTGGGCACGCTGGCCGCGGCGGCCTCGAGCTTCGCGACCTCGTCGGGACAGCCGTCGGGGCAGTTGTAGAGAAACACCGCGTGTCCGTGCTCCAGGTTGTGGACGTACAGGCAGCGAGACACGGGCTCCGCGTAGACTCCGCAGCGCGCCACGTTGCCGCAGTGCGGGCCGGAGTTCGGTGGATTCTCTCCGTTGCCGCAGGCCGGGCTGTCGCAGACGGCCAGGTGGCCTGACGACGTCTGCGCGGAGAGCGGGAAGCTGTACTGCTCGCAGCCGCGAAGTCCCCCGTCATCCGAGGAGTCGCACGCGGACAGCGACACGAGCGCGAGCAGCGAAGGGAGCACGACGAGGGCGTGTTTGAGTGGCACGGCCCTTGTCATATCCCATCAGCCCGGGAACGCGCCTCGCCGCTCCACGTCTTGAGCGCGCAGTCCTGGAAGGCCCACGGCCTCCGCGAAGCGGAGGAAGTCGGGCTGGGACAAGCTCCCACCCGTGGCGTGGGCGTGGCCCGCCGTGAGCGCGTCTCCCAGCGCGGAAGGCGTCAGTCCCTGGAGGAGGGTCATCGGATCTCGGGTCGCCTGGCTGCGCAGCGCGAAGTCCACGCGCCCGGGCAGGTAGCCCGTGTTGGCGGCGATGACCAGATGGTCGGGAAGGCGTTGCGCCCACCTCACGGCCACCAGGGGGTGTACCAGGGCCTCGGAGCTGAACAGCAGGAGCGCCACGTTCGTCGCGATGCGTGGAGGTGTCTTCGCGCAGCGTTCGACTTCCCGACGCACTTCCAGGCGGCAGTCGCGCAGTTCGTCCACGCCGGGCACGTGGCCGTCCGCGACGTCCTTCGCGTTGCGTGCGCGCAGGAGGACCTCCAGCGCCCTGGGTGCGGCGAAGCGCGCGGAGCGTCGCGCGGCGTTCACCAGGGACACCGTCTCCACCACGGCCTTGCGGTTCGCGCGTCGCAGCGCGTCCTTGAGGAACGGCATGGGCGCGTCGGTGCCGAGCGCGCCTGCCGTGCCGAGCACCGCGAGCCACTCCAGCGGCCCGGGCACGACGAGCGGTGACACGAGCACATAGGTGAGCAGGCTGGTGCTCGCGGCGGGCTCATGGCCGTGCGCGGAGAGGAGGCGAACCTCGGCGGGAAGCGGCTCGGTGTCTCGATGACGGTCCACGACGAGCGTGGGGAGGAGAGGTGTCGCCCGGCTGCCCATGGCGAGCACGATGAGGGCTTCGGGCGAGGAGGCGCGGACCCGCTCGAGGAACCCTGGCGAATGGGCATGTTCTCCCTTGCCCGGCACGCGGAGGGCGCCGGATGCACCCAGCGCTTCCAGGGCACGGACGATGAGCACGCCGGACGCGAGCCCATCCACCTCCGAGTGGGGCACCACGAGCACGCGCTTCCCGCGCTGTTGTTCCATGAAGCGACGGGCCTCGGTGAGTGCGTCCTCGGGCGCGGGCCAGGTCGGGTCCTTCGTGTGTCCAAGCAGCATGGCCTCAAAGCTGTAACGCGGCCCGGGGACTCGGGAGGGAGAGGGCAGGGGACTCGCCTGCTCCACGGGCGGGCCCTGGGGCGCGTGTCGTCCCTTTCGTCCGGGGCGCTCGATGGCGCTTTCGCGTTGCGTCAGCCGGCGACGAGGCCGGACGCCGACGTGGTGGGAGGGGCGCGCAGGTGCTTGAGGGCCTACTTTCGGGATGTCATTGGCCGGCGGTTCCTCTACGGTCCGCCCCATGAAACGGACCCGACTTCCGCAGTCATTGCTGCGCTCGGCCCTCGCGGCCATGGTGCTGACCGCCGTCCCGGGCTTTGCCCAGGCGCCCGCCGCGAAGGCCACGCCCGAGGAGGCGAAGCAGTTCGCCGAGAAGGTGAACGCGGACCTCAAGCGGCTATGGACGAAACAGGCCACCGCCGAGTGGATCAAGTCCACGTACATCACCGATGACACCGAGCGGAACGCCGCCTACGTCAACGAAGAGGTGCTCGGCTACGTCAACGGCGCCATCAAGGACTCGCGCCGCTTCGACGGCCTGAAGCTCGACGCGGACACCGCGCGCATGCTGCACCTGCTGCGCGTGTCCCAGGCGTTGCCGGCGCCCTCGGACGCGAAGAAGCGCGCGGAGCTGGCGACGACGGCCGCGAAGCTGGAAGGACTCTACGGCAAGGGCAAGTACTGCGGCGCCGACGGCAAGGGCAAGTGCAGGGATTTGGAGGAGCTGTCGGACGTCATGGCGGAGAGCCGTGACTACAACGCGCTCCTGGATGCGTGGCAGGGCTGGCACTCCATCTCCAAGCCCATGCGCCCGCTCTACCAGCAGTTGGTGAGCATCTCCAACGACGGCGCCAAGGACATCGGCTTCAACGACCTGGGCACGCTGTGGCGCTCCGGCTACGACATGCAGCCCGCGGAGTTCGAGAAGGAGGCCCAGCGCCTGTGGGGCCAGGTGAAGCCCCTGTATGACGACCTGCACTGCTACGTGCGGGGCCGGCTGGCGAAGCAGTACGGCGCGGAGAAGGTGCCTTCGGGCAAGCCCATTCCGGCGCACCTGTTGGGCAACATGTGGGCCCAGGAGTGGAACAACATCTACCCCCTGGTGGAGCCGTTCCCCGGTCAGGCCAGCCTGGACGTGGACTCCGAGTTGAAGAAGCAGGACTACGACCCGCTGAAGATGGTGCGGCTGGGTGAGAAGTTCTTCACCTCGCTGGGCCTCAAGTCGCTCCCGGAGTCCTTCTTCGAGCGCTCCCAGTTCACCAAGCCGAAGGACCGGGACGTCGTCTGCCACGCCAGCGCCTGGGACGTGACGTACGAGAACGACCTGCGCATCAAGATGTGCATCAAGCCCACCGAGGAGGACCTCGTCACCATCCACCACGAGCTGGGTCACAACTACTACTACACGTACTATTACAACCTGCCCGTGCTCTATCAGGCCGGCGCGAACGACGGCTTCCACGAGGCCATTGGCGACGCGCTGACGCTGTCCATCACCCCCGCCTATCTCCAGCAGGTCGGTCTGCTGAAGGAAGTGGCGAAGAACGACAAGAACCTCATCAACCTCCAGATGAAGGACGCGCTGGAGAAGGTGGCGTTCCTGCCCTTCGGCCTGCTGGTGGACCAGTGGCGCTGGGAGGTCTTCTCCGGCCGCGTGAAGCCGGCGGACTACAACAAGTCCTGGTGGACGCTGCGCCAGAAGTATCAGGGTGTGGCCGCGCCGGTGGCGCGTTCCGAGCAGGACTTCGACCCGGGCGCCAAGTATCACGTGCCGGCGAACGTCCCCTACACGCGCTACTTCCTGGCCCGCATCCTCCAGTTCCAGTTCCACAAGGCGCTGTGTGAGGCTTCAGGTTTCAAGGGCCCGCTGCACGAGTGCTCCATCTACGGCAACAAGGAGGCCGGAAAGCGGCTCCAGGCGATGCTGGAATTGGGCGCGAGCAAGCCCTGGCCGGAGGCGCTCCAGGTCGTCACTGGAACGCGGAAGATGGATGCGACACCACTGCTGGATTACTTCAGCCCGCTGCGTCAGTGGTTGAAGGCCCAGAACAAGGGCCAGAAGTGCGGCTGGTAGCCTGCTGAAGTGGACTTCCCGGGGAAAGGCCGCATAGATTCCCCGGGTCCTTTAGGGTTCGCTCGGTAGGACCGGACGGCGGATTTTCGCGTCCGTGACGAAAGAAGAAGAAATCGAATGGCTACTGGTACCGTGAAGTGGTTCAACGATGCGAAGGGCTTCGGCTTCATCACCCAGGACGGCGGTGGTGAGGACGTGTTCTGCCACCACACCGCCATCAACATGGATGGCTTCCGCACCCTCCAGGAGGGGCAGAAGGTGGAGTTCGAAGTGGCCCGCGGCCCCAAGGGTCTGCAGGCGCAGAACGTCCGCGCTGGCTGATTCCCGACGTCGTTCGCAACGACTTCCTGGATGCATCATGAGGGTCCGGCCTGCCAAGGTCGGGCCCTTCGTGCTTTCTGGTGCCTGCCCATGTCCTCTCCAAAGCCACGCTTCGTTTCCGCCGTCCGTTCCTGGCCCCTGTTGTTGGCATTGGGATGTGCCACCGCCGCACGGCCCCCTGTCATTGCGCCGGAGGAGTCCCGAGCCATGAAGCCCGCGTTCGACCTGGCGGCGGTGAAGGCCGGACTCGTGGCGAAACACGGGGAGGCGTCGCGCGAGCGCATCGAGCGGGGCGTCGATCAGGTCGCCCTGCAATGGCGGGCCGAGGACGGAGACCTGTCTGTCTTCGTGAGTGAGCAGTTCGTGTCGGACGCGCGGGTGTTGGACGCGACGTTCGCCCGGTTGGAGCGGCTGTTCGAGCAGTTGGATGGGCACATGCTCGAGCTGGGGCGCGAGACGCAGTGGTACACGGACCTGGACCTGGGGCCGCTGTTGCCGGTGGAGCCGCTGGTGGCGGCGTATGACCCGTCCTCGCACGTCACCGAGGACCTGTTCCGCGCGAAGGTCGCCTTCGTGGTGCTGCTCAACTTCCCGCTGACGACGCTGGCGGAGCGCACGGAGAAGGGGCCCACGTGGACGCGCAGGCAGTGGGCGGAGGCGAGGCTCGCCGGGCGCTTCAGCATGCGGGTTCCCGCGGATATCGCCCAGGAGTCCTCGCGTGAGGTGGCGGCGGCGAACCTCTACATCGCCGAGTACAACGTGTGGATGCACCACCTGCTGGACGAGCGCGGCGAGCGACTCTTCCCGAAGGGGCTGCGGCTCATCAGCCATTGGAACCTGCGCGACGAGCTGAAGGCGGACTACGCGGACCCGCGAGGGCGCGAGAAGCAGCGCATGATCGTCCAGGTGATGGAGCGCATCCTCACCCAGACGATTCCGGCGGCCGTCATCGACAACCCGAGGCTGGACTGGAACCCATACACCAACGTCGTCACGGTGGCGCCGGCGGACACGGTGGAGGCGGATGCGCCGTCGAAGGAAGCCAAGGCGGACGCGACGCGGGAGCAGGACGTGCGCTACGCGCGGCTGCTCGCCATCTTCCAGGCCGCGCGCAAGGCGGACCCGTACGTGCCGGTGGCGCCCACGCGCATCGCTCGCGCCTTCGAGCTGGGTCGGGAGCTGCCCGAGGAGCGGGTGAAGGCGCTGCTGACGCAGGTGCTGGAGTCCCCGCTGGTGCCGCGTGTGGCGAAGGAGATTGAGACAAGGCTGGGCCGGAAGCTGGAGCCGCAGGACGTCTGGTATGCGGGGTTCAAGCCGGGCGCCCAGCGGCCGGAGTCGGAGCTGGATGCGTTGACTCGCAAGCGCTACCCGAGCGCGGAGGCGTTTGCGCAAGACCTGCCCCGCATCCTTCGCGGCATGGGGTTCAGCGCGCAGAAGGCGGACTGGCTCGCGGCGCACATCCGCGTGGATGCCTCGCGGGGGGCGGGACATGCCCAGCAGGCGATGCGCAGAGGGGACTTCCCTCGGCTGCGCACGCGCGTGGAGAAGGAGGGCATGAGCTACAAGGGCTACAACATCGCGGTGCACGAGCTGGGGCACAACGTGGAGCAGGCCTTCAGCCTCTACGGCGTGGACCACACGTTGCTCACGGGTGTCCCCAACAACGCCTTCACGGAGGCGCTGGCCTTCGTGTTCCAGGCGCGGGATTTGGAGCTGTTGGGGCTGGGCAAGCCGGATGCGGCCAGCGAGCGGGAGCGGGTGCTCGGAGACTTCTGGCAGACGTGGGAGCGCTCGGGCATCGCGATGGTGGACATGGGCGTGTGGCACTGGCTGTACGCGCATCCGGAGGCCACGGCCGCGGAGCTGCGTGAGGCGGTGGTGTCGATCTCCCGCGACGTGTGGGCCCGCTACTTCGCGCCGGTGCTGGGGGGCGAGGGGACCACGCTGCTCGCCATCTACAGCCACATGATCAGCTACCCGCTGTACCTGCCGGATTATCCGCTGGGGCACCTCATCGCGTTCCAGATTGAAGAACACCTGTCTCGCAAGGGGCCGCTGGGCGCGGAGTTCGAGCGGATGGCGACCTATGGCTCGGTGACGCCGGACGTGTGGATGACGCATGCGACGGGCGCACCGGTGAGCGCGGAGCCGCTGCTGCGGGCGACGGAGGCCGCGTTGAAGGGGAAGCCGTAGTCTCACGCGGTGGTAGGCTGCGCGCCGCACATGCCCATCAAGCGTCGACTCAAGGAGCTGCTGGCCCAAGGACTGGTGAACGGAGGCCGGCGGCTCGGGCTGCTCGACGACCCTCGGCTGTTCCAGGTCTTCGAGCGGAGCGGCTACCACGTCACGCCGAACCACTTCTATCAGCCCATCCCCGACACAAGCTCGCTGCCGGAGTCGCTCTGGAGCGCGCGCTCGGAGCTGGTGGGCGTGGACCTGCGCGAGTCCAGGCAGCTCGAACTCCTGGAGCGCTTCTCCACGCAGTATCGCGACGAATACACGGCCTTCCCGCGCGAGCCCACGGGCGTCCCGCACGAGTTCCACCTGGACAACAGCGCGTTCGGGACGGTGGACGCGGAGCTGCTGTACTGCCTGGTGCGGGAACTCAAACCGCGCCGGCTCTTCGAGATTGGCTCGGGCTGGTCCACGCGGCTGGCGGCGCAGGCGTGCCGGGTGAATGAGTCACACGGCGCGCCCGCTTGTGAGCTGGTGGCGTTCGAGCCCTATCCGAGCGACGTGCTGCGCGCGGGCTTCCCCGGGCTGACGCGCCTGGAGCCGATGAAGGCGCAGGACATTCCATTGTCGGAGGTGGCGAGGCTGGAGGAGAACGACGTCCTCTTCATCGACTCGAGCCACGTGTTGAAGGTGGGCAGTGACGTCCAGGTGGAGTTCCTGGAGCTGCTGCCCCGGTTGAAGAAGGGCGTGGTGGTGCACATCCACGACATCTTCCTGCCGGCGGAGTACCCCAGGGCCTGGGTGCTGGAGCACCGGCGCTTCTGGACGGAGCAGTACCTGCTCCAGGCGTTCCTGTCCTTCAATGACAGCTTCGAGGTGCTCTGGGGCAGCAGCTTCATGCACCTGACGCATGCGGACCGACTGCGTCAGGCCTTCCCGTCGTATCGAGGCACTCCCGTGGACTGGCCCGGGAGCTTCTGGATTCGTCGGGTGAAGTGAGCCGCGCGGCTTACCGCCGAGACGTGTCGCCGGGGATGTCCACCAGCTCCACGTCGAAGACGAGGACGGCGTTGGGCGGAATGCGCGAGCCCGGAGGAGGGCGCTCGCCGTACGCGGTGGCGCCGGGGCACGTGAGCTTCGCCTTGCCGCCCACCTTCATCCGCGCGACGCCCTGGGTCCAGCAGGCGATGACGCCGTTGAGAGGGAACTCGACGGGGATGCCGCGCTTGGCCGACGTGTCGAACACGGAGCCATCCACCAGTCGCCCTTCGTAGTGGACCTTCACGGTGTCGGTGACGCGGGGGCTCTTGCCGTTGCCCGCCTGCGTCTCGCGGTAGATGACGCCCGTGGGCAGCTTCACCGCGCCGGGCTCCTTCGCCGCGCGCTCCAGCGCCGCGTTGCCGGCCTGGGACTGACGCGACTTCGCGAACGCCTGAATCTTGGGCGCGTACTCCTTCGGCTCGACGGTGGCAGTGCCGGCCATTCCGTCGGCGACGCCACGCTGGAGGATGAGGACTTCTTCTGGCGTGAGGGCGAAGAGGGAGAGGTCCTTCCCCACGCTGACGCCGAGCGCGTAGATGGTCTTTCCGTCCTCGGAGAGTTCCCCGGGAGGAGAAGTCGGGGCCGCGGGAGCCTTCGCCGTGGGCTCGGACTTCTTCGCCGCGCCGCCACCCTGGGCGTGTGCTCCCGTGGTGCCAAGCACCAGGGCGAGTGTCGCCATGCACATCGTCGTTCGCATGCTTCCACCTTTCATCATGTGGGCTGGAATATAGGGCCCACGCGCTCGCGCCCAGCACGGAGTGGTGGGTCGTTTTCTTGCGAGTTCAGCACCTGCCTCTACCCTGCATCCAGGTTGCTTCAACCCCGGAGCAACCTGTTGCACGCAGCGGAGGCGACGGAGCGATGAGCGACAAGCGGAAGGCGAAGCGGGCGCCCCTCGACATCTACCTGAACAAGTACATGGGCGGCGTGCCGTACATGTCGCGGGCCGCGGACATCAGCCCGGAAGGGGTGAGTCTGGCACGGTTGATTGAACCCCAGCACGAAGCCAAGCGCGTGGGCCTCCAGTTCCAGCTCCCGGGCTCGGAAGAAATCATCTACGCGGAAGGCGAAGTCGTACGCGAGTGGGTGGAGCTGTCCACCGCCAAACGCGGCGAGCGCTCCGGCGTGAAGTTCACCCTCCTCACCGAGCGGCATCGGAAGATGATTGACGCCTACGTCGACCGTCACGGCCGCCCGGGCAGCGAGAACTGACGCGACGCGTTGCTCCTCGGAGGTTGTCTTGACTTCCAAGGAGGCGGGCTCCTTGAATGGGCAGCCATTCTGCCCTGGGACTACCCAAGGTATCGGGTGAGGACGGGAGGAGCTCCATGCGGCATTTGCGATGGGCGGTGTTGCTGGCCGTGCCTCTGTCGGCGTTCGGCCAGGGCAAGGCTGCGAAGCCCGTCCCCACCGTTGAGGTTGTCCGTCCGGTGGGGAGTGTGGGCGTGAATTGGGAGGGGCAGGTGCTTCGGGCGACCGGGGCGGGTGCTCCCGATTTGAAGGCGGCGAATCCGGGGCAGGCGCGCCTGGGGGCCGAGCGCTCCGCGAAGCAGGATGCGTCCAAGAATCTCCTCGAGCAGGTGCGCACGCTGCAGTTGAGCGCGGGGCGGAGCGTCGGCGACGAGATGGCGCGGAGCGAGGTGCGCGAGCGGGTGGAGACGGCGGTCCGTGGCCACAAGGTCGTCGCCAAGCGTTTCTTCTCGGACAGTGGCGTGGAGCTGGATGTGGAGGTGCCGCTGGCGGCGATTACGTCCGCGCTGGTGGTGCCCGCACCGGGCGCGACCATCGTCTTCAACAGCGCCGGCGCGAAGAAGTACACGGGGCTCGTGGTGGATGCGCGAGGGTTGGGGCTCAAGCCCGTGCTCGCGCCTCGGCTGCTGGATGCGGCGGGCAAGGCGCTCTATGGGGCGGGTGCGCTCGCGAGCGAGGTCCGCGAGTCCACCGGTGTCGCCGCGTGGTTCAACAGCCTGGATGCGGCGAAGAAGGCCGCGCTGGTGGGAGAGAAGCCCATGGTGGTGAAGGCCACCGGGTTGAAGGGCTCCGACCTGGTGCTCGCCTCGGATGACGTGAAGACGCTGGGAGAGGTCAACACGGGCTTCCTGGCCGAGGGCCGTGTCGTCATCGTCACGCAGTAGCGCGGATGCTGGCTCCCGAGGCCCGGTTCCGCGCGGCAGGGGACTTCGGTGGAAGGTCGACAGGGTGATGGGGTGAGTGGTGCGCGGGTGGGACGGTGGCCGAGGTACGGCGCGGGATTGTTCCTGCTGTCACTGCTGGGGTGCGCGGGGAAGCAGGAGCCCGACTCGATGGCGCGGGCGCGCGAGCTGATGGCTGGTGCCCAGGGCACGAGCGGAGACGTGGTGCTGCGCTGTGATCCCGATGACGCCGAGGTGTATCTGGACGGCGTGCTCCAGGGCGCATGCAGCGACTACGCCGGCAATCCCCGGGGGCTGACGCTGGGGACGGGCCTGCATCAAATCGAAGTGAAGAAGCAGGGGTACTGGCCCTATACGACGTACTACGAGCCCAGTGGTGCCCGGGCGAGGCTGACCATCCAACTGCGCTCCTCGGAGAGCGCGCCCGGGGGAAGCACTCCGTGACGGGTGTCGCCGGTTCGCGGCGGGGATGTCCAAGGGGGCTGCCTGCCGTTCATCCAACCAGGCGGGACCGCGCCACGGATGCCCTCGTGGTTTCCCAGGAAGCCTGGGCGATGATGAGCCGTGGGTCCGGGCCTTTCCGTCCGAACCCTGACGGGGCCTAAGCTGGACGCTTTCGGGATGCGCAATGACGGCTTGAAGAAGCCGTAATCCACGAACGATTCGTGGAAGAGGAGTGGGTCATCGGACGCCGCAACAACAAGAAGAGCAGCCCCGGGTCGGTGAGCCAGGCACCAGTGCCTCCCGTGCTTCACTCCGTGAAGGAAGCGCCGTCGCCGCTGGTGGCCGCGGTGCCGGAGGTCGAGCTGACGGAGGTCGAGGCTCGCCGCATCGACCTGTGGTGGTCGGCGGTGATGGTGGGCTCGCTGGGATTGGTGTTCGCGCTGCTGGCGGTGTTTGGTGGCGTGGCGGTGCCGGTGCTGCTGGCGCTGTCCGGAGCCTACATCTTCAATCCGATGGTGACGGCCCTGGAGCGCAGGGGGTTGGATCGGACGCTGGGGACGACGGTGGTCTTCGTGGCGGGGACCCTGCTGATGGTGGGCGCGGTGCTCTATCTCGTCCCGGTGTTTCGTGACGAGGCGCTGAAGCTGCCGGACTTCTTCCGTCGCGCGAGCACGCAGGTGGTGCCTCGGCTGGAGGGGTTGCTGGGGCGCTCGGTGCCGGACCTGGTGCGGCAGCGCACCACGGAGTTGGGACAGCAGGCGTCGGACCTGGTGCAGAGCGCGGGCCCCGCCGCCGCGCGCCTCGTGGCGGCCTTCGCGGGCAACACGGCGCGGTTCGTCGTGACGCTGCTGGGGCTGGCGGTGGTGCCGGTGCTGGCCTTCTTCTTCCTGCAGGACTACCCGCGACTGATGGGGCGGCTGAAGGACCTGCTGCCGCGTCGCGCGGTGGGGCTGGTGGGACGTCGCTTCGCGGAGGTCGACGAGGTGCTGTCCGCCTTCGTGCGCGGGCAGTTGACGGTGGGCGCGATGCTGTCGGTCATCTACGCCGCGGGCCTGTCGGTGGCGCGCATCGACATGGCCATCGTCATCGGGGTGATCGCCGGGTTCGGCAACATGGTGCCGTACCTGGGGACGGGGCTCGGCATCGTGCTCTCGCTCGTGGGGTTGATGCTGTCGTGGCAGGGGCCCTGGCAGTTGGGCGTAGTGGCGGGCACGTTCATCTTCGGCCAGATGCTGGAGGGCTTCGTCATCACCCCGCGCATCGTCGGAGAGAAGGTGGGGCTCGCGCCGGTGGCGGTCATCATCGCCATCCTGGCGTTCGGTGAGCTGTTCGGCTTCGTGGGCATCCTCCTGGCGGTGCCGGTGGCGGCCATCCTCAAGGTTGTCTTGAGCGTGGTGGTGCAGCGCTACCAGCGGACCTCGCTGTACACGGGCGAGGCTCGCTCGAAGTGATCGGCGTGGCGGTGTTGCTGGCGGCGGTGCTGGCGCAGGCTCCAGGCCCCGCCAGCCTGACGCTGCCCCACTATCGGCTCCACCTCCGGGTGGATGAGTCGGTGGATGCGGATGCCCTGCGCTCCCTCGCTGGTAGCGGGACGGTGCTGTGGCTGAGCACCCGATCGAACATGTTGCGAGACTCGACGCTGGAGGCGCTCAAGAGCTTCCCCGAGGTCTATGTCCAGGTCCGTCCACCGCTCCTGGAGGCGCATGCGCGGCAGCTCGGGCGGGCACCCCGGGTGGGGCTCTGGGTGGATTCGTCGACGCTCGACGCGTCGGGCTGGCACCACCGGCTGGGGCCCAGGGCCGTGGCGGTGGAGGTCCGTGGGGGGCTCGATGTGGACGTCGCCAGTCGCGTGGCGGACGTAAGGCCCTCGCGGGTGGCGTGGTTTCCCGGGCCCGAGGACGCGAGCCTGGCGGGCTGGGGCGAGTTCGTGCAGCTCCCGGGCGCGAAGCTGCTGGGGCCCATCGCGCTGGGTGGGCGTGGCCCGGCTCTCGGCGCGTGGCCCTGGAGGTCTTCGGCTTCGAGGGTCTTGCTGTGGACCGACGCGAAGGGGAGGGCGCTGGGCGGCGCTGTCCGGCGGATCCGCGTGAGGGAGCCCTTGGATGAGGTGACCCTCGTCGCGCTGTTCGTCCAGGAGCCGGCCACGGAGCTGGAGCTTGAAGTGGGCGCGGACCCGGAGTCCCTGGGGTATGCCCGGGCCTGGGTCGAGCGGCTGGAGGCCGCGGTGAGCGGGAGCGCGCGGTGACGAAGCTGGAGCAGCTGCATCAGGAGATTTCATCGTGCCGGAGCTGTCCCCGGCTGGTGGAGTGGCGCGAGGAAGTCGCCCGGGTGAAACGCCGCGCTTACCGCGAGTGGACCTACTGGGGGCGGCCGGTGCCGGGCTTCGGAGATCCGCGGGCGAGGCTCGTCATCGTCGGCCTGGCGCCGGCGGCGCATGGGGCCAACCGGACGGGGCGCATGTTCACCGGAGACAGGTCCGGGGACTTCCTTTTCGCGGGACTGCACCGGGCGGGGTTCGCGAACCAGGGGACGAGTGAGCACCGGGAGGACGGGCTGGCGCTGAGGGATGCCTTCATCGTGGCGGCCGCCCGCTGCGCTCCACCGGACAACAAGCCGCTTCCCGAGGAGCTGGCTCGCTGTGCGCCGTTCCTGGATCGGGAGATGGCCCTGTTGCCCGCCCGGGTGCTGCTCGCCCTGGGGGCCATCGGCTGGAACGCGGCGCTCGCCTCGCTGGAGCGGACCGGAATGAAGTTCGGATCGCCGCGCCCCGCGTTCGGACACGGAGCGGAGCTGGAGCTCTCGGATGGGCGGATCCTCCTGGGCTGCTACCACGTCAGTCAGCAGAACACGCAGACGGGGCGGCTGACGCCGGCCATGTTCGACGCGGTGATGGCGAGGGTCCGAGCGCTGATCGCAGCGAAGCCGTAGGGACGCGCCGGGAAATTGGGAAGATCGGATGCGCAGTCGCGTGTTTGCTT
This sequence comes from Myxococcus sp. CA040A, assembly GCF_013336725.1. Taxonomy (NCBI): domain Bacteria; kingdom Pseudomonadati; phylum Myxococcota; class Myxococcia; order Myxococcales; family Myxococcaceae; genus Myxococcus; species Myxococcus sp. CA040A. The sequence continues at coordinate 439,066 of NZ_JABUMR010000008.1, read as the reverse complement.
GACAGCTACGGGAGCCCGCTGTTATTCCCCGCGCCACCTCAGCACCGGGTCGTTAGCTCAGCGGTAGAGCACTACCTTGACACGGTAGGGGTCAGTGGTTCGATCCCACTACGACCCAACACAGTTGATGTGATCTCCAGCGGGCGGCACGGCTTTCAAGAGCCCTGCCGCCCGCGGTTTTTCCGAGGTATCGCATGTCCGACATGATCACGGTCACCCTCCCCGACGGCAGTCAGAAGCAGGCCGCCCGGGGGACCACCATCGCGGACTTCGTTCGGGAGAGCATCGGTGCCGGCCTGGCGAAGGCCGCGCTGTTCGCTCGGGTGAACGGTCAGGACATGGACCTGGCCCGGAAGCTCGACGAGGACGCGAAGCTGCAGATCTTCACGCCCAAGAGCCCGGAGTCCCTGGAGCTCATCCGGCACGACGCGGCCCACGTGGTGGCCAGCGCCGTCCAGAAGCTCTTCCCCGGCACGCAGGTGACCATCGGTCCCGCGACGGAGGAGGGCTTCTACTACGACTTCTTCCGCGAGAAGCCGTTCACGCCCGACGACCTGGAGAAGATCGAGGCCGAGGCGAACGCCGAGCTGAAGCGGGACCTCACGTTCGTCCGGACCGAAATCTCCATGGACGACGCCATTCGCCTCTTCGAGGAGAAGGGCGAGAAGTTCAAGGTGGAGATCGTCAAGGACATCGCCGCGCGCGGCGCCAAGACGCTCACCCTCTACACCCACGGCGACTGGGTGGACTTCTGCCTGGGGCCCCACGCCCCGAGCACCGGGAAGATCGGCGTCATCAAGATCCTCTCGTCCAGCGGAGCGTACTGGCGCGGTGACCACCGCAACCCGATGCTCCAGCGCGTCTACGGCACGGCCTTCTTCGACAAGAAGGCGATGCAGGAGTACCTGACGCGCATCGAAGAGTCGAAGAAGCGCGACCACCGCAAGCTGGGCAAGGAGCTGGACCTCTTCCACTTCCACCCGTACGCGCCCGGCGCCGCCTTCTGGACCCCGAAGGGCACGACGTTCTACCAGACGCTCTCCGACTGGATGCGCCGGCTCACGGCGAATGACGGCTACGTGGAGATCAAGACGCCCCTGATGTTCAACAAGGGCCTCTGGGAGACGAGCGGCCACTGGGGCAAGTACAAGGAGAACATGTTCCTCGTGCTCGACAGTGAGTCGGGTGAGCATGACTTCTCGCTCAAGCCGATGAACTGCCCGTCGCACCACCTGTTCTACGGCTTCAAGAAGCACAGCTACCGCGACCTGCCGCTGCGCCTGCACACCCAGGACGTGCTGCACCGCAACGAGGCGGCGGGCTCGCTCGGCGGCCTCACCCGGGTGCGCCAGTTCGCGCAGGACGACGCGCACATCTACTGCACGGAGGCGCAGATCACCGACGAGGTGAAGCGCTTCGTGAAGCTGCTGGACCACGTCTACAAGGCGGTGGGCCTGACGTACGCGGTGAAGCTGTCCACGCGTCCGGAGCAGCGGCTGGGGGATGACTCCCTGTGGGATCGCGCCGAGGCGGGCCTGAAGACGGCGCTCGAGTCGCTGGGCCTGGAGTACGAGCTGGCCCCGGGCGACGGCGCCTTCTACGGCCCGAAGATCGACTTCACGGTGTCCGACAGCATCGGGCGCCGCTGGCAGCTGGGCACCATGCAGCTGGACTACCTGGCCCCGGAGCGCTTCGACCTGTCCTACGTGGGCGAGGACAACGCGCTCCACCGGCCCGTCGTGCTCCACCGCGCCATCTTCGGCTCCTTCGAGCGCTTCACCGCCATCCTCATCGAGCACTTCGCGGGGGCCTTCCCGGCGTGGCTGTCGCCCATCCAGGCGGTCATCGTCGTCGTGGCGGACCGGCAGGCGGACTACGCGCGCAAGGTGCGCGACACGCTGCGGGCCAAGGGCTTCCGGGTGGACTTCGACGACCGCGGCATGTCCCTCAACGCGAAGATCCGCGAGGCGCAGCTCCAGAAGATTCCGTTCACCCTCGTGGTGGGCGACAACGAGGTCGCCGCGGAGGGCGTGGCGCCCCGCCGGTACGGGGGCGAGGACCTCAAGAGCATGAAGCTTGCGGACTTCGAGGCCCTGTTGGCCAAGGAGACCGCCCTGCCGTAGGCCGTTGGACGGGGTGGTCCGTGCATTGCGGACAGGTCTTGACTCCCCGTCATGCCCAAGTATCTTGGGGCACTTTTGTAGGAATCGTCGCACCCAGCCCGAAAGGGCAGGGGGCGCGGGGACGGTAGGTCGACGGCTTGGCGTGCGGTCGGCGGTAGCCATTCCAGTTGAAAAGAAATAGTGGTAGAGGCTGCCGGCTCCCGCCGTGGCCTTGGGTGAAAACGCCAGAGGCCGTGACGCTGACGGCACGCTGTAAGGAAGGAATCAGGACGATGCCGAAGTTGAAGACCCGCAGTGGCGCGAAGAAGCGCTTCCAGGTGAAGAAGAGCGGCAAGGTCAAGCACGGCAAGGCCTACGGCAAGCACCTCTTCACTCACGCCAAGACGCCGAAGCAGAAGCGCGGCAACCGCGGCACCAGCCATCTTCGCGACATGGATGCGAAGAAGGTCATCAAGGAAATGTTCCCCTACGGGGCCTGAGCCACGGCTCGGCAACCTCGTGGCCCTTGGCGGAGCGGCGTGAAGCCGGCACCGCGCGGGGGCTGACAACCTACGCAGTCCGGAGTGAGTGAAACATGCGCGTCAAGAAGGGTGTAAAGGCTCGTCGCCGTCGCAATAAGATTTTGAAGCTGGCCAAGGGTTTCCGCGGCCGCCGGAAGAACTGCTTCCGCCGGGCGAACCAGGCGGTTGAGCGCGCCCTGGACTACGCCAGCCGCGACCGCATGCAGCGCAAGCGGGACTTCCGTCGCCTGTGGATTGTCCGCATCAATGCGGCGGCCCGCACGGTCGGCCTGTCCTACTCGAAGCTGATCGCCGGCCTGGCGAAGGCGAAGATCAGCCTGGACCGCAAGGTGCTGTCGGACATGGCCATCGCGGACCCCTCGGGCTTCGCGGCCATCGCCAACATCGCGAAGGCGGCCTGATTCACGCCGGTCCTCCCTGAGGGCCAGCGACAGAGCGGGTGAGGTGGCCTTCACGGGCCGCCCGCCTGCGTGAGTAAACGGGCTGCCTCTCCAGGGCGGCCCTTTTTTTTGCCCCGATGGGCCATGCGTCCAGGGGCCGTGCAACGGAGGCGACAAGGCCATGCGGGACAGGTTGCAGGCGTTGGCGGAGGCCGCTCGGCGGGAGATCGCGGGGGCGTCCGAGTTGCCCGCGGTGGAAGCGCTTCGGGTCCGTTACCTGGGCAAGAAGGGCGAGCTGTCCGGAGTCCTTGGCGGCATGGGCAAGCTGCCCCCCGAGGAGCGACGGGCGCTGGGTGAGGTGGCCAACATCGTCAAGGCGGAGCTGGAGAAGCTGCTCGCCGAGGCCACGCAGCGCGCGGAAGACGCCGCGCTGGAGGCCCAGCTCCAGGGGCCCGGGCTGGACGTGACGTTGCCCGGTCGCGCGGTGGCGCCGGGGAGCCGGCACCCGGTGTCGAGGACGATGGAGGACATCGTCCGGACGTTCTCCCGGCTTGGCTTCGACGTGGCCGCGGGCCCCGAAATCGAGCTGGACTACTTCAACTTCGAGGCGCTGAACCTCCCGAAGGACCACCCCGCGCGGGACATGCAGGACACGTTCTACGTGGACGAGCCGTCACTGGGGCACGCGAAGAAGGCGGACAGCTCCGTGCTGCTGCGCACGCACACGTCGCCGGTGCAGGTGCGGTACATGCTGCAGCGCAAGCCGCCCATCCGCGCGGTGATGCCGGGGCGGGTGTACCGCCGCGACTCGGACATCACCCACACGCCGATGTTCCACCAGGTGGAAGGCCTGCTGGTGGACAAGGACGTGACGTTCGCCGAGCTGAAGGGCTCGCTGGACGCGTTCGTGAAGGCGTTCTTCGGCTCGGACACGCGCACGCGTTTCCGCCCGTCGTTCTTCCCCTTCACCGAGCCGTCGGCGGAGGTGGATATCTCCTGCACCTCGTGTGGCGGCAAGGGCTGCCGCGTGTGCAAGCAGACGGGCTGGCTGGAGGTGCTGGGCAGCGGGATGGTGCACCCCAACGTGTTCACCTCCGCGGGGTATGACCCGGGCGAGGTGACGGGCTACGCGTTCGGCATGGGCGTGGAGCGCATCGCCATGCTGCGCTACCGCATCGACGACCTGCGGATGATGTTCGAGAACGACGCTCGGTTCCTCGAGCAGTTCTGAGTCCTTCGGGCGCGGCCGCCCGAGCCTCCCGCCTGGCGGGGTGGCGTGGTCGCGCTCCTGTCTTCGTCCCGAGAGCAAGAGGGTGGACCTGTGAAGATTTCGGTGAAGTGGCTTGGCGACTACGTGGCGCTGCCGCCGTCGGTGGACGAGCTGGCGCGCAAGTTGACCGCCGCGGGCCTGGAGATCGAAGGCCTGGAGCGTCCGGGGGATGGGCTCCGAGGCGTGGTGGTGGCGCAGATCAAGGAGTCCGTGCAGCACCCCAACGCGGACAAGCTCTCCGTCACGCAGATTGACGCCGGGGGCGGCGCGCTGGTGCAGGTGGTGTGCGGCGCGAAGAACTACAAGGTCGGCGACAAGGTTCCGCTGGCCACGGTGGGCACGAAGCTGCCCAACGGGATGGAGATCAAGCAGGCCGCGCTGCGAGGCGTGGACAGCTCCGGCATGCTCTGCTCCTCGAAGGAGCTGGGGCTGAGCGAGGAGTCCAATGGCCTGCTCATCCTGTCGCCTGACTTGAAGCCGGGCACGCCCATCGCGGAGGCGCTGGGGCTGGATGACGTGGTCCTGGAGGTCAACGTCACGCCGAACCGGCCGGACGCGCTGAGCCACCTGGGCGTGGCGCGCGAGGTGAGCGTGGTGACGGGGGCGGCATTGAAGGTGCCCCAGCCGAAGCTGACGGAGTCGGGGACGCCGGCGTCCCAGAGCGTCAAGGTCCGCGTGGAGGACTCGGTGCGCTGCCCGCGCTACGGGGCGCGAGTGGTGGAGAACGTCACCATCAAGCCGTCGCCGCAGTGGATGCAGGACCGGCTGAAGGCGTGTGGCGTGCGGGCCATCAACAACGTGGTGGACATCACCAACTACGTCAATCTCGAGTTCGGGCAGCCGCTGCACGCGTTCGACCTGGACAAGCTCGCGGGGCAGGAGATTGTCGTCCGCGGGGCGAAGAAGGGCGAGAAGCTCACGACCCTGGACGGCAAGGAGCGGACGCTGGACCAGGATGAGCTGGTCATCTGTGACCGGGACCGGCCGCAGGCGCTCGCGGGCGTCATGGGTGGCGGGGACAGCGAGGTGACGGAGAAGACGACGCGCCTGTTGCTGGAGGCGGCGAACTTCCTGGGCTCGGGCGTGCGCCGGGCGGCGAAGCGTCATGCGCTGCACACCGAGGCGTCCCACCGCTTCGAGCGTGGGGCGGACCTGGACGCGGTGGTTCCCGCCATCGAGCGGGCGGCGCAGCTGCTCGTCGAACTCGCGGGCGGCACGGTGGCGCCGGGGTTGATCGACATCTATCCGGACGAGAAGCCGCCGCGTCAGGTGACGCTGCGCTTCGCCCGGGTGGAGAAGGTGCTGGGCGTGGCGGTGCCCGAGGCGGAGGTGCGGCGCATCCTGGAGGCGCTCGGCTTCCAGAAGCTGGCGGAGAGCGCGGGGCAGGCGACGTACTCGGTGCCCAGGGCGCGGGTGGACGTGGAGCGCGAGGAGGATCTGCTGGAGGAGGTCGCTCGCGTCTTCGGCTACGACAACATCCCGGCGAAGCTGCCGCGCGGGCTCGCCTCACTGGCGCCCGAGCCGGCGCACTCCGAGGCGGAGCGTCGCCTGCGGCAGGCGATGTCGGGTGCGGGGTTGGACGAGGTGGTGAACTACTCGTTCGTCGCGCCCAAGAGCCTGGAGGTCCTGGGCCTGAAGGAGCAGCCGGTGGCGCTGCTCAACCCGCTGAGTGTCGAGCAGTCGGTGATGCGCACCAGCCTGCTCCCCGGGCTGCTGGAGAACCTGTCGCGCAGTGTCCGGCACCAGGTGGAGTCGGTGTGCCTCTACGAGACGGGCCGCGCCTACTTCCGGGACTCGGAGGGCGGGCAGGGGACCCGGCCGGCGGCGCGCGAAGTGAACCGCGTAGCGGGCCTGGTGTGGGGCCTGCGAGGTGGCGGCCGGAGCTGGACGCAGAAGGATGCCCGGGCGGACTTCTACGATGCCAAGGGCGCGGTGGAGGCGGTGCTCGGGGCGCTGCGTGTGGACGGCGTCACCTGGTCGCTTGGCGGGCCTGCGGCGTACCACCCGCGTGCCAGCGCGGAGGTGAAGTTGGCGGACGGCACGGTGCTGGGCCATGTAGGGGAGCTGCACCCTCGCGTGGTGAAATCGCTGGGCCTGCCCGAGGGAGTGTTCGTGTTCGAACTGGACACGGAGCCGCTGTACTCGGCGGCTCGGCTGGTGCCCGAGTACCACTCGCTGCCCAGGTTCCCCGCGGTGCTCCGCGACCTGGCGGTGGTGGTGCCGGTGGAGCTGGCGAACGACTCGGTGCGGAAGGTGATCCTGGAAGTGGGCCGTCCGCTGGTGGAGGACGCGCTGGTGTTCGACGTGTACACGGGCAAGCCGATTCCCGAGGGGAAGAAGAACCTGGCGTACGCGCTGCGCTACCGCTCGGCGGAGCGGACGTTGACCGACGTGGAAGTCACGGAGGCGCACCAGCGCATCATCAGCGAGGTGAACCAGCGCCTGGGTGCCTCGCTGCGTGCCTGAATTCCTGAATGAAGTCAGAGGGTTGACTTGCCTTCGGGAAGGCTGCCACAGTATTTGGGCGTTCACCGTGCTGAGGGTGGGGGCATCCCGAGGATTCGCATGACGAAGGCGGACATCATCGAGGGCGTCTACGAGAAGGTCGGCTTCTCGAAGAAGGAGTCGGCCGAAATCGTGGAGCTCGTGTTCGACACGCTCAAGGAAACGCTGGAGCGCGGCGACAAGATCAAGGTCTCCGGGTTCGGCAACTTCCAGGTGCGCCAGAAGAAGGCGCGCGTGGGTCGCAACCCGCAGACGGGCAAGGAGATTGAAATCTCGGCCCGTCGGGTGCTGACCTTCCGGCCGAGTCAGGTGTTGAAGAGCGCCCTCAACGGGGAGGCCCCGCCGGAAGATCACGCGGAGATCGACGCGCGCGAGGAAGCGGCGGCGGACGCGGCCGAGGCCCGGGGCGAGGACTTCGACGAAGAGGGAATGGAAGATTCAGAAGGGTGAGTTTTCCCACCGCGACCTGCTGCTCCTGCTTGACCTGAGCGTTGTGTAGGGGCATAAGGGCGCACCGTTTCACGACGGCGGCAGCACAAGCGGTTTCGGGGCGTAGCGCAGCCTGGTAGCGCACTTGCTTGGGGTGCAAGTGGTCGCAGGTTCAAATCCTGTCGCCCCGACCATCGAAGGCCCTGGACTCCTAGGCGAAAGCCGAGAAGTCCAGGGCCTTCACCTTTTTGTCACGGCTTCGACGCGGCGGTGGCGTCCCAGCTCGGAATCTTCTTCTCGGCGAGCTCGCGGAAGGAGGGGAACTCCACTTCCTGACAGTGGCGGGCCCCCTTCTCATCCCGACAGCCCGCGGCGGCGTAGGTGAGCGTCTTCTGCATGGCGCGCCAGTAGTCACCGCCCCGGAACAGCGCGAAGTGGTGGCCCATGTTCCACGGCACCCGCCCGAAGTCCTCGTAGGCCGCGTGGAGGGCCTTCTGGTAGTCCTCCTCCATCTGCGCTCCCGTGCCTCCCTTCGAGTTGTACGCGTCGTCCATCGAGTACGTGAGCGCGCCCTTCATCCACATCAGCGGGAACTGAACCATTCCCAGTCCGGGCTCCTTCGTCATGCGCCTGGGCGGGCCGAGCTTCCAGCTCGGGCTGCTGTCGTACGCGTAGCCGCGCGCGGACAGCACCCGGTAGAGGGCTGAGTTGAAGTGCAGGAAGGGCGCGCGGAACCCCACCACCCGGTACGGCCGGAGGTTGTCTCGCTGGGGCTTCCCCTCCGCGTCGAACAGCACCTTGCCTTCATGTTCGATGGGGAAGGCCGGAGGGGGAATGCAAACGTCCGTCGCGGTTGTCCACGTCGGGCTTCCACAGACCAAGCCCGCCACGCAGGGTGTATTGGCATTGCAGGTCGTGCTGCACACGCCCACGTCCTCGGTCAGGTGCAGGCACGTACCGCCCTGGCAGTCCGCGTCGGCGCCGCATCGCGCACCCGGCTGTCCCGCAGCCGCCGTCTTCAAGGGCTCCCACTTCGGGAACACCGCCTTGCCCTTCGCATCGACGACGGGCTCAAAGAGGTTCGCCTCCACCAGCGCGTGGAACTCGTCGATCTCCTTGCGCCAGGCGTCGTCAGTCCATGTCTGCCCGGACGCGTGGCGGACCGTGTGGTTCGCGACCTCATGCCCCTCGTTCAGGGCCTGCTGGGTGAGGGCCCATCGCACTCGGGCCTCTTCAGCCGTCGTCGGCACGTCGAGCGGATCAATCGCCACACCCTGCACGGTGGGGTCGTAGTACGCGGTGTTGATGAAGTAGGTGTAGTGGAGCGGCTTGCCCGTCTCCCGCTCCAGCTTCCGGGCGAACCCCAACGTGTCGAGCCACATCGCGAAGCGCTTGCTCCCGTCGAATGAGGCCGTGACTTGCAGCGGGTGCGCGCCGAAGTCCGTCTCCATCGGCTCCCCGAAGGGGGCATCGCGCTTCTTGCAGGATGCCGCCACGCAGACGAGGACGGCGAGGAGTGACATCCGCGTGAGGCGCGAGCGGACAGGGGCGACAAGCATGGGGGGTGCTCCAGGGCGGAAGCCGTGAAGCGCGTAGAATATGTTAAAGCGGTGAACACGGCTATTCAGGAAAATGTATCATTCGGTCCTCGCCGGGCGGTCCGGAGCTTCCGGGCACGAAGTGGAGGGAACGGGTGAATCTCAGTGTCGTCATGCCGTACTTCAAGCGCATCCGGGAGTTTCAGAGGGTGCTGCTGCTGAACGCGCCGTACTTCGCCCGGCCAGGCACCGAGGTGGTCATCGTCCTCGACGAGCCGAGCGAAGAAGGGGAGGTGATGCGCCTCGTCCGCGACTTCCCGTCCATCCGGTGGCGCATCATCGTCAACGACTTCGACCACCCCTGGCGGCCGCCGTGTCGCGCCATCAACGTGGGGGTGCGCAATGCCATCGGCGAGCACGTGCTCGTCATGTCGCCCGAGTCCGCCTTCGTCACCGACGTGCCCGCCATCGCGCTCGCGCATATCGCGGCCAACCCCGGTACGGCGGCGCTCGGCCACGTCGCCTTCGCGACGTTCGACCAGGTGGAGTCCGCCGGAGGTTCTCTCGCGACGGCGTTCACGGAACCCGTGACGATCTACGGCTCCATCTGCGTGGCCCGCGAGCGCCTGAATGCCATCCATGGCTACGACGAGACCTTCGACCAGTGGGGCGGTGACGACGACAACCTGCGCGTGCGCCTCATGATGACGGACACGTACCTCTTTCCGCTCGAGGACATGCGCATCCTCCACCTGTCCCTCGAGCCCCGGCAGGTGCGGCAGGCCAGCGCGATGCCTTCACCCGAGTACACGCAGCGCATCTTCAGCCCCTCGTCGGCGCAGGCGAACCCCGAGGGCTGGGGTGAGAGCTTCAAGCGCATCGCCTTCGACTGGCGGCGATAGGAGATGGGACACTCCATGCTCGTGGCGGTCCTGCAGCTTCGGAACGAGGCGTACTACCTGCGCGGGTGCCTGGACCATCTGCGCGACCATGTGGATGCCTTCGTCGCGCTGGACGACGGGTCGACGGATGAAACGCGCGCCATTCTCGCCGCTGAGCCCAAGATGGCCGACGTGCTCACCAACCCGCCGCGTCCCGACGAGGTGGGCTGGGATGAGCCCGGTAACCGCTCCCGACTGCTGCGGCGGGCGAAGGAGCTGGGCGCCCGGTGGGTGCTCTGCGGTGACGCCGACGAGCGCTTCGAGCAGGGCTTTCTCGCGCGGCTGCCGGAGTACCTCCTCAAGGCGGAGAAGCAGAACCGGCCCCTCGTGGCGATGCGCTACCGGGAGCTGTGGGACGGCGTCGCGCAGTACCGCGCCGATGGCCTCTGGGGCCGGAAGACCCGCTGCTGCGCTTTTCCTCTTCCTGATGCGATGACCTTCGGAGGCCGGCGCCATACGAAGTTTCATGGCGTGTGGTACCCCGAGCAACTCGTGGGGGCCCGGCACCTGATGCTGGACCACGGCCTGTATCACCTGCGCATGGTGAAGCCGGAGGACCGCATCGCGCGGAGAGACCGCTACGTCCGGTTGGATCCGGAATCGCGCTTCCAACGCGTCGGGTACGACTACCTCACCGAGACGCGAGGCGTGAAGCTCAAGCCCATCCCTCCGGGCCGGGAGTATGCGTTCCACACGCTCCCCGAGGATCTCCGGCAACAGGTGCCCGCCGCATACCTGGACGGAAGGCCGGCCCCATCCGCCAGCGGGCTCACCGGTTGGCTGCGCCGGCTCTTTTCCTCGTAACTCCTCGTACCTGGACGGAAGGCCGGCTCCATCCGCCAGCGGGCTCACCGGTTGGTTGCGCCGGCTGTTCTCCTCGTAACTCCTCCGTCAAGGCAGGCCAGCCCCAGCCCCTGTCGGTGAAGGCCCGGTCTCGCGGATGAGGGCGTGTCCTGCGCGGGAGCCCGCTGCCTCTCAGAACTTCGGGACGGGGTTGGGGCCCGTGTAGTAGCCGAGCTCGCTGCGATAGCCGCAGGACTCCTCCAGCATCCGCTCCTCGGGAATCTCCTCGGTGACGACACGGAATGGCACGGGGGGCGGCTGCACGTCGGCGGGAGTGGGGATCCGCAGCGCTTCCTGCAGCGGGACTCCCTTCTCGAGGGCCTGGAACAGGACCTGATGGCGGAGGGCCAGTGACTGGTACTGCTCCGGGCCGAGCAGGCCGGAGATGAACATGCGCCACAGGACGGAGGCCTGCTTCTTTCGTGCTCGCTCGCGATTCGGTCCCTCCAGGGGCTGGCGCGGCGCGGGCGCGATGGCCGCCAGGAGCGTGCCCTCGAAGGCGTCGAGCTGCGCGGGCTGCTTCTGGAAGTAGTACTGGCTGGCCTGTCCCACGCCCCAGACTCCGGGGCCCAGCTCCATGATGTTCAGGTAGAGCTGCAGGATGCGCTGCTTGGGCACCTCACGCTCCAGGTCGCGGGTGAGGAGGATCTCCCGCAGCTTCCGCTCGAAGGTCTGCTCGGGTCCGAGGAAGAGGTTGCGCGCGAGCTGCATGGTGATGGTGCTGTGCCCGACGACCCGGCCATTCAAGCGGCCGTGTATGGCCAGCAACGTCTGCCGGTAGTTGAAGCCCCGATGCTGGAAGAAGATGGTGTCCTCCGCTTTCACCACCCCGCACACCAGCGCGTTGGACATCGAGGAGAGGGGAAGCCAGGTCACCGCGAAGTTCTCGGGGAGCTGTCCCTCGGAGATGGCCAGGCGCATGTAGTTGGTGCGCTCCGGGTTCTCCTCGCCCAGCCGGCTCACGGAGGGCAGCTGATGCGACACCCAGGTGACGTACATCGCGAAGGGGATGCCCACGATGGCGAGCAGCACCAGCGTCCCGCGCGCGAGGCGCCGGAACACGCCGCGCCGCTTGGGCTTGGGGGAAACGGACCGGTCAGGGGCGCTACGGGGGCTCTGAGACATGATGCTGGCAACCCTATTCTCGTGGTCAGCTGTCAGACTTCGTTGCCGGTGATGCCAAGCTCGCGGAACAGCGGGGCCAGCGTCCTCTCGAGCAGGACCTGCTGCCCGGCATCGAGCGCGTCGCGGCCGCTCCCCACCTTGCCCTCGCGGATGAATCCCTCCGCGCTCAAGCCTCCTGGCATGGGCGGCGCGAAGCGGGCGTTGTGCCGCTTCATGTACTCGAAGCTCGTCTTCTCCAGGATGTCCGGCAGTCGCTCTGGAGGAAGTGGAAGCGCGAGGAACGCGGAGACGCGCCGCACTTCTCGCTCGCGGTCTCTCACGAGATCCTCGTAGCGCACGTGCAGGACGTTGGGCGCCCGGCGGTTCGGCCACCAGGACCTGAGGTGGGACGACCACCCGCGGTTCTTCATCTCCCGCTGGAAGAACTGATCGAAGTCCAGATGCGCGCCATGGGCTCTGCACACGTGGTGGTAGTAGGACACCAGGGTGTCGGACGCCGCACGCGTGACGTAGATGACTCGGCTGTTGGCGGGAGGCCTCAGCAAGCCATGGCTCAGGTGCGTCTTGAAGATGCGGGGCGAGGGCAGTCTGGCCAGCACCTGCTCCGCCTGGGGCTTCGTCCCGAGCTGCTCCAGGAATGGGGACACCTGGAGGATGTGCTCGAACTCGCCACGTCCCTCGTGGATCAACTGGAAGACGATTTGCTGCATCCACGTCGTCCCGGCCTTGGCCGCGGTGGCGATGTAGATGTCCCCAGGGCGGGGCTTGAGCCAGACGTAACGCACGCGCAGCCACGAGCGCGCCGACCGAAGCGCCCACCGTGCGCGCATCAACCCGCCAACCAGACCCCTCATCGGGTCCGTTGCTGGCCGGGTCGGACGATTCGTGACGCCGTGCCGCTCACTCATGCTCACCCGGCCAAGCTTGTCAGAGCTGCATAGTCAGAACATCGCAATATTCAGGCGATTTCTGAATTTACTTTCTTGCCCGCTATTCGCAACGCAGTGAGCCGCGACACGGAGGTGCGGGAGGGAGTCTCCAGGCACTCGCGCCCAAGCCTCTACGCGCTGCGCTTGAGGGCGTACCGGTGCGTGACGAGCGCGGGCATGCGGTTCGCCACCAGGTAGAGCGGGTCGATGTTCCGCAGGCGCTCCTGTGGGGGGCGGGTGCGCATGTACCGGGTGACGAGGTGAAGCTCGGTGCAGCCCGCGATGAAGCCGTCCACGCCATGGGCCCGGACCAGCCGCTCGCACAGGACCGCCGCCTCGGTGACGTCGCCGTGTCGCTTGAGCCGGTAGATGGCGTCGTGGAGTTCGACCTGCTCCGCGGGGCTCGTCCAGGTCAGGTGGGGCTCCGCCGCACGCCAGCGCTCGCTGCGCTCGAAGACGCGCGCCGCGCGGGTCCCCTGGCTGGAGAGAATCAGCCAGCGCTTCCCCTCCGCGCTCACCTCGTCGAGGGTGAGATCCACGAGCGACACGGTGAGGTCGCGCAGCGGCGCGGGGATGTGTTCGAGGAAGTGGTGCATCGTGATGCAGGCGATCACCATGCGCCGCGCACCCATGTCCCGCAGGCGCATCAACGCGCCCTCGAGCCATCGCGCCACCAACGCCTCCTGGCCCTGGATGATCGCCTGGGTGCGATCCGGCACGTTCGGGTCCGACAGCAGGACACAGGCCGGCCCCGACTGCTCCACCTCGAACGGGTTCTCCTCGTAGATGGTCTTCAGGAACTCGGCCGACGCCAGGGGCCCGAGGCCCCCCACGATGCCCAGGAGCTCGCTCGGCGCCGGGACCGCGTCCCACATGTTCGTCCGCGCGGCAGGCGGCAGCCCAAGGCTATCCAAGGTCTCGTCTCACCGGATGTCTAATCTTGCAGGTTTGAACAATAATCCACGAAAAACCATTCTACAATCCGTTCGATCCAGATCGACCTCCTCGAAGGATTCAGATGGCCACCATCCTCCTCGCGCCGCTGCCTGTTCCGGGCCACGTCAATCCCAGCTTGCGGATCGCGCGGTCGCTCCAGCGCGGCGGTCACCGGGTCATCTACCTGGGCATCCTGGAGATAGAGGACGAGGTGCGTGCCGAGGGGTTCGAGTTCACGCCCCTGTTCGGGGACGTCTTCCCCAAGGGGAAGCTCACCGAGCTGCGAGCGACCGCGGCGCGGCTGAAGGGCCTGCGCCTGCTGTGGTTCCTGCGCACCCAGGCCCGTTGCTTCAACGAAGCGCTGCGTCGGATGGTCGAGGGGGAGGTCGATGCCCTCCTGGCCCCGCTTCGACCGGACCTCCTCATCTGCGACGAGAAGCTCCGGCACCTCGCAATCATCGGGCACGGGCTCGACGTCCCCGTCCTGCAGATGAACGTGACGATTCCCCCGGAGTTCATTCCACGCCCGGAGGGGGCCTCGCGGGGACCGGGGCGTGGCGCCGCGATGCCGGGTGAGCGACTCCTCATGGCGCTGGGGCTCTTTCCCCGCCTTCGTCCGACCCTGCTGGCGTTGGCGCGCAAGCACCGCTACCCGCTGAAGAACATCAAGACCGTTCCGATGCTCGACCGGAGCCTCTCGCCCGAGCTGCTCCTCTGCCCCAAGGAGTTCGCCGAGGTGCGGGTGCGCAGCACCCCCGGGGAGTATTGCTACATCGAGCCGTGCATCGACCATGAACGCCGCGAGCCCGAGTTTCCCTGGGAGCGCCTGCGCGAGAACCGACCGCTGGTCCTCTTCGCACTCGGGACGCTCGCCGCGACCTCGAAGCACAACCTGCGCATCCTCCAGGAGGCCTTCCTCGCGGCCGCCCGCCGCCCGGAGCTTCAGTTCGTCATGGTGGTGGGCTCCACGATGGAGCCCGCGATGTTCGACGTGCCGCCCGGCGTGATCGCCGTGAAGGTGGCGCCGCAGTTGGGCCTGCTCCGGAAGGCGGCGGTGATGGTCAACCATGCCGGGACGAACAGCGTGAAGGAGTGCATCACCTTCGGCGTGCCCATGGTCTCCATTCCACTCCAGTTCGATCAGCCCGACATCGGCCGGTTGATTGAACTTCATGGGGTGGGACGCACCATCCCACCTCCAGAGTTCACCGCCGACCGGCTGCTCGAGGCCCTCGACGACGTCCTCCAGAACCCCGCGTACAAGAAGGCCTGCGATCAGTTGCGGGTCCACTTCGTCCAGGCCGAGAGCGCACGGGGGGCCGTGGGCCCCATCGAGGAGTTCCTCGCGCGCCGCTCTGCCTCGGTGGGTGAGCGCCGCCGCCTGGCGTAGGCCTTTCGCGCGCTCACTGCGTCCGCTCGCGGACCTGGTCGGGCTCATTCGCATCCTCACGCCGTCTCGTGCCTTCCATGGGCGAGGCCCAGGGCGTGCGTGCGTCGCGGAAGCTCGGACAGGCGCTGGTCGGGGGCCGCGACGATGAACTCGAGCAGGGCCTGGAAGTCGTCCTGCATCGCCTCGATGCTCTCGTGCTCGAACAGGTCGGCCTTGTACTCGAAGGTGCCGCCCAGTCCTTCCGGTGCCTCGACGATGTTCAGCTTGAGGTCCGTCAGGGACCGGGTGCGATGGAGGGGGAGAGGGGACACCGACAGCCCGGCCACGGAGGTGGCTTGTGCGCGATCCACGCGGGTGAACGAGAAGCCGACCTGCCACGGGGGCGGCATCAGCTTGACCAGTTCGGTATGCGGAAGCCCCTGGTGCTGGAACGCCTCCAGGTACGTCGAGCGAGCCCGCCGGAGGACCTCGAGGAAGCTCGGGTCACCCGACAGGTCCGTCCGCAACACCATGTAACCGGCGAACATCCCCAGGACCTTCTCCAGTTCCATGCGCTGGCGGTTGGCGTGCGAGAAGCCGACCGCGATGTCCTCCTGCCCGGCGCAGCGCGACAGGACCACCTGGAATGCCGCGAGCATCAGCACGAACGGCGTCACGCCCTCCTTGCGGCAGAGCGCCCGGGTTGCCCTGGAGAGCTCGGGTGAGAGTAGGAACGGCTGGAGGCTGCTCACGATGCCCTCGTGCCGCTGGCGCGGGCGCCGGTAGGGAAGCGCCACCTCCAGGACTGGACTGGCGAGCTTCAGGGACCAGTAGGCGCGCAGCTGTTCCAGCGCTCCCCCGCGCAGCCAGTCGTGTTCCCAGCGGGTGACGTCGCGGTACTGCAGCGCGGGCTCGGGGAGCCGCGGCGGCAGCCCTTCACGGAGCGCGGCGTAGACCTCCGCCAGCTCGCCCATGAAGAGGGACGTGGAGACGTAGTCGGTGATCGCGTGGTGCTGGTTGAGGAGCAGGACGTGCGTGTCGGCGGTGAGGCGGAACACCCAGGCGCGGAGCAGCGGTCCCTGGGCGACGGTGAACGGGCGGTGCTGCTCCTCGTCGATACGCCGCATGAGCTCCGCCTGGCGCTGTTGCTCCGGCAGGTCGCCGAGCTCGACCACCTGGAGCCGTGCTTCCCCCTGCGAGGCAATCCGCTGCATCGGAGTGCCGTCGATGAAGGGGAAGCTCGTGCGGAGGATCTCGTGGCGCCGGACGAGCAGGTCGAAGCCTTCCCGCAGTGCTTCCGTGTCGAGCGGGCCGTCCAGGCGGAACGCCGCCGGGGAGGAGTTCGCGAGGTCCTCGGGCCCCTTCTCCTCGTCCGACCAGTAGACCTGCTGGCGCGGCGAGAGGGGCAGCACCTCGCACGGTGGCGTGGCAACGACTGGCGGGACGCGCGGCCCGGACGTGCCTCCGAGTGAGTCGATATGCGTGGCGAGCGCCGCCACGGTGGGCTTCGCGAAGAAGTCGGTCAGCGACAGCTCCAGGCCGAAGACTCCGCCCACGCGCGTGGTCACCTGGGTGGCCATGAGCGAGTGTCCGCCCAGTTCGAAGAAGTCATCGTCGATGCCCACGGGCCCGCACTGAAGGACGTCGGCCCACACCTCGGCGATGAGCTCCTCGGTGGGCGTGCGGGGCGGGGTGCGCTGGCGGGCATCATCAGTGCCGGGCGCCGCCTCGGGAGCAGGGAGCGCCTTGGCGTCGACCTTTCCGTGGGGCGTCAGCGGCAGGGCCGTGAGGAGCACCCACGCGGACGGCACCATGTAGTCGGGGAGCCTGTCGCGCAGAAACGCACGGAGGTCCTCGACGGCGAGCCGCGTGTCCTCCCGGGCGACGAAGTAGGCCACGAGCCGCTTGCCTCCCGCCGCGTCGGCACCGGCCACGACGACGGCCTCGTGCACCCCGGGGGCCTGCCCGAGCACCGCCTCGACCTCCCCCAGCTCGACGCGGAAGCCGCGGACCTTCACCTGGTTGTCGACGCGGCCCGAGAACTCGAACTCGCCCGACGGCAGGGCGCGCACGAGATCTCCCGTCCGGTACAGCCGCTCACCGGGCGTGAGCGCGAAGGGGGACGGGATGAACCGTTCGGCGGTGAGGTCCGGGCGCTCCAGATACCCACGCGCCAGTCCCACGCCACCCACATACAGCTCGCCGGTGCTCCCCAGGGGAACCGGTTGGAGGTGGGGGTCGAGGACGTAGAGCCGCACGTTCGGGAGCGGCCGGCCAATGCTCGGCCGCTCGACCTTCACGTCAGGGCTGATGCTCGCGCACACCGTCACTTCGGTCGGGCCGTAGGCGTTGAGGAATCGCCGGCCCGGCTTCCACCGCGCGGCGAGCTCCGGCGTGCACGCATCGCCCGCGGAGATCACCACCCGCAACGTGTCCAGCGCTCGCGGCTCCAACTGCGCGAGCACCGGCGGCGTGAGCGTCACGGTGGTGATGGCCTCCCGCTGAATCAGATCGCGCAGGGGCGCACCGGGCATCAGCTCGTCACGGAGGGGCAGATGGAGGCAGCCGCCGCCCAGCAGGGTGGCGAAGACCTCGGAGACAGACGCGTCGAAGCCGAGCGCGGCGGCCTGGAGCACCCGACTCCCGGGCGCGATGTCGAAGGCCGCCACCTGGGCCAGCGCGGTGTTGCACAGGCCCCGATGAGCGAGCAGGACGCCCTTGGGCTGGCCCGTGGAGCCCGAGGTGAAGATGACGTAGGCCAGGTTCTCCGGCGCCACGTCGACCGACGGCGCGCTCGTGGGGTGGCGGGCGATGTCCGTCCAATCCGAGTCCAGGCAGACCGGTAGCTCCGAGCGGAGGGGCAGCTCGTCGAGGACCGCGTCCTGCGTGAGCAGCACCGACACGGCGGACTCCCGCAGCAGCAGGGAGAGCCGCCCCGTGGGGTAGCCAGGATCCAACGGGACGAAGCTGCCCCCCGCCTTCAGTACTCCGAGGAGGGCCACCACCAGCTCCAGCGAACGTTCCAGGCAAACGCCGACGCGCAGCTCGGGCCCGACGCCGAGCCCACGCAGGTGGTGCGCGAGCTGGTTGGCCCGGCGGTCCAGCTCCCCGTACGTGAGCGCGTGCCCCTGGAAGGACACCGCCGACGCTTCCGGTGTGCGGCGCGCCTGCTCCTCGAAGAGGTGGTGCGCGCATCGGTCCACTGGGATTTCGGCGTCCGTCGCGTTCCACTCGACGAGCAGCCGGTGGCGCTCTTCGTCGGCGAGGACGGGCAGGGAGGACAGCCGCAGGTCCGGCGCGGTGACCACCGCCTCCAGCACCCGCTGGTAGGCCGCGGCCATGCGCGCGATCGTCGCCTCGTCGAAGAGGTCGGTGCTGAACTCCCACAGCCCGACGAGGCTGCCCTCGAACTCCTCCAGGACGAGCGTGAGGTCGAACTTGGACGACGCGTTCTCGAACGCCACGCCGCTCAGACTCAGGCCCGGGAGCTGGAGCTCCGTGAACGGCTGGTTCTGCAGCGCCAGCTTGACCTGGAACAGCGGCGTATGGCCCAGACTCCGCTCGGGGTTGACCGCTCGGACGAGTTCCTCGAAGGGCAGGTCCTGGTTCGCGTACGCCTCCAGCGCCGTGTCACGCACGCGCGTCAGGAGCGCGCGGAACGTGGGGTTGCCGTCGAGCTGCCCGCGGATGACGAGCTGGTTCACGAAGAACCCGATGAGCCCCTCCAGGTCGGCGTTGTTGCGGCCGGCGACGTCGGTCCCCACGGTGAGGTCTTCCTGCCCCGTGTAGCGCGAGAGCAACGCCTGGAAACCGGCCATGAGGGTCATGAACAGCGTGACCCCCTCCGTCCGGCCCAGCCGCTTCAACGCCTCCACGAGAGGCGGCGGTAGCGTGGCCCGGTAGTGGGCGCCCCGCAGGCTCTGCGCCACCGGACGCGGACGGTCCGTGGGCAGGGCCAGCACCGGTGGCACGCCCGCGAGCCGACGCCGCCAGTACGCGAGCTGGGCCTCCAGCACCTCGTCCCGCAGCCAGCTCCGCTGCCAGTGCGCGAAGTCGGCGTACTGCAGCACCGGCTTCGGCAGGGGCGAAGGCTGATCCGCGACGAAGGCGACATAGAGCGCCATGAGGTCCCGGACGAGGATTCCGCGCGACCAGCCGTCCGAGATGATGTGATGCATCGCGAACACCAGCACGTGCTCCGCCTCGGACAGTCGCAGCAGCGAGAGGCGTAGCAGCGGGCCTTGGGCCAGGGCGAAAGACCACCCCGTCTCCTTGGCGACGAGCCGGGCGACCAGGTCTTCGCGCTCGGGCTCGGGGAAGTCCGACAGGTCCACGCGCCCCAGCGGCACCTCGAGCTCGGTGGCGATGCGCTGCACCGGCTCCTCTCCCACGAACTCGAAGGTCGTGCGCAGGCTCTCGTGGCGCCGCACGATCTCCGCGACGCAGCGCTCGAGCACGTCGGCGTCGAGCGCCCCACGAACCCGGATGGCCCCCGAGATGTTGTAGGCCGGGTCGCCGGGCCGCAGTCGATCCACCACCCAGAGGCGCTTCTGCGCGAAGGACAACGGCAGCCCTTGCGTGCGCGGGGCGGGCACGAGCGGCGGCCTGCCCCTGGCCGACTGCCTGCTCATCGCGAGCTCGTCGATGCGCGCGGACAGCGCCTCCACGGTGGGGTGTGTGAACAGCTCACGCAGTGGGACTTCGACTCCCAGGGCCACACGCACGCGCGACACGGCCTGGGTGGCCAGCAGCGAGTGCCCGCCCAGGTCGAAGAAGCTGTCGTGAATCCCCACGCGCTCCACCGACAGGAGCTGGGCCCAGAGTCCGGCGACAATCTCCTGGGTCGGTGTCCGCGGCGCCACGGAAGGAGCCCCGCTGTCGGCCCCACCGCGCCGCCGGGCGGCGGTCGCCGCGGACATGAGCGCCGCCCGGTCCGCCTTGCCGTTCGGCGTGCGTGGCAGCACATCGAGGAGCACGTACGCGGAGGGGAGCATCGGCTCGGGCAGGCGGGCCGCGAGGAACGTGGTCAGCTCGATATCACTCGGAGCCCCCGCGTCGCTGGCGACGATGCAGGCGACCAGCCTCGTGTCACCGTCCTGCTCGGGAACAGCGAGGACCACGGCCGCGCCCACTCCCGGACAGCGCGTCAGGTTGGATTCAATCTCGCCCAGCTCCACCCGGTTGCCACGCACCTTCACCTGGTCGTCGCGCCTGCCGACGAACTCGAGCGCACCGTCAGCGCGCCAGCGCCCGTAGTCGCCCGTCGCGTAGAGGCGGGCCCCGGGCCGGTTCCCGTCCGGGTGCGGCACGAAGCGCTCGGCGGTGAGGTCGGGCCGCCCGAGGAAGCCATGCGTCACGCCGTTGCCGCCGATGTGGATGTGGCCGACGACCCCGGCGGGCACACGCTCGCCGCGGGCATCGAGCAGGACCACCTCGGCGTTGTCGATGGGCCGCCCCGCGGGCACCACGCCCACGAGGTCCTGGGGCGTGGCGATGTGGAACGTGCTCGTCAGCGTGCACTCGGTGGGGCCGTACTGGTTGACGATTCGCACGTGCGCACCGAACACCGCGCGCGCCCGCTCCACGTCCGTCGCGAGGAGCCGCTCGCCACTGCAGAGGATCAGCCGGACCGTTCCCAGCTCGCGCGGCCGGGTCCCCGCCGCCGCCAGGAGCAGCCGGAGCAGGCTGGGCACCACGCTCGGCAGCAGCGTGACGCGGTAGCGCTCGATGGCCGCGAGCAGTTCCTCGGGATCTCGCCCGCGATCGCCGTCGGCGAAGACGACGGGCGTGCCCATCAACACCGGCGCCAGCATGTCGCGCAGCGAGGCGTCGAAGGATGCCGAGGCGAGCTGCAGCGCGACGTCACCCGGGCCGGGCCGATAGGTGCGCTCCAGGTAGTCGACGTAGTTCAGGATGCCCGCGTGGTGGCCGATGATGCCCTTGGGCATGCCAGTGGAGCCGGACGTGTAGACCAGATGCGACACGTCATCGCCCTGGAGGTCGGCCGGACGCGGCGACGCTCCCGGTGAATCGGTGAGCGACTCGACGAGGACCGCGCCTTCCCGCCACGCTTCCGGGAGTTGCTCACGCCGAGTCCCATCCGTGACGACGACCCGGGGGCGCGCGTCGCCCAGCATGTAGGCCACGCGCTCCGCCGGGTAGCCCGGATCGAGCGGCACATACGCGCCGCCGACTTCGAGGACGCCGAGCAATGTGGCGAGCAGCTCGGGGGAGCGGGGGAGGAAGACGGCGACCGGCGTCCCTCGTCGGACCCCGTGCCGCGCCAGCTCGCGGGCCACGACGTGGGCGCGGAGGGCGAGGGCGTCGTAGCGAACGGTGCGCTCGCCCATGAGCGCGGCGGGCGCCGCCGGCGTGTGGTCCACCCACGCTCGGAAGCGCTCGAGGATGGACCGGGGCGAAGGTCGCTCACGCCGGCCCGACTCCAGGTGCGCGAGTTCACGCTGCTCGTCCGCGGACAGGAGCGATACGGCGTCCAGCCGCTGGTCGGGGTTGGTTGCCGCGGCCTCGAGGAACATGCGCAGGTGGCCGAGCAGGCGCCGCGCGGTGTTCGCGTCGAACAGCGCCGTGGCGTACCGCAACGTCCCCTGCAACCCGCTGGCGGTCTCCGTGAAGGACAGGCTGAGGTCGAACCTGGCCGGCTCTTCCGGCGCGCCGACAGGGCGCAGCTTGAGTCCCCCGGGAAGGGCCAGCTCTGGAACCGGCGCGTTCTGCAGGATGAGCAGGACCTGGAACAGCGGCGAGCGGCTGCGGTCGCGCGGCGGCGCCAGGGCTTCCACCAACTTGTCGAAGGGGATGTCCTGGTGGGCGTAGGCCGCCAGCGTCACCTCGCGCACCCGACCCACGAGCTCGCGGAACGTGGGGTTGCCCGACAGGCGCGTACGCAGGGCGAGCGTGTTGATGAAGAAGCCGACGATGCTCTCGAGCTCGACGCGGTTGCGCCCGGCGATGGGTGTGCCCACGACGATGTCGTCCTGCCCCGAGTGACGGGCCAGGACCGCTTGGAAGCCCGCGAGCAGGACCATGAAGAGCGTGGCGCCCTCGCGCCGGCCCAGCTCCTTCAGCCCGTCCGTGAGCTCACGAGGGAGGTCCAGCGGATGACTCGCCCCGTCGTATGACGGCGTCGCTGGCCGGGGGCGATCCGTCGGCAGCTCCAGCGCCGGTGGGGCTCCCTCGAGCCGCGTGCGCCAGTGCGCGAGCTCCGCTTCGAGCACGTCGCCCTGGAGCCGCTCCCGCTGCCAGCGGGCGAAGTCCGCGTACTGCATGGTGAGCTCGGGCAGGCGGGGCCGCCGCCCGGCCGCGAAGGCCGTGTAGAGCTCCGCCAGCTCACGGATGAGCAGGCCGAGTGACCACGCGTCGAAGATGCTGTGGTGCACCGTGAGGGTGACGACGTGCTCGCGCGCGGCCAGCTTGATGAGTCGGGCGCGCAGGAGCGGTCCCTTCTCCAGGTCGAAGGGCCGGCGTCCCTCTTCCTCCGCGACGCGGCGTGCCTCGTCCGCGCGCGTGTCGTCGGAGCGATCGCGCAGGTCGGTGACGGGTACCTCCAGGTCGAGCCGGCGGGCGATCACCTGGACGACCTGGTCCCCCTCCTCGACGAAGGTGGTCCTGAGCGCCTCGTGGCGCGCCGCCAGTGCATCGAGGCTCCGCCCCAGGGCGCCCACGTCGAGGTCACCGTCACACTGGAGCGCCGTGTGGATGTTGTAGACGGACGTGCCCGGCTCCAGGCGCTCCCAGAACCAGAGGCGCTGCTGGGCGAAGGACAGTGGGGCGCGGGACGGTGTGGCGCTCGCTGTCGTGGGCGCGGGATCTGGGCGCGTCTCGGGCCCGCTCCGGCTTTGGGTGATCGCCTCCGCGAGGCCGGCGACCGTCGGGGTCTCGAACAACGTCCGGATCGGCAGCTCGACCCGGTAGGTCTCTCGCAGGCGCGACAGCAACTGCGTCCCGAGCAGCGAGTGCCCACCGAGATCGAAGAAGCTGTCGTGGCGGCCCACCGGGGTCACGCCGAGGAGCTCCTGCCACATCGCCGCCAGCTCCTGTTCCAATGCGTCGCGAGGGGCCACGTAGCCGGTCGCGAGTTGGGGGCGCGCATGCGACGACACCGCGCTCGCCGCGTCCCCACGCGCCGCCACCGGCTGGACCCAGGTGGCCAACCGCGCGGAGAGGTCTCCGGTCGATACGACCCAGCGCGGAACGTCGCCGCGGAGCACGCTCTGGAACGCGGCGACGCCCTCGGCCATCGTGAGCGCCAGCATCCCCTCGTCGAGCGTCTCCTCGTCGCCCCAGCCATCCCAGTCCACGCTGAGCCAGGACGTGGACTCGCTCCGGTTCTGGCGGGCAGCGAAGGCGTCCATGAACAGGTTTGCCGCCGCATAGGCCGCGAACCCGATTCCCCCCAGCACCGCCGCCAGGGAGGATTGCAGCAGCACGAAGTCCAGCGCGCGGCCCCGCAGCGCGCGTTCGAGCGCCAGGACTCCGCGCACCTTCGCGTCGAATTGCTCCGCATGCCGCGCGTCACCAGGGTCCAGGACCGGGACGTGGGCCCGCTCACCCAGGCTTCCCGCCGAGTGGATCACCCCGTGGAGGGCTCCGAAGCGCGCCTCGGTTCGCGCGAGGACCTCCGCGACTTCCTCCGGGCGGGAGATGTCCGCGCGGAGCACAAGGACTTCGCCACCGCGCTGCTCGATGACGAGCAGTTGGCGGATGCGCCGCGACGTTTCGTCGTTCGAGCCATGGGAAGCCAGCCACGCCTCCCACGCTTCGCGCGCGGGAAACGCTGACCTGCCCACGAACACCAACCGCGCCTGGAACGACGTCGCGAGTTCCTCGGCCAGCGCCAGTCCGATGCGCCCGAGCCCACCCGTGATGAGGTAGACACCGCGCTCACGCAGCCGCCCCTGTCCCCCCTCTTGCGGGCGCGCGCGCTCGTAGGTCTCCGCCCAGCGGCGTCCACCCCGGTACGCGATGACCGGCTCGGCCGTTTCCACGCGGAGCTCGTCCACCAACAGGCGCGTGAGCCGCTCTCCACCCACCTCCGCCGGGGCGACGTCGATTGTGCGCACGTGCAGGGCGGGGGACAGCTCCTGCGGCAGGACCTTGCATGCCCCCACGAGGAGCGCGCTCGCCGGACACAGGGACTCCTCTCCCGTGACGTCCTGGGCACCGGCGGTGACCACGATGAGTTCGACAGCCGGCGCTGCCTTCCGCGTGTGCAGTGCGCTCGCCAGATGGAGCAGGTCGTGGAACCCGTTCACCGCCCGGTCCACCGCGGACGCCTCGTCCAGCGAGGCCCCGGCGACGCTCCCCAGGTGGACGACCCGCTCGGGCCTCCATCCTTCCGCGTCGAGCTCCGCGAGCAGGCGCGTGTAGCCCTCAGGCTGCCCCTCGGCCACGGTGAAGCGGCGAGGTCCCTGGCGGCCGTAGGCGTCCGTCGTGGCCACCCTCACGACGTCCCCGCCCGTGGCCTCCAGGCGGTCGGCCAGCGCGGGACCGAGGCGCTCATCGAGCATCACCAGCCAGCGTGTCGCCGCCATGCTCAAGCCGAGCCGCACCGCGTGCTTCCAGCCCGGGACGTAGAACCAGTCGGCCAGCGAGCCCTGCTTGCGCACGAGCCCCGGTCCTGTCACCGCTCGCGCCTGGGTGAGCCCGGCACCGGCGCGCGGTTCAATCCAGTAGCGCTCGCGCTGGAACGGGTAGGTGGGCAGGGACAGCCGGCGACGGTGCTCCGCGGGCTGGAGCCCGTTCAAGTCGAGCGCCGCGCCGGCGAGCCACAGCTGGCCCACCGTCTCCAACAGGCGCGTCCGATCGGAGACAGACTCACGCGGGTGCCGCAGGGTGGACAGGATGGTGCTCGGCCCTGGCGATCGTGCCGCCTGCCTCACCAGCGCGCCGAGCGTCGTGCCAGGACCGACCTCCAGGAACACGTTCGCCGTGTCCTCGAGCAGCAGCTTCGCTCCGTCGGCGAAGCGCACGGCCTGGCGCAGGTGCTCCACCCAGTAGCCTGGGTCCGTGGCCTCCTTCTCGGTGATCCAGGTGCCGGTCAGGTTGGAGACGTAGGGACGGCGAGGCCGCGACAGCCGCACACCACGGACCTTCGCGGCGAAGGCCTCCAGGATGGGGTCCATCATCGCCGAGTGGAAGGCGTGCGACGTGTGCAGCCGGCGGAACTCGACCTTCCGCCGGGTGAGCACCGCCTCCAGCGCCTCCACCATCTCCGTGGGGCCCGAGGCCACGCAGAGCGCGGGCCCGTTGACCGCGGCGAGCGACAGCGCGGGGCCGAGCAGGGGCCGCAGCTCGGCCTCGGGGAGCGCGACCGAGAGCATCGCGCCCGAGGGGAGCGACTGCATGAGCTGGCCGCGCGCTGTCACCAACGCGAGCGCGTCGTCGAGCGTCAGCACTCCCGCGATGCACGCGGCGACGTACTCGCCAATGCTGTGACCGAGCATCGCCTGCGGCGTCACGCCCAGCGACATCCACAGCTTCGCCAGGGCGTACTCGATGACGAAGAGCGCCGGCTGGGTCACCGCCGTCTGGGTGAGCCGAGCCTCCGCGGCCGAGGGGGCCACGTCGGACGGTGGGAACAGCACCTCGCGCAGGTCGAAGCCGAGCAGGGACTTCAGGCGGGTGCAGCAGTCATCCACATGCTTGCGAAAGACGGGCTCCGACGCGTGCAGCTCCTGCCCCATGCCCACGTACTGCGCACCCTGGCCGGGGAACAGGAAGACGACAGGGCTCGTGGAGTCCTCCTGGAGGGTGGTCCGCAGGCGCTGGGGGTCTCTCGCCTCCAGCGCGGCGCGAGCATCCTCCGCGTCACGGCAGACCAGGACACGGCGGTGCGAGAACCGCTGGCGCCCCACCTGCAGCGTGTGCGCAACCTGGGCGAACTCGGCCTCCGGGTGCTGCGTCAGCCAGGTCTGGAGGTTCGAGGTGGCGGCCTCCAGCGCGGGCACGGTGCGCGCCGACAGCGTGAGCAACTGCCACGGGCGGCTGGAGGACGTCGAGGAAGGCCTCGCGGGCGCCTCCTCCAGGATGACGTGCGCGTTCGTCCCGCCAATGCCGAACGAACTCACGCCGGCCCGGCGCGGCGTGCCGTCGCTCTCCCACGGCCGCAGCGTGTCGTTGACGAAGAACGGGCCGCTCGCCAGGTCGAGCTTCGGGTTGGGCTGCTCGAAGTGGAGGCAGGGCGGCAGCTCCCGGTGCTGGAGGGCGAGGACCGTCTTGATGAGCCCCGCGACGCCAGCAGCGGCATCGAGGTGCCCGATGTTGGTCTTGACCGAGCCGAGCGCACAGCGCGCCCGCGCACCCTGCGAGAGCCGGGCGCGGAACGCCTTGGTGAGCGCGGTGACCTCGATGGGGTCGCCCAGGGGCGTGGCCGTCCCGTGGGCCTCCACGTACGTCACGCTCTCCGAGGGGACGCCCGCGATGCCCAGGGCCTCGGAGACGACCGCGGTCTGCCCCTCGACGCTCGGGGCGGTGTAGCCCAGCCGTGCCTCGCCGTCGTTGTTGACCGCCGAACCACGGATGACCGCAAGGATGGGGTTACCGTCCGCGAGAGCGTCCGCGAGGCGCTTGAGGACCACGACCCCCGCCCCCGAGCCGCGCACCGTGCCGGCGGCCTTCGCGTCGAAGGTCCTGCAGTGCGCGTCCGGTGAGACGACGCCGCCTTCCTGGTAGGCGTAACCGGTCCGCTGGGGCAGGGCGATGGACACGCCACCCGCCAGCGCGAGGTCCGACTCGCCCGTCAGCAGGCTCTGACACGCGAGGTGGATCGCCACGAGCGAGGACGAGCAGGCCGTCTGCACCGCGATGCTCGCGCCGCGCAGCCCCAGCTTGTGGGAGATGCGTGGCGGGAGGAAATCCTTGTCGTTGCTGATGGTGACCTGGAAGGTCCCCATTCCCTGGAGGACGTCCGGGCGGGAGAGCAGGTTGCTGTAGAGGTACGAAGACGCGCCCGCGCCGCCGAAGACGGAGATCTGCCCTCGGTATGCCCGGCTCGCGTACCCGGCGCGCTCGAGCGCCTCCCAGCAGCACTCCAGGAAGACGCGGTGCTGCGGATCGAGCACCTCCGCGTCGCGCGGGCTGAAGTCGAAGAACCCCGCGTCGAAGCGGTCCACGTCTTCGAGCACGAAGCCCGCGCGGACGTAACCGGGCTGGTGGATGCGGGCCGGGTCGGCGCCGTCGGCCAACAGCTCCTCGTCGGTGAAGACCGTGCGCGCCTCGACGCCACGGCGAAGGTTGTCCCAGAACTGCTCGAGCGTCGCGGCCTGGGGGAAGCGGCCGGACATGGCGATGATCGCCACGCCCTCCGGAGAAGGCTCGGACCGCTCCATGTCGTCACTCATGGGAATCCTCCGGATTGCCGTCCGAGTCGGCCGGGGTGGGGCCGGCGCGTCCTCGCCTCCGGGCTTGCTGCCGCTCGAGCAGGGCCCTTCGGGAATCGAAGCGCTCCTCCTCGGCGGCGGTGTCCACGGGCGTGGCCGCGGCGTCGGCGACACGGCGCAGGTGCGCGGCGAGCGCGCTCACGCTCTGGTGCTGGAAGAGTTCGACGAGCGGGAACTCCACGCCCAGCGCGCTCTGGAGCTTGCCGTGGATCTGCACGAGCGAGAGCGAGTTGCCGCCCAGCTCGAAGAACCCGTCGTGCAGGCCCACCCTCGGTACGTTGAGGACCTCCTGCCAGATTCCCGCCACGGTGCGCTCGACGTCGCTCCGCGGCGCTTCGTATGTGGCCGCCGAGCCCAGGTGCCGAGCGTCGGGCGGCGGCAGCGCCTTGCGGTCGAGCTTGCCGCTCGACGACAGGGGCAGGGTGTCCAGCACCACGAAGGTGGCGGGGACCATGTACAGCGGCAGCCGCTCGGTGAGATAGCCGCGCAGCCCCGGCACTTCGAGGCCCGGCCCGTCGCCGGTGACGTACGCAACCAGTCGGCGAGTGCCGCCTTCATCTCGCGCCACGACAGCGGCATCCCTCACCGCCGGGTGCTCGCGCAGGACCGCCTCCAGCTCTCCGAGTTCGATGCGGAAGCCGCGCAGCTTCACCTGTCCGTCGGCGCGCCCGACGTATTCGAGCTCGCCGTCCGCGCACCATCGGACGATGTCGCCCGTGCGGTACAGGCGCGCGCCTGGCAGCGCGCCAAAGGGATCCGGCACGAAGCGCTCCGCCGTCAGGTCCGGCCGGCCCGTGTAGCCGCGCGCCACGCCCGGTCCGCCGACGTACAGCTCGCCGGCCACGCCGACCGGGGCGGGGACGAGGCGCGCATCCAGCACGTACACCCGCACGTTGGGGAAGGGCCGGCCGAGGGTGGGACGCTCTGGGTCCACCGCGCCGTTGATGGACGCGCAGATGGTCACCTCGGTGGGACCGTAGGCGTTGAGCAGCCGTCTGCCACGGCTCCACCGGCGGGCCACGTCCGGCGTGCAGGCCTCACCCGCGGATATCACCGTCTCCAACGCGGGCAGCCCCTCAGGCTCGAGCTGCGCCAGCACCGACGGCGTCAGGGTGACCGCGGTGATGGCGTTGTCCGTCAGCACGGCCCGCAGCGGGGGCCCCGGCAGCAGCGCTTCGCGCGGCGCCAGGCACAGCGTGGCTCCCGCCAGCAGCGTGGCGAAGATCTCGCACACCGACGCATCGAAGCTCGTCGCCGCGAACTGCAGGACGCGACTGCCCGGATGGAAGCCATGCTCCTTCACCGCCGCGAGCGCCGTGTTGCTCAGGCCGCGGTGCGTGAGCAGCGTCCCCTTGGGCCGCCCCGTCGAGCCCGACGTGTAGATGACGTACGCCAGGTTGTCGGCGTCGACGGCGACGTCCGGTGGCGTCTCCGGTGCGCCTTCGCCCACGCCCGGCTCGAGCACGTGCACCGTCACGCCCGGCGCGGCCACGCCGTCCGCCAGATGCCGTTGCACCAGCAGCACCCGGACGCCGCTGTCGGCGAGCATGAACGCCAGACGCTCACGCGGGTATCCCGGGTCGAGCGGCACGTACGCGCCACCCGCCTTGAGCACCGCGAGGATGCCCACCACCAGCTCCACCGAGCGATCCACGCACAGGCCCACCTGCACCTCGGGACCCACGCCCAGCGCCCTCAGCCGGTGCGCCAACTGGTTGGCCCTCCGCTCCAGCTCGCGATAGGTCACCCGTTGGTCCTGGAACGTCACCGCGAGCGCATCCGGCGTTCGTGCCGCCTGGGCCGCGACCAGTTCGTGCGCGCACCCCGACGGAAGCACCGCCTCCGTGGCGTTCCAGTCCACCAGCACCTGGCGGCGCTCCACGTCGGACAGCAGGGGCACTCGGGAGGGCTGGCGGTCGACGTCCTCCAGCACCGCCTGGAGCAGGCCGACGAGGTGTACCTCCATCCGGCGGATGGTCGCCCCGTCGAACAGCCGCGTGTTGTACTCGATGGCCCCGGTCAGCGCGCCGTCCTCCTCCATGAGCGTCAGGATGAGCTCGAAGCGCGCGGTGGGCAGGTCCGGCTCGAGCGGTGTCACCTTCAGCTCCGGCAATGCCAGCGCCGGCACCGCCGTGTTCTGCAGCGCGAACATGACCTGGAACAGGGGCGAGCGGCTGAGGTCGCGCTCGGGTTGGAGCGCCTCGACGACCTTCTCGAAGGGCACGTCCTGGTGGGCATACGCCCCCAGCGTTCCGTTCCGCACGCGGCCGAGCAGCTCGCGGAAGCTCGGGTCGCCCGCGAGGCTCGTGCGCAGCACCAGCGTGTTGACGAAGAAGCCGACGAGCTGCTCGGTCTCCTCGCGGGTACGTCCCGCGATGGGTGAGCCCACGCAGATGTCGTCCTGCCCGGAGTAGCGGCCCAGCAGTGACTGGAAGGCCGCGAGGAGCGTCATGAAGGGCGTGACACCCTCCTGGCGGCTCACCGCCTTCACGCGTGCGGACAGATCGGGCGACCAGCGGATGCGGTGGCTCGCGCCGCTGTAGGTCTGCACCGGGGGCCGCGCGCGGTCCGTGGGCAGGTCCAGCGCACGGGGCGCCCCGGCGAGCTGGTCCTTCCAGTAGCCGAGCTGCGCCGTCAGCACTTCGCCTTCCAGCCACTGACGTTGCCAGAGCGCGTAGTCCACGTACTGGATTGGCAGCGGTGCCAGGGGCGATGGGCGCTCCTGCCGGAAGGACTCGTAGAGGGCGGCCATCTCCCGCACGAAGACGCCCACCGACCAGCCGTCCGAGATGATGTGGTGCATCGTCATCATCAGGACGTGCGTGTCCTCGGAGAGTTCGAGCAGCACGGCTCGGATGAGCGGCCCGCGCGCCAGGTCGAACGGCCGGCGCACCTCCGCCGCGCACCTGCGCAGGGCGGCCTCCCCGCGCTCCTCGGGCGTGCCTTCCATCCGCACCCGCTCGAGGACCGATGGGAACTCCGAGGCCACGACCTGGAAGGGCATCCCCTCATCCATGCCGAACGTCGTGCGCAGGCTGTCATGGCGGCGCACCACCTCCGCGAGGCCGTGCTCCAGGGCCTCCACGTCGAGGTGCCCGCTCAGCCGCATGGCATGGGAGAGGTTGTAGAGCGCGCTGCCGGGCTCCAGCCGGTCGAGGAACCACAGGCGCTGCTGCGCGAAGGACAGGGGC
Organism: Myxococcus sp. CA040A; assembly: GCF_013336725.1. NCBI lineage: Bacteria > Pseudomonadati > Myxococcota > Myxococcia > Myxococcales > Myxococcaceae > Myxococcus > Myxococcus sp. CA040A. The sequence goes on along the minus strand of NZ_JABUMR010000008.1, from coordinate 408,571 downwards.
AGCCGCTCCCCGCGCGGCATTCGCGTGAGCGGAGGCACCTGCGGCCCGGCGTCCTTGCGCGCCAGGGCTTCCACGCGCTCGGCCAGGTGCTCGGGAGTCGCGGACTCGAAGAGCACCCGGAGCGGCAGCTCGACACCGAAGGCCGCCCGCAGCCGCGATACGAGCTGCGTGGCCAGCAGGGAGTGTCCACCCAGGTCGAAGAAGCCGTCCTTGATGCCGACCCGCTCCACGCCAAGCACCCGCGAGAAGAGGCCGGTGAGGATCTCCTCGGTGGGAGTCCGTGGGGGCACGTAGCCCTCCGTGCTCCCGGCGAACAGCGCTTCGGGAGCGGGCAGGGCCTTGCGCACGACCTTGCCGTTGGAGTCGAGTGGCATCGCCTCCAGTCGGATGAACGCCGCGGGCACCATGTATTCGGGCAGCCGTTCGAGGAGCCAGCGGCGCAGCTCCGCGGCCTCCGGCAGCTCCTGGCGGCCCACGACGTAGCCCACCAGCCGGCGGTCCTCCGCCACCTCGTGCACGGTGACCACGGCCTCCTTGATGGCCGGGTGCGCTCCGAGCGCTGCTTCGATTTCTCCCAGCTCGATGCGGAACCCACGGAGCTTCACCTGGCTGTCCAGCCGGCCCAGGAACTCCAGCCGCCCATCGGCGCGCATGCGCGTCCGGTCGCCCGAGCGGTACATGCGCGCGCCCGGAGGGCCGTGTGGATCCGGGAGGAACCGCTCGGCCGTCAGGTCCGGCCGGCCCAGGTATCCCCGTGCGAGGCCACCGCCCGCGATGAACAGCTCGCCGGGTGTGCCGACCGGTACCGGCCGCAGGTGCGCGTCGAGGACGGACACGCGGGCCCCGGAGATGGCGCGGCCAATCGTGGGGAGCCCCTGCTCGACACTGGCTGGCGCCACGAAATCGCAGGTCGCGAGCACGGTCACTTCGGTGGGGCCGTAGACGTTCAGGAGCTGGTAGGGCGTCTCCGTGGTGGGGCGCCGCCGGAGCTGTTCACCACCGACGATGATGACGCGCACGCGGTGGTGCGCCGGGAGAGGCTCGGCCAGGACCAGCTCCCCGAGCGCCGTGGTGAAGAAGGCCGTGGTGATGGCCGTGTCCGCCATCCAGCGCGCGAGTGCGGCGGGCGCGGCGCGCACCTCGTCCGGGACGATGACCAGCGTCGCTCCGGCCGCGAGCTTGGGCCAGAGCTCCAGCATCGATGCATCGAATGCGGGGGAGGCCATCACGGCCCCTCGGTCACCCGGGCCCACGGGGATGTCGCGCTGGTGCCACGCGGTCAGGTGGGCCAGCGCGGCATGGTCGGCGGTGATGCCCTTGGGGACGCCCGTCGTGCCTGACGTGAAGATGACGTAGGCGGACTGGGACGGGAGTGGCTCCGGCGGTTCGGTGGTGCCTTCGTCCGCGACCCTGCCCGCGTCGGGCGGGTGGATGTTGGCGAACACCACCTGGAGCCCCGGGGGCAGGCGCGCCGCCAGCGAGGGCGAGGTCACGACGACCGCCGCGTGAGCCTCGGCGAGGATGACGCGCAGACGGGCGTCCGGCATGGTCGGGTCGAGCGCCATGAACGCGCTGCCCGCCTTGAGGATCGCCAATTGCGCGATCACCATCTCGGCCGAGCGCTCCAGCAACACCGCGATGGGACGCTCCCCACGGGTGTCCATGCGCGCGAGCCCGCGAGCCAGGCGCGAGGCCTCACGGACGAGCTCTCCGTAGGTGAAGACGCGCGCTCCGTCGATGACCGCTGGTGTCTCGGGTGCAAGTGAGGCCTGGCTCGCGATGAGCGAGAGCACGCTGGGGTGCTCCGGAGCGGGCCGGAGCTCGAAGGACGAGAGCCCGCTCGTGTGCGTGAGCGCCAGCCGAGACAGGCGAGTCCGAGGCTCGGACACGACACCCTGGAGCAGGACGCGCAGCTGGTCCTCCATCCGGGAAATCGTCTCTGTGTCGAACAGGTCCGTGTCGTACTCGATGAAGCCGTCGAAGCCGTCAGGCCCCTCGCGGAGCGACAGGGCCAGGTCGAACTTGGCCGCCTGGCTCTCGGTGGGCAGCGCCCTGAGGACGAGCCCCGGGAGGGTCAGCTCGGCCGTCGGCGCGTTCTGGAGGGCGAACACCACCTGGAAGAGGGGCGGGTGGCTCAGGCTGCGCTCGGGGTGCAGTTGCTCCACGAGCTTGTCCAGGGGGACGTCCTGGTGTGTGTAGGCCGCCAGCGTCACCTCGCGGACCCGGCCGAGCAGCTCCAGGAACGACGGGTCTCCCGCCACACTCGTGCGCAGGACGAGCGTGTTCACGAAGAAGCCGATGAGGCCCTCGACCTCCGTGCGCGTCCGGCCCGCGACGGGCGTTCCCACGCAGAGGTCGTCCTGGCCGGAGGTGCGCGCCAGCAGCGTTTGGAATGCCGCCAGCAGGACCATGAAGGGTGTGGCCCCCTCCTTCTGGCCGAGCGCCTTGATGGCCTCGGACAGCTCCCTGGGCAGGGTTACCGGGTGTGTCGCTCCCCGGTAGGCACGGACGGGGGGACGGGGGCGATCGGTGGGGAGCTCCAGCAGCGGGGGGGCGCCGGCGAGCGTCATCCGCCAGAAGTCGATCTCTGCTTCGAGCTCCGGTCCATCCATCCACCGTCGCTGCCACGCCGCGAAGTCGGCGTATTGATAGTCGAGCTCCTTGAGGGGCGAGGGCTTTCCACCGGAGAAGGCCTCATAGAGCGCGGCCACCTCGCGGATGAGCACGCCGGTGGACCAGCCGTCCGAGATGATGTGGTGCAGCGTCACGAGCAGCGTGTAGGCGCGCTCGTCCTGCTGGATGAGCACGGTGCGCAGCAGCGGTCCCCGCTGGAGGTCGAACGGGGTCTGCGCCTCCTCGGCCTTCAGGCGCCGCTCCTCGGCGTCGCGCTCCGCCAGGGGCAGCCCGCGCAGGTCCACCCGCCGCAGCGGCAGCTCGCCCACCGGGGAGATGACCTGGATCGGTTGCCCGTTCTCGGCGCGGAACGCCGTCCGCAGGGGTTCATGACGCGCCACCAGCGCGGCGAACGCGCGCTCCAGCGAGGCCGCATCCAGGTCACCTTCGATGCTCACCGCAGCGGGGATGTTGTATGCGGCGCTCCCCGGCTCCAACTGGTCCATGAACCACAGGCGCTGCTGAGCGAAGGACAGGGGCAGCGTCCCGTCGCGCGGCACGCGCACCAGGGGCGTCCACCGCACGCCCACCCCGGCGTCGAACGCTCGCTCGACGTGCTCGGCGAGCGCGCCCACGGTGGGCGCATCGAAGAGCGCACCCACTGGCAGATCGATGCGGAAGGCATCTCGGACGCGGACGATGGCCTGCGTCGCCGTCAGCGAGTGGCCACCGAGCGCGAAGAAATCGTCATCCCGCCCCACGCGCGGTCGTCCGAGCACCATGGCGAGGATCTCCGCGATCCGCTCCTCGACCGGGGTCCTCGGCGCGGCATACGCCATGCCGTCCGTCACCGCCTTCACGTCCATGTCGGGCAGGGCCTTGCGGTCCACCTTGCCGTTGGGGGTGAGCGGTAGCGCGTCCAGGGTGAGGAACTCCGAGGGCACCATGGGCTCCGGCAGCCGTGTCAGCAGCCAGCCTCTCAGCTCCAGGGAGTTCGGCGGCGCGTCGTGAGCGACGACGTAGGCGATCAGCTTGCGGTCACCGCCGTAGTCCCGCACCGCCACGGCCACTTCCTTCACGGCCGAGTGCTCGGCGAGCACCGCTTCAATCTCGCCCAGCTCGATGCGGAAGCCGCGCACCTTCACCTGGTCGTCGATGCGTCCCAGGAAGTCGAGCTCGCCGTCGGCGCGCCAGCGCACGAGGTCTCCCGTGCGGTAGAGGCGCTGCCCCGGCGTGGAGGAGAACGAATCCGGCACGAACCGCTCGGCCGTCAGCGCGGGCTGCTGGCTGTAGCCACGCGCGACGCCCGCTCCGCCGATGTACAGCTCACCCGCCACGCCGACCGCCACCGGCATGAGGTGCGCGTCCAGCACGTACAACTTCGTGTTGGCGATGGGGCGGCCAATGGGCACCGTGCTCCCTAAGGCGGTCTGGGGACCCACCTCGAAGGTGCAGCAGCCCACCACCGTCTCCGTGGGGCCGTACTCGTTGATGATGCGCGTGGCCGGCGCCCGCTCACGCCAGAACGCGAGCGCGGCGGAGGTCAGCGCTTCTCCGCCCACGACGAAGCAGCGCACGCGGCCAGCCACGGCCACGTCGCCAAGCTGCGTCTCCAGGAGCGACAGCTGGGTTGGCGTCAGCTTGACGAGGGAGAGGTCCGTGCCCGAGCGCAGGACCTGGGCCAGCCCTTCGCCCGCCTTCGTGTCGGGCACCAGGACGACTCGTCCTCCCGCCATGAGGGGCGTCAGCAGGCTGGTGATGGTCAGGTCGAAGCCCAGCGGCGAGTGAACGGGCGCACCCGCACCCGACGCCGCGTCATAGGCCTCGCGGCTCCACACGAGGTAGTTGACGGCGCCCCCGTGCGTCACCATGACGCCCTTGGGCCGGCCGGTGCTGCCCGACGTGTAGAGGACGTAGGCCAGTTGGTCCGCGTCCACCGTCACGCCGAGGTCCGTGTCCTCCTCGGGGGACAGGTCGATCTCGTCGAGGCACACCTGCGGCCCCCCGGTGTCGGGGAGTTCGTCGCGGAGGATGGAATGGGCGACCAGCACCTGGGCCGCGCTGTCCTTGAGCACGTAGGCGAGCCGCTCATACGGGTAGCTCGGGTCGAGCGGTACGTAGGTACCGCCGGCCTTGAGGACGCCCAGCACGCCCACCACCATGTCGAGGCCGCGCTGGAGCGCGAGCGCGACCCGCACCTCCTGCTTCACTCCGTTGCGCCGCAGGACGCGCGCGAGCTGATTCGCCCGCGCGTTCAGCTCGCGGTAGCTCAACGAGAGGGCGTCGACCTGGAGCGCCACCGCGTCGGGCGTCCGCTGTACCTGGGCCTCGAACAACGCGCCGACGTGCTTCGCGAGTGGCGCCTGCGTGGCCGTGTCGTTCCACGAGACGAGCAGGCGGTGACGCTCCTGTGCGTCGAGGAGCTGGCAGGACTCGTAGCGACCCAGCGGGTGCCGCGCCATGTCCTCCAGCGCGCGCAGGTAGATGCCGGCGATGTATTCCAGCCGGTCCAGGTCCCACTCGCGCCCGTGGCTGCGCAGCGTGAGCTTCACGTCCTGGGTCTCCGGGTCCACGCTGAACGTCGTGTCGAGCGGCATGTCCAGCCACGACGTCTCCCAGTACGGCTCCACCAGCCTCATTCCCGGGATGCGCGTCAGCCCCTCGGAGACGTGGAAGTGGACGAAGTTGAAGAGGGCATCGAACAGCGGGCGTCCCCCCAACTGTTGCTGCATCCGCGCCATCGGGTAGCGCCGATGCGGGGAGAGCGCCTGCTCGCGGGCGAACACCTCGCGGACCAGCTCCACCCAGGTGCCTCCGCCGAGCCGCACCGGGAAGGGGACGCTGTTGAGGAACAAGCCCAGCACCCGCTCGCCGTCGCTCACCTCCGGGCGGCCGTTCACCACGAAGCCCGTCACCACTTCGGAGGCCCCCTCGAGCACCCCTCGGACCCGCAGGTGCGCCGCGAGCAGGACGCTCTTGATGGGCACCACGGCCTGGTGGGCCAGAGCCCGGAGTCCCCTGGCCAACGGCTCCGTCAGCGGGAACTCGCGAAACAGGAGCGGGCCCGGCGCCTGGGCTCCCGTCCTGCGGGCGGCGTCCACGCGCACGCGTGACACCTCGGCCAGTCGCTCCTGCCAGTAACGTTGCGTCTCCTCGGAGTCGAGCGCCTGACGCTCCAGCGCCACGAACTCACGGTACACCGCCCCCAGCGGAGGGACGGGCGCCGCCGCGCCCCGCCGCACGGCCAGGTAGCGGGGGACGAGCTCGGTCAGCAGTGACGCGAAGCTCCAGCCGTCGAGAATCGCGTGGTGGAAGATGACGGACAGCTGCACCGTGTGCTCACCGCGCCGGTGGAAGCCGAAGCGGAGCAGCGGCGCCCGGTCCCATGCGAAGGGGCGGCTGCGCTCACGGCCGAGCCACTCCCGCAGCACGGTGTCCTGCTCGGCGCGGGACAGGTGACCGAGGTCCTCCACGTGCAGCGGCACCTCCGCCTCGCGGTGGACGAGCTGTAGCGGGACGCTGAAGCGGACCAGATCGAACGAGGTCCGGAGCACGGGGTGGCGCGAGGCCAGCTCCTGGAGGACGTGCCGCAGCGGCTCGGCGCTGGCGTCCTCCAGCTCCAGGTGGAAGCTGAAGGCGTCATGGTAGAGCGCCGACTGCTGGCTGTACTCGCTCTGGAAGAGCATGCCCACCTGGAGCGCGGCCAGAGGGTAGGCGTCCATGACGTCCGCGGGCAGCCGCGCGCGGTCCTCGGAGGACACCAGGGAGAAGGGCTGGCTCGTCGCCGCCTCCGTCCGGGGTGGCTCCTGGTGCAGGAGCGTCTCGGCCATGGCGCGGACGGTCTGCTTCTCCAGGAGCGTCGCCACCGACAGCTCGACGCCTCGCTCGCGGCAACGCGCCACGTACTGGATGGCGCGGATCGAATCGCCGCCCAGGTCGAAGAAGCTGTCGTCGATACCCACGGTCTTCACGCCCAGCGTCTCCGCGCCCACCGCGGCGAGGATCTCCTCGGTAGGGGTGCGAGGGGCCGCGTAGGTCGTGCCGAGCTCGGGGCGCGCCCCATCCGGCGCCGGCAACGCGCGACGGTCGACCTTGCCGTTGGCCGTGAGCGGCAGCTCCGCGAGCGTTACGGCGGCGGCTGGCACCATGTGCGCGGGCAGCTTGTCCGACAGGAAGGACCGCATCCCGTCGACGGTCACCGTCTGGCCCTCGACGGGAACGACATAGGCCACCAGGGACTTCTCTCCGGCGAACTCACGCGCCACGACCACGGTGTCCCGCACCGCCGGGTGGCGTCGCACGGCGGTCTCGACTTCCCCTGGCTCGATTCGAAAGCCACGGACCTTCACCTGGTTGTCGACGCGGCCGAGGAACTCGAGCGTGCCGTCACGGCGCACGCGGCACAGGTCGCCGGTGCGGTACAGCCGGGCCCCGGGCGTGGTGCCGAAGGGGTTCGGGATGAAGCGCTCCGCGGTCAGCGCGGGCTGGTGGAGGTAGCCGTGCGCGAGCCCGTCTCCTGAGGCGTACAGCTCTCCAGGCGCGCCGATGGGGACCTGCGCCAACGCCGGGTTGAGCACGTACACCTGTGTGCCCGGGACGGGCCGACCCAGGGGCACGCCCGCGCGGAGTTCCTCACGGTCCGTTACCGGGAAGCAGCAGGTGAACGTCGTGTTCTCCGTGGGACCGTAGCCGTTGATGACCCGGCAGGTGGGGTAGGTCTCGAGCACGCGCGCCACGTGCGGAGCCGACAGCACGTCACCGCCGGCAAGCAGTTGTCGCACTGGCGCCAAGGCTCCGAGGTGCGTGTCGACGACCTGGTGGAACAGGCCTGCAGTCAGCCACACCGTGGTGATGTGCTCACGGGAGATGAGCTCGCCCAGTTCGTCGAGTGACGGCGCGTGCGGCGGCGCGATGACCAGCCGGGCGCCGTTCAGCAGCGCGCCCCAGATCTCGAAGGTGGACGCGTCGAAGGCGAGCGGCGCCAACTGCAGGAGGGTCTCCTCCGACGACAGGCGCACGTAGCCCGGCTCCTGGACCAGCCGGAGCACTCCGCGATGGGGCACCGCGACGCCCTTGGGCGTTCCGGTCGAACCGGAGGTGAACAGGACGTAGGCCTCGGACTCCGGGCCCACCGCGTGCGCCAGGTCGTGCTCCGGCCTCTGTCCGAGCGTGGCCTCATCGCGGTCCATGCACACAAGCTGGGCCCAGTGCGCGGGCAGCTCGTCGGCGACCTCCGAGCGCGTCACGATGGCCGCCGGCCGTGCTTCCTCCAGCAGGAAGGACAGGCGCTCCGCCGGGTAGCTCGCGTCGAGCGGGACATAGGCGCCGCCGGCCTTGAGGATCGCCACCATGCCGATCACCAGCTCCAGCGAGCGCTCCAGCGCCAGGGCCACGCGGCTGCCAGGGCCCACGCCGAGCCCGCGCAGGTGGTGGGCGAGCTGGTTGGCGCGGCGGTTGAGTTCGCCGTAGGTGAGCGTCTGCTCCTGGAAGACGAGGGCCACCGCGTCCGGCGCCGCCGACACGCGCTGCTCGAAGCAGGCGGGGATGCACGCGTCCGGAGCGATGTGCCGCAGGGGGCCATTCCATGCCGCCAGCCGCTGGTGCTCCTCGCGGGTGAGCATGGGCAGGGTGGAGATGCGCTGTCCGGGGGCTTCGACGGCGGCGTGGGCCAGCAGGAGGAAGTGCTCCCACAGGCGCGCCATCCCCTCGCCGTCGAGGATGTCGGTGTTGTACTCGGCGACGACGCTCAGGCCCTCACGGTCGGGTGTGAGGATGAGCAGCAGGTCCCAGCGCGCCAGCCCGTTGCTCGCGCCTTCCATGAGCTCCAGGGCGAGGCCCGGCAACCGCATCGCGGGCATGGGGGCGTTCTCGAGGACGAGCTTGGCCTGGAAGAGCGGCTGTCCCGTGGCGGCGCGCTGGTCGCGCAGCTCCTGGACGAGCCGGCCGAAGGGCGTGTCCTGGTGCTCGTAGGCCTCCAGGGCGACCCGCCGTACGCGCGAGAGGAGCTCCTGGAAGGTGGGCTGGCCCGACAGCGGCGTGCGCAGGACGAGCTGGTTGGTGAAAAAGCCGATGATGCCCTCGAGCGCGTCGTGCTCGCGGCTCGCGATGTCGGTGCCCACGACGATGTCGTCCTGCCCCGTGTGGTGATGGAGGAGGACGTCGAAGACCGCGAGCAGCGCCATGAAGAGCGTGGCGCCCTCGCCGCGAGCGAGCGCCTCCAGCCGCGCGGTCAGCTCCGCGGGGAAGGTGAAGCGCCGACTGTCACCTCGGAAGCGCTCACCCGGTGGGCGCGGCGTATCGGTGCGCAACTGGAGCGTGGGCAGCTCCGTCAACTTGCCCCGCCACCAGGCCAGGTTCTCCGCCAGCACGCCGGACTCGAGCCAGCCGCGGTGCCACGCCGCGTAGTCGGCGTACTGGATGGGCAGCTCCGCCAGCGGCGAGGGCCCGCCCTGGCTGAAGGCGCCGTAGAGCGCCGCGAGCTCGCGCAGGAACACGCCGCCCGACCAGCCGTCGGAGACGATGTGGTGCAGCGTCAGGCAGAGGATGTGCTCGTCCTCACTCAGGCGGACGAGCACCGTGCGCACGAGCGGCCCGTGCGCCAGGTCGAACGGGCGCACGGCCTCCTCGCGCGCCAGGCGCCGCGCCTCCGTCTCCGCCTCCTCGCGCGAGCGGCCACCCAAATCCTCCACCGGCAGCGCCAGTTCCCCCGGAGGCAGGATGACCTGCACCGGGCGCCCGTCCACCTCGCGGAAGACGGTGCGCAGCGCCTCATGCCGGCGGATGAGCTCGGCGAGACCTCGCTCCAGGGCGGGCACGTGGAGCATGCCGCGCATCCTCACCGCGGCGGGCACGTTGTAGAGAGGCGAGCCCGGGGAGAGCTGGTCGGCCAGCCACAGGCGCTCCTGCGCCAACGACAGCGGAAGGGGCCCGGTGCGCGGCACCCTGGCGAGCGGCGGCGGGGCCCTGCGGGGCTGCTGCGCGCTTGCGTCGATGCGGCGGGCCATCACGGCCACGGTGGTCGCATCGGTCATCAACGCGGTCAGGGGCAGGTCCACCCCGAAGGCGGTGCGGATGCGGGAGATGACCTGGGTGGCCATGAGCGAGTGACCGCCCAGGTCGAAGAAGTCGTCGTGGATGCCAATGCGGTCGGTCCGCAGCACCTCCGCCCAGATGGCCACCAGCTTGTGTTCCGTGTCCGTCGTGGGCGCGGCGTACTCCTCGCCCAGTGTGAGGCGCGGGTCCTCCGGCGGAGGCAGGGCCTTGCGATTCAGCTTCCCGTGGTGGGTCAGCGGGAGCGCCTCGAGCGGGATGAAGGCCGAGGGAACCATGTACTCCGGCAGTCGCGACTCGATGGCGCCGCGCAGCCCGCGCGCCACCTCGAGCGAGGCCACCACGTAGGCCACCAGTCGCGGATCGCCCGCGACGTCCTCTCGGACGATGACCGCCGCGTCGCGCACGCCCGGTTGCGCGCGCAGCACGGCCTCGATCTCACCCGGCTCGATGCGGTAGCCGCGCAGCTTCACCTGGTCGTCGACACGTCCCACGTACTCCAGGTCGCCGTCGGCGAGGTGTCGGACCCGGTCGCCCGTGCGGTACAGCCGGGCACCGGGCACCGAGGAGTAGGGGTGGGGGACGAACCGCTCGGCGGTGAGGTCCGGGCGGCCCAGGTAGCCCCGCGCAAGGCCCACGCCCGCGACGTACATCTCGCCCGGAACACCGGCCGGCACGGGCTGGAGCGCGTCATCCAGCACGTACACCTGGACGTTGGCCAGCGGCCTGCCCAGCGTGGGGCGCTCGGGGTCCATCGCCGTGTTGAAGGTCGCGCAGACGGTGACCTCGGTGGGGCCATAGGCGTTGACGAAGCGCAGCCGGTCCGCCCAGCGCAAGGCGATCTCCGGCGTGCATGCCTCGCCCGCCGTGAGCACGGTCCGCAGGCTCGTCACTCCCGCGGGGAAGAGCTGCGCGAGGACGGACGGCGTCAGCGTGACGACGGTGATGGCCTGCTCGTTCAGGGTCTGCTCGAGCGGAGCCCCCGGCATCAGCCGGTCCCTTGGCACCAGGACCAGCGTGGCCCCCGACAGCAGCGGCGGGAAGATGTCGGAGACCGCCGCGTCGAAGCTCAGCGCGAAGAACTGCAAGAGGCGGCTGCCCACCTCCAGCTTCATCACCGCGAGCGTCTGCCGCGCCGTGTTGCACAGGCCCCGATGCTGGAGGAGCGTCCCCTTGGGGCGGCCCGTCGAGCCCGAAGTGTAGATGACGTACGCGAGGTTGCCGCCAGTGGCGCCAGCGTCGAGGTCCTCCGTGGACTCGAGGCGGACCTCGGCCTCCACGTCCTCCAGGCACAGCGCCCGGGCCTGCTGCCCGCCCAGCCGGTCGACCAGCGCGCGGCGCGTGAGGACGAGCGGAGCGCGCGTATCGTCGAGGATGAGGGCGAGCCGCTCCATGGGCTGGCTCGGGTCGATCGGCACGTAAGCGCCGCCCGCCTTGAGGATGGCGAGCAGCCCCACGACCATCTCGAACGAGCGCTCGACGCACAGGCCAACGAGGACCTCCGGCCCCACGCCCCGGCGCCGAAGCACCCGCGCCAGCCGGTTGGCCCGCGCGTTGAGTTCGCGGTAGCTCAGCTCTTCACCCTCGAAGCTGAGCGCCACTGCGTCGGGAGTCCGCGCGACCTGCGCCTCGAAGAGCCGGTGAGCGCAGACATCCTCCGGCTCACCGGGGACGGCGCCGCTCCACTCGACGAGCAGTTGGCGGCGCTCCACTTCATCCAGCGGGGACAGGGACGCCAGTGGCGCCGAGGGCTGGGAGACCGCGGCCTCCAGCAGGGCGCCGAGGTGCTTGACGAGCTGGCGCGCCGTCGCCGCGTCGAACAGGTCCGTGCTGTACTCCAGCCGGCCGTGGAGGCCCTGGACGCTCTCCGCGAGCGCGAGGCGCAGGTCGCTCTGGACCAGGCGGCTCGGCAGCTCCAGTTGCTGAAGCTCCAGCCCCGGCAACGGCTGCGCGGAGAGCGGGTCCGGCAGGATGGCCAGCACCACCTGGAACAGCGGCGAGGCCCCGAGGTGGCGCGTCGGCCGCAGCGCCTCCACCAGCTTCTCGAACGGCAGTTCCTGGTGGGCATAGGCCTCCAGGGTGACGTCGCGCACGCGCGCGAGCAGCTCGTGGAAGGTGGCGGCTCCCGCCAGCCGCGTGCGCAGGACCAGGGTGTTGACGAAGAAGCCGATGAGTCCCTGCGTCTCCGGGCGGTCACGACCGTTGATGGGCGTGCCCACGCAGATGTCGTCCTGCCCCGAGTAACGGGCCAGCAGGAGCTGGAACGCCGCCAGCAACACGACGAAGGGTGACACGCCCTGCTCGCGCGCGAGGGACTTCACCTGCTCCATCAGCAGGGCCGACAGCTTCACCTCCACGCTGTCACCCTGGTGCGTGGACACCGCCGGCCGGGGCCGCGCAACACCCAACTCCAGCACCTCGGGCGCACCTTCGAGCTGCCGCCGCCAGTAGCCGAGCAATCGCTCCAGCGTCTCGCCCCGCAGGTGATCGCGCAGCCACGCGCCGTAATCGGAGTACCGCAGCGACAGCTCGGGCAGCGCCGCCGGCTGACCGGAGGTGTGCGCCGCGTAGAGCGCCGCGAGTTCGCGGACGAGCACCTCCATGGACGCGCCGTCCGAGACGATGTGGTGCATCGTGAGCACGAGCACGTGCTCCTGTTCGCCGGTCCGTAGCAGGAGCCCGCGCAGGAGCGGCCCTTGCGTCAGCAGGAAGGGCCGAAGCGCCTCGGCGTCCGCACGTCGCTGGACCTCCCGTTCGCGCTCGGCAGCCGGCCGCGCGCGCAGGTCGTCGGTGGTGAGCGTGAAGTCCGCGTCCGGCGAGACGCTCAGCACGGCCGGACCTTCCGTCTCCACGGCGCGGAACGTGGTCCGGAGCACCTCGTGGCGGCGCACGATGTCCTGGAACGCGCGCTCCAAGGCCCCGGTGTCCAGGGCGCCCTTGAACCGGACGGCGACGGCGAGGTTGTACAGGGCACCGCCCGGCTGGAGCTGCTCCAGGAGCCATAGCCGCTCCTGGCCGGGGGAGAGCAGGGGTGGCGTGTCATCCGCGCGGCGAGTGATGGCCGGGAGCTCCGCCTTCGCGGCCGAGCGCCGTCCGTGCAGCAGTGCCGCCAGCTCCATGACGCTGGGTCCTCGCAGCAGCTCCTCCATGCGCAAGGAGACGCCCGTGGCGATCTCCAGCGCGTGTCCCAGCTCGATCGCGACGAGCGAGTCGAAGCCGAAGCGGGTGATGGGCACGGCGGGATCCAGCTCCTCCGCCCGGACACGCAACCTTCGGCCCAGGGTGTCCCGCAGCCAGGTGGTGGTCTCCTCCAGGGTCGCGCTCGAGGACAGCGCCACAGCCTCCGGAGCTGTCGCGCCGACCGCGGCCTCCTCGCGCCAGGTCGACACGAGGGCCAGCTCGCCGGCGACGAACGCCGCGCGGGTGCCGTTGCGCTGGATCTTCCCGCTGGACGTCTTGGGAATACTGCCGGGTTCAATCAACGCGAGCGCGTGGAGCTGGACGTCGTGCTGCTCCGCGAGCCGGCGGCGCACCAGGGCCGTCACCTCGGCGGGATCCACCAGTTTGCGGACATCCACCTCCTGGACGACGACGAGCCGCTCCTCACCATCGACGTCCAAGGCGAAGGCGGCGGTGCAACCGGGGCGGAGCGCGGGGTGGCTCTGCTCGACGGTAAGCTCCAGGTCCTGGGGATGGATGTTGCGGCCGCGGAGGATGATGAGGTCCTTGAGCCTCCCGGAGACGAACAGCTCGCCTTCGTGCAGGAAGCCAAGGTCGCCCGTGCGCAGGAATCGCCTGTCACTTCCGGGCACCTGGGCCTCGAACGCGCGGGCCGTCTCCTCGGGGCGTTGCCAGTAGCCCCGCGCCACGCTCGGGCCAGAGACCCAGATCTCTCCCACGGTGCCCGGCGGGCACGGCGCGCACGTCGCGGGGTCCACGACGCGCAGCTCCTGGTCCGGCAGGTTCCCGCCGCAGCCGACGAGCACCTGTCCCCCGGTCGTCGTGTCGACTCGGGCCTCATTGCGCGCCAGCGCTCCGGGCGAGAACGAACGATGGACGGGGAACACGCCCTTCTTGCCGCCCGAGACGATCAGCGTGGCCTCGGCGAGGCCGTAGCAGGCGTAGAGCGCCTCGGGGCGAAACCCGCTCGGCGCGAACGCCTCCGTGAAGCGCGCGAGCACCTCCGGGCGGATGGGCTCGGCGCCGCAGAACGCGACCTCCCAGGCGCTGAGGTCGAGCGCCACGCGCTCCTCGGGCGTGCTCTTGCGCACGCACAGGTCGAACGCGAAGTTCGGACCGCCGCTGATGGTGCCCTTGAAGCGCGACACGGCCTCCAGCCACCGGAGCGGGCGCTTGAGGAAGTCCAGCGGCGACATCAGCGCCACGGGGAACCCCATGTAGAGCGGCTGCAGGATTCCGCCGATGAGCCCCATGTCGTGGTAGGGCGGCAGCCAGATGACGCCCACGGAGTCCTGGCGGCTCTCGAACGCGTGAGCGATGAGCCCCAGGTTGTGCAGCAGGTTGCCGTGGCTGAGCATCACCCCCTTGGGCGTGCCCGTGGAGCCGGAGGTGTACTGGAGGAAGGCGAGCGCGTCCGGGCCGACGTCCGCCGGCGTCCAGTCGTGCTCCGTGTCCTCGGGGAGCGTGTCGGTGGCCACCCACTGGAGCGACTGGAGCTCCGGGGCCTGCTCGAACAGCAACTCCGCGAAGGACGCGATGAACGAGGTGGTGAGCACCACCGTGGCCCGCGCATCCTCGATGATGGCCCGCAACCGGGGCAGCGTCCGCGCGAGCCGGAGCGGATCCGGAGGGTAGGCCGGCACCGCGACCCGCTGCGAGTACAGGCACCCGAAGAAGCCCGCGATGTACTGCAGGCCGGGCGGGTACAGCAGCACGACGCGCGCCCCGGCGGGAGCCACCGCCTCCAGCGCCGCGCCAATGCGCCGGGCCCAGCGGTCCAGCTCCCCGCCCGTCATCCCGCTGGCGGCCCCGTCCTCTTCCAGGAACGTGTAGAGCGGGTCCTCTGCCCGGCCCTGCGCCCGCTGACGCAGAAGGCCGACGAGAGACGTGGAGGAGCCAGGAGACGAGGTGGAGTGGGCGGACATGATGTTCACGTTTCCAGTGTCTCGGGCACCTGGCGGGCCAGGCCTGGGCGGGCGGTGCCGAGCACGACGGGTGAAGGCTCGTCCCCCGAGGTCGGAGGACGGGTTTCACTCGTGATGACATGCAAGTGAGGAACGGCCCCCCGGGGACAGCCGGAGGCCCTGTCGAGGCTCTGGAGGTACAGAGGGGTTACGGAGCCGACACGGACTGCACCACCAGGGCCGGGTCCGCGAGGATCTGCTCCTCGGTGAAGCGGATGTCGCGCCACTGCTTCCCGGAGAAGAGCTCCGTCTGGTCCGAGTAGTAGGGCGAGGCGGGATTGGACGACTGGCCGTAGGTCATCAAGGCTCGCGCCTGCACGCCGGTGTCGGTGAACTCCAGGGCCATGAGGAAGCTGGACCCGGAGGTGATGACGTAGCCGTCCGACGTCAGGCCCGTCTCGCCATTGAGCAGCCTGGCCCGCGCGGGCGGCACGTCGATGAGCGTGGACTGGATGGTGCCGTAGTTGACGACGTTCGCCACGCCGTCGCGGTTGTGGCCACCGTGGATGGGTATGCGCAGGCCGCGGCGCGGCGTGAACTGCACGGTGCCCAACGGCGCGTCCAGGGAGATGTTCGAGGACGTCAGCAGCGTCACCGCCTGCGCGAGCTTGACGAGCATCGGGTCCTCACCCTGCGCGGGGGCGGGCGTGAGGGTGCCAGGCGTGGTGAAGGGCGCGTTGACGTCGAAGGCCGTGTCGAAGAGCGTGCCCTTGTTCAGCAACTGGTTCACCAGATAGGTCCCGATGAACTCGCGCCAGAGCACCGCGCCCACGCTGTCCACGTCGAAGCGGCCGTTCCAGGCGGCGAGGATGGCGCAGGCCCGGGTGAGGTCCACGCTCCTGCCCTGGTAGGTCGCGGTGGGCGTGGCCTGGCAGCGCTCCACCACTCCGGGCCGCAGCATCTCCGCCACGAGGCCGCGGTTGCTGAGGATGGCGGCCTGGAGCTCGTCGAGCGTGAATTTCCAATCCGCGCCGGAGGCCCCTTCCGCCGTCTGCTCGGTCAACATCACCAGGTTCATGCGCGAGCGCGGCTGCTGGCTGCGGCGCGTGGGACCGTGCAGGGGGGACAGGTCCGGCAGGGGCTCCGCCGGATTGGTGAGCCAGTAGCTGTCGTTGGCGTTGAAGACGAAGTCACGCCGCGCGAGCTGAGGCACGCGGGCGAAAGGGATGAGTCCCGGGCTGCGTCCGCCGGGAGTGGCCACCCACTCGTTGACGGAGGTGCTGCCGTCGAGCAGCACGAGGTTGAGGTTGCGCAGGAACAAGGTCGCCTGCGGGTCCGCGCCCGAGCTGGCCGTGCGCCAGGCGTCGATCGCCGCGCTGCTCAGGTCGGGCGTGGCCGCGGCGTCCGCGTACCAGGTGTTGCCGTCACGGTCCGCCGCCAGGGTGTTGACCCAGGGGATGCCTTGGATGGTGGCGAAGGCCTCCTTGAACTCCTGGAGGTTGCGCGCGCGGTTCATCGCGTGGAACTGGGCCAGCAGCGTGGAGTTCTCCAGGTTGGCGTCGCGATAGGTGAAGGCGACCGTGGAGGTCCAGTCCGTGGCGCCGGGGATGGCGAGCATGGGGCCGACGTGGCTGCTGTAGAGCGTGCGCTTCACGTTGGTGAGCGAACCCTCCGGCAGGCGCACGAGGATGGTGTGTTCCCGCGCCGTCATCTGCCGCTCCTGCCCGTCATACAGGTAGTGGGTCGGCTTGCCGGGCACGAGCTTCAGCCGGTACAGCGTCAT
The DNA here is from genome assembly GCF_013336725.1 of Myxococcus sp. CA040A. Taxonomy (NCBI): domain Bacteria; kingdom Pseudomonadati; phylum Myxococcota; class Myxococcia; order Myxococcales; family Myxococcaceae; genus Myxococcus; species Myxococcus sp. CA040A. The sequence continues at coordinate 392,041 of NZ_JABUMR010000008.1, read as the reverse complement.
CCGCTGGCCGGCCGACACCGTGTGTGTCCAGGCGACGTTTTCGTTGAAGCCGATGAGCACCCCTGGCACGCCCAGCAGGCTCGCGCCGTAGACGTTCATCACGCCCGGCACGGTGAGGTGGCTCTCCCAGAGCCGCAGCTCGCCCTGCCAGGGAAAGTGGGGGTTGGCCACGAGCATGCCGCGGCCCCGTTGTGAGCGATCGGCGCCAATGGCCCAGCCGTTGCTCCCCGTTTCGTGATCGCGCAGCTCCTTGAAGGCCTCCGGCGACGGCACGGTGATGCGCATGCCGCCCGTGGTCGTGGGCGGCTGGGCATTGGTGACCGCGGCGACGAACTGGTAGCTGCTCATGAGCAGCGCCAGGCTGACGTGGTAGGCCATCAGGTCCACGTCGCTGATGGGCCTCACCCACGCGGCGTTGACGCAGCCAGGGGGCAGTCCGGCGGGGCCCACCTCCTCGAGGTAGCGGTTGTAGCCCGCGACGTAACCCTCGATCATCGACTTCACGTCCACCGGCAACCTGGGGAGCGCCTCCCGCGCGCGGCCGTAGACGTCCAGCGCGAGGTAGCCGAAGTCACTGGCCACGTTGGCATTGCCAGCGCCCGCGCCCAGGAACCGGGCCCGCTCGCTGCGAACCTTGAGGACTTGATCCGCCAGGGCGCAGACGTGCTCCTGGGCAAAGGCATAGCCCTGGCCGAAGGCCGCGCTGCCCAGGTCCCTGGCGGTGATGTGGGGAATCCCGTGGCGGGTGAGCCGGATCGTGGCCTCGTAGCCCGGCGCGGCGATGGGAGGCGGCTCCGGGACCGTGTCTTCACCACAGGCGGCCAGGGTGAAGATCGCGAGGGTCGCGAGCACGCAGCGCAAGAATGGGCCGCGAAACGAGTAGTTCATGAATGACAAGGGAGACCTGGAAGACCGGTGGTTGAAGTCAGCCATGCAGACTATGGAAACATGGCTCAAATGGTCAAACCGGCAATATGCTTCCTTCGACCACGAGTCCGTCCGGACCTGAAACACGCGCTCATGTCAAAAGCAGGTGTCCGGACAGCACGTCGCGCGGCGGTGTGCTAGGCCACCCGCGCTTCGTTCCGGGGCCGCGCGTCGTTGGCCTGGGACGCGGGCGCCCAGAGCTCCTCCGGGGGCTCGCCGAAACAGTCCGGCACGACGTGGATGCCGTAGACGCACTCGTGGCGGTGGGTGCCCAGCTCGAGCAGCCGCTCGCAGCGCGGTGAATCGAAGTCCACGTCGTACAAGGCGGCCGGCCGCTGGCTGCCCACGAGGAAGCGGTTTCCCCCCAGGGGCGCGAGACCGCGGACGAAGGGTGGATCTCCGGGGATGGCCACCTGCCGCTTCCAGCTCCCATCCACCGCCTGCTGCACGACCTGGTTGTTGTGGGTGTCGTTGTAGACGAGCGTGTCCCGGTGCCGCAGCAGGTTGTGGTTGGGGCGCAGGATGCCGTCCTGGCGGGCGACGACGCGCGCGGGCCCCTGGTCCGGCAACAGCACGCCGACCCAGGAGGAGGCCGTGAAGCTCGAGGCCAGGAAGCGCAGGTCGAACGCGCTCGAGGCCCTCGTCTTTCGCGTCCCGCGCCCCAGCCGCCGCAGGAGCGCGTCGGGAAGGTCCGTCAGCGCCTGGAGGCGTCGTGAGAGCCGGGACGGGACGAAGCCGAAGGACACGAGCAGCCCCTCGGGGCAGCGTGCCACGCCATTCACATGGACGAAGTCGAAGAAGGCGGGGAGCCGGCGCGGGTCCCGGTAATCGTCGCTCAGCGCTCCGCCGAGCGCGTCCGCCAGCTTCAGCTCCCGGGCCAGCGCGGGGTCCTCCCGCCAGCTCCACGCGCGCAGCACGGCGCCGTCCCAGCCCAGCTTCATCACCATGTCCGATGCGCTGGCCGTCACCCAGACGCCATCCGGTTCGACCAGGAGGTCATGCACCTGGCCGAGGAGGGGATGGCTCAGCTCGCCCACCTGCCTCCACTCGCGATTGAAGACGAAGAGGCGATCCGTCACCGCCACCACGATGCGCTCACCGTCGCCGCTGATGCCGCGACCGCCCCTGAGCCCTCCGCGCGGGTTGGGGTCGTACGCGCGAAAGGGACTCTCCGGAATGGGCCAGTCCGCCAGGACGCGCCGCTCCTTCAGGCTGACCAGTCGCACGGAGCCGCTGCGCTCACCGGGCTCGGTGATTCGGATGATGCTGCTGACCAGGAGGCGGGTGTCATTCATGGAGGGAGCTTCATCGAGGCCTGTTTATACATAATCAGGAAATGTTTACATTCGTGATTAATCGCGATTCCTTGACCTCGCGGTATACCGCATGAAACCATCCAAGACACTCTCGGACGCCGGCAGGGTGTCGTGAGTGCCCCTCCCTCCGAAGAAAGGCAGGCCCGCGTGAACCCCGGGGTTGAGCTGTCCCATCAGGTGTCGTCGCTTGCCACGCGCTTCCAGGGCTTCTTGAGGATGGAGCCCTCCGCCGCGAACGCGGGCATCCTCGTGTGGCTCCAGGAGGTGGAGAGCCTGGGGGCGATGCTGACGAACGGGGCGGCGGCGCGGCTGGGGCCTCATGCCGCGTCGGTGGACAACCTGCGGAGCTCCGTGCACGCCGCGCTCGCGCGGCTGCTGGACTTCAAGTGGGCCTCCCCGGAGGTCAAGGCGGCGGCGCGCGGGTACATGGAGCGCAACCCGGCGCTGCGGCAGGTGGGCCGCTACCGCTTCTCCACGGACTGGATGTCCAAGTGCGAAGCCGAGTGGCGCGAGGTGCTCTCGCCGTTGATGGGGCAGCCTGGCGCGAGGGTGCTGGAGATTGGCAGCTTCGAGGGGCGCTCCGCCATCTGGCTCCTGGAGAACGTGCTCACGCACCCGACGTCGCGCATCACCTGCGTGGACCTGTTCGAGGGGAATGCCGCGCGCTTGTTCGACGAGAACATCGCCACGAGCGGCGCGGGCGAGCGCGTGGAGAAGCTGGCGGGCCTGTCCCATGTCGCCCTGCGCCGGCTTCCTCCCGAGCCCGTGTATGACTTCATCTACGTGGACGGCTCCCACGAGACGTACGACGTCCTGGAGGACGCCGTGCTGTGCTGGCGGCTGCTCAAGCCGGGTGGGGTGATGACCTTCGACGACTACGGCATGGCCGCCGCGCAGCTCGCGGACTTCCAGGACATCTCGCGCCCGGACCTGGGCATCGACGCGTTCCTCTCCGCCGCGGCCAGGCACCTCCAGGTGGTGCGCAAGGCCTTCCAGGTCACCGTGCGGAAGAACCCGGCCTGAGCCGCGCGCCCTGGGCCTCGGGCGCCTGGAGGAGGCGCTCGAGGGCGTCCGCGGCCGAGTTGTTCCGCTCGTTCTCATGGAAGCAGGCGCGCATGGCGGCCAGGGCCGCGCGCCACCGCGGCTCGCCCACCAGCGAGTCCAGCGATGCGAGCAGGTGCTCCAACTTCAGCGTCTTCGCGGGGCAGGAGATGCCCAGCCCCCGGTGCTCCACCGCGCGCCCCACGCCGGGCATGTCGAACACGAACGGCACCACGACCATGGGCACGCCGAAGTAGATGCACTCCTTCACCGTGTTGAAGCCGCCGTGCGTGACGACCGCGGTGGCGCGCTCCAGCAACTGGAGCAGGGGCGCGGAGTGGACGGCCACCACGTTGGGCTCCGCGTCGTAGGGCTTCGGGTCGTGGGCGGGCGTCACCGCGAAGACGAACTGCCACTGGGGCCTCGCCCGCGCCGCCGCGAACACGGTGTCGAGCACCTGCTGCTCCAGCGCTCGGCGGAAGGCGCCCTGGCTGCCCAGTGAGAAGAGGATGAGGGGCTTGTCGGCGGCGAGCCGCTCCCAGGGGAAGTCCATGGGGGCCCGGTCCAGGTCGATGCTGGGCCCCGCGTAGATGTAGTGCGACTCCACGTAGCCATCGGGCTCGGCGAACTCACGCGGGGCGAGGACCAGCTCTGGCAGCCGGGGCGCGAGCAGGCGCTCGGGCTCCGTCGCGAGCGCCTCCACCGGATAGCCGTAGCGGCGTGCGATGCGCGCGCTGCGCTCGTTCATCCGGGGCGCGATGCCCAGCGCCCCCATCACCCCGAGCAACGCCCGGACTGCGTGGGCGCGCAGCCTGCGGGAGGGCTCCGTGGGTGGCCGGGACAGGAAGGGGTGGATGAACTCGCGGGGCACGGAGGTGTTGAAGAAGACCGCTGGGACTCCATGGCCATGGGCCACCAGCGCCGTGTACGGAAGGAGGGTGTCGCAGACCACCAGGTCCGGTCGCACGCGCTCGAAGACTCCGTCGAGCGCGCCCTCCGCGATGGCCAGCAGCGCGGCGTCGACCCGGCGGGTGAGCGCGCGGAGCTGGCGCACGTGCCCCAGGAACCCGGAGGCCTGGAAGGGGTCGAAGCTGCCCTTGGGCAGTTGCTCCTCGAGCACGGGGATGAACTCGCCCCCGCGACGGGTCACCAGCTCCTGGCAGTCCAGGGGGCCCGCGTAGACCACTCGGTGGCCTCGCTGGCCCAGTGCCCGGGCGAGCTTCAGGGTGGGATTGATATGGCCATGGCCAGCGAAGGGCGCGAGGAGGATGGTCGCCATGAGGGGAGTCAGTCCTTGATGGCGGGGGTGCTCGCGAGGGCCGTTTCCGAGGCCTCGCGGAACCGCTCGAAGACGGCCTTCGCGCGCCGCAGCCGGCCCATCCAGTCGGCCGTGGGGTGCAAGTCGAGCCGGGCGAAGAACGCATCGAAGCGCGCCTGGAACACCGGCCTCTCGTCGCCCGGGGCGTCTTTCTGGATCACCATCAGCGCGAGGAAATAGAGGCCGAAGAACCAGAACGCGGCCTCCCGGTGCCGCCCGGCATCGATCATCTCCTGGGTTCCCTCCAGGTAGGCGCGCCTCAGGTGCGCGCGAAGCTTGAAGCCGTACGGGATGTCGCCCCGCTTCACTTCAATCGCGCGGTCAAAGGCCCTCATGAAGTCCGCGTGGAAGTGCTCCACTTCCGCTTTCGACAGGCTCGCGCTGCCCAGCAGCTCCAGCGATTCCTCGTGCAGGGCCCCGAGCCCCTGCCGCTCCAGCAACTCCCCCGAGAGGACGAAGCATTGGCGCACCGTGATGGGGCGCAGGTGTGACAGCGCCACGAGCCCCGACAGGTAGACCAGGGCGGCGTGGTAGTGCATGAGCATCAGCGGATACATCCCCGCCGCGCGGGCCTGGGTGGCCTGCTCCAGGTGCGTCAGGAAGGTGCGCTGGTGGGCCTCGCACCGGGCACGCACCCAGGGGCGTCGAGGGAACTCCACGGCGACGCGCTCGTGCAGCTTCTGGAAGGCGCCGGTCGGGTCCGACAGGATGACCCCCGCCGCGAGGTTGTCCGCGTGCTCCGGGGTCGCGACGATATCCTCGGCGCGCTGGAAGAGCTTCGCGTCCAGGCAGCCGCACTCCACGATGACCTCCTGGTGCACGAACTCCAGGGGTGGCATCCGGACCTCGTTCGCGTCCGTCGTGGCGATGACGATATCGACGTCACGCCACGGCGCGAAGGGCGCGTCCAGCGGCATGCGCGTCGAACTCCCCGCGACATAGGCGCCCAGGAAGCCTGGGATCCGGCTGCCTTCCGTATCGACCCAGTGCTTCGTCCGCTGGAGGGCTTCCCGTACGTTCATGGTGTCCTCGAGTGCGGGCCGGCGGCTCACGACATCCGCAGGATGCGCGCCACCTGCAGCGCGCGCGCGGGATCTCCGTTGACGGAGATCTTTCCCTGGCCAAACAGCGACTGGGCCTCGTTGGGGTCGTTGTAGAGCCGCTGGAAGTCGCTCTCCGAGAGCTCGAGCACCACGTCCGGGGTCTTCTGACGGCCCTCGAAGAGGGTCGGCTGCTGGCGCGACAGGTCCATGGTGAAGGTCCGCACGCCGCTCAGGCGCAGCTCGAACACCCCGCCGATCCGCTTCGCCTCCTCGACGTTGCGCTCCAGCGCGGGCTTGATGCGCTCCAGCAGCAGCTTGTCCAGGGGCAGGTCCACGGACGTCCGCGTCGCCACCTTGAAGAAGATGCGGTCCTCCAGCACCAGCGCGTCCAGCGCGCAGCTGAGGAAGAACCGGATGGCCTCCTCGGGCGTCTCCACGATGGGCATGCCCTTGCGGTTGAAGGAGGTATTGAGCAGCACGGAGATGCCGGTGACCTCCTTGAACTGCTTCAGCAGCCGGTAGTACGCGGGGGACACGTCCTCCGTCACGGTCTGGATGCGCGCCGAGAAGTCCTGGTGCACGACGCTGGGGATGCGCGAGCGCCACTCCGGACGCACCGGCGCCACCATGACCATGTACGGGCTCTCGTAGTCGCAGTCGAAGTAGGTGGAGCAGTCCTCGCGCAGCACCGACGGCGCGAAGGGACGGAAGTCCTCACGGAACTTCACCTTGCTGTTGATGAAGTCGCGCATGTGCGGCAGGCGCGGGTCCGCCAGGATGCTGCGGTGGCCGAGCGCCCGCGGACCGAGCTCCGAGCCCCCCTGGAACCAACCCACCACCTTGCCGTCCGCGAGCAGCTCCGCGGTGCGCCGGTACACGTCCTGCGCCGGCTCCTCCTTCAGCAGGTCGTCGTGGTTCTTGAGGGCCGCGTCCACCTCGTCGCGGCGGTAGTGCCGGCCGAACGCCGAGGAGCCCGTGGCCTTCACCCGCTCGCGCTTGAGCACCTCCTGCCAGCCGTAATACGCGCAGCCCACCGCCAGCCCGTTGTCACCCGCCGCCGGCTGGATGAACATGTTCTTGAAGCGCGACTGCGTGCGGATGACGCGGTTGGCCACCGCGTTGAGCGCCACGCCTCCCGCGTAGACGAGGTTGTCCGACGGCGCCTGCTCGTAGCGGTGGTTCACGACGTAGAGCAGGGCCCGCTCCACCTCACGCTGCAGCCACCACGCGAAGTCCGCGTGTGCCTGGAAGCCCTCCTTGAAGTCCGTCTTGTTGCGCGCCGGCCGCGTGAAGCGCTCCATCCAGTCGTAGCGCACGAAGACGCGACCGTCCTTCAGGTCGAAGATGGGGAAGTCGTGCTGGTTCGGGCGGCCAAACGGCGCAAGCCCCATCAGCTTCCCCGGGTCCTCGAAGCCCGCGAACACGTACACGCTCGCAGCCAGGTACATGCCTCCAATGGAGTGCATCGTGAAGTTGGGACGCATGGGGTACTGCTTGATGCCCATGCCGGCCTCGGAGAAGTCCTTGTAGACCGGGCGCATCCGGCCCTGCTCGTAGTGGTAATAGCTGTCCTTCTCGAAGTAGAGGTGCTCCAGCTCCTTGGCGGGCGTCACGCCCAGGGTGCACCCTTCACGGTCCAGGCAGTCATCGAAGGAATTGCCGCTGCCATCGATGATGAGCACCGAGGCTTCGTCGAACGGCGACGCGCAGATGGCGCTGAAGGCGTGCGCCAGGTGGTGGGAGATGGTGACGAGGGGGACGTTGGTTCCCTTCACCACCCGAGGCCCCTGGAACCAGTCGTCCGCCCCCACCAGCATGCCGAAGTTGTCGTTCTGCACGACCACGGCCACGTCGTCGATGGTGATGCCCTCGGCCTGCAGGCAGTAGCTCACCGCGTCCGAGTCGTTGCCACCGTCGTGCTTGCGCCGGGTGATGCGCTCCTTCTCGATGGCCACACAGATGCGCCCATCCTTGATGAGGCACGCCGAGCCGTCGTGAGAGAGACCCGTACCAAGGACGTAGGTGGACTTGACGTTTCGAGCCATTACTGGATTCTCCGTTTAATGCGCGCTGACGACTCAGTCGCACTGTATTGAAAAACCCGCCTAAGATGAAAGAGTCCCGCGTTCAGGCTGGCGATGACCTCAAGAACCTCGATGACCCCATCGTCATCGGTGGCGGCTCCGCGCCGCCCGATTGACGTCCGTGGAGAATCGCGAGCTCGGGCACCCTGAGGCGCTCCCGTCACCGCCAATAACATCCACAATCCGTCGCGCGTGGAGGCTGGGTTGCGTCTGGCTTTCTCGATGGGTTTATGTACGGCCCGTTTTACGGGTCCGTTCAGATGAACTGGTCTTCCTGGAGATTTGCTCGGGGGCTCGAACCGCTGCTCCAACGCCTGCCCGTGTGATGGTCGCCGCACGTGCGGTTCCTCTGGCTGGTGCCAGGGGAGCGCGCGCCAGGTCCAGCGCACGGGGGGCTGGACGGCACACGGCAGGCGCCCAGCCCTTCGCTGGTTCGGCATCCAGCCCTGGAGGGCTGGAGGATGCTGACTGCTGAACAGTCCGGGGTCGTCGAACGGCGTTTCGGGGTGGCGGGTCGCCCGAGCCAACCGCAGGTTGCGCGCTGTGCCGTCGCGTGCACACCTCCTGGCTCAGGCCTCCCTCGCCTGGGTCTTCACGTTCCCCGGAATTCCCGAATGAGTCCGCCGCAGAACTTCGACACCGGCATCCCCAGCCTCAACGTGCTCCTGGCGGGTGGGTTGCCTCCTCGCCAGTCCATCATCGTCACCGGGACGCCCGGCAGCGGCAAGACGGTGCTGTGCAGCCAGGTGGCCTTCGCGGCCGCGTCGCGGGGCATCCCCGTCGTGGTGGTCACCGTCACTTCCGAGCCTCATGACAAGCTGGTGGATGCGCTGTCCGGCTTCGCCTTCCACAAGCCCGAGGTGCTGGGCGACAATCTGTTCCTCATCAGCGCCTACTCGGCGTTGAAGCGGGGCGCCAAGGAAGCCAGGGACCTGCTCCTCCAGACGGTGCGAGAGCGCGGCGCCCGCCTGCTCTTCATCGACGGCCTGCGCTCCATCCGCGACCTGTGGCAGGACGAGGCGCGGTTGCGCGAGTTCCTCTACGAGCTGGGGCTCGGTTTGGCGGCGCTCAACTGCATTGGCATCTTCACCACGGAGTATCCGCTCCAGCGACTGATGGAACTGCCGGAGGCCACCACCATGGATGGCATCGTGGCGGTGTCCGTCCGGAGCCAGGGCGCGCTCCGCATGCGCCGGGTGGAGGTGGTGAAGCTGCGCGGTCGTCCACACCTGCTGGGCGAGCACGTCATGCGCATCACCATGCAGGGCGTGGACTTCCTGCCTCGTCTGGAGGCGACGCTGCCTGCCGTGCCGGAGGCTCCTCTGGACCTCGAACGCAGGGGCTTCGGGCTTCCGGAGCTGGACACCTTGATGTACGGCGGCTTTCCGTCCAACAGCGCCACGTTGATCGCCGGGAGCATGGGCATCGGCAAGACGCTGATGGCGTCGTACTTCGCGCTGGACGGCGCTCGCCGTGGAGAGAAGTCGCTCTTCGTCTCGTTCTTCGACTCACCCGAGCGCGTGCTCGCCCGCGCGCTGCGGGTGGGGCTGGACATGCGGCCCGCGTACGAGTCCGGGATGCTGGAGATCATCAACGAGCTGCCCGCGGAAGCCGAGGCAGACGTCCTTGTCCGCCGCATCCTCCAGCGCATCGAGGAGCGGGGCGTGAAGCGCGTCGTCCTGGATGGGCTGGCGGAGCTGGAGCAATCCATCATGGAGGGCGAGCGACGCCGCGCCTTCCTGGCGTCCCTGGCGCTGCGCCTGCGGCAACTGGGGGTGACGTCGTTGTTCACCCGCGAGGTCTCCAAGGTCGTGGGCACCGAGCTGGATTTCAGCGATTCGCCCGTGGCCATGCTGGCGGAGAACGTGCTGCTCCTGCGCTTCGTGGAGCTGCACGGCCGCCTGCACCGGATCCTCTCCATCCTGAAGATGCGCGACAGCAAGTACGACAGCACCGTGCGCGAGTTCGAGGTGGCCGATACGGGCCTGCGGGTGCTCGCCCCCATGCGTTCCTCTCAGGGATTGCTCACGGGTCAGGCCCGTCCGGTGGGAACCACCATCGGTGGGAGCACGACATGAGCCTGATCCTCATCGCCGAGGACGAAGAGGCGCTCCTGGAAGTGTTCTCCGAGGTGCTGGAGGACCTGGGCCACCGCGTCGTGCGAGCCAGCAATGGCGAGGAGGCCCTGATGCTCGCGCGCACGGAGCCTCCGGACCTGGTCATCAGCGACCACATGATGCCCCGGCGCACGGGGATGCAGTTGTTCTATGCGATGCGCTCGGAGCCAGCCCTGGCGCATGTGCCTTTCGTGCTCCTCAGCGCGGCGCGCCCAACCGGTCGCGAAGAGGCGGAGACGTTCCTGGCCAAGCCGGTGGACCTGGCCACCTTCGAGAAGACCGTCAGCGCCGCGCTGGCCCGTCACGAACGGGCCATTCCGGACACACCTCCGCCTTCGCGCGATTCCGCCACCTCCTTGGGAGCGGCGCGCGAGGAGATGCTCAACTGGGTCGCACATGAGCTGAAGACGCCGCTGAGCTCCGCGCGCCTCAACGTCCAGCTCCTGCTTCGCAAGCTGCTCAAGCGTGGCGCCCCCGAAGACGAGCAACGCTCCGCGGAGTCGGTGATGCGCCAGCTCGACCAGATGAACGGGTTGGTGACCTCCATCCTGGACGCCTCGCGACTGGTGGATGGGAAGCTGGAGCTCCAGCGCGTGCCCGCGCCCCTGGTTCCCTTCCTCCAGGAAGTCGTCCAGGACTGGTCCGAGGCCCAGCCAGAGGTGACCTTCCGGCTGGAGGCGCAAGAGCCTCCGGAGCAGGTGTTCTTCGACGCGGAACGGACGCGGCAGATCCTCAACAACCTGCTGTCCAATGCGGTGAAGTATCGCGGCGCCTCTCGCGAGGTGGACATCCGGACGGCGTTGGATCCAGGCGCGGTCCTCATCCATGTGCGAGACAAGGGCGTGGGAATCCCGGCCGCCTCGCTGCCCCACGTCTTCGACCGCTTCCGGAGAGCGGACAGCCAACAGGGGAGGGGCCATGGACTGGGCTTGTTCATCGCCTCGTCGCTCGCCCGGCTTCACGGTGGCTCGCTGGCCGCCCGCTCCCAGATGGGCGAAGGCTCCACCTTCACCCTCCGACTGCCCCTCCGCTCCTGAAGAAGGGGGCCGGGACGCGCTCCCGGCCCCTCTCTCGAAGGCTACTGCTGACGGCCTTCGATGGCGCACATCAGGACCGCCGCGGCGATGCCGAGCCGCCGGTCGAGCAGGTTCCGGTCGTCCATCGAGAAGTCCAGGTCGATCTTCTGGATGAACGGGTTGAACCGCTGGTGGAAGGCGAGGACCTTCGTCTCGCCCAGCTTCCCGGAGAAGGACTGCGGCACCAGGTTGGTGAGGAAGCGGCGCACCAGCGCCAGCATCATGCTGTCCTCTTCAATCTTCCCCGTCTCCTGGTCGTTCGCGTCCAGCACCAGCCACTGGTCTCGGAGGATGGAGCGCAGGCCCTTGCGGCGCAGCGCGCCCACGCGCTCTCCCGTGGCGGCGTCCGTCACGTCGTACGTCATGCCGAAGTCGAGGATGCCGCGCGCCTTGATGGTGAGCAGCTCCTCACGCATCTCCTCATCTCCGTAGATGCGCAGGTCCTCCTTCAGCTTGAAGGCCTTCATCTTCGAGTAGAACGCAAGGTTGCCCACCTCGTCGTAGATGTGGAAGGCGCCGCCGAACAGCTTGAAGAACTTCCGGCGAATCATGTAGCGCGTCTGACCAAAGCGGCCAGCGGCCAGGGAGCTGGGGGAACGGGTCTGGAGTGCGGATGACATGGCCCCCCCATAGCAAAATCCGCGTCCCGCAGCCGCCCCAAGGGACCGCCGGTTCCGTGGGCCGGGTCGCGCTCTCCCTGCCAGACTCGGATATGCTCGGGTTGTTACCAGCCCGTGATACAGCGGGGCTTGGATACTCGCCCGTTCAGACGGAGGCATGCTCTTGATCACCTCGATTCCTCGCCGGGTCGTCACCACGACCCAGACGGATGCCACGAAGCCTCTGGCGCCTGAAGCACCGGTGACGCCCCCGGCCCCCGCGCCCTATTTCCAGGACGGCCTGGAGGCTGCCCGGCCCAGCCCCGTGAATCTCACCGGCCTGGGGACGAAGTCGGCGGTCGCGGAGCCCGCGAGCGTGGTGGCCGCTCCGCCTTCCTCGAGCGGCTCGGCGCCCGTCGGTCCGGAGCTGCTGCACCTCGATGCGGGCTGGACGCCCCAGGGCCAGGGCTACGACGCCAAACGCGATGAAGTGCTCACGACGTACTACTCCGACGAGCACGACGTGCTGCTGTCCGTGCAGGACAAGGGCTCGGGCAGCGAGTCGCTCCAGGTGCAGCTCGGTGGGCTCGACCCCAAGCACCCCGAAGAGGGAAAGCCCACGCATGGCGGTGGTGTCTCGACCGACGGCGAGTTCGTCTACGTCTCCGACACCCGGGGCATCTACGTCTACACGCGCGAGGAGCTCGAGCGCGCGGCGAAGACGGGGACCGTGGCCCAGGCCTCCCAGGTGATGGAGGTCCCATTCCCCGAGGGAGTGAAGGACCCGGCCACTGGCATGGACCTGGTCTCCGCTGGCAGCTACATGACGGTGAAGGACGGCTACGCGTACATCGGCAGCTACAGCAAGGACGGCGATGGCAAGGCGGGCGCTGTCTGGCGTTACAAGCTCGACGAGGAGACCGGCTCCCTCATCGAGGACTCACGCCAGGGACCCATCCGCGCGCCGGACCGCGCCCAGGGCATGACGGTGGTCGACGGCGCCCTGCTGTTCACCACGGGCGACCAGAAGCTCATCTACCAGCCGTTCGAGGCCAGCGCGGACTCCTTCACGGCGAACATCGATAACCGGGTGGATATCAGCAATGGGCTCATCGACCCCTACGCCCAGGGCGTGAACATCATCGATGGCGAGCTGTGGGTGACGTACGAGAGCGGCTCCGAGAAGTATCGCGACAAGCTCAACCCCAAGTACGAGCCCCGCGAACACATCCAGCGAATCCCGCTGGAGGACCTGGACCTCGCCGCGGCCTGCGTCACTCCGGAGCAGCTCGAAGGCTGAGCCTGCTCAGGCTCCCGTGGCGGGGTGCGACGCGCCACGGGAGTCGGCGCACCCTCCAGGTCAGGGTGTCTTTCGCATCCGGTTCTTTTGAGGGCTGCCCGCCGCCATGGCCTTCGTCACGCGGGAATAGGCAGACACGTAGGGCTGAAGGACGGTGCGCGGCCAGCGCCCTGGAATCCACAGGTAGCTGAAGAGCGGATGTCTTCGCGCGCCTCTCCGCCGCTTCGTCTCGTAGGCGCTGGGCCCGAGCCAGAGCTTCCGGGCGCCCAACTCGTAGGCCCGGCGCAGCGGCTCATAGAAGCCAAGGTTGAAGTACAGCGGTGTCTCCGATGCACCCGCCTCGGCGCGACCGACGCGGTAGAACCACACCTCGTCGTGCTTTTGCAGCAGCAGGGAGAACCCGATGGGCTCTCCGCCCTGGTATCCCACCAGGGCCTCGGCCTCGGGTGAGACGTGCTGCTCGATGGCGGACCAGAACGCGGGCGGGTGGCGGATGTGCTCGCTGCCGTACTTCGAATACGTCACCTCGTAGAACCGCTCGAGCAACTCGCCCATCTCACCCATGCGCGAGACACGCTCGAAGCTCACGCCCGCGTCTCGGACGTGCGCCATCTCCTTCTTGAGGAACCTCCGCGCGTCGCTCTTGAACTGGCCCAGATAGGCGTCGAGGCTCTCACCCGGCGGCACGTCGATGACGTTGTCGTCGTAGATGAAGACCTCCTGGAAGGACGCTGAGTTGAGCGCCTCTCGCAGCGCCGCATCGTCTCCATCCACTCCGTAGAAGTAGAGGGGGAGTCGCTCACTCGTCGCCAGCTCCCGCAGCCCCTGGAGGATGAGCTCGCGAGCCTGGCGCGCGAGCTCGGGTGACTGGGGCGAGCAGATGATGCCGCTGCGCATGCTGAGGGGGCTGGTGACGAACACGCCTCCGTCGATGCCAGCCCCCGTGAGCCGCGCCAGCGAGTGGTAGAGGTCCGCCACCGTGACGGCCACCCGGCTCAGCCCCCCCGCGTTGGCGAAGCCTTTCTTCCAACTGCTGAAGAAGAACTTCTCCAGCGCGTAGGGGGTGTAGATGTTCTGGCTGCGGGTGATGAAACACGGCGCCAGCGCGACGGGGACCTCGCCCTGGCTGACAATGGCATAGCGAAGCGACAGCTCGCCCCGGACCATGAAGGGGAGGTCGACCGCGTCCAGCATCCTGAGCCAGCGCCGGCCGAAGAACACACTCGACTCGGACGTGAGGACGTCCAGCGCCTCATCACTCAGGTGGCGGACGGAGTCATGAAACTTCAGGGTCAGCGTCATGGCCGGAGGGCTTCGGGTGCCAGGATGATTCCGCTCAGCCGTTGAGGAGCTGGACGGGCGGGTTTCGCTTGGGAGAAGCGATGTAGCGCGCGAGGTTGGGGCGCTGTCTCATCCGCTCGAAAAACGAGCGCAGGCGCGGGTAGCTGTTCTCCAGCACCTCCATGAGCCCGTTGTCGACGAGCAGCTCCAGGAAGCCGAAGACGCTGGTGTCCGCCACGCTCACCGCGGTGCCGACGAAGAAGCCCTCGCCGCTGCCGTTGTTCCCAATCACCCGCTCGAAGTGGCCGAGCCACTGGGGCAGCTCCTCGCCCAGGATGATGGGGAGCTGCTCGGACAGGTCGTCCGGGCTGAGCGACGTCAGGCTGCGCGCGCGCGCCGTCACTTCCTCGACGCCTTCGATGATCATGTCGCAGGCGGCGCTCTCACGCGGGTTCGCGCCATAGAGGCCCCGGGTGCGCGCGACGTGACGCAGGATGGCCAGGCTCTGCACGACACGGAAGCCGTCCGGCTCCTCCCACAAGGGCACCTTGTCGAAGGCCAGCTTTCCGGCGCGCTTCAGCTCCTCGAAGGGAGGCGTCTTCTCCTTCGCCTTCACGTCGAACTTGCCCAGGTCGATGTCCTCGTACTCCGTGCCGGACTCGGCGAGCACCAGGCGGATCTTCTCCGCGACACCTCGACCCGTGAAATACGAAAGACGCGGCAATGATGATGATTGATCGCTCATACAGGGAACGCCGTTGAGAGGGACGGGCTGTATACTAGAGTAGGCGGACAATCCGGAAGGGGCAGACTTCCTTGACCGCTGTACCCGAGCCTCTGGAATCCTCGATGTCCGCTTCACCCTTGCTTGTCCCGCTTGCTCCTGGAATGGCGCTGTGGCCCTGGGCCGCGCTGCGCGGCGCCGGTTTTCCCGCAGAGGATGTGCTCCGGCTCGCGGCACCGAGCGCCGCCGCCGCCGCGGAGGCCTGGCTTGCGACGGGGGCTGAAACACCCGGGGACGCACTGCGTGCCACGTTCGACGCGGATTTGCTGAATATCAGCGCCGCGCTGCGCTCCCTGGCGGGTGAGACGCGACTGCGCGAGGCCCTGCTCTGGCAGAACCGTCACGCGTACAAGACGGGCGTCGAGCCACTCGCGGCGCTGCCCGCCACCGCGCGCAACAGCAAGGCCCGGCAACGCGAGCGGCTGGTCGCTTCCTACGTTCAGCGTTACAGCACCAAGAATGACACCATCGGGTTCTTCGGTCCGGTGGGTTGGGCGCGGCTGACGCAGTCGAGTGACGCCTTGCGTTTGTCGCCGGGGCAGCAACTCGTCTCCCGGCGCGCCGTCTACTTCGAGGCGTGGTGCATGGACACGCTCGGCGCCGCGCTGGTCCAGGACGCCACCCTGCGACGTTGGGCGCCGCCTCGGCTGTTGCCGTATTTCCGCCTGGAGGGCCAGGTGCTGCATGGCCCCATGCCCACGCCCGTGGAGCTGTTGCCGTCGCAGGCGCTGTTGCTCGCGCGGTGTGATGGCACGGTCAGCGCAGTGGCCATCGCGGAGGCGCTCACGCGCGGCGCCGAGCCCGCCTTCGCGAACGTGGACGAGGTCTACGACGCGCTGGACCAGGCGAGCGGGATGGGAGTGCTGGCCTGGGGTTGGGACGTGCCGCTGCTGGTGCGCCCGGAGGTGGTGCTGCGCGGCGCGCTGATGGCGATTCCCGATGCGGATGCTCGGGCGCGCGCGCTGGCCCCGCTGGACCGACTGGAGCACGCGCGTGCCGCCGTCGAGGCCGCGGCTGGCTCACCCGAGTCGCTGGACGGAGCGCTCGCGGAGCTGGAGGGCGTGTTCAAGGAAGTGACGGGCGCGCTTCCGACGCGCGCGGCGGGCAAGACGTACGCCTCGCGCACGCTCATCTACGAGGACTGCGTGAGGGACGGCTCGCTGGAGCTGGGGGCTCCGCTGCTCGCGCGACTCGGACCCGTGTTGGAGCTGCTGCTGACGGGGGCTCGCTGGCTGGTGGGCGAGGTGACCCGTCGCACGGGCGTGGGCCTGGAGGCGCTGTTCGACAGGCTGTCCCAGGGAGGAGCGACGGTGGAGCTCACCACGCTCCAGCTCGCCTTCGTCGAGGGCATTCAAGATCCGGCGTCCGCGACGGAGCTGATGCCCATCCAGGAGATTGTCACCGAGCACCGTCGTCGCTGGCGTGAGCTCTTCGCCCTCGAACCGGGTGTCCGTCGTCAGACGCGCACCGTCGAGGCACTGCGTCCCCTGGTGCGAGAGAGCTTCGTCACGAGCGGAGCGGGGTGGAAGCGCCGCTGGCATGCGTCGCCGGACGTGATGATCGACGCGGCGAGCGACGAGGCGGTCCGCGCCGGGGACTACCAACTGGTCCTGGGTGAGCTGCACCTGTGCAACAGCATCTCCTCGCTCTTCGTGGAGCAGCACCCCGCGCCCACGGAGCTCTTCGCTCTCGCGGAGCGGTGTGCCACCGAGGCGGATATCATCCCGGTGTTTCCCAAGTCCGAGTGGAGCCAGCGGACGCTGCCGTGCCTGTTCCCTAGAGGCAGCCTCCACTACCTCTCCGGGCAGGAGCCGTCGCCGAATCCTGGCGCTCGCGCCTTGCGCGTGGGTGACCTTGTGGTGGAGCGCCGCGACGGCGCACTGGAAGTCGTGGACCGCGTGAGCGGGCGCCGCTTCGGGTTGATGGACTTCCTGGCCGTCTATCTGGAGCACCGCTGCGCGAGCGCCTTCGACCTGGCGCTGGGCGAGGACTACTCGCCGCGACTGACGGTGGATGGTGTCATCGTCGCCCGCGAGCGATGGAGCGTGCCGGCGGCGAGCCTGGGCTTCGCCAGTGTCACGGAGGCACTGGAGCAGTGGCTCGAGGCCCGGCGCTGGCAGCGCGGACTCGGCATCCCTCGCTTCGCGTTCTTCAAGGTGGAGACGGAGCGCAAGCCCTGCTTCGTGGACTTCGACAGCCCGCTCCTGGTGGAGATGATGGCCAAGCTGGTGCGGCGCGCGCTGGAGGAAGCTCCGTCCTCGCGGGTCAGCTTCTCGGAGATGGTGCCGGACCCGGACCACCTCTGGCTCACGGATGCGGCCCAGCACCGATATACGAGCGAGCTTCGCGTGGTCTGCGAGCTGTCTTGAGCGACTCCCACGCAGTCGACGTGGTTCACCTCTACCCATGAAGGAGCAGTACGGCATGCGCGCGCCCGAGCCGATTCCCGGCGGAACGTTCCCTCCCGACATCAAGGCGTTGCACGGGGGGCTGTCCTCCGCGGCCGCGGAGTTCCTGGACTTCGCCGAGCGCGTCCCGGAGACCTTCGCGCGGCACAGTTTCGCGCCGAGCGAGGCGTCACCGCTCTTTCCCTACCAACTGCACGCCTGGCCCCTGTTCATCGACGCCACGGCGGTGGTGGCGATGCGGGAGATGGCCACGAAGCTGTGCCGACTCATCAAATGCGCGCCACGGCGACTGCTCGGGGACGCTGGCAGCGCCGCGGCCTGGTACGGGCTCTCCCAGGAGCGCGCCAGCGAGGCGCTGGACTGCCTCGCGCGCACGGACGACGCGCGCGGAGCCATCAGCCGGGGTGACTTCATCCACGATGGCACGGCCCTGAAGTGCCTGGAGTTCAACCTGACGGCGGGGGTCGGCGGCTGGGAGACGGCCTTCCTCGTCCAACAGGTCATGTCGCAGCCCGCGATGCACCGCTTCGCCACCGAGAAGGGGCTGCGCGTCCGTCAGCCCCATACCCTGCGCGTCTTCTTCGCCAACATCGTGGACTGCGTGCGCCGCGACACCGAGTGGGAGGGCGAGTGCAACATCGCCATCCTCTTCCCCCCGAGCGGACTTCCGGGGCCGGCGCTCGCGGAGCAGGCGTGCCGACTCTTCACCAGCCAGCTCATGGAGATCCTCCGTCCTGAGGGCGCGCGGGGCGAGGTCTTCATGACCACCTACGGCGCGGTGAAGAGCGCCGAGGGACACCGCCTCACCACCCAGGGCAAGCGGCTGCACGCGGTGGTCGAGTACGAGGCCCGGGATCGTCTCCTGATGGCGGGCCCGGAGTTCATCGAAAACGCGCGGGCCGCCACCTCCGCTCGCTCAATCAGCCTCTTCAACGGTCCCGCTCAGGACGTGCTCGACGACAAGCGCAACCTCGCGCTCCTGTCGGAGCGTGTGACGTCCTCCGCGCTGTCCGCCGAGGAGCAGGCGCTGGTGCGCACCCACGTGCCCTGGTCTCGCCGTGTCGAGCGGGCCCACGTCGAGCGCGGGGGCGAGCGCGTCTTCCTTCCGGAGCTGCTGTCCTCCCGGCGCGAGGAGCTGGTGCTCAAGGCGGGGCGGGACTTTGGCGGCGCCTCGGTGTTGCTCGGGGAGTCGACGCCCGCGCCCGCGTGGGACGAAGCCGCGCGCAAGGCGCTCGATGAGGGCGGCTGGGTGGTGCAGGAGCGGGTGCGGTCCGCGCCCTTCCACTACTTGGGACCCGATGGTGGGGTGCTGCCTCACAGCGTCATCTGGGGCCTCTTCGTCCTCGGTGAAACCTACGGCGGTCACTCGCTGCGCCTGTGCCCCATGGGAAAGGGCACAGGCGTCGTCAATGTCTCGCAGGGCGCGATGTTCGCCGCCCTCATCGACTTGGAGTGAGCCGCCGGCTCCGCGTCACTGCTCGCGGTACTCGCGACCGAGCGTCTGCTGCTTGCGCATCTTCTTCATCGCGCTCACCGCGATGGAGGGGATGAGCTTGGGGCCGATGCGCGCCAGCATGGACCAGGTCCACCACCAGTAGTTGGTGGCGATGGCGTCCTCCACCGTGTACACGCGGTGCCACCAGCCATAGGGCAGGTAGAGGATCTCCCCGGCCTCCAGGACGAAGTCATAGTCGGGGACCTTGCCCGCGGGCAGCTCGTCCGGCTTGCCCCCGTGCGGCGTCAGGTCATGCGCGCTCATCACCGACCAGGGGTGGCTGAGCTTCGCCGGCCGCAGCTCCGCGTCCCGTGACGGCGCGTACAGCTGCCACTGCTTGCGGCCCACCATGACGGCGTGCAGGTTGTGCGCGCGGTCGAAGTGGAGCTGGGTGAAGGTGCCCTTCGGCCCCATGAAGAAGAGCTGCTCGGTGAGGCGCCGCTGCACGGCGTACTCGTCGAAGCGCACGTCGCGGTGCAGGGCGGGGAGGGTGCGGAACAAGTCGTTGCCGATGAGGTAGCCCGGCGTCTCCTCGCCGTCCTTCACCTTCAGCGAGGCGACGTAGTCGCGCATGGTCATCTTCCGCACGCGGCCCACGCGCTCCACGTCGCCAGCGGGGCGTGCGTTGTAGCGCAGCCACTCCACCGGGACGCTCACGTCGCCGTACTGCTGGATGAACCAGTCGAAGGTCCACCGCTCGGCGGCGGGCCAGCCCTTCATGGCATCCGTGAAGATGATGGGCTTGTTGTTGGCTTCGAGGCCTTCGTAGAAAGCCCGACGGTTGTCGAGCGGCATGCGCTCGGGGACCTGGGGCCCGACATCCTTCTGCACGGTGGCGGTGCTCATGACAGCTCTCCTGGGTGGCGCGTCACGCCGCGTTTTCTTCGGCCTGGGCCTTGGGGCCCTCGCGCGTCAGTCGCTCGAAGTTGTTGTCGATGCCGTGGCGCACGTCCGCCAGCATGTGGATCTCGAACTCCTGGAACGCGAACGACGGCCACGCGCGCAGCAGCGTCAGCAGCGTCTCGTGCGAGTCGGCGTTGATGATACAGAGGCCCATCTTCGGGAGGACGTAGTAGGCACAGTCCATGGTGCCGTCCTGGAGGCGGGCGCCCACCCACTCGCGAACGGAGCGGTTGAGGGCGATGGGGTCCGGGGGCACGGGGCCCGAGGTGCGGTCCTTGACGTAGATGAGGTACTTCATCGGGGCAGCTCCTTTGGGGAGGGTCAGCGGGAAGGCGCGGGCCGCGACTTCGCGAGGCTCCGGCGCATGTTCTGCAACAGGCCGCGAGGCGTCTGCCGCAGGAAGAAGTGGTCGCCCAGGAATGTCTGGGTGAAGAACGTTCCGGAGGTGAGCTGGCGCCAGGCCTCCGTCGCGTCCTCGGGGACGTAGTCGTCGAAGCCTCGGAAGGCGGACAGCGGACAGGCCAGGGCGGGGCCCGGCTTCCATGTGTAGCCCTCGCACACGGCGGTGTCCGCCAGCAGGGTGGTGCGAATCAGCTTCAGCAGCTCTTCCGCCATGTCGCCCGAGACGGAGATGGCCTCGCCCATGCGCCGGGCCTCGGCCGCGTCGATGTCGTGCGTGATCGCCGTGGGCGGGTGGGCCTTCAGCGTCTGGGGCGCGCGGTAGCTGGCGACGAAGAGGTGCAACGGCGTGGGGAGCCCCCGCTCGCGCAGCGCCCGCGTCAGCTCGTACGCGAGCAGCGCGCCCATGCTGTGCCCGAACAGGGCGAAGGGCTTGTCCCCGTGTCGCGCCACCACGTCCACCAGGAAGTCGACGACCCGCGGCAGCTCACGCAGGGGCGGCTCACGCAGCCGGTTCTCCCGGCCGGGGAGCTGCACCGGGCACACCTCGATGTCCTGTCCCAGCTCCGCCTGCCAGGTGCGGAACAGCGACGCGCTGCCGCCCGCGTGGGGCAGGCAGAACACCCTCACCCAGGCGCTCGGCTGCGGGACGTGGAAGGCCAGCCACTCCGCCGCGGCCAGGGCGGGGGAGGGCGACACCGGGGATGTCATGAGAGCACCTCGCGCCGGGCGACAGGGGCGTCGGCCTGCCGGGCGGGCATGTCGATCAGCTTCTGGTACACGACGCGGTTGGCGGCCACCATGCGCGGCAGGCCGAAGAGCTCCACCACGCGCTGCTGTCCGGCGAGGCCCATGCTCCGAGCGCGCTGGCGGTCCTCCAGCAAGTGGAGCTGCGCGTTGGCGAGTGCCTCGATATCCACCTCGCGCGGGCCTCCTGGCGCGCCGGGCAGCACCGGGACGAGCATGCCCGTCTTCTCGTGCTCGACGATCTCCGCCGGGCCTCCAGACCTCGTCGCCACGAGCGGGAGCCCGGAGGCCATGGCCTCGATGGCCGTGTAGCCGAAGGGTTCGTACAGAGAGGGCACCAGCGCCAGGTCCGAGATTCGGTGCAGCAGTCCGAGCTGGCGACGCGGCAACTTGCCCAGCAGCTTGATGCGGTGGCGCAGGTGCGCGTAGCGCTGGGTCAGCCCTTGCACCATCTGCGTGGACTCGCGCGAGTCGGTGCCGCCCGCCAGGAGGAAGCGCACCTCTGGACGTTTGGCGAGCACGCGCTCGGCGGCGGCGAAGATGGCGGTGATGCCCTTCTGCGGATGGAGCCGGCCCGTGTAGAGGACGACCGGGTCATCGGGCGTGGCCACCGTGGCGCGCAGCCGCGCGTACTGCTCGGGCGTGTGCGAGGGCTCCAGGAAGGGCCCCGCCTCCATGCCGCAGTGGATGGTGTGCAGCAGCGACGCCGACAGCCCGTAGGTCTCCCGGATGAGCTCGCTCATGGACTCACTCACCGAGATGACCGGTGTCGTGCCGTCGTAGAAGCTGCGCTCCTCCTCGAGGATCTCCGGGTCGGGCGTCTGGCCCCACCAGCGCTCGGCGGGCTCGGAGATGTAGTGGCTGGTGCCCAGCACGGGCACGCCGGCCTCGCGGCCGAGCACCCGCGCGGCGCGGTGTGTGTGCCACTGGTGGAAGTGGATGAGGTCCGGCTGCTCCTCGCGGATGCGCTCGCGGCCGTGGTGGACCAGGTCCTCGTTGAAGAGGCGGATGCCACGCACCAGCGAGAGCTGCGCCGCTTGCGAGAGGCTGCCTCGGCTTGGCGGGACCAGGTGCACGGTGAGGTTGGGCTCGCGAAGCACGGCCGGCTCGCCCGGGGTGTACGCCACGACGGTGACCTTGCACCCGCCACGGGCCAGCCCGCGGGCCAGTTCGTAGACGTAGGTGCCCACGCCTCCGGCCACGTTCGGGGTGTACTCCATGGCCAGGATGAGGGCCTTCAGGGGTGCGGAGTTGGGAGATGCCATCGGCTGTTTCTCGAAAGGGGTGGGAGCGCGGCTAGCGACTGGCCGCGACCTCTTCGGGGGTGAGCTCCGCCAGCATCTTCAGCAGGGCCTCGACTTCCGGATCATCATGGCCGGGGCTCTTGCGCTGCTCGGCCACCAACGCCGCGAGGCGGGCGACCGTCGGTGCCTCGAACAGGGACTGCAGTGGCACCGTGAAGCCGAAGGTGTCCCGCAGGCGACCCACCACCGTGGTGGCCAGCAACGAGTGCCCCCCGAGCGCGAAGAAGTCGTCGTTGAGCCCCACCGGCCGCACACCCAGCACGTCCTCCCAGATGCGCGCCACCGTCCGCGCGTCGTCCGTGTCGGGTGACACGTACTCCGTGGACAGCGCGGGGCGCGAGTAGCCCGCGGACGCCGCCTCTTCATGCTCCCGGGCCTCGAGCGTGCGCTCCGGTGCTGGAGCGGAAGCCAGCGCGCGGTGTCCATCCGGGGAGACCCAGTAGCGCTTGCGCTCGAAGGGATACGTGGGCAGCGGGACGCGCAGTCGTCGCTCCCCTCCGTGGAAGGCCTCCCAGTCCACGTCCACGCCCGAAAGCCACAGCTGCCCCAGCGCGCCGAGCAGCACGGCCGTATCCGGCTGCCGCGTGTCCGGGTGGCGCAGTGAGGTCATCGTGGTGGGCGCCTGCGGGAGCGCGCCGGGCTGGGCGGCGAAGGTGGACAGCGTGCGTCCGGGACCGACCTCCAGCAGCACCTGCGCGGGCCGCAGCAGCGAGAGCCCCGCCGCGAAGCGCACCGGCTGGCGCAGATGGCGGGCCCAGTACGCCGGGTCCGTCGCCTCGGCGGCCGTCACCCAGGTGCCCGTGACGTTGGAGAGGTAGGGCAGTTGGGGCGCGGACAGCTTGACCCGCCGCACGCGCTCGGTGAACGGCGCGAGGATGGGGTCCATCATCGCGGAGTGGAACGCGTGCGAGGTGTGCAGCTTGCGAGCCTGCACGCCGCGCTCCTCGAGCCGGGCCCGCAGTGCTTCCACCGCGTCGTCGGGTCCGGCGACCACCGTCAGCGAAGGCGCGTTCATCGCGGCCACGGACACGCGCGCGTCCAGCAGCGGCGTCAGCTCCGCATGCGGCAGCGCGACGGAGAGCATGGCCCCCGACGGCAGCTCCTGCATGAGCTTGCCGCGCGCGGCCACCAGGGCCAGCGCATCCGGCAGGCTGAAGACGCCCGCGAGGCACGCGGCCACGTACTCACCGATGCTGTGGCCAATCATCGCCTCGGGCTGAACGCCCCAGCTCATCCACAGCCGGGCGAGCGCGTACTCGATGGTGAAGAGGGCGGGCTGTGCCAGTCGCGTCTGCTGCAACTGGCGCTGGGCCTCCTCCGCGCGGTTCGCGGCGGGGAAGAGGACCTCGCGCAGGTCCTGGCCCAGGTGCGGCGTGAGCCGGGTGGCGCAGTCGTCCACCACCGCGCGGAAGGCGCGCTCGCTCTCGTAGAGGCCCTGGGCCATTCCCGCGTACTGCGCGCCCTGGCCGGGGAACATGAAGACCGTGGAGCGGCCCGTGCGCTCCTCGGCGGCGGACAACTGCCGCGCGGTGTCGCCCAGCGCCGTGAGCGCGTCCTCGCGCCCCTGACACACGATGGCGCGGCGATGCGCGTGGCGACGCCTGCCGACCTGGAGGCTGTACGCCGCGTCCGCGGGCTCCAGGCCCGGGTTCGCGCGAAGGTGCTCCGCCAGTCGCTGGGTCTGCGCGGCGAGCGCGGCGGGCGTGCGAGCCGACAGGAGCAGGAGCTGCTGCGCGCGGGCGGCCCGGACAGGGGCTCGCGTCGGCGGCTCCTCGAGGATGACGTGGGCGTTGGTGCCACCCATGCCGAAGCTGCTCACGCCAGCGCGCCGGGGCCCGTGGGCGGAGGCCTTCCACTCGCGCAGCGTGGTGTTGACGTAGAAGGGGCTCTCGTCCCAGGGGATGTTGGGGTTGGGCGTCTCGAAGTTGAGGCTGGGCGGCAGCTTGCGGTGCTTGAGCGCCAGCGCCGTCTTGATGAGGCCCGCCACGCCCGCCGCCGCGTCCAGGTGGCCCAGGTTGGGCTTGAGCGAGCCGAGGGCGCACGTGCGCGGCCCCGCCGCCTCGTCACCGAAGGCCCGCGTCAACGCCTGCACCTCGATGGGGTCTCCCAACGCCGTGCCGGTGCCGTGCGCCTCCACGTAGCCGATGCTCGCGGCGGACACGCCCGCGCTGCCCAGGGCCTCGGAGATGACGGCGGCCTGTCCCTCGACGCCCGGCGCGGTGTAGCCCACGCGCGCGGCGCCGTCGTTGTTCACCGCGGAGCCCTTGATGACGGCGTAGATGTGACTGCCATCCGCGAGCGCGTCCTCCAGCCGCTTGAGCGCCACCACTCCCGCGCCGCTGCCGAAGACGATGCCCTTCGCCTGCGCGTCGAACGAGCGACAGCGCCCATCCGGCGAGAGGATGCCACCTTCCACGTAGCGATAGCCGCCCTGGAGCTGGAGGTTGATGGACACGCCTCCCGCGAGCGCGACGTCACACTCCTGGTTGAGCAGGCTCTGGCAGGCGACGTGGACCGCGACGAGCGACGTGGAGCATGCGCTCTCCACGTTGAAGCTGGGGCCGCGAAGGTCCAGCTTGTAGGAGACGCGCGTGGTGAGGAAGCTGCCCGCGTTGCCCAGGTTGAGCTGGAGCGGGTCCGCGGTGCGAAGGAGCTCCGCGTTCCCCATCAGGTTGAGCAACAGATACGTGCTCAGGGCCTGGCCACCGAAGACGCCCACCAGGACGTCCTGGGGCGGCGCTCCCTGGCCCGCGTCCTCCAGTGCCTCCAGCGCGCACTCCAGGAACAGGCGCTGCTGCGGGTCCATCACCTCCGCCTCGCGCGGCGTGTAGCCGAAGAAGGCCGCGTCGAAGCCCGCCACGTCCTCCAGTCGCGAGGCCACCTTGATGAAGTGGGGATCCGCGAGCACCTCCGGGGGCAGGCCGGCCTTCAGCACCGCGTCGTCCGACAGAGGCTCGATGGCCTCCACGCCGTCGCACAGGTTGCGCCACAGCTCATCCAGGCTGCGTGCGCCCGGGAAGCGCCCGGCCATCCCGGTGATTGCGATCTCCATGCCCGTGTTGCCTTCCGACACGCTGGTTCCTCCCCCTCAATTGCCGGACTGGCGGCGCTGCTGGATTTGCTCCCGGCGCCGCGCTCCTCGGCTCCTCCGGTCGCTGGTGGTCGTCGTCGGCGCCGGGTCCTGTCCGCGCGTCAGGAGCCGCGCCATGGCGCTCAAGGTGGGGTTCTCGAAGAGCGCCACCACGGGCACGTCCGTGCCGAAGCGGCGCTTCACCTCGTTGATGACCTTCAGGCCAATCAGCGAGTTGCCACCCAGCTCGAAGAAGTTCTCGTGCAGCGACACGCTCTCCACGCCCAGGAAGCGCCGCCAGATGTCCGCCAGCTCGCGCTCCGCGTCGTCCATGTTGGTGGGCGCCGCGCGCTCTCCCTTGGGCGCGTCGTCCGTCTCCACCGGGCCCATCAGGTCCTGGAGGAAGCTGGCGCTGCGGGCCATGGCCGCGCGCAGGTCCTGCGTGGACACCACGACGTGCGTGGGCATCTGCGCGAGCACGCGCTCGAACACGTCCACTCCCTCGGTGGGGGACAGGGCGTGGGTGAGCATCGCCTCGCGCAGCGCGTCGGCCCCGCCGGGAATCTGGGTGGTGACGGCCTGGCCCACCTCGCGCCACGTGTCCCAGCCCAGGGAGATGACCGGCAGGCTCCCCGTCGCCGAGGCCTGGTAGGCGAAGGCATCCTGGAAGGCGCACGCCGCGCAGTGGTCGATCTGCCCGGGCTCGGCGGTGAAGGCCGTGCGGGACGAGCAGAGCAGGAGGAAGTCGAGGGGCATGCCCTTCAACAGCTCGTGCAGCACCCACGTGCCTCGCACCTTCGGACGGAGGACATTTTCCACCGCCTTCCGGGTGCGAAGCTGCGCGAGCCCACCCGCGGGCACACCCGCGGCATGGATGACGCCATGCGGATCGCCAAAAGTCTCACGCGTGCGGCGCATCACCTCCGCCATCTGCCCCGCGTCGCCCACGTCCGCCTGGAGCACCAGGACCTCGGACCCGAGTGACTCCAACACGAGGACCCGGCGAATCCGCTGGCTCACCACGTCCTGCTCGTCGTGTGCGCCCAGCCACGCATCCCAGTGGCTTCGTTCCGGCATCGCGCGGTGACCCACCAGCACCAGCCGGGCCTGTACCTTGCGCGCGAGAGACTCCGCCAGCACCAGGCCGATTCCGCCCAGGCCACCAGTGATGAGGTACGTGCCCCGAGGCCGCAGCCGCGTCGGCGCGCCCGCCTCCGGAGGCGTCAGGTGCGCGGGCTCCAGGGACTGCTCCCAGCGGTGGGCGCCTCTCAGCGCGACCGCGCCGTTGGAGGACGCTGCGGTGACCTCACCCGCCAGTCGTGCCGCCAACGCGGGGAGCTCCGTCGGACTTTCGGGCAGCTCCACATCGAGCGTCCGACACGTGAGGCCCGGCACCTCATGGGGCAGCACGCGACATGCGCCGAGCAGCGTGGCCTTCTCCGAGGCGAGTGACTCGTGGCCGGTGACGGACTGCACTCCGGTGGAGACCACCGTGAGGTGTACCGACCCGGACGAACCCTGGCCTCCCAGCGCCTGCGCCAGGAAGAGCAGGCTGAAGAAGCCCGTGTCCTGGGCGCGCTCCACGCCTTCCAGGCCCGCGCCCGTTGCATCCACGCTCCACAGGTGGACGATGCGGTCGGGTCGCGGCCCGTCCTCGGTGAGCGCGGCCAGCAGCGTCGCGTAATTCTCCGCGCGGCCCGGGTTCACCTCGAAGTCTCCGTCCTCCAGCCGGCGGAAGTCAGGCCCGGACTTCACGCGGGTGACCCGGCCGCCGGTCTCCATGAGCCGCGCCGCCAGCGCGTCACCCAGCCCCCGCTCGTCGACGAAGACGAGCCAGTGACCCAGGGTGGCCGCGGGCACGCGCGGGGCGAGCGTCCGCTTCCAGGACGGCAGGTAGTACCAGTCGGAGGCGTCCTTGCGCCGGGCGAGCGAGGCCTCTCCGCCAACGATGGCGCCCACCAGCTTCGGGTCCAACCAGTGCCGCTTGCGCTCGAAGGGGTAGGTGGGGAGCACCACGCGCCGGCGCTTCTCTCCGGCATAGAGGCGCTTCCAGTCCACCGGCACGCCGGCCATCCAGAGCCGGCCCAGGGTGGTGAGCACGAAGCGCACGTCGGAGCCCGGCTCGCGAGGAGCGCGCATCGACGTGAGCACGACGGTGGACTGGTCGCGAGCCACCTGGAGCCGCGCGAGCGAGCCCAGCGTCCGGCCGGGGCCCACCTCCAACAGCACGCGCGAGGTGTCCTCCATCAGGCAGCGCAGGCCGGGGCCAAAACGCACCGTCTGCCGGAGGTGCCGCACCCAGTAGCGCGGGTCCGTGGCCTCCTCCTCCGTCACCCACGTCCCCGTCACACCGGACACGAAGGGCAGCTTGGGCGTCTGCAGCTTCAGCCGACTCACGAAGGCGGAGAACGCCGGCAGGATGGAGTCGATGATGTGCGAGTGCGCGGCCACGTCGATGTGGACCCGACGGTGCTCGATGCCACGCGCCGCCAGCTCCGTCGAAAGCGCGTCCACGGCGGCGGTGTCTCCGGCCACCACGCACTGAGTGGGTCCATTGACGGCGGCCAGCGACAGCCGCTCGCTCAGCAGCGGCAGCAGTTCCTCCTCGGACAGGGCCACGCTCACCATGGCGCCCGAGGGGAGCTGCTCGAAGAGGCGACCCCGCTCGGTCACCAGGGCGAGCGCATCCTCCAGCGAGAAGACACCCGCGAGGCAGGCGGCGACGTACTCGCCCATGCTGTGGCCAATCATCGCCTCGGGCTGGATGCCCCAGGACTCCCACAGCTTCGCGAGCGCGTACTCCACGGTGAAGAGCGCGGGCAGGCCCACGGACGGGCGAGGGAGGGGCGCCGAGGCGTCCGCGTCTCCAGGCGGGTAGAGCACCGCGCGCAGCGACGGGCCTCCCCGGCGCGACAGCAGGGCGGCGCACGCATCGAAGGCCTCGCGAAAGGCGGGCTCCGTCTCGTACAGCTCCTGCCCCATGCGCACGTGCTGGGCCCCGCCACCGGGGAAGAGGAACACGACGGGACGTCCACCGTCCTTCGCCATGCCGGTGAACACGCGCTCCGGTGCCCCATCGGTCAGCACGGTGGCCGCGTCCTGGCCGTCCTCGCAAATCACCACGCGCCGATGGGCGAAGGCCTTTCGGCCGATCTGGAGGGTGTAGGCCACGTCCGCCAGTTCCTGCTCCGGATGCGCCGCCAGGTGCGCGCCGAGGTTGTGGCTGAGCGTGTCCAGCGCGCCCGGCTTCTTCGCGGAGAGGGCCACCAGCTTCCACGGCCGGGTGGGGCCGGAAGGCGCGGGAGGAGGAGGCGCTTCCAGCAGCGCGTGGGCGTTGGTGCCGCCAATGCCAAAGGAACTCACGCCCGCGTGGCGCCGGTGGCCATGGGGCTGCCAGTCCTTCAGCGTGGCGTTCACATAGAAGGGGCTCCGGGCCCAGTCGATGTTGGGGTTGGGCGTCCGGCAGTGCAGGGTGGGAGGGATCTGCCCGTGCTCCACCGCGAGCGTCGCCTTGATGAGGCCGGCCACGCCCGCCGCCGCGTCCAGGTGGCCGATGTTCGACTTGACCGAGCCCAGCGCGCAGAAGCTGGTGGCCTCGGTGCCCGCGCGGAAGGCGCTCGTCAGCGCGGAGACCTCCACCGGATCTCCCAGCAGCGTGCCGGTGCCGTGCGTCTCCACGAAGCCCACTTTGTCCGGCGTCACGCCCGCCAGCGCATGGGTGCGGGCAATGACCTCCGCCTGTCCCTCGGAGCTGGGGGCGGTGTAGCCGAGCTTCGAGGCGCCATCGTTGTTGACGGCCGTGGCGCGGATGACGGCGTGGATGTGGCTGCCGTCCGCCAGCGCGTCCTCCAGCCGCTTGAGCACCACCACGCCCACGCCACTGCCGAAGAGCGTTCCCTGGGCCTCGGCATCGAAGGGGCGACAGTGCCCGTCCGGCGACGCGATGCCACCGGGCTGGTGCACGTAGCCGGTGCGCTGGGGCATGTCCACGGACACGCCCCCCGCGAGCGCCACGTCACACTGGAAACCGAGCAGCGCCTGACAGGCCAGGTGGGTTGCGACCAGCGAGGTGGAACATCCCGTCTGCACGTCGAGGCTCGGACCCTTGAGGTCCATGTGGTACGCGAGCCGCGTGGCGAGGAAGTCCTTGTCGTTGCCAATCATCACCTGGAAGCTGTCGCCTGAATCGAGCAGCTCCGGGTGCGTGTGCAGGTTGAAGAGCAGGTAGGTGCTCAGGCTCGTTCCGGCGAAGACGCCCACCGAGCGCGACTCCGTGTCCAGCCCGTGGCCCGCGTGCTCCATCGCCTCCCAGGCGCACTCCAGGAAGATGCGGTGCTGCGGGTCCATCAACGCCGCCTCACGCGGCGAGTAGCCGAAGAAGCCCGCGTCGAAGGCATCCACCTGCTCCAGCACCGCCCCGGCCTTCACGAAGCCCGGCTGCCTCAGTCGCTCTTCGGGGACACCCCGCGCGCGCAGCTCGTCGTCCGTGAAGAAGCGGATGCCCTCCACGCCGTCGCGGAGGTTGCGCCAGTAGGCTTCCACGTCCGGAGAGCCCGGGAAGCGGCCGGCCATGCCGACAATGGCAATGGCCAGTGCATCGCCGTCATTCAGGTTGTCTTCGCTCATGGCGGTCGAAGCACTCACAGGCAGGAGGAGAATCAGGGGGAGGCGTGTCTGGAACGTACGAACGGTCCGCACATACGGTTTCAAGGCGGAGGAACGTCCGTGACGAATGTGCTGGAGCCGTCGCCCGCGGCGGTCCCCCGGCCGCCGCGAGTCACCCGAGGCCGCGAATCAGCTCGCGGTGCGGGCGGTGGGTAGGGCTTCGTCGCGCGTGTTCGTGAGCGAGAACGCGTCGGCGAGCAATTCGTAGGACCGCAGCCGGGCGCGGTGGTCGTGGACGATGGTCGTGATGAGCAGCTCGTCCGCCTGGAACTCCTCGGCCATGCCCAGCAACTGCTCCTTCACCTGGGCCGGAGCTCCGCAGACGACGCGCTTGCGGTCGAACTCGAGCGTGGCCTGGTCCTCGGGCGTATAGGCGTAGGCCTCCGCCTCCTCGATGGAGGGAATGGGCTCTTCGTTGCGGCCCCGGCGGGTGTTGATGGTCAGCAGGTCGCTGCTGCGGGCTATCCGCCGAGCTTCCTGCTCCGTCGGTGCACAGATGACATACACACTGACGGAGGAGCGAGGCGCCGATTGCACGTGAGAGGGCTGGAACCGCGCGCGGTAGCCGCGCGTCACCGGACCGCCGTGAATCGGATTGAAGAAGTGGGCGAAGCAGAAGGAGATTCCCAGCCGCGCGGCGAGCACGGAGCTCTGCTCACCCGAGCCCAGCGCCCACAACTGCGGCATCCCCGGCGCCATCGTCCGCAACCCCAGCCCCTGGAACTCCGCCGTCGCGGGCGTGCTCCCCGAGATGAAGGCGATGAGGTCCTCGAGCTTCGTCGGGAAGCTCTCGTTGCTCGCGGGGACGCCGTACGCCAGCGCCTTGGCCACCAGGTCCGCGCTGCCAGACGTCCGCCCGATGCCCAGGTCGATGCGTCCCGGGTGGAGCGCTTCCAACAGCCGGAAGACCTCGGCGACCTTGAAGGGGCTGTAGTTCGTCAGCAGCACACCGCCCGTGCCTACACGGATGCGCGACGTCGCCGCCGCGACATGCGCCACCATGATTTCGGGAGCGACACCGGCGAAGTGTCCGGAGCCGTGGTGCTCCGCGACCCAGAACCGGTGATAGCCGAGCTGCTCCGCCGCACGGGCCAGCTCCACCGTGTTCTGGAATGCCTCACGTGTCGTGCTGCCTCGGGCGACGATGGAATGGTCAAGGACACTGAGCTTCACGGCGAGCGCTTCTCCCGGGGCAAGTGACACCCTCGGCCGTGGACGACACGGGCCGGGGCGTCGAGTTGACCGCGTTTCGTTGGGGGTCGTTACTATAATAGCACCGCCAGCCGTGAGAAATGAGGCTTGGCTGATTTTGTTTGAACTCCGAGAAAATGTGACAGGCAGGAGTGCTGTGGTTGCGCGGACTCCTCCTTCTTCCCGGCCGCGACCTGTTATCAGCACCTCCCACATGTTCCGACGCGTCATCACGCACCCGCCCGCCGTCTTCGGGCTCACCTGGTTCGCGCAGCTGGTCTCCTCGCTGGGCTCGGCGCTGGCGGGCTTCTCGGTGATGGTCCACGTGTATCGGAGCAGTGACTCCATCACCGAGTACTCGCTCGCCTCGTTCTTCTCGTTCCTGCCGATGGTGCTGATTGCCCCCGTCGCCGGGGCGCTCGTGGACCGGTGGGACCGCCGCCGCATCATGGTGCTGGCGGACGTGGGGGCGGGGCTCACCATGCTGCTGATGTGGCTCATGCTGGTGGCGGACGGGGCAGGGCTCTGGAGCCTGCGCAGCTGGCACCTGTACCTGCCCATCGCGGTGTGCGCGGCCGCGGGCACGTTCCGTGCGCTGGCCTACTCGGCCTCCACGGCGCTGATGGTGCCCAAGCAGCACCTGGGGCGGGCCAATGGCCTGATTGAGCTGGCGCTGGGAATCGGCCAGTTGGGCGGGCCCGCGCTGGCGGGACTCCTGGTGGTGCGAATCGGCCTCCAGGGGGTGCTGCTCATCAACCTGGGGTCCTTCTTCCTCTCCGCGCTGGTGCTGCTGTGTGTGGGATTCCCCCAGCCCGAGCAAAGCGCCACCGCGCGCGCGGCGAGAGGCTCCCTGCTGGAGCAGATGGCGGTCGGGTGGGGTTTCATCCAGGCGCGGCCCGGCCTGCTGGGGCTGTTGACGTGTATCGCCGTGGCCAACCTGTTCGTGAGCCTGGTGACGGTGCTCATCACTCCCATGGTCCTGAGCTTCGCGGACGCGTCGACCCTCGGGTGGATTGCCTCCTGCTCGGGCATGGGGGTGCTCACGGGGGCCTTGTTGATGAGCGTGTGGGGTGGGCCCCGGCGGCGCATCCTCGGTGTGCTTGGCTTCGAGCTGCTCGCGGGCCTGGCCCTGTTCGCGGCGGCGCTGCCGGCGGATGCGCGACTGGTGGCGGGCGCCGCCTTCGTCTTCATGTTCACCACCCCAGGGGTCATGGGGTGCTCTCAGTCCATCTGGCAGAGCAAGGTGCCGTCGGAGTTGCAGGGCCGGGTCTTCGCCGTGAGGCGGATGATCGCCCTGTCCACGCCGCCGGTGGCGGCCTTGCTCTCGGGACCGCTGGCGGACCGATTCTTCGAGCCCTGGATGGCCCCGGGCGGCGCGCTGGCGGGGCGCTTCGGGCCCATGCTCGGCGTGGGCCCGGGGCGGGGCATCGCGCTGCTCTACCTGGTGCTGGGCGTGTTGTGCGCGGTGAACGTGCTGGTGGCCTGGCTCTCCCCCCGGGTGAGGAACGTGGAGCTGGAGCTGCCGGACGTTCTGCGCGAGCCGCCTTCGAGCGTGGGGCCCCAGCCGGCGCCGACCTCGGCGTGACGGAGGGCCCCGGACGGGCGGGCTACTCGACGACGACGAGCGCGCACATCAACGCGCCCTGCGTCGCGTTGACCACGTCCTTGCCCCGACCCATGGGATTCATCCGGACCATCGTCCCGCCGTAGCGCTCGCCGAAGACGAACGAGCCCCAGATGAGGATGTGCGGGCCCACGGAGCCGTCGTCCCGCATGAAGTGGTAGGGGCGCGGTTCGACGCGCTCCTGGATGATCCACCCGCCGCTCTCCAGCGCCTCCTGGATGGCCGCGTCCCACGCCTCGGCGGTCATCGACCGGCCGATGAGCACCGACTTCCCTCCGTAGGCGCGGCCCGCCTTCAGCACCAGCCCATCGCGCTTCGAGGCGACGACCTGGTCGGGCAACCACACGCGCTCACCGGCCCGCTGGGTGTGGGTGCGCTGGAGCCGCCGCGTCCAGGGGATGTGCTGGCGGATGAGCTCGCGCTCCTCGGCGGAGAGGGCAGGGGAGTCCTCGTTCTCCGACAGCAGCGAGATGTTGAGCTTGTCGTCGAGGATCTCCTGCGCCGGGCCGTTGTAGAGGCAGAGGGTGCGGGCGGCGAGCGCGGCGCCGACGCGGGCATCGAACGCCGCTCCCACCACCTCCAGCCTGTCCCTCGCGTCATGCTCCTGCACGGCATGCACGCGTCGGCCGCGCATCGTGAAGCGGTGTCCCTCCGCGTCGTGGACCTCGCCGTAGGCGCCGATGAGCACCTCGCCCTTCGCGCCCTCCGCTTCGAGCAGCTCCGTGAAGGTGGTGTTGAGCAGCAGGGTCGCCATCTCGACACCCACCGGGTCCGGCAGCTCGTTGTCCGGGAAGAGCACGGCCAGGTTGCACTCGCCCTCCCAGGCGACAGTCCGGCGCACGTCGTCGATGACGTGGGAGAGGAAGGCCTTGAGGGTGTCCTGGAGCTGGACGCGCAGGCCCTGCTCCTGGGTGAAGCGCTGGAGCACGGGCTGGTCCATCACCACCTGGGCCTTGAGCGCCGTCTCCCAACCACCCAGGCCCGCCATCATGTTGATCTCAAGGCACTTGAGCCCGTCCGCGGAGTCGATGAAGTCGCCCCGGCTGAGCACGCCGCGCGCGTCGTCCGTGAGGGCCAGGGCCTCCACCGCCACGCGTGCGCGCTCGGGCGGGAGACCGAAGTACTCGGCGACACGTGCCGGGTCACCGCCGAGCAGCAGCCGGGGCCCGCGCTTGACGAGCCGGCTGAGCTTCACCGAGACGTCCTCCAGCAACTGGTTCCGGCGCGCGTCGATGAGGATGGGCCAGCGGTGCAGCTCGTAATACATGAGCGGCGACTCCTCGAACTTGCCGAAGCGGTGCTTCGCGAATGCCTCGGGAGTCCGCTCCGCGAACTTCAGGAAGGCCACCGCCGCGGCGGACAGCTCGCCGTGCAGCACGTGGGTTTCCTCGGAGAACATCTTGCCCTGCCGCCCATCTGCGCCTGACATCACGAAGGCTCCACGCCAAGAAATTCACGCAATTGCACTCTGTCGCAGTGTGCATGTAAAGCCTTCGTGACACCATGAAGCTTGAACGCCATGTCGGAGGGCTCTCCCTCGCGCGGAAGGCCAACTACCTGCGGGCGCGCGGTTGGCGTGAAGACGAGGGTCGGTGGTCGCATGAGATCTTCGGCCAGCATCCGCTGGCGAAGGCCATCCACCACCAGCTCACGGACGACCTGGCGCAGGCCCTCTGTCAGCGGGGATGGCAGGTGCTTGGGTACTCGGAGCGGGGCTATGTGCAGCTCCGTGATGGAGAGCGCGGCAAGCCATGCTCGCTGCCCAAGGCGCTGCGCACGCAGGCGCGCCGCGAGAAGCGTCCCGTGGCGGAGCTGACCTACTCGTTGTTCCTGGCGGCGCTCGTCGAAGTGAACGACGCCGGGTAGGGCGCGTCCGTGCACCGAGTCCACGGGCTGCTGCCTGTCCGTGTGTCTGCTGCGTGCCACGCCCTCCGGGGCCACATTTTCCTTCTGGCCGAGAGGGAGTTCGCATGGTCGCCCGCCGTCTCCGCAGGCTCATCCGTGACCCCTACTGGCTGGTGCTGCTCGCCTGTCTCGGCATCGGCGGCCTGCTTGGCTTGGAGCTGGCGCGGGTTCAGACGGACTACGCGTCGGCCTTCTTCGGGCTGGCCTGGCGGGGGGACCCCTCCAAGACACGCTCCGCGCTCACGGCGCTGTTCGGACTGCAGATCACCGTCCTCACGGTGGTCCTGTCCCTGAATGCACCGGTCATCCAGTCCGCGGCGAATCAATACTCACCCCGGCTCGTCCCGCTCTACTTGAAGAGCGCGCCGCTGCGCCGCGCCATCCCGCTGTTCTGCGTCTCCAGTGGGTACATCCTCGTGGCCGGACGGGAGCTGGGCTTGATCACGGACGCGGGAGTCCGTCCACGTCCCGTGCTCTCGGGGGCCTTCATCCTGGTCCTCTGCGCGCTCGTGTCCCTGGTCGTCTGCATGATTCGCACGTTCCGTTACATGCGCGTGGAGCGCGTGCTCGGACTCGTCCAGGAGTTGGTCGTCTCGGCGGCAGAGCGTCGCATCCGGGCTCGACTGAGCCGACTCCCATTGGACCCGGCGGCGACCCTGCTGCTGCCGCCCGAGTCCTCCGCGCTCACGGCGCCTTCCTCTGGCTACCTCACCGAGGTCGACCTCCGTCGCCTCACTCGAACCGCCCGGCATTGGCGTGTGCGGGTGCGCATCGACGTATTCGTCGGCGACTATGTCGACACGGGGGAAGTCGTCGGCTGGGTGGTGGGGGAAGTTCCTGGGTCCATGGACCCTCGCGCGATGCACAGCCTCGCCTCGGCCCTGCTCCTCACCGCGGCGCGCGAGCCTGATTGCGACCCCGCGCTCGGGATTCGCATCCTCGTCGACGTCGCCAACCGGGCGCTCTCGACCTCCGCGAACGACGCCTATACGGCGCGACAGGCGCTGCAGCAGGTCCGCTCGGTGATGCGCCGGCTGGGACATCTGCCGCTGGGGGACTGGAACGTGGTCGACCCCGATGGACAGGTGCGTGCGTCCGTCGCGGGGATGCGCCTGCGCGACTATCTCTTCATGGCTGTGGATGGTCCGCTGCACCATGGAATGGGCAGTCCCGAGGTCCTTGAAGAGGTCCTCCAGATCGCGCTCGCCGTGGGGCTGACCGCCTGGGATGCGGAAGACCGGGCCGCGGCGCACGCACTCGTGGCTCGCGTGCTCGCGATGGCCACCGCACAGGAGACCCCCGAGCGTGAGCGCCTCCATCGACGGCTCACGGAATCCAGGCGCATTCGCGCTGCGTTCGAGAACCGCTCGCCAAGCGACCTCGGAGCCAACGCGGGCGAGTGGGGCCCGCACTGAGCCGATCCCGGCTCAGCAGGTCGCCACCTGTCGTCCTAACGCGGTTCCCCAGCGGGAGAGGATGGGGCACTCGACAGACGAAGGAGCTCGGGCAGGGTCGTGAGGTCGCGGACAGCCATGTATGCCAGGCTGCCCACCACAAACGCCACGAACGTTCCGATGCCCATCATCATCATGGCGAGGGTCAAGAGCACGACGGTGGTCACCCAGTGCGCTCGGATGGCCCACTTCCCGGCGACGGTCGCCACCATCGCGCGACGAACCTCAATCGCGGTTTTCGCGGCGCGGATTGCATCGGGAGCCGCCCTCAGGCTGCGCGCCTGAAGCGTGCCGACGATGACGCCGCAAAGGGCGCCCACGGCGGGCGGGAGGGCCGGCATCGGAGTGACCCAGGGGGCCAGTAGCGCTGATGCCGCCGCGAAGGTCACAGCGAGCGCGGCGCTCTTCGCGGGTTGCAGGGTCCAATGAAGGCCAGTCCTCTCGACACCTGCATCCGGATTCATGGACGTAAGGTATCAGCTTCACCTCGTGGTCGACGAGCGAGTCCTTCGGCTCCTGCCGTGCCCCACCTGCTCACCCTCGAGCCGTGCCAGGGCACTCGGCCCTGGCACGGCCTCGGTTCAGGTGTCCTCTTGGGCCTACCCGAGTCCCCACGGGAGCCCCAGCACCTGCCACGCCACCAGGAGGAGGATCCACGCGATGAAGACGACCACGACGTACGGCAACATCAGCGCCACGATGGTGCCCACGCCTGCTTCCTTCTGGTACTTCTGGGCGAATGTGACGATCAACGCGAAGTAGGCGTTCAAGGGCGAGATGGCGTTGAACGGACCGTCACCCACGCGGTACGCGGCCAGCACGGCCTCCGGGTCGACATTCAGCCGCATCAGCAGCGGCACGAAGACGGGCGCGAAGATGGCCCACTTCGGAATGGCGCCCGTCATGATGAGGTCCAGCACGGCGACGACGCCGACGAACCCGACGAGCAACGGCAGCGCCCCGAGCCCCGCGTCCTCCAGGATGTCGCCCATCTTCACGGCCGCGAGCGTCGCCATGTTGGTGTACGTGAACAGGGCGATGAACTGGCTGATGATGAAGAGCAGGAAGATCAGCGCGCCCAGCCCCGACACCGCCTTCTCCATCGCCTTGATGACGTCGACGCTGCTCCGGATGGTCTTCGCGCCGATGCCGTAGGCCGCACCCGCCACGAGGAACAGCAGGGTGATTGCGACAATCAGGCCGTTCATGAACGGCGAGTCGCCGACGATGGCCCCCGTCTCCGGATTGCGCAGCGGCGCGCCCGGCGGCAGGGTCAGCAGCCCGAAGAACACGAGGACGGCCAGCACCCCCAACCCCGCGAACTTGAGTCCACGCGACTCGTCCGCGCTCATCGTCGCACCCGCCGCGTCCGGCTTCTCGCCCTTGTACTCACCCAGCCGGGGCGAGATGACCTTGTCGGTGATGAGCGAGACGATGAAGGTCAGCATGATGACCGACGCGACGGAGAACCAGAAGTTCGCCGTCAGGTCGATGGAGCGCTCGGGATTCAGGATGTGGATGGCGTCGTTGGTGATCTCCGTCAGGATTCCGTCCAGCGGCTTGATCAGGATGTTGACGGTGAACACCGCCGCGACGCCCGCGAAGGACGCCGCCAGACCCGCCAGGGGATGACGTCCCACGGTGAGGAAGGCCGCCGCCGCCAGGGGAATCAGGACCAGATACCCAGCGTCGGCCGCGATGCTCGACAGGATGCCGACGAAGACGAGGATGTACGTCAGCGCCTTGCGGGGCGCGACGGCCACCAGCTTGCGAATCAGCGCCCCCACCAGGCCCGCGGCGTCCGCGACACCGACGCCGAGCATGGCGACGATGATGACCCCCACCGCGTTGAAGTTCATGAAGTTCTGGACGACGCCTTCGAACATGAAGCGAAGCCCGTCGCCCGTCAGCAGGCTCTTCGCCGCGGCGGTCGTCTCCTCCGGGGCGTGGGTCTCCGGATTGATGGTCTGGTACGTGACGCTGGCCCCCATCATGTAGAAGACATGGGAGAGCAGGATGACGATGCCAATCAGCGCGACGAAGATCACCGCCGGATGGGGGACCTTGTTTCCCACCCGCTCGACGGTGTCGAGAATCCGCTCCAGTCCCTTCTTCTTGGGCGGTGTCTCGGTCTGCCGTTCCGGCATCGAATCGTTGAAGTGAGCTGCCTTCATGGTCGTCCCGATCCTTTCCATCCGGGGACACGCTTGCCGCTCAATCCCGCGACGACGCGCGAGCCCCCTGCCTCAGAGCGTCAGCTCTGCTCCCACCGTGAGCGCGGTGTCCGTGGAGGCCTTTCCCTCCGCCGGTGAGCTGTCATGCCGTACGTCGAAGAACGTGGTGAGCGCCAGGCGCCCCGTCAGGTTCACGGAGAGCTTCGTGGTGGAGGTCAGCAGCACGCGCGTGTCGCCAAAGACATCCGGAAGCAGCATCGCGTACTCCCGGAACTCCACCCGCTCGTTGATGTCGTAGCGGAACATCACCCCGACCGAGGGAGACCACAGGTCGACGCTGGGGAGATCCTTCTGCGTGGGGACGTACTGGAACCTGCGGTCATGGGCGTAGTGAGCGCCCAGGTAGGCCCGCAGGAACAGCTCGTCCGTCTTGCGCTTCTTCTGCTCAATCAACGTGAAGCCGACCCCCAGCTCCACCTCCGCGCGCAGCTCGAGGCTCGACAGGTGGTCGGTCTCCGCCCCCAGGTACGTGTACGCGCTGAGCAGGGGCGTGGCCCGGTACTCTCCACGCACCCACGCTCCGAGCGCCTCCGCGATGAGCTCCTCTTCGTCCTCGGACGCCGCCGCTCTCCCGTAGGCGCCATCCGCCTCCAGGGTGAGTGCCCACTTGGGTGACTCGTATTCCGCCAGGGAATTGCCCGTCAGCGTGTACGAGCGACTGTTGCCGGTGAAGAACGAGAAGCCGACGCCGAAGGAGCCTGTCCAGGGCCCGACGTCCTCTTCCTCATCCTCGGTGCATGGGCGCACCGGGCCGTCCTCCGACACCGTGTCGGGCGGCGGCGTGGGAGTCTGGGCAAGGACCGTGAGGAGGAAGAGAAGAGGGCTCATACACACTCGGGTGAAGCAGTGAGGCGCTCCTGGAGCGATGCCAGGAGACGGGAGGCGCGGAGTTCACGGCCAGGACAGCGAGCAGGCGCGTGCCGCCCTCTCGGGTTCCGTCAAACACTCGTCATGCGTGACAGGGCGCGCAATCGCCCAAGGGGGCAGCGCGGGACGCTCGCGTGCGCGTCAGGGCCCGACTCCGATTCACTGCCTTCATCCGACGCGCGACACTCGTCACGGCTCGGGCCGCAGGCGCTCCCTCAGTCGCGCGGTCTTCTCCTGGGTCCAGCCTTCCGGCCGCAGCAGCGCGAGCCAGCCGTCCACGTGCTCGCCCGTGTAGACATGGCCATAGCCGGGAGGGACCGCCATCCCCAGCGGCAGGTCGGCTGTCACCTGCCAGAACGTCACGAAGGGGAGCCACACCATCGCGTCCACGACGTCATCGCCCCGGGGCTCCCTCAGCCAGTCGGGACGGCTCAAGAGCAGCTGCGGACTCCACCAGGTGATGGGGTCCGACGGGTGGAGCAGGTAGAGCACCCGGGAGTTCCCCCAGGGTGCGGACGCCGGAGGAATCTCCACGCCCGGCCGCCTGCTGAAACGCACGATGCGGCCATTGCGATAGGTGGGCTCCACCTCGGGGCTGCCAGCATCGCGCTGGTCGGTGAACTCGCGATACAGCGTGTTGAAGTGTGGCGGCCCGACGAAGAGCGCGCCGCTCGTGCGGTTGGCCAGGTCCCGCTCTCCACTGAACGCCGTCTCTCCGCCGTAGGAGCCCAGGCTCTCTCCGAACACGAGCAGCTTCGGACGACGGCCTTCGGGGAGTCGCGACCAGCGCTCGTAGACCTCATCGAAGAGGGCGCGTCCCGCTTCCCGCGCGCGCTGCTGGTCCACCAGGACGGAGAGCCAGGACCACAGATGCGAGTACTGCATGGAGATGATCGCGGAGTCGCCGCCTGTGACGTACTCGAAGGCGTCCACGGACTCCGGCACCACCCAGCCGCTGCCCGTGGTGGTGACGACGAGCAGGTACTCGCGCTCGAAGCCACCGGCTCGCTCCAGGTCCTGGACGGCCAGCTTCGCGCGGCCCTCCGCGTCCGGCGAGGAGGCGTAACCGGCATAGACGCGGATGGGCTCCTTCGCGGCGGCGCCGTTGAACGTGGAGATCTCCTCGACCGAGGGACCCCGGCCCACGAAGTTGCGTCCCTCGCGGCCGAGCGTCTCCCAGCCCACCCGCGAGCCAGGGCCTCCGGAGCGCAGCGCGCTGCTCGGCGGATACACGCCCTCCGCGGTCGTCGTGTCCTGCACCGCGAGGGTGCGGTCCGCCAGGGAGATGAGCCCGTCCCACAGCACGCCGCTGGCGAGCAGGAAGGTGAGCGCCGCCACCACGACGCCGCTCGTCGCCCGGGCCGCACGCGGGCCGATGTGCCGCGCGAGCCGCGAGTCCAGTCGGCGATACACCGCGCGCAGCCCCCGCCCCGCCGCGACGAGCAGGAAGAAGATGACCGCCGCGACCACGGGCGCGAACAGGTAGCCGGCGCGGCCAGGGTGGGGCATTCCCATCCGCTCGCGAATGCTCGCCTGCCAATGCCAGCCCAACGCCAGCGCGGCGACCAGGGCCACGCCCCCCACCATGAAGAAGCCGAGCCAGGCGCGTGGACTCGGAGCCCTCGGAGGTCGGTTGGCGAACTCGCGCCAGAGCCAGGCGCCCAGGACGCCCAGCCCGTAGCCGATGACCGCGCTCATGCCACTGACCAGGCCTTGAAAGGGACCGCTGCGCGGCAGCAACGACGGCGTGAAGGACAGACACGCGAACACGAGCGCGACCCACGCGCCGGGGAGCGTGTAGTGGAGCCACCGGGAGGAAGTCCGACTCCCATGCCAGACACCGCGCGCGGGTGGCTTCGGCGCGGCGCGATCAAGAAGGCGCTCCATGCGAACCCCCGGGGAGACGTTCTCGCGGCGCGGCACCGCATCCCTCGTTCCATGCAGAGGGTAGGACCTGCGAACGCGGCCCACAGCGGGCGCTCGTCATCCCTGCCAGGGACAAAGGGCCCGGGAGCTGTCCTGGGGAAGACGCACAGGCCCGCTCGCCTGACGTGCGCCCGGGCGGCGCCCGGCCAGGGCTCCGACTTCCCACCCGTCAGGCCCTCAAGCCTGGAGACGAACCCGGCCTCTTGTGATAACGAAATTGCGAGTCAATATCGTAGTCCTGGCTGTCGGACCGTCCTTCGGGGCGGGCCTCGAGGCAGCGTGAAGAGAAGAGGAGCGCGGCGTGACGACGAGCGTGAGCGAGAAAGTGTTCCGTCGGGGGCCCTTCCCCGTGAAGTTCCGGCTGCTGGAGGTGCTGCGGGTGACTCCCATCACCCCGCATGTGGTGCGCATCACCTTCGGGGGCGAGGACATCCAGGGCTTCAACAGCGAGGGTGCGGACGACCACGTGAAGCTGCTGTTCCCCGAGGAGGGGAAGCTCAAGCCGGTCATCCCCACCATGGGGCCGAACGGTCCGGTGCTGCAGCCGGGTGAGAAGAAGCCGGACTCGCGCGACTACACGCCCCGGCGGCATGACGCGGTGGCGGGCGAGCTGGACATCGACTTCGTCCTCCACGGCTCGGGTCCCGCGTCGTCCTGGGCGTCGAAGGCGAAGCCGGGTGACTTCCTCGGCGTGGGCGGGCCCAAGGGCTCGCTGTTCGTGTCCAACGACTTCGACTGGTACCTGCTCGCGGGCGACGAGACGGCCATCCCCGCCATCGGCCGCAGGCTGGAAGAGCTTCCCGCGGGGGCTCGCGCCATCGTCTTCATCGAAGTGTCGGACGCCAGCGAGGAGCAGAAGTTCGACACGAAGGCGAACGTGACGCTGACGTGGCTTCACCGCAATGGCGCGGAGGCTGGGACGACAGACCTCTTGAACCAGGCGATTCGCGGGCTCGACTTCCCGCCCGGCGACTACTTCGCCTGGGTGTCGGGCGAGTCGCTCTCCATGCGCCCCATCCGCGACCACCTGCTCAACGAGCGGGGCACGAAGAAGAGCTGGGTGCGCGTCACCGGCTACTGGAAGCGCGGCCTGTCGGACCACCACCACGACTCGCAGAACTGAGTCGTCGCCCGGGGAGGCCGAAAACACCTCGACCTCCCCGGGACTTTCGACGAAGGCTACGCGGGCTTCGCGAGCGAGCGGAGCACTTCGCCCGCCATCTCCACCGTGTAGTCGATCTGCTCCTCGGTGTGCGCGGCCCCGGGGAAGTTCACGTCACGACGCAGCAGGATGCCCCGGCGCGCCATGCCGCCCTGGAAGGGCGTCATCAACTTCGCGTGCTCGACCATGTCGGTGGAGTAGCGGAAGAAGGGAATCGCGTCGTAGCCGAGCACGCGCAGCGGGGAGCCCACCGCCTCCGCGTGGGCGTTGATGCCCTCGCGCAGCTTGCGGCCCAGCTTCGCCACGTGCTGGATGTGGTTGCCGTTCTTGTAGAACTTCAGGACGGCTTCCGTCACGGCCAGCGTCAGCAGCTCACCGCCGAAGGTGGTGGACACCTGGAGGTCGGCCAGCTTGCTCAGGTACTTCGCCGGGCCGGAGATGGCCGACAGCGGCATGCCCGCGGCGATGCCCTTGGACATGCACACGATGTCCGCCTGCACGCCGAAGAACTCCTGCGCGCCGCCCATCGCCAGACGGAAGCCGGTGACGACCTCGTCCATCACCAGCAGCACGCCGTGCGCCGT
The DNA here is from genome assembly GCF_013336725.1 of Myxococcus sp. CA040A. Taxonomy (NCBI): domain Bacteria; kingdom Pseudomonadati; phylum Myxococcota; class Myxococcia; order Myxococcales; family Myxococcaceae; genus Myxococcus; species Myxococcus sp. CA040A. The sequence continues at coordinate 349,217 of NZ_JABUMR010000008.1, read as the reverse complement.
ACAGGTCGCGCGCACCTGCTGCATGAACGCGGACGTGAGCACGCGGTTGTAGGGGATGGAGAGAATCACCGCCGCCAGCTGGCTGGCCTGCTTCTCGATGGTGGACAGCAGCACCGCCTCGTCCGGAGGCGTGAAGAGGGGCAGGCGCGTCGTCAGGCCCGCGTGCGCGGCCGGCACGCCCGGTGTGTCGAACATGAAGTGGTCGTGCCACCCGTTGTAGCCGACCGTGATGATGCGCTCCTTGCCGGTGACGTAGCGCGACAGGCGCACCGCCGCGGACGTCGCATCCGCGCCCGTCTTGAAGAACCGCGCCTGCTCCGCGCCGGGGACCAGCTCCAGCAGCGCCTGGATGGAGGTGACCTCGACGGGCGTGGGCAGCGAGTGGAGGACACCTTCCTCCAGGTGCTTGCGGATGGTGTCCACCACCGCGGGGTGGTTGTGGCCCAGCATGTTGGCGCCGAGGCCGCTGATGAAGTCGATGTACTCCTGGCCGTCCACGTCCTCCACCAGCGCGCCCTGGCCCTTGGAGAGGAACACGGGGAAGGAGCCGGGAGCGAAGAACTCCGGCTTCTTCATCATCGACTGGGTGACGCCGGGGACCGTCTTGCGCGCCTCGGCGAGCAGCTGGTTCGAGCGCTCCAGCTTCAGCTCACCCAGGATGGGACGGGGGAGGGAAGGGTGCTTCCTGACGGGCATGTCCATGAGGCTTCCTTTGGCTTGATTCGAGTAACGTCCAGAGCAGGCACAGCGAGAGCGCCGTCACCGCCACGGCCATCCACCCCACCTGGCCGAAGCCGATGAGCGCTCCCTCCGGTGACGTCGCGATGAGCATCCCGCTCACCCAGGCGGACAGGCCGGAGGCGCCGTCGCTCGCGGCCATGTTCACCGCGAGGAACCGCCCGCGAAGCGACGGAGGCACCCGCGCCGTCACCAGCGCGATGGTGGGGATGGCTCGCGTGGACGTGAGGGCCATGAACAACACGAAGGCCCCCATGACGACGGGCAGCGGCGAGGGCGACAGGTGCGTGAACAGCAGGTGCGGGCCCACGGTGCCCACCAGGAGCAAGGCGAGCATGCGGCCTGGTCCGAGCCGGTCCGTGAAGCGTCCCACCAGCTTCGCCGCCACGAGGGTTCCCGCGCCGCCGCCCAGGTAGACCCAGGGCAGGTCCGTCTGCGACAGGCCCAGGTTGCCGACCATGTACGTGCCCAGGTAGGGGATGAGCAGGAAGCTGGCGAACGCCACGCTGAAGGTCAAAAGCCAGCCCAGCGCGAGCCCCGGCGCCGCCAGCGTCGACAGGGGATTGCGGCGGGTCTCCTCGTCGCTCCGGGACAGGTGCTGGTCCAAGCGGGGCAGGGCCTTCAAGAGCCCCAACCACAACACGCCCGCCAGCCCGCAGATGGCCCAGAACGGGGCGCGCCAGCCCAAGAGGTTCGCCAGGGCGAGACCGAGCGGAACGCCCGCGACGGCGGAGAGGCCGATGGTGGACATCACCGTGCCGATGGCGCGACCCCGTCGCTCGGGGGGAACGACGTCCGCGATGATGGCCATGATGACCGCGCCCATCAGCCCCGCGCACGCTCCCGCCAGCGAGCGCGCCACCAACATCGACACGTAGCCGGTGGCCGCGCCGCAGGCCATCGTGGAGAGGATGAAGCCCGCGAAGATGGCCAGCAGCGTGCGCTTGCGGTCGAACCGATCCAACCAGAACAGGCCCAGCACGCCCATGGCCGCGGAGGCCAGGGTGTACGAGGAGACCATCGCCCCGAACTGCGCCGTCGTGATGCCGAAGCGCCGGATGAACTCCGGCCCCAGCGGCATGATGATCATGAAGTCCAGGAGGTGGCTGAACTGGACCCCGGCGAGCAGCAGGGTCAGCACTCTCTCCTGTCGAGGCGGAGATGCGGGGTTCACGAGGGGACTCCAGGTGTCGCGCGCGGCGGGGGCCGCGAGGCTAGGGGCGGACGAATCGCACCCGAATCGGTGGCGAGGTCGCCGCGTAGGGCCGGCCCTCGCGGTCCAGCGCGGTGTCGAAGCGCGCCTTGCGTGCACAGGCCAGGGCCGCCTGGCCGAAGCCATGTCCCGGGTCTGACAGCAGCTCCGTCGACGTCACCTCGCCGTCGGCGTCCACGGCGACGCGCAGCACGACGAGCTGGTCATCGATGCGCAGCGCATCCGCTTCCTTCGGCCAGGGGCAGCTCCAGCTTCGCGCCGCGAGCTGGATGGAGCGGGCCCGGCTGCCTCCGGTGCCCTGGCCCTGCGTCTCTCCACTCGGCACGGTGTTGACCGCCGTCGCCGAGCGACCCGTGGACGCCGTCACGCCTCCCGCGTAGCGAGGCGCATTGCCGCTGGTCATCTCGAAGTCCGTGAAGTCGAGCGGGGCCGCCGGCTCCTTCGCGGCGATGACGGCGCCGGCCTGCGCGGGCTCCGCGGGCGTGGGACGTGACGACTCGCGAGGCGCGGGGCTGGGCGTCTTCACGCGCGGCGGTGGCGGGTCCGCCCTCGCGACGCGCTGAGGCGCGGGCGGCGGGGGCTCGGGAGGCAGCGGGGGCGGCTTCAGGTCCACCACGTGGTCGATTTGAAGCGTCTGCTTCTTCTGGGTGACCCTGGGCGCCAGGGATTCACCCTTGCGCCAGGCCTGCCAGGCGACGACGCCGGCGACGCCGTGCAGGGACGCGGTGGCCACCATGGCCCAGACGAGCCCGTGTCGCCGCCGCGCGGGCGGCGGGCCCAGGATGATGCTCGCGATGCTCGCGTCGGGGCGCGCGGTGGGGTCAGGGGATGACACGCCCGTCCTCCGTCGCAGGGGTCTCGGGCGTCGCCGGCTCGGCGGGGCGCACGGTGCCGAAGGCCACCTTCGTGAGCCCGGCTTCCTTGAGCTGATCCAACACCGCGATGACCTGCCGGTGCGGCACGGCGCCATCCGCCTGGATGACCGCGCGCAGCTCCGGGTCCTTCACCAGGGCATGTCGCGCGCTGTCTCGCAGCGCGGCCTCGGTGATTCCCTCGCCGTTCACCAGGAGCTGGCCCGTGGCGGTGATGGAGACGGCGAACACCGTCTGCACGTCCTCGCTCTGCGAGGCCTTGGGGAGATCCAGGGGCACGGCGGGGCTGTCCACCAGCCGGGCGGTCACCATGAAGATGATGAGCAGCACCAGCATGATGTCCACGAGCGGCGTGACGTTGATGCCTTCTATCAGGCCGCCTCGGGGCTGCGTTCCGCCCGCCATGGTCAGGCGCCTCCGGTGGAGGAGCGCGCCGTCGCCCGCTCACGGGCGGAGACGTAGGCCAGCACCAGGTTGGTGAGGGCCTCGGCGTCCGAGAGGATGCTCGCGATGCGCCGCTGGAAGTAGTTGTAGGCGGCCACGGCGGGCAGGGCCACGCCGATGCCCACGGCCGTGGCGACCAGGGCCTCGGCGATGCTGCCCATCACCGCGTTGGAGGCGACCTGGCTCGTCTTGCCCACCACCGCGCCCGCGGTCGTCTCGCTCAGCGCCTCGAAGGCGAGCAGCACGCCGATGACGGTGCCGAACAGCCCGATGAAGGGCGCGTTGTTGCCCAGCGTGCCCAGGAAGGCCAGCCGGTTCTCCAGCGTGGAGCGCTCAATCGCGAGCGCGCTCTGCATGCCCTTCTCCGCCGCCGTCATACCCTGCGGCGCCAGCCGGAGCCCGGCGCGGGCCACCGTGGCGCCCACGGACGTGCGCTTCTCCAGCTTGGAGATGGCCGAGGGGAAGTCGCCGCTCGCCAGCGTCTCCTCCAGCGTGCCGGACAGCTCGCGCACCAGGTCCTGCTTGGTGCGGAACACAATCCACCGCTCGATGATGATGCCAATGCTCACCAGCGAGAGGGCGAACAGCAGCCAGAGCACCCAGTTGGCACCCCACTGCACGAAGACATCCTTGACGATTTCCACGATGTGCATGGTCGCTCTCTCAGGCGTCGTCGTGATGACCGCTCGTCATCGCCGCGTCGTTGTCTACGGGTTGCCTTGAAGCAGGACTCCACGGCGCCGGATGCGACCTCCGCACCCGGCGCCATGGGATGAAAAAGTGACTAGCGCAGCTGCAGGAAGGAGAAGACCAGGCCCTGCGTGCTGAAGGCGACCGCGCCGTTCTGGCTGGTCAGGTCGCGGAAGTTCGTCGTGGAGGTGCTGGTGAACTCCGTGAAGAGCGTGCGGCTGTCCGTCACGTCGTACAGGAACGTGCTGCCCGTGGAGACGGGGAGGGTGGTGACCTCCGTCGCGGTGAAGGTGCTGAGGTTGAGCTGCCAGAACTTCCACGCGACGGCGCTGGCCACGGGGCGGGGGTGCACGCCCGGAACCACGGTGTAGGTGGTCTCGTCCAGGACGCGCAGGTACGCGGTGCCGTTGGGGCCGCGCAGCAGGGAGCCCGTGGCGTTGCCGTTGGTCAGGTCAGCCAGGTTGCGGAAGAACGCGCGGTCATAGGTCTGCGTCGTCGCGTTGAAGCGCAGCAGGCAGGGCACCGGCGTGGTCTCCGGGCCCGCCGTGCGGTACACGGCCGCGCCGTACGCCTCGGTGGCCAGGTACACCAGGCCGTCCGGACCGACGACGCCGTCACGCACGTAGCCGCAGCGGTCATCCGTCACGATGGTCGCCGTGTCGGCCACCGTGTCCACCACGACGACGCCGGCCTGCTTGGTGATGCCGATGCCCGCGCTCGGGCGCCAGCCGATGGGGATGATGAGCTTGTTGCCGACGCGCACCGGCATCGTCGCGAAGGTGCTCAGCGCGCCCTCGATGGTCAGCCCGGTCAGGGTGATGGCGCTGGTGACCGTCATCGCGGTGGGGTTCCAGACGATGACCTTCCCGGAGCGACCGTCGATGTAATACGCCTTCGTCTCCGAGACGTACTGGAACTGGTGCTGGTACTCGCCGATGGAGCTGACGCCGCTTCCCTGGAAGCTGACCTCCGCGTCACGGCCCTGCGCGTCCTTGTCCTTCTCCAGCTTGCCTTCCGCGGTGAGCTTGTAGCGGGTGACGACGGCGCCCTCGCTGCTGCTCACGTACAGCAGGCCATTCTTCGCGATGCCAGAGCCCAGGGCGCGGCCCGGAACCTCGATGGCATTCTCCAGGGCGAGCGGCGTGGTGACGTCGACCTTGTCGGTCAGGACGATGTAGCTCTGCGACTCACCGTCGACGCTCACCTGGGTGATGGCGGCATAGACGGGACCGGTGTTGGGGGTCGGCTCCGGATCCTTGTCGTCGTCATTGCAGCCCGCGAACAGCGACAGCGCGAGCGCCGCGGCGGTGATGCGTGACAGGGGGAAGAACGAGCGAATCTTCATGGGGGGCAAAGCCTTTCGGAGAGGATGACTGCGTGTTGGTGACTCAGAGCTCCGCGACCACCTTGGCGGAGACGCTGCGGCCGGGACGCTGAACGCCCATGAAATCCATGGCGGTGGCGTCGGTCAGGTTCTGCACGTCGACCGTCCAACTGAAGGTCGCGCGCGCGGTCCGGGTGACATAGGTGAGGGCCAGCGAGTGCAGGAGCTGCGCGTCGATGTCCTGCTTCGAATCCTGGGTGCCCAGCTTCTCCCAGCCCCGGTAGAACGAGTGGATGTACCGGGTGTGCCAGGTCAGCGACAGCTCGTCGCGTGACGAGGCCAGGCCGCTCAACTGGAAGCGGGCGCTGCCGTTGGCCAGCAGGTGCGGACGGTTGGGCAGCCGCTGCCCCTCGAAGATGCCAAAGGCCCCCTCGCTGGAGACATTGCGGACGTCCTGCCAGGTGACGTTGCCGTCCAGCGAGAAGTACTGCTCCGGAGACGTCCACCCGGCCGCGCCGGTGCCGCCCAGGGCGCGGGCCGCGAAGACGTTCTGGTACGTGAAGTAGCCTTCGCGCCCCTGGGGAATGATGAGCTGGTCCGCCAGTCGCGCGAAGCCCATCACGCCGCCCCGGAACGAGCCGTGCCGCGTCTCGCGCGTGTCGAGCGCCAGCTCCAGGTTGAGGTTGTGGCTGGTCTCTGGATCCAGCTCCAGGTTCGCGTCGATGAGGATGCCATCGCCGAACAGCTCGTCGGGCCGGGGCAGGCGCGTGGCCCACTCGTAGGAAGCCTTGGCGATGAACAGGGACGACAGCCGGTAGCGGAGCGAGTCACCGACGCCGAAGGTGAAGGTGTCCCGGTCCACGGGCATGAAGCTGTTGTCGGGGCTCAGCCGGTCCGCGCGGGCCAGTTGCACGTAGCTCTTCACGAAGGCGATGTTCTCCAGCCGCTCGTCGAAGGCATCCAGTTCGTGCTCCAGCCCGGTCACCTGGGTGTAGAGGCCGCGGCGGGCGCTGAGCGGGTCCACCAGTCCGGTGTTCCGGAGGGCGCGGTCCTCACCGGTCCGCTTCACCCAGGTCGGCGACACCGCGAGCCGCAGCATCTGGTTGGGGGTGAAGCTCCAGCCCAGGTTGATGCGCGCGAAGCCGGTGTGCTGCCCCACATGACGGTCGACGGCGCGGCTCTCCATCTCTCCGGCTTGCGGGAGCTCGGCGACGCACCGGCCGAACCAGTCGTAGGCGCAGCGGCCCTGGTCGCTCAGCCGCGCCTGTCGGAAGACATAGCCGCCGACGGCATCGGCGATGAGGCCGCCGTCATAGGTGTGCTCGAAGCGGAGCGTGGCGCCGCCGGACTGGTTGCCCGAGTCGACCTCGCCGTAGGGCACCTTCATCGTCGTGTCGTGCTGGATCTCCTGGGTGGACGCGGAGGCGAAGCCACGCAGGATGAGGCGCCGTGCCCAGGGCTTGTCCAGGAAGCCGACCTCGACGCCGCCGCCTCCCGCGCGGAAGGCATCATTGAAGCGCGGCAGCCGCGCGTCGCTGAGCTTCCCCGAGCTGTCCTCCACCCGGACGTCGACGCGGTAGTCATTGGGGCTGGAGTCGAAGAAGCCGCTGGCTCGGACGAACAGGCCGGAGGCGCTGGCCACGTGCTGCGCGCTCGCGGCGACGCGGTGGGTCTCGAACGAGCCAATCTCGTAGGACGCGGAGGCCCCGCTGCCCTGGAGGTTCTCGGTGGTGACGATCTGCACCGCGCCCCCCAGCGCGTCCGCGCCGAAGCGCACCGGCACGACGCCCTGGTACACCTCCATGCGCTGCACCAGATTGACGGGGACGTTCGCGAAGTCCGGGCCGTAGCCCGCGAGTTCCAGCGGCACGCCGTCGATGAAGAAGCGGACCTGGTCATCCGCGAGCCCCGCCAGGGAGAAGCGGGCCCGGCTGCCCAGGCCTCCCGCGCGGCGCACGCCGACACCCTCGCTGCGCGCCAGCGCCTGGCCCATGTCCACGGCTTCGCGCTGGAGGTTCTCCGTCTCGATGACCTTCACCGCCTCGGCGGAGCGACGCCGGCGGTTGGCCACGGACTCACCCTCGACGGTGACGTCGATGGCCTCCTGGCTCACGTCGACCGGCGCCGCGGTGACCCCGGGCGTTTCGGGCTGAGCGGGCGGCTGGGCCACGGCCTCCGGTGCGGGCGTCGGAGCCGGAGCGGGCGTCTCGACCACGGGAGCGGGGGCGGGCTCCACGGGGAGGCGGAACTCGTAGCTGTAGGCGATGCGCGAGGCGACGGCGACACCCTCACGCCGGGCCGGCTCGAAGCGGAAGCTCAGCGCGGCCTGTCGCGCCGCCTCGTCGAACCCGTGTCCCTGGGGCTCGAGGACCTCCGCCTCCGTGACGACGCCCTGGTCATCCAGCGTCAGCTTCAACCGCACCGTGGCTTCCAGCCGGGCCTGCTCCGCCTCGGCCGGGTAGGGCGCCTCCACGAACGTCACCAGCTTCGGCGCCACCACGGCCGGCACGGGCGCCGGGGCTTGCGCCGCCGCCGCCGGCACCTGGGCCTCACCGGCCACCTGGGCTCGCGCCGGAAGGGCGAACGCGAGCCACACCATCACCGCCACGCTCCAACGCATCCGGCCAACGACCTCTCGTCCGCGCCCAGTGGGGATTATGAAAATGGTTCTCATTTTCATTTGCGAGGCCGTGTATTCCTGTAGACCCAGTGCTGTCAAGGGTTGATGGGTGACTCAGGCTGCCCTGGCGTGGGGGGTCTTCAGGGCCTGAAGCTTTTCCGCGACCATGAAGGAGAGCTGGAGTGCCTGGTCCGCGTTCAGGCGGGGGTCGCAGTGGGTGTGGTAGCGGCTGTGGAGGTCGTCCTCCGTCACGGCCAGCGGGCCTCCCAGGCACTCGGTGACGTTCTGTCCGGTCATCTCCAGATGGATGCCGCCCGGGTGGACGCCCTCGGAGGAGGCGACCTCCAGGAAGGACTTCACCTCGGAGAGGATGCGGTCGAAGGAGCGCGTCTTGTAGCCGTTGCTGGCCTTGTGGGTGTTGCCGTGCATCGGGTCGATGGACCAGATGACGGGGCGGCCGTCGCGGCGGGTGGCGGCCATCAGGCGCGGGAGGCAGTCGGCGACCTTGTCGGAGCCGAAGCGGCCGATGAGCGTGAGGCGTCCGGGGATGGCCTCCGGGTTGAGCGCGTCCATCAGGCGCAGGAGGTCGTCGGGGTCCATGGTGGGCCCGCACTTGACGCCGATGGGGTTACGGATGCCGCGCATGAACTCCACGTGGCCGCCGTCGAGCTGGCGGGTGCGCTCGCCAATCCACAGCATGTGGGCGGAGGCGTCGAACCAGTGGCCGGAGCCGGGCTCCATGCGCGTCATCGACTCCTCGAAGTTGAGGAGCAGGGCCTCGTGGCTGGTGAAGAGGTCCACGGGCGTGGGCGTGGGCGCGGCCGTGTACTCCGGGGACGGCGCCAGCGCGCTCATGAAGCAGAGGGACTCGAAGATGGAGTCCGCGAGCTTGCGGTACTGGTCCCCCTGCGGTGAGCCGGAGACGCCGTCGAGCGTCCAGCGGTGCAGGTTGCACAGGTCCGCGTAGCCGCTCTGCGAGTAGGCGCGCAGCAGGTTCAGCGTGGCGGAGGACTGGTGGTAGGCCTTGAGCAGCCGCTTGGGGTCGGGGATTCGCTCGGCGGCCTCGAAGTCCATGCCGTTGATGATGTCGCCCCGGTACGCGGGGAGGGTGACACCGTCGAGCGTCTCCACGGGGCTGGAGCGCGGCTTGGCGAACTGGCCGGCGATTCTTCCGACCTTCACCACGGGGCGTCCGCCCGCGAAGGTGAGCACCACGGCCATCTGGAGGATGAGCCGGAAGGTGTCGCGGATGTTGTCGGTGGTGAATTCCTTGAAGCTCTCCGCGCAGTCTCCGCCTTGCAGCAGGATGGCCTTGCCCTGAGCCACCTGCGCGAGCGAGGCGGTGAGCCGCCGCGTCTCCGAGGGGTGGACCAGCGGAGGGAGTCGGGACAGCTCTTCCTCCACTCGGTGGAGGGCGCGCATGTCCGGATAGTCATCCGGGATGTACTTCACGGGCTTCTCCCGCCAGGTGCCGGGATTCCAGGTTCGGTTCATCACGAGGGGGCCGTTTCCTTGGGGGAGCCGGGCGTCGCGGGCAGCAGGCCGCGCGTGACGCACCAGGCGAGGTATCGGAAGAAGAGGTCGCGATCCGCCTGGGGGCAGGTGATGCCAGTGCCCTCCAGGGCTTCATGCAACCGCTGACAGCGGATGGGGCCCAGGCCGAACGCGGGCGCAGAGTCACCGGAGCGCAGGTCGAAGAAGGCCAGGGTGGTGGTGTTGTCCGCGGTGCCGGCACGCTCCGCGACCCGGGCGCGCCAGGCGGGGATGGGGAGCAGGTCCACGGGGTAGCCGTACTCGCCCACCCAGCGGAACAGGTCCGGCAGTCGCACGTCGGGCACGGGCGTCACGTTGAACACCGTGCCGGGCGTGGCGACGCGGGAGAGCTTGACGATGGCGCGCGCCACGTAGTCCACGGGGGTCCAGGTCTCTCCCACGTCGAGCAGCGGGAGCGAGCCGGAGGGAATGCCTGCGAGCAGGATGCGCCAGACCAGATCTTGCGGATTGACGATGGCGGTGTCCGTCGCGCCGACGACGCGGCCCAGCCGGTAGACGGCGACGGGCAGGCCGCGCTCGGAGGCGTGCTGCACCAGTCGCTCCGCGACCCACTTGCTCTGCTGATAGCCGTCACGCAGTCCGGGGTGGGCCTGCACGAAGTCCTCGGGCACCTCCGGGCTCACGTTCGCCTGGGGCGCCACGGCCAGCGTGGACACGTAGTGGAAGGGCTTGAGGCGCACGGCGGCGGCCAGGCGCAAGAGCTCGCGCGTGCCCTTGACGTTGACGGCCTGGACGCTGCCGTACTCGCGCACGACGCTCACGACGGCGGCGTTGTGCAGGATGACGTCGCACTCCGCGGCCAGCCCGTGGAAGCGCGCGCTGTCCAGGCCGAGCATCGGCTGGGTGAGGTCCGACGGCAGCGCGAGCACCCGCTCGGCGAGGCCCGACGTCGGAAGCTGCTGGGACGTGAGCGCGGCGCGGATGCGCTCCATCGCCTGGGCCTCGTCGCTGGCGCGGACCAGGCAGACCACGCGGGCGCGCGTCTGGCGCAGGAGCTGGTCCAGCAGGTGGGCGCCGACGAAGCCCGTGGCGCCCGTGAGCAGCACCTGACGGGGTTCCGGGAAGCGCGTCTCGAAGCTGCCGCCCACGCCCTGGGGCGCGGTGGTGCTCGGACGGGGGACGATGTCCTCGGACAGCTCCGAGTCAGCGAGCATCGTGGTGCTCGGGCCGCTTGCTTCGGAGCCGGTGGCCTCACCGTGCTCCAGCGCCTGGGCCAGCGCGGCGGCCGTCGGGTAGCGGAACACCGTGGCGACGGGGACCTCCCGGCCCAGGGCGATGCCCAGGCGGTTGGCCACCTGGATGCTCTGGAGGGACTGGCCCCCGCGGTCGAAGAAGTCGTCCTGCGCGGTGAGGCCCGTGGCGCCGAGGACCTCCTCCCAGATGCCGAGCACCACGCGCTCCAGCTCCGTGGTGGCCTGCGCCACGGTGGAGGAGGCGTCGGTGGTGGTGGCCTTGCGCAGCTCGGCGCGGTCGATCTTCCCCGTGCTGGTGCGAGGCAGGCGCTCGGCGAACACGATGGCGCCCGGCACCATGGGCGCGGGCAGGTTCGCGAGCAGGTGCTTGCGCAGATCGGCGGCGGAAGGCACGGGGGCCTCCGCGACGATGTGCGCGCAGAGCCGGCGGGCGCCGCCGGGGAGCACCTGTCCGACCACCGCGGCCTCACGCACGCCGGGGTGGCCCAGGAGCACCGTCTCCACCTCGGCCGGGTCGATTCGGTGTCCGCTGATCTTCAGCTCGTCGTCCACGCGACCGACGAACACGAGCTGTCCGTCCTCCCGCAGCCGGGCCTTGTCGCCGGTGCGGTAGGCGCGGGGCTGGCCGGGCAGCGCGGCCAGGGAGATGAAGCGAGCCTTGTCCAGCTCCGGCCGGCCGAGATAGCCCCGCGCGAGCGCGCCACCCAAGAGGCACAGCTCGCCCTCCGCGCCCCGAGCGACGAGTCGTCCTTGCGCATCCACGAGCACCGCGCGGACGCCGGGAAGCGGCAGGCCGATGGGGACCTCGTCTCGCTCGGACTCCGGACCACCGGCGTCCGCGAGCGACGCCACCGTCGCCACCACCGTGGCCTCCGTGGGGCCGTAGGTGTTGAGCAGCTGTACGCTCGGACCGACGGTGGCCCGCCAGCGGGCGACGCGCTCTGGCAGGGCCGCCTCGCCACCGATGATGACGGTGCGCAGGGAGGACGGCAGCCGCGCCGCGCCCGTGGACACGGCGTAGGCCAGCTCGTGCCAGAACGCGGTGGGCAGGTCGAGGATGGTGATGCCGTGGGCCGCGCAGGACTCGAGCAGCCGGGGCACGGACTGGAGCATCTCGTCGGTGCGCAGCACCAGCCGCGCCCCCGAGGTCAGCGCCAGGAAGACTTCCTCCACGCTCGCGTCGAAGTGCAGCGGCGCGAACTGGAGGATGCGGTCCTCGCGGGTGACGGCGTAGCGGTGCGTGGCGCCCGCGACGAAGTGTGCCAGCGCCTGGTGAGGAATCTGCACGCCGTTGGGCTGGCCCGTCGAACCGGAGGTGTAGACGACGTACGCGAGCCGCTCAGCCTCGGCGCGAGGGGCGACCGTCTCCGTGGCGACGTCGCGCTTCAGGACGGTCAGGTGCCCGGCCGCGCGGGGGCTCGCGTCCGTGGCGGAGACGGTCTCCGACGGGAGGACCATCAGCGAGGGCGCGGCGTCGTCAAGGATGGCGGCCGAGCGGGAGGCGGGGCCAGTGGGGTCGAGCGGGAGGTAGCCCGCGCCGGAGCGCAGGATGCCCAGCCACGCGACGATGGCGTCGATTCCGCGCGGCACCTTCACCGCCACGGGCGTGTCGGACTGGACGCCCTCGGCGACGAGGCGCTCCGCGAGCGACCCGGCGGCCCGCCACAGCTCGCCGTACGTCAGGCGGTGCTCGCCATGCTCCACGGCGATGACGTCCGGCTGCTCACGGGACTGGCGTTCGATGAGCTCCAGCACCGGATGGGCGGGCGCGGGGAGCGGGCCTCCATCCAGGACCGACGCGTCGCCACCGGTCGACAGGACCTGCTCGCGAACGGCCTGCTCGGGCGCGCCGAGCCACGTGTCCAGGTGCCGGAGGAACTCCTGCTGATGGGAGTCCACGGCGCGCGCGTCGTAGCAGACCGGGTTCGCGTCGAAGTCGACGCGCAGGCCACCGCCGTCCGAGCGGGCATACATCCCGATGGAGAGGTCCTCGACGGGCCCCGCGGAGATGTTGTGCGCGATGCCGGGCAGGCCCGCGAAGCGCACGCCGTAGTCGAACGGCATGATGTTGACCACGGGGCCGAACAGCTTGCGCTGCCCACCCACGCGGCGCAGATCGCGTCGAAGCTGCTCGTAGCGGTAGCGCAGGTGGGGCCTGGACGCGCGCATCTCCGCGGCGACATGCCGGGCCAGTGAGGCCAGGGTGGCACCGGGGGAGACGGGCACTCGCAGCGGCACGATGTTCATGGCCATGCACGGCACGCGCAGCGCGGCCGAGCCCAGCCGTGTCATCACTGGAAGTCCGAGCACGACCTCCGGCGCGTCGGTGCGCAGGTGAATCCAGGCCGCCGTCGCCGCGAGCACCAGGTCCGGCCACGTCAGTCCGAGCTGCTTCGCCACGGCCTGCATCCGCTCCACGTCGGTGCCCGCGAGCATCCGGGTGGAGCGAACGAACGACGCGGACATGGGGGCCGGCGGCGCCAGCGTCACCGGCAGCGGAGCGTCCGCGAGGCGGCCGACCCAGAAGTCACGGTCCTTCTGGAACTGGGGACCGGCGCGATAGGCCGCGTCCTCGTCCAGCACGGGGCGCAGGGGACCGAAGCCCACGGGCGCGGCCTTGCCCGTCACGCGAGACGTGTAGAGGTCCGCCACGCGCCGGGTGAGCAGCGAGAACCCATACCCATCCATGGCGATGTGGTGCACGCGCTGGAACCAGAAGTACCGCTCCGGCCCCGCCTTGAAGAGCACCTGGGCGAAGAGCGGCCCTCGGGTGAGGTCCACCGTGCGCGTCAGGTCTTCCTTCATCCACGCCTGGGCGGCGGCCCACGGGTCCGCTTCGGTGGACACGTCCACGTGCTGGAGCGCCCACTCCACGCGGGGGCTGACCAGTTGGGAGGAGCCTTCCTGGGTGGACTCGAAGCGCGTGTGGAGGGCCTCCGCCTCGTCGACCGTCTGACGGACGGCGGCCTCGAAGTGCTCGGGGACGATGGCGCCACGAAGCTCGATGCACTCCCCGGCGTTGTAGATCGGGCTCGCGAGGTCGAGCTGTTGACCGACCCAGATTCCGTGCTGGGCCGCGGTGAGCGGCCAGCGTGCGTCGTGTGATTCGGTCATCGCAGGTCCTTCGAGAGAGGGCATCGGCATGGAGCGAGGTGGGGGGAGCCTCGCTTCCGTGGGCGGCGCTTAACGGTGGAGGGCCACCTGGACGCTGCTCGCGTCAGGAGGCGGAAGGGGCATGGCGCGCAGGAGCACGTACCACTCGGTGAGCGTGGGCCGCTCCGCCAGCTCCACGAAGGTGACCTCCGCGCCCGCGCTCCGCCACCGCTCCACCAGGCTCATCAGCCGGATGGAGTCCAGGCCCTGCTCGAGCAGGTTCGCATCCTCGTTCACCTCCATCACCGACTGCTGCAACAGCTCCGCGACATCCGCGCGCACCTGGTGCTGGCTCAGTCCGGGAGCGCCCTTGACGGCGGGCAGGCCCAGCGAGTCGATGACCTGCTGCGTGGTGGTGGTGACGGCGCAGAGCTGCGACGCGTAGCTCAGCGCGAGCTGGTGGTGCGCCAGGGAGAAGTCGCCCAGCGCATCCGCCACCAGGAAGGGCTGGATGTTGCTCATGAAGCCATCGCTGGCCGTCTGGAGGCAGCCGATGTGCGCGTAGATGCCGCAGATGATGAGCTGGTCCTTGCCGCGCGCGCGCATCACCTCCAGCAGGTCCGTGCGACGAAACGCGCTGTAGGTCCACTTGGTGAGCTGGACGTCACCTTCGCCCGGCGTGAGCGCGTCGATGATCTGCTTCTGGAGCGGACCGCCGTTGATGCCGCCACCCCAGAAGTCGAGCAGCAGGCCGCGCTGCTCCGGCGTCTGGCCGCCCGGCTGCGCGGAGTAGACGACGGGGATTCCCAGCGAGAGGCAGTGCGCGCGAAGCCGCTGGATGTTGGGCACCAGCTCCGTCACGGGGGACTGGCCGGGGGTGAAGGCCTCCACGAAGTAGCGCTGCATGTCGTGGATGAGCATCACGGCCCGCTTGGGGTCGGGCGTCCACGCGACCTTGTTCTTCGGCAGGTCGGCGGCACCGGGCATCGGATAGGGGGTGATGGCTGGGAGCGCCATGAGGGGGTCCTTTTCTGGAAGGAAGGAGAGGGGAGGGTGTGTCAGCGGGGAGCGGTGGGGCGGCTCAGCGTCTCGCGGAGCGCCTTCTTGCTGACCTTGCCGACGCCCGTCTTGGGGAACGTCTCGACGAACTCGACCCGGTCCGGAATCTTGAAGGCCGCCAGCCCCCGCTCCCGCAGGAACGCGGTCAGCGACGTGGCGGCGGGAGGCGTGCCCCGGGGGATGACGAACGCGCAGGTGCGCTCGCCCAGGAATGCATCCGGCATGGAGACGACGGCCGCGTCGTGGACCTCCGGATGCGCCAGGAGGTGGTTCTCCACTTCCTCCGCAGCGACCTTGTCGCCGCCCCGGTTGATCTGATCCTTCGCGCGGCCCTCCACCACGAGGTAGCCGTCCGCGGTCATCCGCACCAGGTCTCCGGTGCAGTAGAAGCCGTCGGACGTGAAGGCGCGCGCGTTGTGCGCCTCCGCCTTGTAGTAGCCGCGAATGGTGTACGGCCCGCGCGTGAGCAACTGGCCCGTCTCACCCGTCGCCACGTCCTGGCCGTCCTCGTCGACGATGCGAATCTCGTCGTCCGCGCTGATGGGGCGGCCCTGCGTGTTGACGATGAGGTCCTCGGAGTCGTCCAGGCGCGTGTAGTTGACCAGTCCCTCGGCCATGCCGAAGACCTGCTGCACCGTGCAACCCAGCGCGGGCTTCACGCGCGCGGCGGCCTCGGCGCTGAACTTCGCGCCGCCCACCTGGAGCACGCGCAGGCTGGACAGGTCATGCCGGCGCGCCTTGGCCGCGTCCAGCCACACCATGGCCAGTGGAGGCACCAGCGCGGTGATGGTGACCTTCTCCTTCTCGATGAGCGGGAAGGCCACGTCGGGGCTCGGGTGCAGGGCCAGCACCGAGGTGCCTCCCGCGTAGAACGTGCCGAACACGCCCGGCGAACTCATGGGGAAGTTGTGTGCGGCGGGCAGCGCGCAGAGGTACACGCTCGACGCGTCCAACTGGCAGATCTCCGCGCTGGCCCGCAGGCTGTACAGGTAGTCGTCGTGCGTGCGGGGAATCAGCTTGGGCACGCCCGTGCTGCCGCCGGAGAGCTGGAAGAAGGCGACGTCGTCGGGACGCGGCTCCGTCAGCTCCACGGGCGAGTCGGCATACAGGCTCTCCAGCGAAGTGAAGGGCCCCGCGTCTCCCACGACGATGACGTGCCGGAGCGACGGCGTCTTCGCCTGCACGCTGGTGGCGAGGTTGCGGTAGTCGAAGCCGCCGTGCCGGTCGGCGATGACGTAGGCGACCGCCTCGGTGAACTCGCAGAAGTAGCCGATCTCCGAGGCGCGATGCGCGGGCAGCGCGAAGACGGGCAGGGCCCCCAGTCGGAAGAGGGCGAAGCACACCTCGTGGAACGCGCCGATGTTGGGCAGCTGCACCACCACGCGGTCCTGGGGCTGGATGCCCAGGCCCTTCAAGCCCGCGGCGAGCCAGTCCACGCGCGCATCCAGTTCGCGGTACGTCCAGCGCTCCTTGCCGTACACCAGCGCGGTGCGCTCGCCATGACGCTCGGCGCGCTCGCGCAGCATCCGTCCGAAGGTCTCCCCCTTCCAGTAGCCCGCGCGGCGGTAGCGCTCCGCGTAATCCTGGGGCCACGTGGGGCAGCCGGGCAGCCGGGAGTCGCCCTGGCTCACGGCTTCACCTCGACGCCCTGACCCAGGCCCATGGCGACCAGCATCGTCCGGAACTTCGCCTCGGTCTCCGCCAGCTCCGACTCCGGCTTGGAACCCGCGACGATGCCCGCGCCCGCGAACAGCCGCAGCGAGTTCTCGTCCGCCTCCGCGCAGCGGATGGTCACCGCCCACTGGCCGTCACCATTCACGTCGCACCAACCCACGGTGCCCGTGTAGTAGCCGCGGTCAAATGGCTCGATGTGGCCGATGGTCGCGTGCGCCAGCTCCGTCGGGTAGCCACAGACGGCCGGGGTGGGGTGGAGCGCGACGGCGAGCGTCAGCGACGTAATGGACGGATCCGCCAGCTCACCGACGATGCGGCTGGACAGGTGCCACATCGTCTGGGTGCTGACGAGCGACGGCTTCGCGGGCACATCCAGCGTCTTGCAGAACGGCCGCATGGCCTCCGCCACCGCGTCGATGACCACCGCGTGCTCGTGCAAATCCTTGGGGGACTGGAGCAGGGCCGCCGCGCGGGCCTGGTCCTCCACCGGGTCCGGGCTGCGCGGAATCGAGCCCGCCAGCGGGTTGGCCAGCACCTGCATTCCCGAGCGGGACACCAGCAGCTCCGGGCTCGCGCCAATCAGCGTGCGCCGCCCCTCGCCGGGCATCAGCCCCGGGCGCGTGGGCAGGTCCGCCGCGAAGGTGTAACCAGACGGGTTGCGCCGGGCCAGGTTGTGCAAGAGCCGCTGCAGGTCGATGGGCGTCGTGGAGCTCAGGTGCAGCGAGCGCGACAGCACCACCTTGCGCAACGGGCCGCTCTCCATCAGCTTCAGCGCCTGCGCCACGCCGTCCAGATAGGCGGCCGGCTCCGGCACGGGCTGCACCGTGTAGCGCGTGGGCACGCCCTGGTGGGGCATCGCCACGTCGTCGAATACGAGAGGCCCCGCGCGCTGGATGGTCATCGGCACCACGAGCTGCGCCGGGACGCGCCCGTCGAAGGGCACCGCGCCCACCGCCACCGGGATGTCGTGGTCCGCCTGCCGCGCCTCGCTGAGCACCGCCGCCACGCGCTCGGGCAACCGCGCGAGCGAGCTCGTCCCGCCCACGTGCGGCACCGTGGCGAAGGTGCCCTGCGCCAGCAACGTGCGGCGGGGTGAGGCGAAGAAGAATGAGGAGCCCGCTTCGTAGCTCTCGAGCAACTGCGCGGCCAGCTTCTGGGTTGCCACTGCGCGTTCGGTCGTCTTCACAGCCAACCTCCTGTTCCGAAGGCCACGCCCTCGTCGCGGGCGCGCCCCTGGAGCAAACCTGTCGTTTCAATCCTGAAACAAAGAATCCATCTCAACTTCGAGCCACCCGGGCGCCGGGTGGAGGAGGGCGCGGGCTCAGACGCCCAGCGTGGCGCCGCCGTCGACACAGAGGTCGTGCATGGTGATGTGTCGCGCGCGGTCCGACGCGAGGAACTGCACCGCCTCCGCGATGTCCCGGGGCGTGGCGATGCGCCGCAGGGGAATGCCCACGCGGAACGTCTCCGAGGCTCCGGCGATGACGGCGTCGGCGCCGTGCTCGTCCTTCCACATGCCCCGCTGCATGGCCGTGTCGGTGGAGCCCGGAGACACCACGTTGCAGCGGATGCCGTACTGAGCCAGCTCCAGGCCCAGGCACTTGGTGAACATGGTGGACGCGGCCTTGGACGCGGCATACGCGGCCATCTGCATCCGGGGTGTCCCCGCGGCATTGGAGCCGACGGTGACGATGACCCCCGCGCGGCGCGGCACCATGCGCCGGGCCACCGCGCGCGAGACATGGAACACCCCGTTCGTGTTCACCCCGAACGTCGTGGCCCAGTCCTCGTCGCTGAGCGACACCACCGGATTCATCCGCAGCACCCCCGCGACGTTGACGAGCGTGTGGATGGGCCCCAGCTCCTTCTCGATGCGCTCCACGACGGTCTCCACCGCGGAGGCGTCACTCACGCTCACGGGCCAGGCCGTGGCCCGCTGGCCTTTGCCGCGCAGCTCCGCCACCAGCGACAGCAGGCCCTCCGCGTTCGTGTCGAGCGCGGCGATGGTCGCTTCACCGGCCAACACCCGCGCGACCTCGGCGCCAATGCCTTGCGCGGCACCCGTCACCAGTGCCACTCGCGGTGTGTCTCCCATCGGGGCCTTCTCCTGCCGGTACCCGAGGGGTCCGAGGTAAAAGTGGGATAATGAGAATGGTTCTCATTATCGTTATTGGGCGACTAAGTGCCATGTGCGCCGCGCGGTGTCAAGAGTGGTGAGACTCCGGGGCGAATGCGTTGACGCGTTTCCACCCGGGCGGGGGTGATGCAATGTGGGGTGTGAGTGGGTTCTGATTCGCGTGGGCGCGAGAGCGTCTGGGTGAGCCATGGGGGATGCCATGTCACACGCTGCGCTGCTGTCCGAAGTCTCGCTCTTCGCTGGACTGGAGGACGAAGCCCTGGAGAGTCTTTCCGCGCTGCTGCGTCCGCGACGTTTCGCGCGAGGCGAGGTTGTCTTCCATCAGGGAGACGTGGGGACGTCGCTGTTCATCATCCGGCGCGGTGAGATTGACATCCGGCTGAGCTCGCCCGACGGCAAGGAAGTCATTCTCTCGTTGCTGGGGCGGGGGGACTTTTTCGGGGAGCTGGCGTTGCTGGATGGAGAGCCCCGGTCCACGGATGCCGTCGCGCGCGAGGAGTCGGAGTTGCTGACCCTCCAGAGGGAGGACTTCCGCCGGTTCCTGGAGACCCGTCCGGGTGTCTCGCTGGGCTTGCTGGCGACCTTGAGCCAGATGGTCAGGCATGTCACCCAGCTGGTTCATGACACCCATTTCCTGGATGCGCGGGAGCGGCTGGTTCGGGTGTTGCTTGACCTGGGGAGGGAGCAGGGTGTTCACGGGCCCGGAGGTGTGGTCATCCCTTGCAACCTCACGCAGACAGACCTGGCGAACCTCTGCGGGTTGACCCGGGAGAGCACCAACAAGTGGCTGCGCTTCTATGTGCGCGAGGGATTGCTGTCCTACGAGGGGGGAGTCATCACCCTGGTCCATCCCGAGCGCCTGGGCAGGGAAACCCCTTAGCACCGCTGGGCATTCGGGATGTGAAGCCGTTCACTGCGGCATATTTCAAAGGCGTCTAGGTTTGTCATGCGGCTCCACCGTGGAGGCAGCATGGCGCGTCTGGCTTCCCCAGGTCCCTGTTCGACTCAGACTCCCGAGCCCGGGGAATCGTCCCCGCGCGTGGGCGCCACGATTCCCGCGCCCGAGGCGTCGCCGGTGGGGCCCGCTCCACTCCCGGTGTGGACGCGGTTCCTGCCCGCGGGCCGCGTGGTGGTGCGCGAGGGAGACCCGGGCTCGTCGATGTTCGTCATCCTGGAAGGCAAGGTGGGCGTGTACCGGGAGGCCGGGAGGCGCGAGGCCCGCCTGGTGACGCAGCTTTCGGGCGGCGGCTTCTTCGGAGAGCTGGCGATGATGGCGAAGTGTCCCCGGACCGCGAGCGTCGTCACGCTGGAGCGGACGGTGCTGCGGGAGCTGTCTCACACGGGCCTGTCGCTGACGGGCTCGCGCTACGGACTGGACGCTCCGGTGGTCGCCATGCGGTGTCGCGAGAGGCTGCTCGCGGATGCCTTGTGCGGCAGTCCCGTGTTGAGCGAGTTGTCGCCGGAGCTGTGGGCGCAGCTGGGCAGCGCGCTCGTCCCCTGCGCGGTGGAGGCCGGGGCGCAACTGCTCACCTACGGCCAGCCAGGTGAGGCGCTCTACATCCTGTTGCGCGGCCGCTGCGGCGTCTTCCACACGCACGCGGATGGGCACACGACGGCGTATCCCGACATGGTGGAGGGAGACCTCTTCGGCGAGGTCTCCCTGCTGCGAGGGCACCGGGCCACGGCGACGGTGAAGGCCCTGACGCCCTGCACGCTGCTGAGGTTGGACCGGGACGTGTTCCGCAAGCACTTCTGGGGGCAGGCGGAGATGCGACGCGCGCTCGTGCGGCTGGGACTGGCGCGCATGCACCGGACGATGGATGTCATCGCCAATCCCGGGGGCTGATTACAGGGCGTAGCCGAGCGTCACGCCGAGCACGTGCGCGGAGCCGGAGTAGGTTCCGTCAATGCCCGGCGCGGTGCTCTCCGTGTCCGCGAGGAAGACGAACTGGTAGCCCACGTCCGCGCGCAGGCCGGCCGTGGTGGTGTAGCCCGCGCCGATGGCGACCTTGTAGCGGTCCGCGTCCGGAAGGTCCGGCGTCAGCGTGTCCGAGGGGCTCGGCGACAGGTCGGCGACCAGTCCCGCGCGCGCCTGGAGCTGGGGCGTGACGGCGTACTCGGCGCCCAGGTGGTACTTGATCTTCGTCGACCAGCTCTTGGCCAACGGGTTGTTGAGCTGCGGCGTGTCGGGGAAGGTGATGGCCAGCTCCTCGAAGCTGGACCAGTAGGTGACCTGGGCGTCCAGGGCCATGGTCAGCCGCTCCATCGGATAGAAGGCCAGGCCGATGGCGAGCGTGGCGGGGAAGGTGACGTCCGCGCTCACGCGCTGGTCCGACATGCGCTGCTGGAACTCCACGGGGATGTTCTGGAAGTCCGCCTTCCCCTCGAACGTGACGGCGACCGAGCTGCGGTAGTGCACGCCCAGCGTCAGCTCCCCGGGAAGCAGCTCCGCCTGGAGCCCCGCGTTGAAGCCCACGCCCCAGGCGCCGCCGCCCAGGTGGATGGAGCCCTCGCTCTCCAGGAAGTTCAGCGCCCGGCGGATCTCCACCGTGGAGCGCACGACGTCCACGCCCGCGCCCACGCGGACGGACTCGTGGAGCTGATACGCGACGGTGGGGTTGATGTAATACGCGGCGAGGTTCGACTCCTGCCCGCGGAAGCGCCCCACGAAGTCCTCTTCCCAGTGGCTGCGCGCGCCATAGGGCGTGTACGCACCCACGCCGAACGCGAGCTTCTCGAAGGGCCGAAACACCGCGAAGACATGCGGCGGTGGTGACAGCGTCAGCTTCTGTCCCTGCGTGGTGCCCCCCGTCGGCGTGAACTTCAGGCTCGGGAGGATTCCGGTGTCGCCCACGGTGATGTCCAACGTTTTCACGCCCAGGATGTTGGCCGCGTTGGAATAGATCGCGGACGAGTCCTCCAGCCACGCCGTGGCCGCGTTGCCCAGGCCCGTGGCGCGAGCGCTCTGCGTGTCGATCTGAAACCCCGCGGCGTGGCTGACACCAGCGGCGAGGAGCGTCATGAGTGAGAGCGTTGTCTTCATGGTCGGTTTGAAACGAGCACTATAGGACAGTCTGCTTTGGCGCAGTGCGCTGGTCATCCAGGCTTGAAGCAATTTTACGGATGCCCTGCCCTGAACGATGCATCCCCGGGTCAGTCGTACACCACGCGCCCAAGTGTGAACCCGTCATCCTTGGTAGGGGGCTGCGTGCATTTGCACAGGTTTTCTCAGTAAGACTTGTTTTACCTGGACTCCCCTCCCAGGCCCCTCGCCATGACCCAGCCACGCTCCCAGGACCTCCTCGTAGAGCGCAGCGTCACCCGTGCGGTGGAACCCCGCACCGACACGGAGCGCGCGGTCGCGCACATCTGGAGTGAGGTGTTGAACATCCCGCAGGTGGGCGCGCTCGACAGTTTCTTCGAACTCGGTGGCCACTCCCTGCTTGCGACACAGGTGCTCTCGCGCATCCGGACGTCGCTGCGGGTGGAGCTGTCGCTCCAGGAGATGTTCGACCTGGTGACTGTATCGGCGCTGGCGGGACGTATCGATGCGCTGGTGGCGTTGCAGCCCGGAGAGGTGCTGGAACCACTGCATCCCTCGCGCGAGGCGCGGCCGTCATCGCTGGTGCCGTGCGAGCGTCAGGCGGAGTTGTCGTTCGCGCAGCAGCGGCTGTGGTTCCTGGACCAGTACGCACCGGGCAGCCCGCTCTACAACCTGCCAGCGGCGTTGCGGCTGGAGGGGACGCTCGACGTGGCGGCGCTGGAGCGGGCGTTCACGGAGCTGGTGTGTCGACATCAGTCGCTGCGCACGGTGTTTCCCGCGAGGGATGGGCGGCCGCTCCAGGTGGTGGCTCACGCGGGCAACGCGCCCATGGCCCTGGAAGTGGAGGACCTGCGCTACCTGCCGGAGTCGGAGCGTGAAGCCATCGGCTTGCGCACCGTGCGCGAGGAAGCTCGGCGGCCGTTCGACCTGGTCCGGGGTCCGCTTTTGCGCGCGCGGGTGTTGCGACTGACGGAGCGCGAGCATGTGGTCGTCGTCACGATGCACCACATCATCTCGGATGCGTGGTCCATCTCCGTGCTCATCCGGGAAGTGGTCGCGCTCTACGAGGCCTTCAGCGCGGGCCGGCCCTCGCCGCTGCCGGAGCTGCCCCTCCAGTACGCGGACCATGCGGTGCGGCAGCGCGAGCGGCTGCGAGGGGAGGCGCTGGAGCGACAGCTCTCGTGGTGGAGGCAGCGCCTGGAGGGCGCCCCGCCCGCGCTGGAGCTTCCGGCGGACCACCCTCGCATCGCCGGGGCCTCCAACCCGGGCGCGGTGCTCAAGGTGGAGCTGCCGGTGGGGCTGGTCCGCATGCTGCGTGGCTTCTGTCGTCAGGAGGGCGCCACGCTGTTCATGGGGCTCCTCGCGGGGCTTCAGGCGCTGCTGTCGCGGTACTCGGGGCAGGACGATATCTGCGTGGGGGCCCCTGTCGCGGGACGCACCTCTCCGGAAACGGAAGGACTCATTGGCTTCTTCGTGAACACGCTGGTGCTGCGCACCAAGCTGGACGGAGACCCGACGTTCCGCGAGCTGATGTCTCGCGTGCGTGAGACGACGCTGGGGGCGTACTCGCACCAGGACGTGCCCTTCGAGAAGCTGGTGGAGGCGCTCCAGCCGGAGCGCCAGCCCAAGCGCTCGCCGTTCTTCGAGGTGGCGCTGGTCCTGGTCAATACCCCCATGGCCGCGCTGGAGAGTCCGGGGCTGCGCTTTCGTCCGCTGGATGTGGACAGCGGCACCTCGAAGTTCGACTTCACGCTGACCTTGAGCGAGTCGCCCACGGGGCTGTCGGGGATGCTGGAGTACCGCACCGACCTCTACGAGCCCGCGACCGCGGAGCGACTGGTGGCGCATCTGGAGCGCTTGCTGGAGCGAGCGGTGGTGGCGCCTCACCTGCGCCTGTCCGAGCTGTCCCTCGTGACGGAGCTGGACCGACACCTCGTGCTGGAGACGTGGAACGCGACGACCGTCGAATCACGCATCGAGGTCTGCGCGCACGAGTTGGTGGAGGCGCAGGCGGGGAGGACGCCGGAGGCGGTGGCGGTGGTTTTCGAAGGGGAGGGGCTGACGTACGCGCAGTTGGAGAAGCGAGCGAATCAACTGGCGTGGCACCTGGGCGGGGCGGGGGTGGGTGCGGGAGACAGGGTGGGGCTGTGCATGGAGCGCTCGCTGGAGCAGCTGGTGGGGGTGCTGGGGATATTGAAGGCGGGGGCGGCGTACGTGCCGCTGGACACGAAGTACCCGGCGGAGCGGCTGGGGTACATGGTGGAGGATGCGAAGGTGGTGCGGGTGCTGACGCTAGCGAGTCAGCGCGCGGTGCTGCCGGAGCGGGCGCGAGAGTTGGCGCTGTGCGTGGACGAGGAGGCGGGGGAGATAGGGAGGAGGCCGGACATGGCGCCCCCGAGGGCGGTGCCACCTGGAGGCACCTGCTACGTGGTGTACACGTCAGGGAGCACGGGGAAGCCGAAGGGGGTGGCGCTGTCGCACGCGGCGCTGTGCAACCTGTTGCTGTGGCAGCGGGCGCACTCGGTGAAGGCGGAGGCTGTGACGTTGCAGTTCGCGTCGCTGAGCTTCGACGTGTCCTTCCAGGAAATCTTCTCGACATGGAGCGCGGGAGGAGCGCTGGTGGTGCCGCCGGCGGCGCTGAGGCAGGACGTGCCGGCGCTGCTGGACTTCATGGTGAGTCACCAGGTGGAGCGGTTGTTTCTGCCCTTCGTCGCGCTGCAGGCGCTGGCGGACGCGGTGGCGCACGGGGCGAGTGTGCCCACGACGTTGAGGGAAGTGGTGACGGCGGGAGAGCAGTTGCAGGTGACGCCGGCGGTGGTGGCCTTCTTCGAGAAGCTGCCGGGGTGCGTGCTGGAGAATCAGTACGGCCCGTCGGAGACGCACGTGGTGAGTGCGCACCGGTTGAAGGGGCCGCCGGGGAGCTGGCCGAGACTGCCGCCGATTGGAGTGCCGCTGCCGGACACGAAGCTGCTGGTGTTGGACGGGCAGGGGAGGCTGTGTCCGATTGGAGTGGCGGGAGAGCTGTACATCGGCGGGGCGCAGCTGGCGCAGGGGTACCACGAGAGGGCGGAGCTGACGGCGAAGCGCTTCGTGCCGGACGGGTACGCGAGGGAGGCGGGGGCGAGGCTGTACCGGACGGGAGACAGGGCGAGGTGGAGAGGGGACGGGGTGGTGGAATTCCTGGGCCGGTTGGATGAGCAGGTGAAGGTGAGGGGCTTCCGGGTGGAGTTGGGGGAGGTGGAGGCGGCGTTGAGGGAATTGGCGGGGGTGAGGGACGCGGCGGCGGGGGTGCACGAGGATGCGCCGGGGGACAAGAGGTTGGTGGGGTACGTGGTGCTGGGGGAGGGCGTGGAGTGGGAGCCGGAGGTTCTGCGAGAGGCGCTGGCGCGGAAGCTTCCGGAGCACATGGTGCCGCCGGCGCTGATGAAGCTGGAGGCACTGCCGCTGACGCCGAGCGGGAAGCTGGCGAGAAGCAAGCTGCCGGCGCCGGACGTGGAGAGCCTGCGGGGCGCGGCGCCCTTCGTGGCACCGAGGGACGCGCTGGAGGTGCAGTTGGCGGAGGCCTTCGCGGCGGTGCTGAAGTTGCCGCGCGTCAGCGTCACCGACAGCTTCTTCAGCATGGGCGGCCACTCCCTGCTGGCGACCCAGTTGGTGTTCCGCCTCCGGAATCAACTCAAGGCGGAGGTCCACCTCAAGACGTTGTTCGAGGCGCCCTCCGTCGCGGCGCTGGCCCGGCGCATCGAGTCCACGCCGCGCGAGCCCTTGAGTGTGCTGCCTCCGCTGGTTCGTGCGTCTCGCGGTTCACTCCCGCCGCTGTCCTATTCGCAGGAGCGGCTGTGGCGGTTGTTCAAGGCGAACCCCACGTCCACGGCCTACAACCAGCCCGCGGCCTACCGGTTCAAGGGCGCGCTGCAGGTGGAGGCGCTCCGGGCCGCGGTCCAGGGGCTGGTGGATCGCCACGCGTCGCTGCGCACCACCTTCACCGAGGAGAACGGCAGGCCCGTGCAGAAGGTCGCCGCGTCGATGCGAATCGACCTCCCCATGGAGGACTTCCGGGGCCGGGAGGACGCGGAGACGGAGCTGCTCAGGCGCATCGCGGAGGATGCTCGCCGGCCCTTCGACCTCACCCAGGGGCCGCTCGTGCGCGGCTCGCTGATTCGCCTCGCGGACGACGAACACCTGTTCATCTTCAGCAAGCACCACATCCTCTCGGATGGCTGGTCGGAGAGCATCATCACCCGCGAGGTGGTGCACCTGTACTCGGCCTTCTCGCGCGGGGAGACGCCCTCGCTTCCGGCGCTCCACATCCAGTACCCGGACTACGCGGCCTGGCAGCGTCGCTGGCTCTCCGGCGCGGAGCTGGAGGCTCGGCTGGGCTACTGGCGTGGGGCGCTGGCGAAGGCCCCGAAGCTGCTGAACCTCCCCGTCGACAAGCCCCGTCCGACCACGCGCACGTTCAATGGCACGTCGATCTCCGTCGCGCTCGGGCGCGCGCGCAGTGATTCCCTCAACCTGCTCTGCCAGAAGGAGCGGGTGACGCCGTTCATGGCGCTGCTGTCGCTCTTCGGCACCTTGCTCTGCCACCGGGCGCGCCAGGAAGAAATCGTCATCGGCTCGCCCATCGCCAACCGCGCGCTCCCGGAGCTGGAGTCGCTCATCGGCCTCTTCGTCAACACCGTGGCGCTGCACGTGGACCTGCGGGGCAACCCGAGCTTCCGCCAGCTCCTGTCACGGGTTCGCGATGTCACGTTGGGCGCCTACGCGCACCAGGAGGTGCCGGTCGACCAGGTGGTGGATGCCCTCGTCCCCCAGCGACAGCCGGATCGAGCGCCGCTCTTCCAGGTGATGTTCGTCCTCCAGAACACGCCCATGGAAGCGCTGGTGCTCCCGGAGCTGACCCTGGTCCCCATGCCCGCGGACCGGGGCGCGTCCATCTATGAGCTGACCTTGTCCTTGCAGGAGCGGGGGGATGGCTTCTCCGGCCTGCTGGAGTTCAACACCGACCTCTTCGAGCCGGACACTCCGCGACGTCTCCGCGACGCCTTCGTCGTGCTCCTCGAGCGCGTGCTGGCGTCGCCGGACCTGGCGGTAGGAATCGATGCGGTCGTCCCCGGATTCGAAGTGCAGGAGTGAGCCGTCATGGAACTCAAGAATCGCTATCGCAACACGGAGTCGATGATTGGCCACGGCAATCCCTCCTTCACCGCCGCCAAGGAGGCGGGGTTGTTGGACTTGTCCGTGCACAACACCGGGCACGGCTCGCTGTCGCTGCCGGATGGACGTGAGTTCTTCAACACCTGCTCGTGCTCCTACCTGGGACTCGACTCGCACCCGGACGTGCTCCAGGGCGCCATCGAGGTCCTCCAGCGAGAGCGGACGATGACCATGTCCATCTCCCGCCTGCGCGTGCGGCTGGCGGACCTGGATGCGCTGGAGGAGGAGCTGACCGGGCTCTGGCGCGCCAAGACGGTCGTCACCAACTCCGCCAGCTCCGCGAGCGCGGGCCTGTTGCCCCTCATCGCCTCCGGGCACCTGCTGCCGGATGGCCAGAAGCCCATCCTCGTCTTCGACAAGTCCGCGCACTTCTCGATGAACCTCATCAAGCCCATCTGCGCCGACGAGACGCACGTCATCACCGCGCCCCACAACGACCTGGACTTCCTCGAGGACCTCTGTCGCAAGCACGCGCGCGTCGCCTACGTCGCGGACGGCTTCTACTCGATGGGGGGCGTGGCCATCGTGAAGGACCTGTTCGCCCTCCAGGACAAGTACGGGCTGTTCCTCTACTTCGATGACTCCCACTCGCTCTCCATCTACGGCGGCGCGGGAGAGGGCTACGTGCGCGCGATGATGGGTGGTGAGGTCAACTCGCGCACCATCATCATCGGCTCGCTGGGCAAGGGCTTTGGCACCGCGGGTGGCGCCATCATGCTCGGCCCGGGGCAGCACGCGGACCTCGTCGGCCGCTTCGCGGGACCGCTCGGCTGGTCGCAGAGCCTGGCGATTCCAGCCATCGGCGCGAGCCTGGCCTCCGCGCGCATCCATGGCGGGCCGGAGCTGGCCGCGCGTCAGCAGACCCTGCGCGCCAACGTGCGCTACTTCGACGAGCGCGTTCCCACGCGAACCGCCGGCGAGGACTTCCCCATCAAGATCATCGACGTGGGACCCGAGACGGCCGCGGTGGAGCGCTCGCGGAAGTTGATGGAGCGGGGGTTCTACGCGTCCGCGGTGTTCTTCCCCATCGTCCCGAAGGGACGGGCGGGGCTGCGCATCATGCTGCGCTCCAACATCACCCCCGAGGACCTCCAGCGGCTCTGCGATGCCGTGGTGGAGCTGTCCTCGCCTGAGTCCTGAGCGATGGAGCCAAGCGCATCATGACCATGCCATTGCAGTGCAGGTCCTTCCTGGTGACGCCCGCCATCGACCCCATGCGCTTCGACAAAGCGGTGGAGGTGGGGGCGGACCTGGGATTGCTGGACCTGGAGGACGGTGTCCCGGAGACCCTCAAGTCCGAGGCGCGTCGACTGGCCATCTCCTATCTGTCCTCGTCGAGGCCCCGTGGCCCCCTGTGCCTGCGCATCAACAGCCTTCGCACCGAGGCGGGCCTTCGCGACGTGCTCGCCCTCCTGGACTCCAACGCCCGGCTGGACGCCTTGCTGCTGCCGAAAGTGGAGTCCCCGTCGGAGCTCCACCAGGTGGAGGCGCTGCTCGGGGATCGCTTCCCGGAGCTGGCGCTGCTGGCCATCATCGAAACGGCGCGCGGCGTGGAAGCGGTGGACGCCATCGCCATGGCCACCCCCCGGTTGCGGGGCCTCATCTTCGGCGCCGCGGACCTGTCCGCGCAGCTGGGGGTGCCCCTGGCCTGGGAGCCGCTGCTCTACGCGCGCTCACGCATCGCCATGGCGGCGGCCATCGCCGGGGTGAATGCCATCGACTCGCCGTTCTTCGACCTGGAGGACCTGGCGGAGCTGGAGGACGAGACGCGCCGGGTCTGCGCGCTGGGCTTCACCGGGAAGATCGTCATCCACCCGGACCAGGTGGGCGTCGTCCACGCGGCGCTGCGGCCCACCGCGCAGATGGTGGCCCACGCGCGTCGCGTGCTGGCGCAGGCGGGGGATGGAAAAGGCGGCATCCACGTCGTCGGAGGGAGCATGATTGGTCCTCCGCTGGTGACGGTGGCTCGGCGCGTGCTGGCCAGCGTCCAGCTCGAGGAGGCTCTGGCACCCGTCCAACTCCGGGCGGGTTCCAGGAGTGGAGACTCATGAAGAAATTGGTGGCTGCCCACAAGAAGGTGGGCAAGCAGCGCTACCGGGAGACCCACGGCCTCTTCTACGAGGACTTCGAGGTGGGGGATGTCTTCGAGCACCGTCCGGGTAGAACCATCACCGACGTGGACAACATGTGGCAGTCCCTGCTGAGCCTGAACACGCACCCGCTCCACATCGACGCCGTCTACGCCAGCAAGACGGAGTGGAAGCAGCCGCTCATCTCCAGCCTCGTCACCCTGGCCATCGTCGGGGGGATGAGTCTCAACAGCACCAGTGCCAAGGGCGTGGCGAACCTCGGGTGGGATCGCATCCGGTTGACGGCCCCCGTCTTCGTGGGGGACACCCTCTACGCGGAGAGCCGGGTGCTGGCGAAGCGAAGGTCCCGCTCTCGCGCGAAACAGGGAGTCGTGACCGTGGAGACGAAGGGCCTCAAGGCGGACGGCACCGTCGTGATGACCTTCGAGCGCTCCTTCCTCGTGCCCTTGCGGCGCCATGGCGTGGACGTGGATGCGAACTACTGAAGTGATGACGGCGGTGGTGGTGCGGCGTCCAGGCGGTCCGGAGCAGCTTCATCTGGCGGAAATTCCTCGCCCGGTTCCGGGCCCTCACCAGCTCCTCGTCAGGGTGCGCGCCTCCGCCCTCAACCGGACGGACACCACGCAGCGCGCCGGGGGCTACGCGCTGCCTCCGGATGTCACCAGTCCGTTGCTCGGGGTGGAGGTCTCCGGCGTCGTGGAGGCCGTGGGAGTGGCCGTTCGTTCCTTCGAGCCCGGCCAGCGGGTCTTCGGGCTGGTGGACGGCGGCGGCTACGCGGAGGCGTGCCTGATGGAAGAGGGCATGGCGGTCCTCATGCCGGAGGGCTGGTCCTTCGTCGAAGCCGCGGCCACGCCAGAGGCGTACTGCACCGCGCACGAGTCCCTGCTGGAGCTGGGAGGCCTGGGCCCGGGCCAGTCCGTGCTCGTCCACGCGGGGGGCAGCGGGATTGGCACCGCCTGCATCCAGGTGGCGCGCGCGGTGGGCGCACGCGTATTCGTCACCGTGGGCAGCGAGGAGAAGAAGCGCCGGTGTCTCGAACTCGGCGCCGACGCGGGCGTGGTGCGCACCCAGGAGGACTTCGCGCCGGTGCTCGCGCGGTGGACGGACGGGCGCGGCGTGGACCTGGTGGAGGACTTCGTTGGCGGCGCGGCGCTGGAGCGAAACCTCGCCTCGCTGCGCCTGGGCGGGTGCCTGCTGCTGGTGGGGCTGATGGACGGGATGCGCGGGGACGTGGACCTGAAGCAGGTGGTGCTGCGCCGGCTTCAAATCAAGGGCATGGCCCTGCGCCCGTTGCCGCTCGAGGCCAAGGCGGCCGTCACGCGGCGCTTCCAGGCGCGGTGGCTGCCGGAGTTGGTCGCCGGCAGGGTCCGCCCCATCATCGACTCCACCTTCCCGCTGGCGCGCGTGGCGGAGGCTCACCGCCACATGGAGTCCAACGCGAGCTTCGGGAAGATCGTCCTGGAGGTCTGAGGCTCAGCTCCCCGTGGCGCGGCGGAGGTCGCGCACAGGCGCGGCGTCCGGCTCGCGCAGCAGGGCGTAGGGGTCCAACGCGTCGCCGCCGACCGTCTCCAGGCCCACGGACGTGCCCAGCCCCAGCCGCTCCGCGTGCCGCAGCATCAGCGCGGTGACGACCTGGTCCTCCAGCGCGTAGCCCGTGGAGTCGAACACGGTGGAGCGCTGCCGCCACGACTCGTACACGTCCGGGTTCTTCACCAGGGTGGTGAGGTCCGGGCCCACCTGCTCGGGGCGAATCTGCTGGCACTCGCCCTCCACCAGGCACTGCACGAGGAAGTCCGGGCACACCAGGCTGCGCTCGAGCAGCTCCTTCGGCAGCTCCGTCTTGCCGGGCAGGTCCGAGCCCACGGCGTTGATGTGGACGTGCGGCTTGAGCGCCTTGCCGGAGATGACCGGCCCGCCTCCCACGGCGACGGAGGTCGCGGTGCAGATGATGTCCGAGCGCTCCTCCAGCTCCGCCAGCGTCACGACCTTCACGTCCAGCCCCAGGAACGCCGTGCGGCGCGCGAGCGACTGCTGCGCCTCCGGATTCGTGTCGTAGGCCAGCACCTCGTTGATGGGGAACACGCGCCGGATGGCGTGCAGCTGCGTGACAGCCTGGGCCCCGCAGCCAACCAGGCCGATGACGCGGCTGTCCGGCGAGGCCAGCGCGCGCGTGGCCACCGCGGAGGCCGCGCCCGTGCGCAGCGCCGTGGCGAAGACGCCGTCCATCAATGCAATCAGATGGCCGGTGTTCACGTCGTAGAGGCTGTTGGTCGCGATGATGGTCGGCAGCCCGTGCGCCTCGGGGTTGAACGGGCTGTAGCTCACCATCTTCACCGTCACCGCGCTGCCCCGCTGCATCACCGGCATCCACTCCAGGCAGCCTGGCTGACGCGGGTGATCCAACAGGAAACCGTCACGCTTGCGCACTTCCGTGAGCTCGCCGTCAAACGTGCGCAGCGCTTCGGTCAGTGCACGGATGAGCTCGTCCATCAGCGCGTCCGCGCCCAGCTCCTCCACGATGCAGCGCAGGTCGGACCGAGTCACCAACAGTGTCCGTGTCGCGTCGCTCTTCACTCGTAATACCCCTGGGCTGATTCACTGTTTCAGCAGTTGGCGAGCGAAACAGGGCCTGCTGATAACACAGGTCTGTAGTGGGAGCGCAAACTAGCAGGGCTTTCATGTTCGCGACCAGGGGGTGCCCAAACCGGCGGAAACTGGCGTGTTTGCCGCGGTTCCATCCAACGGCTCGTGGTTTCCGAGGATGCGTCACTTTTCTGGAACACGGACGAGACATCGGAATCCGATGTGTGTGGTTCCACTGTCCACGGCTTGCGGAGAACGTGCGGCGGGTCGGTAGCGCAAGCAGTAGTTGGACGCGCACAGGTGGCTTCCGCCCTTGAGGACGCGGCGCGGAATCTTCACCTGTGGCGTGCAGGGGTCCAGGCTCTTGCCGCTCGACGGAGGGCCCCGTGGATTGACGGGGATGCAGCACGCCTTGCCCCCGTTGCCCTGGTGCCGCTCCTGGAACCAGTCCGTGGTCCACTCCCAGACGTTGCCCGCCATGTCGAACAGGCCATACCCGTTGGGCGGGAATGTCCCCACTGGCGAGGTCCCCTCGAACCCATCGGTGTTCAGGTTTTGCCAGGGGAACTCTCCCTGCCAGATGTTGGCCATGTGCTGGCCTCCAGGGGAGAACTCGTCGCCCCAGACGTAGACCTTGCGGTCCAGGCCCGCGCGGGCCGCGCGCTCCCACTCCGCTTCGCTGGGCAGGGCCTTTCCGACCCAGGCGGCATAGGCCTCCGCGTCCTCGTAGGCGACGTGGAGCACGGGATGCGACTCGCGGCCCTTCCAGGTGCTGCCGTGTCCCTCCGGCAGCTTCCAGCAGGCGCCGGGGGTATAGGCCCACCACAGGGACAGGTCCTTCAGGTCCACGCGTTGGGCCGCCTTGCGAAACACGAGCGAGCCGGGCACGAGCAGCTCCGGGGCCGCGCCCGGGAAGTCGTCCGGATTCAGCGGACGCTCGGCCACGGTGACGTAACCCGTTGCCTCCACGAAGCGCGCGAAGTCGGCGTTCGTCACCGTGTGGCGGTCCATCCAGAAGCCGCTCACCGTCACCTGATGCGCGGGCCGCTCCTCCGGATAGTGGTGGTCCGAGCCCATCCAGTACGTGCCACCGGGGATCCACGCCATGCCCGGGAACGGTGCGTCTCCGGGCGCCGCATCCGTGTCGACCTCGTTGCCGTCGCGCGAGACGCGCGCCTCCAGGGGCGTGGCTTCACCAACGACCTCCGTGCCGCTCATTCGTCGCCTCGCTCCTTGAAACCCCGCCAGGTGGGAACGTGTCCGGTCCCCTTGGGGCAAGCTGGGGGGCGCCGTTCCGGACGACAAGCCGGCCCTCCAGGGCGGGGCTCGCGACGTGCGGCCGCGGTCGAGCACCCGGACCTGCGAGCGCCCGGCGCGAGTCCTCGCGTGGATTGGCGGCCTGTACACGCGTGGACAAAGTCCTCTCGCCAACGTGGTTCGACCCGAACCGACAGCACCCCAGCCGGTGGGGCGTCGCAGGAGCGAGACGGATATGAGCACGGAGACGACGACCGAGACGCAGACGGGCGCCCCACGGGACGCGGATACCCCCGACACGCAAGAGCTCCGCAAGCTCAGTCCGTTCGAGCTGAAGGACACGCTCATCGAGCTGGCGGATGAATCCGCGAAGACGCGAGCGGCGGTGATGCTCAACGCGGGCCGCGGCAACCCCAACTGGATTGCCACCACGCCCCGCGAGGCGTTCTTCCTGATGGGGCAGTTCGCGCTGCACGAGTCCCGCCGCACGTGGAACGAGCCGGACGTGGGGCTCGCCGGCATGCCGAAGTCCCCGGGCATCGCCGCGCGGCTGCGGAAGTTCCTCGACGAGAGCGAGGACAGCGCTGGCATCCGGCTCTTGCGCGACGCGCTCGACTACGGCGTCTCCACGCTGGGCTTCGATGCGGACAAGTTCGTCTGGGAGCTGACCGACGCGGCCATCGGCGACAACTATCCGGTGCCGGACCGGATGCTCGTCCACTGCGAGCACATCGTGAGGGCCTACCTGGCCAAGGAGATGTGTGACAGCCGTCCGCCGCCAGGGCGGTTCGACCTGTTCGCCGTCGAGGGCGGCACCGCGGCCATGACGTACATCTTCCGGTCGCTGATGGTGAACGGCCTGCTCCAGAAGGGCGACACCATTGCCCTGGGCACGCCCATCTTCACGCCCTACCTGGAGATTCCGCGCCTGGAGGAGTTCGGCCTGCGCACGGTGGACATCCGCCAGAGCGCGATGACGGAGGAAGGCCGCCACGCGTGGCAGTACCCGGATTCGGAGCTGCGCAAGCTGGAGGATCCGCGCATCAAGGCGTTCTTCGTCGTGCATCCGGGCAACCCCGGTGCGACGGCCATGCGGCGTGAGTCGATGGACCTGCTCGTGGACCTGGTCCGGAAGAAGCGGCCCGACCTGCTGATCCTCACCGACGACGTGTACGGCACCTTCGTCGAGGGCTTCCGCTCCCTGGCGGCGGAGCTGCCGCACAACACGCTCCTGGTCTACTCCTACTCCAAGCACTTCGGCTGCACGGGGTGGCGCCTGGGGGTCGTCGCGCTCCACGAGGACAACATCGTCGACGCGATGATCGCCCGGCTGCCCGAGGCCCAGCGGGAGATGCTCAACGAGCGGTATGGCTCCATCTTGCTGGAACCGGAGCGCCTGAAGTTCATCGACCGGATGGTGGCCGACAGTCGTGCCGTCGCGCTGAACCACACCGCGGGACTGTCCCTGCCGCAGCAGCTCCAGATGTCGCTCTTCTCGCTGTTCGCCTTGCTGGACAAGGACGACACGTACAAGAAGCGCTGTCGGAAGATCTGCCGGGACAGGCTCGCGGCGCTGTATCAGGGGCTGGACATCGACCTGCCCGACGATCCGCTGCGCACGGCGTACTACCAGACGCTCGACCTGGACGTGTGGGCGCGCAAGCACGTGGGTCCGGCCTTCGTCGAGTACGCGGAGTCGCGGCACGATCCGCTCGACATCGTGCTCGCCCTGGCGCGCCGGCACGGCGTGGTGCTGCTCAACGGCAGCGGCTTCGAGGGGCCGGAGTGGTCGGCGCGCGTGTCGCTCGCGAACCTGGATGACGACGACTATCCGCGCATTGGCCAGAGCCTCAAGGACATCGTCATCCGCGCCATCCAGGAGTGGAAGGGCACCCGCCTGGACTCCTGAGCTTCCGTGACGCCAACCCCCAATCGAGGTCCACCATGAACGGTTCCAAGAACACGGTGCGAGGGCTGCTGGCCGCGCTGGGCTTGCTGCTGACAGGCGCGGGAATCGCCGCGCAGGAGGGGCGGCCGCCGACGAACTCCAGCGAGTCGCAGAGTACGTCGGGCTCGAGCGGTGCCCAGGCGGCGCCAGGGAAGGCCTCCGAGGACCTGGCGTCCGTGCGCATCCTCGCCACCGGCGGCACCATCGCCGGGGCGCAGTCCAATCCGCAGGGGTATGGCTACAAGTCCGGAGCCTTCAAGGTCGAGGACCTCATCAAGGCCGTCCCCAACCTGGACAAGGTGGCGAAGCTGACGGGTGAGCAGGTGGCGAACATCGGCAGCCAGGACATGAACGACTCGGTGTGGCTGAAGCTGGCGAAGCGCACCAACGAGCTGCTCGCGTCGCCGGACGTGGACGCCGTCGTCGTCACGCACGGCACCGACACGCTGGAGGAGACGGCGTACTTCCTGGACCTGGTCGTCAAGAGCGACAAGCCCGTGGTGCTCGTGGGCTCCATGCGTCCGGCCACCGCCATCAGCGCGGACGGGCCGGGCAACCTCTACAACGCGGTGTCGGTGGCCGCGTCCCCGGAGGCGAAGGGGCGCGGGGTGCTGATTGTCATCAACGACGAAATCCATACCGCTCGCAACGTCACCAAGACGAACACCACCAACGTGGAGACCTTCCGCAGCCCGAACCGGGGCCCCGCGGGGGTCGTCAACACCGGTGACGTCCACTGGTTCGAGAGGATGGACAAGAAGCACACCGTCGACTCCGAGTTCTCCGTCACCGGCAAGGACACGCTCCCCCGCGTCGACATCCTCTACGCCCACGCCAACATGAGCCCGGACCTCATCGACTCCGCCGTGAAGAACGGAGCCAAGGGGCTGGTCATCGCGGGCGTGGGGGATGGGAACATGACCCAGCCGGCGCTCGACACGCTGGCCAAGCACGTGAAGAGGGGCCTGGTGGTGGTGCGCAGCACGCGGCTGCCCAGCGGACTCGTCCTCCGCAACAATGAAATCAACGACGACCAGAAGGGCTTCGTGGCCTCCGGAGAGCTGAACCCGGCGAAGTCGCGCGTGCTGCTGCAGCTGGCCCTGCTGGAGACGAAGGACCCGACCAAGGTGCAGCGGATGTTCGAGGAGTACTGAGGACCGGGGATTGAGCCTCCGGCCCCATTCATCATGGCCGACTCCCACACACTTCCCGACTTCTCCCTGGTGAGGGGCGGGCTGTTCTTCGAACTGGAGCGCGGCCTGCGAATCATCAGGCCGCCTGGCTTCAGCGCCGTTCGGGCCGCGCTCGTCATCACGCTGGTGAGCTGGGCGCCCCTGGTGCTGCTCTCGCTGCTCGAAGGGCTGGGATCCACGCGCCTCTTGTTCTCTGAACTCCAGGTGCATGCGGAGCTGCTGTTGTCGCTGCCCGTGTTCGCGGCGGTGGATCCCTATATCGACGGCAGGGTCGGGGTGGCGGCGCGTCAGTTCCTCCGCGCGAATCTGGTGGAGGAGAAGGACCGAGCCTCGTACGACGCCATGGCTCGATCCCTGACTCACTGGCGCGACGCTCCGGTCGTCGAGCTGGTGTTGCTCGGCATCGTCATCGCGCTCGCGCTCGTCTCCACTCCAGACCCGGCGCGGGAGTGGTTCTTCGTGTCGGACCCGGCGCCCCGACCGTCCCTGGCGGGAGGGTGGTACCAGTGCGTGAGCCAGCCCCTGGTGCGCTTCCTCGCATTCCGGTGGGCGTGGCGCGCCGTCGTCTGGGGCGTCTTCCTCCTTCGCGTCTCCCGCCTCCGGCTCCGGCTGGTTCCCACCCACCCGGACCTGTCGGGCGGGTTGGGGTTCCTCGCCATCTGCCAGGCCAGCTTCGCGCCGGTGGTCTTCGCGGTGGCTGTGGCTGTCGCCGCGTATTCGTACCGGACGAATGCCGCCGCCATCACCGAGGCCCCCCTGGACTACGTCATGCCGCAGGTCCTCTTCGCCGTCCTGGCAATCATCTGCGTGTTCGCGCCCCTGGGGTTCTTCTCCCATCAGCTCGTGCGCGCCAAGCGCCAGGGAGACCCGTGGTTCTCCGCGGTCGCCGCGCACCACTCGAGAGAGTTCGAGGACAGGTGGTTCCGCCGGAAGCCGGACGAGGACCCGCTGGGGGCCCCGGACTTCTCCTCCCTGGCGGACCTGGGGTCGTCCTTCATGGTCGCCCGGAGGATGAAGCTGTTGCCGTGGGACCAACGCTCGCTCTTCGCGGTGGCGACGGCGGCCGTGGCGCCGCTCGCCATCCTGTTGGTGTTGGACCGCCAGTTCCTCACGGTGGTGAACCAGCTCCGGCAGAGCGTGACCTGAGCGCGGGTGGGCGAAACGGGCGCATGGAAGCCCGGGTGCCGTGGACTCCCTCGACGGGGCAGGGGTGGAGATACCTGTGCGGGGGCCCAGTCACGCGCCGCCCGCAGAGGAGGCGAGCATGCTCAGGTCCGTGGTCGCATTCGTGCTGGGCAACATCGTGACCCTCTTCATGTTCACCGAGGGACTGGCGCGTCGCCCCGGAGAGATTCGACACGTCCTGGAGCGCCCCGCGCTCTACGTGCGCTCCCTGCTGGTGGTGCTGCTGCTCGTGCCCCTCGTCGCCCTGGCGGTGGTGGAGGTCTTCCGACTTCCGACGGTGGTGGCCAGCGCCATCCTGTTGATGGCGGTCTGTCCAGGCGCGCCGCTGCAGGTGAATCAGGCGAAGGCCCTGGGCGCGAATCCCTCCACGTCCATCAACCTGCTGCTCCTGCTCAGCGTGTTCGCGCTCATCACGGTGCCCGCGTGGGTCCTGGGCGTGGACCGCCTGCTCGGCGTCGAGTTCAAGGCGAACCCGGAGCTGGTGTTCCGCCTGCTGGCCGTGAAGATCCTCCCGCCGCTCGCGGTGGGCATCGCCGTGCGGCACTACGCTCCGAACGTGGCCAAGGCCCTGGCTCCGTGGTGCAGCCGGGTGTTCAGCGTGCTGTTGCTCTGCGTGGCCGTGGTCCTGCTCTTCATCGTCGGACCCCGGCTCATCCACATCGCGTGGCTCGCCATCCTCGCGCTGGTGGTGCTCGTCTCCATCTCCATCGTGCTCGGACACTGGGCCGGGGGACCCCGGCTGGAGGACCGCAAGGCGGTGGCCCTGGCCACGGCTTTCGCGCACCCGGTGCTGGCGATGACCATCATCATCCAGAGCTATCCGAACTACCGGGCCCTGGAGGTCGCGGGCGTGGTGGGGGCCTACATCGTCATCCGCCTGCTCTCGCTGACGCCCTACAAGTTCTGGGTGAAGCGACAGCGAGACACGGAGTCTTCGCGGCGCGTGCCCCCGGGCGGCGTCCCCGCCTGAAGTGTCCCTTCAGCGCTTGAGCCGGGCGGAGTCCTTGGGGTTGATGCTCACCTTCGCCCAGATGAAGCCCAGGTTGCCCCAGTCCTGGACCTCCTTGACGGTGACGTGCTGCCCGACGCCGAGGGCGCCCAGGGGCTTGCCGTACGCCGCCGGCTCTCCCGTCGCGGGCTCGTCCCTCAGGAGCGAGGGGACGGTGCTCTCCAGCGTGCTGCCCACGAACTGCTGCGGCGACAAGGACCACTCCGTCTGGGAGGGCTTGCAGTAGAAGCAGGTGCGCCACGTGTTGGAGCCGGGCAGGTACTGGCCCAGGTAGACCCACGCGTCCTTGCGCCCATCCCCCAGGCTCGTGGCGAGGTCCGGTGTGCTCGCGTCGACCTGGGAGAAGACCTGCACGGCCGGGGCGTCGGGATTGTAGAGGCGAGCGGTGCCTTGTCGCTGCAGGGAGACCTGGTCCTCGACGAGCTGTCGGGTGATCTCCGCGGCGAGCTTCCTCGCGAGCGGGTCCTTCAGCTTCTCCATCAACGGATGGGCGTGGATGGCGACAGGGTCCTGGATGGCCCCGCTCGCGACGGTGCGCTGCGTCTGGGCCGCGCCCCGGAGGTTCTTGATGTGGCTGGCGATGAGGTTGCTCGCGCTCTCTTCCTGCCAGAGGAACTGGCCCAGCAGGCGCCCCTTGTCCTTGGGCCCCAGGGCCCAGGCCGTCATCACCTCGTCCTGGTTCTCCTCCACGCACTCGCGCTGCGCCTTGCTCGCGTCCTCCGACAGCTGCACGTCCCCGTAGTTGTAGCGGGTCTGCATCATGGGCACCTGCTTGCTCGCGAGGAGGCGACCTATCTCCGCCTTCTGGTAGTCGGCCATGTCACGCGCGAAGGCATGGCTTGCGCGCGAGAGGGCGGAGAGTGGGGTGCCGATGGCATCCACGGAGGCCTCGCGCTCGTCCAGCGACGGCGGCTTCGCGCCCGAGTCGATCTCCACGAAGAGGACGCCGCGGTCCGTGAGCTGCGTGAAGAGCTGGTCGATGGCGGCCCGCGCTGCGGGGTTCGTCTTCCAGCGCTCCGTGTCGGTGAGGCCCCGCAGCAGCAGGACGAAGGTGTCCAGCCCGGTGTTGTCGAAGACGCCGCCGTCGATGAGCGGCTCGCGGTGTTCCTGGGCGTCGACGACCTCGGGAAGGTCGACGACGAAGGGGAAGTTCGCGGAGGCACGGACCGCGTCGGCGAGCGCGATGTCTCCCGTCGTCGTCAGCTCGCTCGTGGAGCGCGCCTGGGCCTCCGGCTGGGTTCCGTCACTCACCAGGCGGCCGGGCAGGGGCGGCTTGCCCGTGACGATGCGGCCTCCGGTCCGAGCGCTGGCCGTGTTGATGAAGAGCAGGGGGACACTTCCGTCGTCGGGGAGGCTCGCGGGCCAGCCCAGGTAGTCCGACCAGAAGGACGCAAGCCCTCCGCCACGGCTCACCCCTGGCATCACCACGCCGCGCAGCAGGGGCGCGTTGAAGTCCACGAACATGTCATCCAGGGTGTCGCTGCTCAGCGGCCACAGTCGCTCCGCCTTCAGGCCACACGCCCCGTCCATCAGGTGGGAGGCGAGCTCCTCGCGAGGCGCGTGCTTGAGCGGAACGTCCGCGGGAACGGTCACCCCCAGGGTGCCCGCGGCCAATCGGTGGGAGAAGTGCGCGCTGGCGACGCTGCCACCGGAGACGCTGCTGATGAAGAGGACATGGTCGGCCAGCGACTGCGCGCGGCAGCGCTCCGTGGTGGCGTCGGGGGCCTTCACCTGCATCCGGCTCAGGCTCTCCAGCGTGAGCATGGCGAAGATGGCCGCTCGCGAGCCGCCACCCGCGGCGGAGACGAAGACCACGGGGCCGTCGCACATCAAGTCGAGTCTTCGATTCGCCGTGTCGACCCACCGGGTGAAGAGGGCGTCCTCACTCAGGGACTTGCCTTCGGCCAGGGGCAGGGACTGGAGGGATTCCTGCCGGTCCAGCAGCCCCACGATGACGACTCCGGAGCCCAGCAGCGCGAGGGCGAGCACGGCGCGTTGGACCACGTTCTCCACCAGGTCGAGCGCGCGCGCCGCGCACAGAATCACGAAGAGCAGATGGTAGATGGCCCAGATGGTGTAGAGCCGGAAGCTGGCCTCGGGAATCGTCGGGATGAAGAAGCCCCAGAGCAGCTCCGCCAGGAAGTACGAGCCCAGCGACATCACCAGTCCCCGCGTGACGACCTCCGCCAGGACGCGCAGCGAGGGCCTCCACGCGAGGAGCCTCGGGCCGAGCAGCCCGAGCAGGCCCACCGCCACCGTGAGCGCGGCCACGAGGCCCGGCCCCGAGTCACGTGCCTTCCACGGCGCGGGCAGCAGCCCCAGAAAACCCACGAGTCCCAGCGCGAGGCCCGCCACGACGAAGCCGCCGTACAGCAGGGCTCGCGGCGTCCGGCGCTCCGGGGCGGGGAACGCCAGGGGGAAGCGGGCCCACGCCACCAGCCTCCGACACAGCGCGAGCGTGGCCCGGCTGACGAGGTTCCGGTGCTCCATCCACCGGGGAAAGCCCTCGCGCGGAACGAAGACCCACATCGCGCTCAGGAAGAAGAAGGCGCCGAGCAGCACGACATACGCCCAGAACGTGACGGCCATCAGCGCGGAGCCGCCCGCCCGCAGCGACGCCATGCCCGGCAACTGGAGCACGATGTTGTGGACCTGCGGCAGGTTGGTCAGCGCGAGGCCCGCCGCCAGCAGCGCGATGACCGTCGCGAGCCGCTTCTCGAGATAGGTGACCCACGCGGGGGCGCGCGGTGCGTCTCGCGTCACGCCCGGCACCGTGAGCATGACGTCGTTGGTTCCGGCGGCGGCGCCCGAGGGCAGGGCGGCCCCGGCTCGTTGCTTCATCGCGTTTTGACTGCGCTGGCTCGGGCGTCGCTTGCTCATGGGCCCCCTCGGTGGACAGGCCGGGCCGTCCGATGAGTTCTGGCTAGTACGACCTGTCCAGAATATCACCGTTGCGTCTGGGAATGCGTCCCAGGGGGCGGCCGTGAGGAGGGCGGGCGACTACTCGCGTGACGATGAGCCGTCGTCAATCCGAGCCAGCTTCTGGCGCAGCGCTTCCAGCCGTCGCCGGTCGCCGTCTTCCTCGGCTGCGGGGATGGCCTCTTCCACCAGGGCATTCAACCGGTGGAGGCCGTCTCGCACGAGCGACCACTCGGCCTTCGCGTGGTGGGTCCGATGTGACAGGTACTCCACGACGCCGTTCAAGGTCTGCGGGTGGATGTTCTTCGCGCCGATGTGCTCCGTCACGCCGGTCCGGTCCAGCATGCGCTGGGTGGGCCCGAGCACGCGGGAGAGCATCAGCGTGATTTCGCGGTGCTCGAGTGATTCCTTCAGCGCGGCGAGCATGTCCGCGCCGGGCACGTCGAGGTCCGCGGTGACTTCCAGGTCCAGCAGCACGGCGTGAACGGGCGAGGTCGCGCTGTCCACCCGGCCGATGATGGCGTCCCGGAGGGACGTGGCGTTGGCGAAGAAGATGCCCTCGTTGGGGCGAATCATCAGCAGCCCGGGCACTGTGAGCGGGGCGGGATCACGCCGCACGTCCGCGAAGTCCAGCGTGCCCGGCGCGCGTCCCAGCTCGCTGACGCGGGGCTGGCTGGCGCGCCAGACGAGGAGCGCCACGGAGAGGCCCACGGAGACCAGCAGGCCCGGCAGCACCTCGAGCACGAGCACGCTGAGGAGCGCACCCGCCGCGAGGAAGAAGTCCGTGCGGCGCAGCTTGAAGAGGCGGCGCATCTCCTTGACGTCCATCATCCCCACGGTGGCCAGCACGACGATGGCGGCCAGGGTGGCCTCCGGCAGCGTGCGGAACAGCGGCGTGAAGAAGAGCGCCACCAGCGCGAGGATGGCGGCCGCGAGCAGGCTGGACATCTGCGTGCGAGCCCCCGCCGCGTCATTGGCGGCGGACTTGGACAGGCTGCATCCCACGGACAGACCGCGGAAGAGGCCAGCGCCCAGGTTCGCCGCGCCCAGGCCGATGAGCTCCTGGTTCGGGTCTATTTCATAGCGGTGCTTCGACGCGAGCACCCGGGCGGGTCCAATGGCCTCCGCGAACGCCACCAGCGCGATGCCGAACGCACCGGGCATCAGCTTCAAGAGGTCTCCCAGGCCCACGTCTGGAATGGAGGGGCCCGAAAGGCCGGAGGGAATGTCGCCCACCACCTTCACGCCCCGCCCTTGAAGGCCGAGCACCCCGACGACCACGGTGCCGAGCACCAGCACGACGAGGGACGCGGGCAGGCGCGGCAGCAGCTTGCCCAGGAGGACCAACACCGCGAGGCTCGCCACGCCGACGACGAGCGTGAGCGGGTGTGTCTGGCCCAGGTGGGTCACCAGGTTCCACAGCCGCTCGAAGAAGTTGCCGCTCGCGGCTTCGAGGCCGAGCAGCTTGGGCACCTGTTTGATGGCGATGACCAGGGCGAGACCGAAGACGAAGCCGGTGAGGACCGACTCCGAGAAGAACTGCGCGATTCGCCCGAGCTTCAGCACGCCGGCGAGGATGGAGATGAGGCCCGCGAGCATGGCCAGCGCGGCGGTGAGCGCGATGAAGCGGGGCGTACCGGAAGGCGCGAGCGCGGCCACCGTGGACGCGGAGAGCACGGCGACGGTGGCGGAGATGGCGACCACGAGCTGGCGTGACGTGCCCAGCAGGGCATAGAGCACCAAGGCCACGGGGCCCGCGTAGAAGGCCGCCTGCGGTGGCACTCCCGCGAGCTCCGCGTAGGCCATGGCCTCTGGAATCTGGAGCGCGGTGATGGTCAGCGCCGCCGCGACGTCCCGCTTGAGCGAGCTCGGCCGCCACTTGGGAAGCCAGGATAGGAATGGCAGGAAGCGTGCGACGGAGTGGGCTGCGGCGCTGTGGGGATGATGGCTCTCCGGCATGCGTGGCGCTCCGGCTGTCGTGTCCCGCACACGTTGCTGAGCGTCTGGGGGCCTGACAATCGAGGCGGGGGAAATCGAAGGACCCGATGAGGTCGACAGTCCTGTCCTTCGAGGCCGGGCGAGGGGACGA
This sequence comes from Myxococcus sp. CA040A, assembly GCF_013336725.1. Classification (NCBI taxonomy): domain Bacteria; kingdom Pseudomonadati; phylum Myxococcota; class Myxococcia; order Myxococcales; family Myxococcaceae; genus Myxococcus; species Myxococcus sp. CA040A. The sequence continues at coordinate 306,076 of NZ_JABUMR010000008.1, read as the reverse complement.
GCAAGCCTTGCGATTCGGGGCGGGTGGGGCTGGACCAGTCGTCCGCAGCGGGCGCCTTGCCACCGGTCCTCTTGGACTGTTGCGTGCGAATCAGCCTCGGCCCAGGTTGCCGGACGTGAGCCAGTCGCGCGGGCGAGGGCGCTGTCCTCGTCACGCCAGGAGAGGTGCCATCATGTTGGAGTCATCAACATCGGGACTGACGCCCCAGGAGATCCAGGACCTCGCGCGCGACGCTTATGTCTTCGGCCTGCCCCTGGTGGAGCACTACCGCCTGTTCGCCCTGGGCTTCCTGCCGGACTCACCGCAGGTCCGGCCGGCCAACCGCTTCCTGCACTTCGCTCGGCTGTTCACGCCGAAGGACCGCGACGTCGTCTCCGCGAACAACGACACGCTGTACTCGGAAGCGAACCTGGACCTGCGCGGCGAGCCCGTGGTGCTGGACACGCCCGAGCTGAGCGGACGCTACTTCTGCGTCCAACTGGTCGACATCACGACGAACAATCTGCCGTACATCGGGACGCGGGCCACGGGGACGGCCCCTCGGCGCTTCGTCATCGCGGGACCGGACTGGGACGGCGTGTTGCCGGACTCGCTCCGTGACGCGCTCGTCATCCGGTCTCCCTCGCTATTCGTGGCGGCGCTGCTGCGCATCGGCGTCAGTGGACCCGAGGACCTGTCCACGGCGGCCGCGCTCCAGCAGCGGTTCCGGCTGACGCCGCTCCATGAACTCACGAAGCAGGCGGCGCCGAAGCTGCCCGCAGTGGCGTGGCCTCCGTACTTCGACGACAAGGCGGACGCGTCGCTGAAGGCGTTCGAGTACGTCAACTTCATGATGCAGTGGCACCGGTTCGCGGATGCGGAGCAGCCCTTGCTGGCGCGCTTCGCGCGACTCGGGGTGCGGCCCGGGGCGCGCATGGATGCACAGGCGCTCTCGCCGGCCGTGCGTGACGCGATGCTGGAGGGTGTGAAGGAGGCACGCCGCGCCATCCAGCAGCGCCCCGTGCTTCATCGCGGCTGGGAGCTGCCCGACCCGAAGGTGGGCGCGTTCGGCGACGACTACCTGCTGCGGGCGCGCGTCGCCTGGAACTACATCTACGCGAATTCGGCCGAGGAGGCCGTCTATCCCATCACCCACCTGGATGGTGAGGACCGCCTGCTGGACGGAGGCCGGAGCCGGTACGTGCTTCGCTTCACCGCGGACGCGCTGCCTCCCGCGCGGTTCTTCTGGTCGCTCACGGCGTACGACAGTGAGACTCGCATGCTGGTGGAGAATCCCATCCAGCGGTACTCGATGGGGGACAGGTCTCGTGACTTGAAGAAGTCGAGCGATGGCTCGATTTCCTTCTTCCTCCAGCACGAGGCGCCCGAGCCCCACCGCGTGGCCAACTGGCTGCCCATCCCCGATGGGCGCTTCTATGTCCTCCTGCGCATCTACGGCCCCACCGAGTCGGCGATGCGAGGTGCGTATGTCCCGCCCGCGATCGATGCGCTGAGCGACTGAGCGCGTCGCCTTCCCGGCGAGGGTTGCCAACGCACGGTCCAAAGCAGTGCGCATGCCCCGCGGGGAGGGTTCCATTGCCGGGCCGCCCGCCGATGAACACCCCCTTCGGTGCCATTCCTGGCACGGAGCGGGGGCACATGCGAGCACCGAGGGCGGGTCGAGGCGGGGCGTTGGCCGTGATGCTGCTGCTGTCGGCCCCACTGCTTTCGTCCGCGGAGGAGCAGCCTCCCTCGCCGCCAGGAGGAGATGCGGATCAGCAGGAGCTGGCCAAGGCGGTGCAGAACCCGGTGGCCTCGCTCATCAGCGTGCCCCTCCAGAACAACCTGGACCTGGGGGTGGACCCTGGAGACCGGGTGCGCAACACCCTCAACATCCAGCCGGTGGTGCCGTTGCCGCTGACGCACGACTTCAACGTCATCGCGCGCCTCATCGTGCCCATTCTCTATCAACCGGACCTGGCGGAGGGGAGTGGGGGGACGTTCGGTCTGGGTGACACGTCGGCCACGTTCTTCGTGGCGCCGAAGAAGCCAGGCCTCTTCATCTGGGGGATCGGCCCGGCATTCCTGCTGCCGACGGGGACGGCGGATGCGCTGGGCACGGGGAAGTGGAGTGTCGGGCCGTCCGTGGTGGCGCTGGTTCAGCCCTCTCCCTGGTCCATTGGAGTGCTGGCGAACAACGTGTTCTCCGTGTTCGGTGACGACGAGCGGGAGACCGTCAACCAACTGCTGCTCCAGTACTTCATCAGCTACAACCTTCCGAAGGGTTGGTATGTGACGTCCGCGCCCATCCTCACGGCGAACTGGGAGGCGCCCTCGGGAGAGCAGTGGACCATTCCATTCGGCCTGGGGGCGGGCAAGGTCTTCACCGTGGGCAAGCAGGCCCTGAATGGCTCTGTGTCGGCGTACTACAACGCCATTCGGCCCGACCTGCCGGGCGCGGCCGAGTGGCAGCTGCGCGTCCAGCTCTCGTTCCTGTTCCCGCTGAACAAGAAGCACTGACGTCGAGCGGAGGAATATGTCTCTGCTGAAATCAACACCAGACTCTTCCTCTCCCGAACCCCTCCGAGCCAACGACACAGGGTTCGGGACTTGACCACGCGCTGCTCAGGGCACCATTTGTCCACTGGACCAGACCCGCACGTAGCGAGGGGCTGTGAGGTTGGAAATCCCGCCCCCGAAGAAGTAGACACGGCCAGTGCCACTCACGCTAATAACGCCCCCCCAATCGGGGCCATGGAGGCGCGAGGCCTGCGTCCAAGCCCCCAACCGATTCTCGGCCAGGAAGGGGGCCGTGAGGGTCAGTCCTCGGTCTAGGATGACGAGCATCCGCTCCTGCAGCGCCACCAGTTGGACCCGGCGTTGTCCATTCGCCCGATAGGTAACTGAGTCCCGCCATTGCGGAGTGTTTTCGGCTCTCCAATCGGGCAGGCCAACAAGCGAAGTGGAGTGGAGCGCATCCTTCTCGTCCACAACAAATAGGCGGTCGTTCCGCACCGCAGGTGTCTGGTCGTACTGGAGCGTGAAGGGCGCCTGGATGGACTCCCAGCCGACAATGCGCCCCTCGACAAACTTCGCACGCCATAGCGTGGAAGCCCCGTCGAAGAATGCCCTGTCCAGCGAGCCACCAACGACCCACAATGTTTCAGCCGTAGCCACCAACGCATGCCCTCCGCGTGGAGAGGGAAGAGGAGGCTCCGTCCTCCATGGGCCTAGAGTGCCGTCCTCCAGCAGGGGTGCAGAGGACACAGAGGCTACAAACCTGGACGCACCTAGAATCTCTCCGCCCGCTAGGTACAGGCGTCCCCCATGCACGGCCATGGCATGTCGGATGAGTGGCTCCGGCATTCGCCCACTCTCCTTCCACTCCCCCAGCATTCCCCTCATCAAGAGTGAAGCGGAGTAGACTCCCGGAACAACGGCGTTCTGGGAGTCGGAGCCAGGCACGCGGCGAAGTCCTCCCGACACGAACACACGGCCTGGGGTGCTGGCGGCAGCGTGATAGTAGAGGTCGAAGGGCAAATCAGTCTCCGCCCGCCATGGCTCAAGGCCCCCCTCCGCGGGCCACGGCTTCGCATCAGGTCCCCGCTCAGGGCATCCGAACCCCAGGCCAGAGCACATGCAGAGAGGGAGCATCCGGCGGCCAGTGTCACTGTCATGGACGAGGCGCTGCTCGCAGGTCTCTCCCTTGGAGCAGACGTTGTCATCACAGACGCGGTGACAGCGCTGGTCGCCATTCTGGGGACCTTCGCAAGGCCCATCACTGCACATGTGGTCGTACACTGTGAAATCGCAGGCCTCGCCATAGTCGCATCCCCCCACGGGATCCTTTCGGCAGGAGCGGAAAGAAGATGGCCGAGGGTCGGCGGGAGGCACCTCGTCCGTGCGTCCGGCCGCGCTCTGTACTTGGGAGAAACGCCCTTCCTGTCGCAGCCCTGCGGTAGACCGCTCCCCACCAGTGCCAACGTGGCGCGTAGCGACAACCCCCCAAACCGCCATCACGAACAGCACAGCTACCGCCCCGAGGCAACGAACGAGAGTACGACGCTTGTGAGCTGGTCCATGAAGGTTGGTGTCTTTCGCCATTGCCGCCCGACCTTCGCACGAACGGCTCGGACGACTCCCACAGGAATGACACCCAAGCTCCGCCAGCCCCCTCCCCATCGACGGCGACTCAGCGCATTGACCGATTGACGGTTTCCATTCTGGCAGGCCCCACGTGTCGAGGTACACCTCCTCGTACTTGAAGCTGCGCCACAGTCGCTCGACGAAGACGTCGTCCAGGCAGCGACCCTTTCCGTCCATGCTGATCCGCACGTCATGGCGCTGGAGCACCACCAACCAGTCCCGGTCGGTGAACTGGGAACCCTGGTCGGTGTTGAAGATGCTCGGGGGCCCATGGTGGCGGGTGGTCCGAAAATCGGGGTCCCCTTCAGCATGCTCCAGGGCGGGCGAGCCTTGACCCACAGCCTCGCGCTTGATTGAACGCCGTGACCATGCGCCTCCGAGAGTGCATCGCGCTTCTGCTTGTTCTTTCAGCCTGCGCTACGTCGGCGCCGAGCCGGGAATCGCCAACAGCGCGGAACCCGAGGCTCGCCAACCTCCAGCGGGCAGCGGAGTTGCCGTGGAGGGACGGGGGCCGGTGCGTCGTCCGTGAGGCTTCCCAGCCTTGGCCCGCGCTCGCGGAGCGGTGCTTCGCAGCCCTTGACCACGACCGGATCCGGTTCGCGGACCGGACGGGACGTTGTGCCGTTGCCTCGGCGGGTGCGGTGACCCTGGGAGTCGGACTCTGTCTTCTGGCGGCACCGGAGATCGTCGTAGGCACGGTGATCGTCGTTGGCGTGGTGGTCGTGGGAGTCGCCATCAAGGAAGCGCTGGATGCGTATGAATGGAGAGGAAGCAGTTCGGAGGAGGTAGATCGCGCGCCCCAAACAAAGGACGCAGCGGAGCCTTCAGCGAATCAAGAACCCAAGCCCCAGCCATCAGGGCAGGACTGGTTCCCTCCAGGACCGACCGAGCCAGTGGAGCGCGAGCGCCGCCCTGAGTGCAGGCCCGTCCCGGTACGACACTTGGGCGGCAACGCCCCACACAACCAATGCGCTGACAAGATTCCGAACAACAGCTTCCGTGGCTGGGATGTGCTTGTCAATGGGAAGAACTTCGACGGACTGGTGCTCGCCACCCGTACGCTGTGGGATGTCAAAACGGATGACTTTGAAAAACAGCCACCTCGCTCACAAAGGTTCTTTGTCAGGATGAAACTGCCTGAGCTGAGGCGCGAAGCCAAGCTCGCCAGGGAGTGCGGGTACGACTTCATCATTGGAGTGCGAAGCGCCGCGCATAGAACCGTGCTGTTCGACGAAGACCCCACCCTCAGGGTTGTTGTCATGGATTGGTGTTGAAATGACGGTCGCTCAAAGAACCCTCATTGTTATCGTCCACGCGCCTGCGCTCAAGGACCATGACGACCGCCCGACCGCGGTTGTCCATGCAATGGAACGTGCGCTGCCCGGCTTGCGCTTGGGGTGGACGATGTCGGAAAAGGAAGGCCTCATCGCAGTGCCCCAGCGCGACGAGTGGATTGCGGCCAACATCAAAGACGGAGGGTTTCCGTTCCTCTGCAACGATGATGATAACCACCCCGTGACGGTTGCCGGACTGGAAAACCCAAACGGTCTTGCCGCAGGAAGTCCGCCGCATTTCGAAATCCATGCGGACCTGCCACTCGACGCAGCCGGCATCGCGGGGGCTGTCGATGTGCTTGCAGGTGTAGCGGAGGGCTCTCGCGCGGTTTGGGGGCATGCGACGCCGAACGGCTATGGTGGGATCGTGGCGCAACAGTTCCGCCACCCCGGCGATGAGCTGCAGGCTCCGCCCCACGGGCTGCCGTCGCTCAGGCTCCCATGGGACAGGTCCATGCCTGAGATTCCGCACTTTCTCGGGTGGCTGAACTACTGGTCTGCCGCTGCCGCACAGGCCATCGGGTTCCCGGACCCCGGGCGGGATTCCAAGCTGCTGTCGCGGGCGCGGCACACGGCATCGGGCGGATGGGTCGTGCAACTCACGGACGCGCCGCTTGACCTGGACAACCCCGCCCACCTGGACGCGCTCCTGCGGGCCTATGAGAGGTTCCCGGAGATCGGCGGACGTGCAGCGCCCTGACCCGATTCATGGGCCTGGGACGCCGCGCCGGCCGTGCGAAAGAGACGCGCTGCGCGGGCTTCGCGTCGCCGCGCCCGTCCGCCGCCGACCTGAATGCTCCGTCAGCCCTGGGGAAACACCTGGTTCCAGTCCGAGCGCATGCTCACCACCGTCCACCCGTCCTTCCCTGCGACATCCAGTGCCCGGTCCAGTCGTCCCGTCTTCGCCTCGCGGTCATACGCGTACTCCCGCTCCGCGTCGTCGTGGTGGAGCAGCAAGCGCAGCCGAGGTCCATCTCCCGAGCCCGCGTACTGCAGCATCTGGAGATCCCCGTCCGAGTTGCCGAACGCCAGCACCGGCCGCTTCCCGATGTGCAGGTGGATGTTGATGGGCTTGCCCTCGCCATCGTCGAGGCTGGTGAGGCCAGGCAGCTTCACCAGCACGGGCTGGCCGTCCCGCAGGTCGAAGTGTGTCTTCCCGCTGCTCCCAATCACATGCGACGAGGGGATGCCGTACGTCTCCTCGCTGAACGCCCGCAGGAAGTCGATGCCTCCACCCGAGACGATGTGCAGGTCGAACCCATGCGTCCGCAGGAGGTCCAGCAGCTCCAGCATTGGCTGGTAGATGCAGTGGGTGAAGGGTCGCTGGAAGCGCGGATGCTTCGCGGTCGCCAGCCACGCCTTCGCCGTCCGGGAGAATTCCCCCGTGGTCATCCCCGCGTGTGTCGCCGCGATGAGCGCCGCGGCGTCATGCTCCGTGAGCTTGCGCAGCGCCTCCTCGTCCCCCTCGATGAGCGCCTGGAAGGGTTGTTGCTTCCGCCACTCCGGATGCGCGGGTGCCAGCTCCCGGACCCGGTCCACGACGAAGTGGGCCTGCACGTACATGGGCTGCTCCGACCAGAGCGTGCCGTCGTTGTCGAAGACCGCGACCCGGTCCTCCGGCCGAACGAAGCTGGACGCCCCGTCCGTGGTCACCGCATCGACGAAGTCCAGCAGCGCCCTGCGCGCCGCGCCGTCATTCCAGGAGGGAAGGGGAGCGCTCATGGCGTTCTCTCAGCCCATCAGGGCGAACATGTAGCAGATGAGGGTGAGCAGCAGGTTCGAGATGGCGAACGTCACCGGATAGCCGATCGCCGGGACGATGCTCTTCGACGCCTCCTGTGCGGCCCTCATGCCGGCGCTGTTGCAGCGCGCTCCGGCGATGGCGCCCATCAACACGGCGCTGTTCATCTTGAAGATGTACTGGCCCACCATCCACCCGACGATGGGAGGAACGAAGGCCGCGATGGAGCCGATGATGAGCGTGGGCGCCAGCAGACCGCCCGCGATGGCGTGCGCCACACCCGCTCCCGAGTTCAACCCCAGGATGGCGATGAAGACGTTCAGCCCGACATCCTCGAGCAGCTGACGCGCGGACTCCGGGAACGGACCGCCGAGCGCCGGGTTGTGCGTTCGCAAGATGCTCAACCCGATGCTGACGACGAGCAGCCCCACCGCGGAGCCCAGGCTGAACTGGATGCCGAACATGGGGACCGTGATGGCGCCCAGCAGCGCACCCGCGGCGAGCCCCAGGCCCAACGTGATGATGTCCGTGGACAGGCTGGGCTTCACCGGCGGCCCCAGCACCTTGCCCAGCTCCGCCACCCGCTTGGGGCTGCCAGTGATGCGCAGCACGTCACCCTTGTTGACCGCCTGGTCCTGGCTCACCGGAAGCTGGTCACCCGCCCGGAAGAGCGCGTTGAGGTAGATGCCTTGGCCCATCCGCAGCGCCAGCTCCCCCAGCGTCTTCCCGATGACGTCCTTGTTGTGGACGATGAACTCCACCGTGTCGAACTTCACGTTCCGCAGCTTCGAGTCGTCCACCTCCGGCCCGATGCGCGGCCCGCCCGCCAGGAGCAGCGAGACGGGGCCGAGCATCGCCACCTCGTCACCGCGACTGAGCACCAGGTCCGGCGGCGGGTTGTAGACGCGCCCCTTGTGGTAGATGCGCTCGATGGCGACCCGCGGATGCGCATGGTCCAGGTCCGCCACCGTGCGCCCCTCCAGCGCCGGGTTCTCCACCCGGAAGACCCGCAGGTCCAACGGCATGTAGCCCCGGATGAACGAGTCCGCGGTGCCCGGCAGCGGCGCGGAGTCCTCGCCCGCCAGCTCCTTCTCCATCGCCTTGCCGTCCGCCACCGCGTCCTTGCCGAACATCTTCGGCATCACCGACATCAACACGGTGAAGACAACCATGCTGATGCAGTAGAGGAACGCGTAGGACGTGGTGAGGTTGCCCGGTGCCTGGCGCGCCGCTTCCCCGGACAGGGCCGCGGAGCCACTGGCCAGCGCCGCCTGCGCCGCGCCGAACCCCGGGGTGGCCGTGTTCGCACCCGAGAGGATACCCGCCAGCAACCCCGGCGCCAGGTGCGTGAAGAAGCGCGACGCATAGACGAGCGCCGACGACAGCAGCGGCACCAGCAGCGCCAGGATGATGAGGTGCTTGCCCTCCCGGTGGATACCGCCGAGGAACTGGGGCCCCACCTTCATGCCGATGGCGAAGATGAAGAGATTGAAGAACACCGTGCTGGTGAACTCCGGCAGGGTGTACTCGATGTTGAAGGACTGGAAGGCCCAGAAGCTGACGATGAGGGCGAGAAGCAAGGTCGCGGCCGTGGAGCCCATGCCCACGCCCTTCACCTTCACCTCCCCGAGCGCGTAACCCACGGCCACGACGAGGAACAGCAGGATGAAGGGCTGACGGCGCAGGTAGTCCAGGATGGCGCCGAAGACGCCGTGGGGATGCGGCTGCATGGCAGGCGGCGGCTGTCCCTGTGCGAAGGCGATGACAGCCAGCCCGACGACGGCGGCTCCTGCGAGAATGGCGGCATGGCGCGCTTGGCTTCTCATGCGAGCGTCCCTCCAGATATCAATCCAGGGTAGTGCGTGGCCCTCCTCTCAGGAGGAGCCCCGCGGGGAGAGGCGGGCGTGGAATCGTGCGCCCGCCCCGGGAGGCCGCCGGGGCCTCCGGGGCGTCATGGCGCGGGCCTCAGAAGCGGACGCCCAGGTTGATGGGCAGGTACTGGCCGTTCGCCCGTCGCGAGCCCGTCGGCGTGTCGTACTCAGGGCCGAAGATGTAGTGGTAGCGCGCTTCCAGATAGACGCGCATCGGGCCGTAGACGCGATAGGAGACGCCCACGCCGCCGTTCAACCCGAAGTCCGTCGTGCTGCGCGAGCCGATGACGGTGTCCACCGGGACGACGTCGCTGGTGCAGAAGAGCAACCACGGGTCGCAGACCGGGACGAGCGCCGCGCCGGCGAACTGGGTGAGCTCCACCTTGCGATAGTACAGGCCCGGGCCACCGGTGATGTAGAGACCGAGCCGTCCTTTCGGCGCGACGCCGATGAGCAGGTTGAGATCTCCGTACTGCATGATGTGGTCGCCGGAGAGGCTGGTGTCCGCCAGCAGGCCCTCTTTCACGTCGTAGTCGCTGTACTGGTATTCCGCGTGGAGGCTGATGCGCTCGGTGAGGTGATAGCCCGCGCCGAGCAGGAAGCCCCAGCCCTCCTTGAACCGGCTGTTGGTTTCAAAGAGTGGGAAGACGACGCCCACGCCCAGGTTGAACGTGAAGCTGCCAGCCACGGGTGGCTCCTGTTCGATGAAGTCCTCCTTGGATTCGGCCGCCTGTCTCAACGCACCTCCCAGGGCGGGCGGAGCGGTGAGCAGCGTGGTCAGCATCAGGGACATGACGAAGAACCGAGACATGAGACGTCCTCCTGACTGAGTCGGGTGAAGCTGGGGACGTGGCCGCGCGCGGGCCCGGAGCGCTTCGGGCTCGTCGCTCCCTCACGTGGGGCTTGTCCGTCGTCCTTCAAGCAGAAGCCCCGCCGGGCGCCTGCCCCTCCCCGGAAGCCCATGCGGACGATTCACGAGCGACGCACCGTCAGAGCGCGGGTTCCCACCGGAGCGAGACGAGACGATGAAGCTCACGGCGACAGACGGATGGCGGAGCGCGCGGCGGTTCGTTCCGGGCCTGAGCTGGGTGCGGGGCTATCAGAAGTCCTGGCTGCGTCCGGACCTGCTCTCCGCGCTGACCATTGGCGCCATGCTGGTGCCACAAGGGCTGGCCTACGCGCAGATCGTCGGCGTCAGGCCTGTCGCCGGGTTGTACGCGGGCGCCATCGCCATGCTGGCCTATGCGCTGTTCGGGCCCTCCCGACACATGCTCCTCGGACCGGAGGCGGGTGCCGCCATCATCGCCGCGAGCGCGCTGGCGGGGGTCGCGGGCACGGACCCCGCCCGCTACGCCTCGCTCGCCGCGCTCCTGGCGCTGATGGTGGGCCTCATCAGCCTGGCGGCCGGGCTGTTCAAGACGGGCGCGCTCGCGGACTTCCTCTCCAAACCCATCCTCATCGGCTACACCAACGGCGCGGCGCTCATCATCATCGGCAGCCAGCTGGCGCGGATGTTCGGCCTGGAGCGCAAGGCCAACGACTTTCCGGGGCAGGTGTTGGAGGTGGGGCAGAACCTGGGAAAGACGCATCTGCCCACGCTGCTGCTCGGGCTGGGAATCATCGTCGTCCTCGTGCTCCTGCGGCGCTTCCTGCCGAAGCTGCCCGGACCGCTGATCCTCGTGGTGCTCACCACCGTGGCCGCGGAGGTGTTCCAGCTCCATCACGGAGGGGTGAAGGTCGTCGGGCCCGTCGCCGCCGCACCGCCGTCCCTGGGCCTGCCCTCGGTGGGCTTCTCCGATGTCCGGGTCCTGCTCCCGGCCGCGCTGAGCCTCGCGCTGGTCAACTACGCCGGCTCCGTGCTCACCGGCCGCCTCTACGCGGACAAGCACCGGTACCACCTGGACGGCAATCAGGAGTTCCTCGGGCAGGCGGCCGCGAACCTGGCCAATGCCTTCACGCAGGGGTTCCCGGTGACAGGGAGCGACTCGCGCACCGCGGTCAATGACGCCATGGGCGGCAAGTCACAGCTGGTGGGGGTCGTCGCCGCCGTGCTGGTCACCGTGTTCGCGCTCTTCCTCACGCCGCTGCTCAAGAACCTCCCGCTGGTGACGCTCGGGGGCATCGTCATCGTCGCGGCGGTGTACCTGATGGATGTGGCCGCCGTCATCGCGCTGTGGCGCGTGCGGCGCGTGGAAGCGGTGCTCGCGGTGGTGACGACGCTCGGCGTGTTGGTGCTGGGCATCCTCCAGGGCATCCTCATCGCCGTGGCGCTGGCCCTGGGCGACCTCATCCGTCGCGCGGCGCATCCGCACGACGCCGTCCTGGGCGAGCGTGAAGGCGTGCCCGGCTGGCACGACGTCAGCCGACACACGGGCACGCACACGATTCCGGGCCTCCTCGTCTATCGCTTCGACGCGCCCATGTTCTTCGCCAATGCCCGCCACCTCCGGGAGCAGCTTCGCGCGCTGGTCGCTCGGGCGAAGCCCCCCGTGAAGGAAGTCGTGTTGGACGCGAGCGCGGTGTTCGACCTGGACGTCACCGCCGCCGACGGCCTGGAGAAGCTGCGCCGCGAACTGGAGGCCCAGGGCATCGTCCTGGTCATCGCGGATGCGAACGCGCCGCTGCGCGGGATGTTGCGGCGCACGGGGATGATGGAGCGGCTGGGCGAGGAGAACGTCTATCTCACCGTCGAGGCCGCCGTGGCCCGCTTCCAGAAACGCGGACCAGGCACGAGCGCCGGGTCCGAGCCACCTTCGCCCCCCGCCTCCCACTGACGCGCGGCTCAGCGGGGCCTTGATTGGTTGCCCGCTTGGAGCGCGCTGAAGGGCTGCCCGCCTGGCCCGGGGCTTCTTATCTAGAAGAGGGCATGTGGACTCCTCCCTCCCATCCCGCCTTCCCCCTGCGTGAGAAGCACCCGGCGCAGCAGGGAGACGGACGCGGCGGACTGCCTCCTCGACGTGAACAGTTGCTGCAGGCCCGCATCAAGGACCTGTCGCTGCGACTGGCGGGGACGCCACTGGAGCGGCACATCGACCAGCTTTACGCGGAGCTGGAGTCGCGAGGCATCTCCTTCAAGCCCCAGTGCTACCTGTCCGACGAGTGGGGCTGTCCTTCCGGCGTGCCCGTCATCGGCGTGCCGTTCTACCTGGCGGACCCGGACCTGCACTCCATCGAGGCGGAGCTGGGCGGCGGCGTGGAGACGGAAGGGGAGATCCTCATGTACCTGCGCCACGAGGCCGGGCACGCCTTCAACTACGCCCACCAGCTCTACGAGACGGAGGAGTGGCGCAAGCAGTTCGGCGACTACTCGCGACCGTACCGCGACGACTACAAGGCGCGGCCCTTCTCGCGGCGCTACGTCCACCACATCGCGGGCTGGTACGCGCAGAAGCACCCGGACGAGGACTTCGCGGAGACCTTCGCGGTGTGGCTCACGCCGGACAGCGACTGGCGCAAGCGCTACCAGGGCTGGGGCGCGCTGCGGAAGCTCCAGTACGTGGAGGACACGGTGGGGCGGCTGGGCCGTACGCCACCGCGCGTGCAGTTGGCCCAGCCGGACCTGACGACAGAGGAGATGGAGGGCACGGTCCTCGACCACTATCGGCAGCGGGAGCTGGACCAGAAGGTGGACCTGGAGCTGCGCGACGCGTTCGACCAGTTCCTGGAGGACATCTTCGAGGGGCCCGGCGTGGCGCCGGTGCGCGCGGAGACGTTGGTTCGCGCCGAGCGGCAGCGGCTCTTGTCGAGCGTGAGCCACTACACGGGGGTCAGTCCCAGCGTGGTGCGGGCGCTGCTGGACCACCTGGGGGACAGGACCGCGTCGCTGGGGCTCACGCTGCACCCGGATGACAGCAGGGAGGCCGCGCTGCGCATCGCCTCGCTCGTGACGGCCCTGGCGATGAATCACCTCTACACCGACCGCTTCTTCGAGGAGTGAACATGGCCCCGGGCCCCTGGCGCATCGCGGTCCTCCACTATCAGCCGAAGGGCGAGCCGGCGGACGCTGTCATGGGGCAGGTCCGCTCGGCGCTCGAGGAGGGTGGACACGAGACGGTGGCCATTGGCGTGGATGAGAGCGTCTCCGACCTGGTCCGCATGGTGGGCCGCAGTCGCGCCGACCTGGTCTTCAACATCTGCGAGACGTTCGCCGACGACTACCGGCTGGAGGTCAACGTCGCCGCGATGTTGGAGCTGGCGCGGGTGCCCTTCACGGGCTCTGGGACGGCGGGGCTGCTGCTGGCGCAGGACAAGATCCTCACCAAGCAGCTCCTCCAGTACCACGGGGTGCTCACGCCCCGGTTCGCCACCTTCGATGGGGCGTCCTTGCAGACGAGCGGCGATCTGCGCTTCCCGGTGGTGGTGAAGCCGGCCCGCTCGGATGCGTCGCTGGGGCTGGGCGTGGAGAAGGACCTGGAGGGGCTGGCGCGGCGCGTGCGGAGGATTCAAGAGGAGTTCGGTGACGAGGCGCTCGCGGAGGAGTTCATCGAAGGGCGCGAGCTGTACGTGGGCGTGCTGGGCGACCCCACGCGGCCGGAGGTGCTGCCGGTGGTGGAGCTGGACTTCGGCGCGAAGTGGAGCCGCAAGCGGATGAAGATCGCCAACCGCGAGGTGAAGTTCGGCCCGGAGACCGCGGGCAGCCCGAGGCTGGTGCTGCCCACGGATTTGTCGGATGAGCTGCTGGGGCGCGTCTCCCGCGCCGCCATCACCGCGTTCCGGGCGCTCAAGCTGCGCGACTACGCCCGCATCGACTTCAGGCTCTCCAGTGGGACGAAGGACCCCTATCTCCTGGAGGTGAATCCGAATCCCTACCTGGAGGCGCAGTGCGAGGTGGCGCTCGGCGCGCGGGAGCGGGGGCTGTCGTATCCCGCGCTCATCCGTCATATCGCCGACACCGCGATGCAGCGGCAGGTGTCCCCGCGCATGAAGGCCGTGCCCGTGACGGAGGCGCAGTCCGTGCCGCGGGTGTGAGGGGGAATCTCCGGGGGCCAGAGGACGTTGAAGCCGGAGGGGCGAGGCGCTATAGACCTCGCCGTCCGTTGTTCCCAGGGAGGGGACAGCGGGCCCGGACGAGGTGCGCCGTACCCGGTCACGACAAGACGACGCTCATCTCAGGAGTCGTACGTCATGGCGTGGATCATTCTCCTCATCGCGGGGCTGCTCGAGGTGTGCTGGGCCGTGGGCCTCAAGTACACCGAGGGCTTCACCCGTCTTGTCCCCAGCGTCCTCACGGGCGTGGCCATCGTCGCCAGCATGTTCCTGCTGTCCACGGCGGCGAAGACCTTGCCCATCGGCACGGCCTACGCGGTGTGGGTGGGCATCGGAGCGCTCGGCGCGGCGGTGCTGGGCGTGGTGCTCTTCCACGAGCCCATCTCCCCGCTGCGCATCCTCTTCCTGTCCATGCTCCTGGTCGCCATCATCGGACTGAAGGCCACCAGCGGCGCGGGGCACTGAGGTCCGTGCTCACCAGACGTAGCGAAGGATGAGTTCTCCGTAGGACAAGGAGGGCTCGCCGGATTCGAGGCTGCGGCCTCTCTCACCCAGGCCCGGGCGCGGTTCGGCGTTGAAGGTCCTCACCGCGCCCAGGCCGAGCTGGAGGTTGGCTCGGCCGGAGTAGTAGATGCCCAGCGCCGCCGTGCTGTCCTTCAGGGTCCGGTCATCCTGGCCCACCCTCTCCTGGAACCCCGTGCGGAAGACGTACTCGCCCATCACCGCCAGCGGCACCGCCGTCACCGGGTAGATGTCCAGCGTCGCGGCCAGCGAGAGGGAGACGCGAAGCGCGTGGGTGTTCTGCTCGAACCGCCCTCCCGCGACACTGTCGAACGGGCGGCGCGTCTGCCACGCATACTCCGCCGCCCCGGAGGCCTGGAGCGAGAACACCCGTCCGAAAGACTGCGCCACGTAGAGGCCGCCCTTGGCGCTGGATTCCTTCCGGGGCACGAAGAGCAGCTGACCCAGGTCTCCATCGATGATGCCCCCCACCGTTACCGCGGGCGAATCGACGATGGCGTTGATGAGCGGGAGCAGGGTGATCTCCCGACCCCGGTTGTAGCCGTAGTTCGCTCGGAACGAGAGCTGCGTTCCACTCGTATCGCTGCGCAGAATCCGCACGACACCCCCAAGCTGTCCGACGAGGTCGACCGAGGCGCCCGAGGCCAGCAGCCCATCCGCGTTGGAGCCGGTGATGATGGTCGCCCTGCCAAAGCCCGTGAAGCCGAGCCAGTCCGTGACGCCCAGGCTCAGGTCCAGCGTCTGCTGGATACCGGTGAGCAGGACGTCCCGCGGCTCGAGGTCGTTCACCGGGACATCCGGGACGTCATAGCGCGCGAGACCTTCCCGGATGCCCACGTTGGTGGTGACGAACGCACTCCCCTGAAGCATGGGGAAGAGGAACGTGTGGTCCTTGAGCTGGCGAGAGCGCGCGCCGCATGGCTCGGTGCAGGCCTCGTCCTTCTTGGACTCTCCCAGCGCGGGACTCGCGCCGAGGCTCAACAACACTCCCAGACTCAAGATGGCGGTCTTCATCTACGGCAACGTGGGGAACACAGCCACCCAAGACCATTGCCCCGCGCGCCCGGTCTGCGTCGCGGCGAGGACAGCGAACCGACGCCTGACGGCAAGCCCGTTGGTCCACGGACATTGACGCCAACGTTCGTGTGTCTGTCGCTCTCCGTCCGCCAGGCGAGGGGCATCTTCCCGCCGCTATCGGGGAGGATGTGGAATGGAAGTGACTGAGACCTTGCAACGGACCGAGCCCACGCACGCCTGGCGTCCCGACCTGACGCTCGCGCACGAGCAGCTCGCTCCACGGTTGGAGGCGTTCTATCGGGATCTGCACGCGCACCCAGAGCTGTCCATGCAGGAACAGCAGACGGCGGCGAAGGTGGCGAAGTGGCTGCGGCACAGCGGCTATGAAGTGACGGAGGAGGTGGGCCGTCACGGCGTCGTGGGTGTGCTGCGCAACGGCCCGGGGCCCACCGTGCTGCTGCGCGCGGACATGGACGCGCTGCCGGTGGAGGAGAAGACGGGACGCCCGGATGCGAGCCGCGTGCGGGTGAAGGACTCGCACGGCGGCACGGTGCCGGTGATGCACGCGTGCGGACATGACGTCCACATCACCTGTCTGATGGGGGTGGCGGAGCTGCTCGCCCACTCACAGCATCATTGGCGCGGCACGCTGATGATGGTGGCCCAGCCCGCGGAGGAGACGCTCGAGGGCGCGCGGGCGATGCTGCGCGACGGACTCTATGAGCGCTTCGGCAAGCCCGACGTCGCGCTCGCCCAGCACGTGGGCCCGCTCCAGGTGGGAATCGTGGGGCACCATCCGGGCGCCAGCATGATGGCCTCCGCCAACGTGCGGGTGCGCATCTTCGGCAAGGGCGGCCACGGCTCACAGCCACACCTGACGGTGGACCCCGTCGTCATCGCCGCCTACCTGGTGACGAGGCTGCAGACCATCGTCTCCCGCGAGGTGGACATCACCCGCGGCGGCGCGGTGATCTCCGTGGGGAGCCTGCACGCGGGCTCCCGCTCCAACGTGATTCCGGACGAGGCGGTGCTGGAGCTGACGGTGCGCACGCCGACCGATGACCTCCAGGGGCAGCTGCTCGAGGCCATCTCCCGCATGGCGAAGGCGGAGTGCGAAGCGGGGCGCTCCCCCAAGCCACCGGAAATCGAGGTGATGCACCACACGCGGGTGATGGTGAATGACGACTCCTACTTCACCCGGGTTCGCTCCGCGCACGCGGCCTGGTTCGGAGAGGACCGCATCATCGACACCGGCATGCAGAGTGGCAGCGAGGACTTTCCCTACTTCGACGGGCGCGTGTCCGGCGAGAGCCATGGCGCCACGGTGCCGCTCGTCTACTGGTACTTCGGGGGCACGTCCCACGAGGCGTGGAAACGGGCCGCGGGCAAGACGCTCTGGGAGAAGCTCCGGAACCTGCCGCCGAACCACTCCTCCCGCTTCGACCCCTCGGTCGACAGCCTGCGCTTCGGCTGTGAGTCCATGTTGCTGGCGGCCCTTGCCTGCCTGGATGAAGAGCCGAAGAAGGGAGCCGAGCCCCGGGGCCTGCACTGAAAATCACGGGGGCGCTGACTGATGTTTCTACAGGGACGCAAGAAGTCCTGGCGCCAACCGTCCGGTTTTCCTCAAAGGTGGGGTGGCACGCGGCCTGCTCTATGCCACCACCGCCATGAAGTCTCAGCGGAACACCCATCGACCCTACACCGTGGAAATCGCCGCGGCGGCCTGGAGCCAGGTCGCTCGGCTCTCCCAGGAACGCTACCGCGACATCCAAGCCCGGTTGGAGGGCGTGGCGGCCCTGGCGACACCCACGCCGGAGCCGGCCACGTTCCAGGTGGAGGAGCTGACGGTCCACTACGTCGTGGACGCACGGCGCCGGCTGGTGACGCTGCTGGATATCACCCGCGAGCGAAGCGCCTCCGCGAAGGGCGCCTCGCGGCCTCCGACGACGCGCTCCCCGGGGTGAGGGCCTTCGCTCAGAGCGTGCCGTGCCCGGTCGGCGCGGGCGCGGACGCCTCGAGGAAGCCGCGCAGCTCCCTCGCGGTGCGCGCGGCGTCTTCCTCCATGGGGACGTGCCCCAATTCCGGATAGACGATGAGCCGCGCCCCAGGGATGGCCCGGGCGAAGCGCTGGCCGTGCTCCAGCGGAATCCACGCGTCCTTCGCGCCCCAGAGGACGAGCGTGGGCATGCGCAGCTCCCCCAACTGCTTCCAGCGCGCGTCGTCTCCGCCGGCCCGCATCCGCTCGCGAGTGGCGGTCCGGTTGCCTTCTCGCAGCAGGAGCGCGTGGTACTGCTCCACCAGCGCCTCCGTCACGCGCGAGGGTTCTCCGTAGACGGCCCGCAGGTTCCGGTCGATGACCCAGCGCGGGGAGAAGAGTGACAGCACCTCTCCCACGACGGGCGCGCGCATGAGCCGGAAGACGAGCGGCGCGGGCGTGTCGCGCGGAAAACCCGCCGCGTCCACCAGCACCAGCCGCGTCACCCGCTGCGGATGGAGCAGGGCATAGCGCCAGGAGATGGAGCCACCCATGGAGTTGCCTCCCAGGACGAACTGCTCCAACCCCAGGCGCGCGCGAAACGCCTCCACCACCTCCACCATGGCGTCCGCGGTGTATCGCCCCCGCGCGTCCGGCCCGGTGAGTCCGTGCCCTGGAAGGTCCAGGGTGATGACGCGGTAGTTTTCGGACAGCTCACGCACCCAGCCCTCCCAGGTGAAAAGAGAGGCATTGGAGCCATGGAGCAGCAGCAGCGTGGGTCCCTGGCCCTGGTCCCGGTAGTGGATGCGCAACCCATCCACCTCCACGAAGCGCGAAGGCGCTGTCGCGTAGCGCGCCTCCAGCTCCTGGGGAGAAACGTCCAGACGAAGACTGGCCGCGAGAACCCCCGCGAGGAGCACGAGCACGGTGATGAGGACCTTGCGACGAAGCTTCATGGTGCAATTTTCTCCTGGAGCGGCGAGCCGCCGCGAAAGATAGACGGCGAGTCAGGCACCGGCGAGCACGGATTGGGGTGCCGACGGACCCTTGCTTCAATGTGTGTCTTCATGAAACGGCGGGTGGGGTTGCGCCATTGCCAGTCACGCGTCCACAATGGCCGCGCCGCGTTCGCCCTGCATTCCCTCGTGCTCGGATGCGATTCACTCTCTCTCAAAAAATCATCCTCGCGCCGCTCGTCGTGGCGCTGTTCTTCGCCCTGCTTTCGGTGGGGTACACGATTCCGCGCCTCCGCGAGGCCTTCGAGGAGCAAGGCCATTCGATGAGCGCGGCGGTGCCGACGGCGCTCGCCGCGGCGATGGCGGACCTGCTGCGCAATCGCGAACAGGGCGAGGTGCAGCCCACGCTGGACGCGGTGGCGCAGGAGGGCGCGCTGGCGTACGTGGCGCTGGTGGACGCGAAGGGCGCGCTGGTGGGCGTGTCGGGCCGCCACGCGCAGATGTTGCGCGACCACGTCTCCGAGCTGGCCGCGACGAAGGAGGGCACGCCGCTGCGAGCCGAGGACGTGGAGCTGCTGGACATGGCGGCGCCGGTGCCCGGCGGTCTGGGCACCGTGCACGTGGGCTTCAATCGCACGGAGGCCCGGGGCCACATCAATGGCATCGTGGGCAACCTGCGCATCGTGCTGCTGGCCGCGCTGGTGGTGCTGATGGGGTTGGCGTGGGGGATCAGCCGCCGCATCGTCGCGCCGCTCATCGCGCTCACCGGGGCCGTGCGGCGCATCGCCGAGCACGGCGATTTGCGAGAGCCGGTGCATGTCTCGACCCAGGACGAGGTCGGCGACCTGGCGCGCGCGGTGGGGTTGCTGGTGGGCAAGCTGAAGGACCTCTTGCATCAGCTCCACTCGTCGACGGAGCTGCTCAGCGACTCGGTGATGGGGTTGAACGAGTCCGCGACCGAGCAGAACCAGATGGTCACCCGACAGGCCGCCGCGCTCCAGGAGACGCAGGTGACGGCGCAGGAGATCCGCCAGACGGCGTTGCTGGCCTCCAGCTCCGCGCAGTCCGTCATCGAGGTCGCCGAACGCGCGGAGGCGCTGGGGAAGTCTGGCGAGGACGCCGTCTCCGCGAGCATTGAAGGCATGGTGGACCTGCGCTCCCAGGTGGAGCAGATCACCCTGCGCATCATGTCGCTGAGCGAGCGCACGCAGCAGATTGGCGGAATCACCGAGACGGTGAAGGACCTGGCGGACCAGTCGCACCTGCTGGCGGTGAACGCGGCCATCGAGGCGGCGCGCTCGGGCGAGCATGGCAAGGGCTTCGCGGTGGTGGCGCGGGAGATTCGCGCCCTGGCGGACCAGTCCATCCGCGCGACGAACCAGGTGCGGAAGATCCTCTCCGACATCGGCGAGGCCATCGCCGGCACGGTGCAGATCACCGCCGAGGGAACCCAGCGGATGGAGGCGGGGCTGACGCAGGCGCGCGCATCCGGAGACACGCTGCGACAGCTCAGCACCATCGTCCAGGACAGCACCGCCGCCGCGCGGCAGATTGCGCAGACGGTGAGCCAGCAGGCCACGGGCATCGAGCAGATCTTCACCGCCGTCAACGAGCTGAACTCGCTGATGGGGGATACCGTGACGCGCATCTCCGCCACCAATGAATCCGCGGTGTCCCTGAAGCTGCTCTCCGAGCGTGTGGCCGAGGTGGTGCGGGCCTATCGCGTCTGAGCAGCGACGGGTGCGAGGCACGAGGCTCAGCCCGGGCGGTGACTCCCGGTGCTCGGCGGGGCCAGCACGCGGGAGGCGCGTGTTCGAGGCAACAGCCGGGACACGAGCGCGCTCATCGACGTCACGGGGTGGGCGCCGGGCTCGGGGAGGCGCGCTGCGAGCAGGCCCGCGGCGAGCCGGGCCACCGAGGACACGACGAAGAGGACGTGCAGGTTCACCCAGGGCTTGCCGCCGAGGATGAACGTCTCGGGCAGGGCGGAGGCGATGGCGCCTCCCAGCGCGGCGGCGACGGAGTAGGCCAGTCCTCCGGCCGTGGCGAAGGCGGCGAGATAGAAGGGCCGACCCTTGCGCGGCGCGACGCTGAGCGGCAGGGCGAAGATGGCCAGGCCGTGGCCGCTCCACAGCGCGCCCGCGAGCAGCACGTCGAAGAGCAGGGGCCACAGCGTCCCCGCCGAGGGCAGCAGCCACAGCGCGGGGATGACGCCGATGCCCAGCGAGCACGCCATCAGCACGGGCTGCGCGCCGACCTTGTCGATCATCTTCCCCCACAGCGGCGCGGTGAGGATGCGCACCCCCGCGACGGCCGCGGCGTGCAGCGCCATGATGACGAAGGTCATCTTGAGGTTCTGGAGGCTGTGCAGCGCGAAGAATGGCGCGGACACTCCCACCGCCGCGTTCCAGGCGACCTGGTAGGTCAGCACGCGCCGCGCCAGCGGGTCCTTCAGCGGCACCAGCGCGCCCTTGAGCTCCAGTCGGGGCGTGGTGCCCGGCGGCGCGGGGTCATGCTGGCTGGCCATGAGCAGCGTCGTCACCACGCCCATGACACAGGCGCCGAGCGCCAGCAGGGGCAGTGCCACGCCCAGGCCCTCGCTGGGCCGCAGGCGGTCCATCAACAGGCCCGCGCAGAGCGAGGCCAGGGTGCCCGCCAGGGTGGTGAGCGCGGTGCGCCGTCCGAAGAAGCGTCCCCGCACCGCGCGAGGCACCAGCTCCCCCATCCACGCCACCCACGCGTTGTTGCCCACCACGCCCAGCAGCGCGGACGCCCCGGCCACCACGAGCAGCACGTGCTGCCGCGCCGCGAGCTCCAGCTCCAGCCAGGGGAGAATCGCCAGCGGGAACATCACCAGCCGCGACAGGCACACCGCCGTCAGGGCCACGCGCCGGTGACCGAACGCGGACGTCAGCCACGCCGCCGGGAACTGCACGAACTGGGCAAGAAAGGGCAGGGCGGTCATCACGCCCACCAGCAGGGGCCCCAGCTTCAAGGCGATGGCCCACGCCGTCAGCACGGTGGCACCCGCGCACGCGGTGAAGACCTCCGTGAACATGCCCTCCACCACGGAGGCGCCCAGCGTCGCGCGCAACCTTCGAGCGGGGGTGTGCGAGAGGCCGTCCGGACTGTCCGCCGGGGGCGCGCCCATGAGCGGCGCGGCCGACCCGGGCAGTGACGAGCCCGGCCGGAAGAGGGGAACGCCGGAGGCGAGCGAGGCGAAGCTGCTCAGGACGTAGCGACGAAAGGCAGCGGGGGGGCTCAACGCGGTCCTTGCAACGAGGGAGCGGGGGCCCTCCGTCTGTCGCACGGCTCGGCCAGGCGCCTCAATCCGACCCCGTCTCCCCCTGGGTCGCCCGCTCGGACCCCAAGCGACTTCAGCCGCCTGCCCCCCTGGCCGGAGGGGACGCTGGAATCAGGTGCAGTTCAAGCGGTCTTGAACTATATGAACGTCCGAGGAGAACGGCGCACATGGAACTGGCTCGGGAGCTCACGGACTTTCTGGCGGCGGTGGAGCAGCGGCTCAACGGCATGCTGGTGGATGGCAACGCCGGTCCCGACGTGAAGGGCGACACGCTGATGGAAGCGGCCCGGCACCTGTGCGTGGGCACGGGTGGCAAGCGCGCGCGTCCCATGCTGGTGCGGCTGTTCGGCGGCGCGGTGGGTGTCGCGCCGGAGCGGCTGGTGGACGTGGCGGTCGCCGCGGAGCTCATCCATTCGGCCAGCCTGCTGCATGACGACGTGGTGGACGCGGGCATGTTCCGCCGGGGCCGCCCGACGGTGAACGCGCGCTGGGGCAACATCGTGGCGGTGATGAGCGGAGACCTCATCCTGTCCACCGGCCTGCACCACCTGGCGCAGCTCGACTCCCGGCTGACCTTGTCCGCGCTGTCGGTCGTCTCCGAGATGACCCGCGCGGCCATCGCGGAGGTGGAGGCGCGCGGCGACCTGGACCTGCCGCTCAACCGGCTGCGCTTCATCGCCGAGGGCAAGACGGGCTCGCTGTTCGGCTGGTGCGGACACGCGGCGGCGACGCTGGCCAACCTGCCGGAGGCGGTGGACCGCTTCGACGGGTTCGGCCGTCACCTGGGCGTGGCGTTCCAGATCGCCGACGACATCCGCGACATCCTGGGCACGGACGTGGGCAAGCCGCGGTACGCGGACGTGCACTCGCGCACGCCGTCGATGCCCATCCTGCTGGCGGTGGCCAAGGACGAGAGCCTGCGTCGCAAGCTGAAGGACGCGTGGGCCTTCTCCACGATCACTCCCGACCGGACGAAGGAGATTGGCTCGGCGATCGAGGCCACCGGCGCGGTGGAGGCGTCCATGGCGCGGATGAACGTGGAGATTGAAGCGGCGCTGGACAAGCTGGGCCACTTCGCCCACGAGCCCGCGGGCGCGGAGCTGGTGGGTTGGGCGCGCAAGCTGTCGGCGGGAATCGCCGAGCAAGTCCAGGGGCGGGCCGCATGAAGGGCTACCTGTGGACGGGGGGACACGGGAGCCCGGGCAGCCCAGACGCGCCGGTCATCGAGGGCCGGCTGGCGCCGTGGGAAGCCATCGCGGTGGACGCGGTGGGCAATGTCATCGAGTTCTGGGGTTTCAAGCGCAACCAGGGCCGGGTGTGGGCGCTCTTGTACCTGCGGGGCGAGCCTCTGACAGCGGGCGAAATCGAGCGCGAGCTCGACTTGTCCAAGGGTGGCGTCTCCATGCTGCTCCGAGACCTGGAGCGCTGGGGTGTCATCCAGCGGGTGCGGCTGCCGCAGGACACCGTCTGGCGCTACGGCGCGGAGACGGACCTGGTGCGGATGGTCCGGCACGTCATCGAGGAGCGCGAGGCGGGCTTCGTGGCGCGCATCCGCGCGGACCTCTCCGAGGCACGGCGACTGGCGGAGATGGCGGGCGAAGTTCCGAGCGAGCGGCTGGAGCGGCTGGAGAAGATGGCCACGCTGGCCGAGCACGTGGAGCGGGCGCTGCGGTTGTTCATCAAGACGTCGCGGCTGGACGTGTCCGGGGTGTTGGCGGTGTTCCGGGACGGCGCGTCGCGCCGGAACGAGCGGTAGAGGGGACACACATGGATTCGCATTACGACCAGGTGATGAAGGCCCGCGAGGGCGCGGACCCGAACGCGAAGCGGCTGTACTTCGCGTATTCGACCATCCTGGACCGGGCCGCGTTCGACGAGTGGAAGCAGCAGCACTCGTACGGGTTCTTCGAGCTGCCGGAAGGGCGGCTGGCGGAGGCGGTGGACGTGGACCTGGTCTACGACTTCCCGTCGCGCTGGTGGGGCGGCCGGGTGGCGGGGCTGGCGGATGCGACGGGAGGCCAGGTGTTCGGGCGCCTGTTCGAGATTCGCGGCCAGGACTGGCCCATCGTCCAGCACAAGGAAGGCTTCGTGACGGGCATGTGCGTCGAGCGCGCGGTGAAGGTGCTCGTGGACGGGCAGGAGGTGGAGGCCACGGCCTTCGTCACCAACCCGAGGCGTGCCGCGCAGGACGGCCCGGTGAGCCCTCGCTTCGTGGAGGCCCTGGTGCGGGGCGCGCAGGCGGCCGGGCTCCCGGCGGACTACGTGGAGCGGCTGAAGCGCGGCGGGGCCTGACGGCGGCCGGACGCGAGGGGAGGCGGGGCACCGTGCCATTCCGGGCGGCGGTGCCTAGGTTCTTCCCGCGTCCATGTTCTTCTTCTTCTCGAACCGACTGGGCTGTCTGGGCAGCATCCTCGTTTCCGTGGTGCTGAGCGCGCTGCTGTACTTCCTCTTCATGCGCGCTTGAGCTCGCCAGACGCTCGCCAATCGCCAGGGGCTGGTGAAGGCCAGGCGGTCACGGTTTTCCGCGCCAGAGGTCGTCCTCGTCCTCGTTCTCGAGCGGGTGGACGGTGACCATCGTTCCATCCTTGTCCGGGGTGCTCCGGGTGGCCTCGGATTCAGCCGGGGTGTGTGGCGCACGCTCGGAGAAGCTGTCGCCCTGAAGCTGCCGCTGGCGTTGCTCGCTGGTGCCGCCATATCCCTCGGCGATCTTCTTTCGGGCCATCGTGCGTTCCTCTCGCTGGGGTGTCGTCCCATACGCTGGGGGCGACCAAGCGGGTCCGCAATGCATGGCCGCGTCATGGCGCCTGCCCTGGCTCGGGTGGCCTGGAGGGGGACCGGGCGCCGGGCCTCGCCGCTCAGATCACGCTCCGATCTCAAGACCCATGCCTACATGAACACGTGGACAGTGGTTTCCAGCCCCTGGCTCCGCCCGGATTGTCGAGGAATCATCAGGAGTTGAGGTCTCCTTGGCGTGAAATCGGGAGCTTGCGGAGACCTGAACATATCAACAGTGGGTCCGAAGTTCCTCCGCAAGCCGAAGCCAGCCGATCACGTCATGATCGGCGGCACTAAAATTCTCGTGCCTACATGCTCTGATGATCAGTGGTTTTCGCCCCACTGCTCAGGCCTTTCACGCCCAAGCGAGGGCTCGGTCGAATGGCTGTGCCTACATGCCTGGATGTTCAGGTATTTCCCAGGGCCGCCACGCTCGACGCCATGAAACAAAAAGTCAATCACAGGCACGTCGCGCGTGTCTGTGATTGACTTGTTTGCAATTGGATGTCTGTCTTTATCCCGGCGTGAACCACAAGACAGACAGCGGGGGCAGGGTGAGCAACGCGGAAGCCGGCTGTCCATCCCAGCCCGTGGCCTCCGTGTGGAGCTGCCCCATGTTGCCCGTGTTGGAGCCGCCGTACTCGCCCGCGTCGGAGTTGAGCACCTCGACGTAGTTGGCCTGGAGTGGGAAGCCGACGCGGTATTTCTCGCGCACGGTGGGGGACAGGTTGGCCACGCACACCACGTGACGGCCGGGCTGTCGCGAGCGGCGGACGAAGGCGAGCACGTTCGACGACGCCGAGTCCGGCTGGAGCCACTGGAAGCCCACGGGCTCGCTGTCCGCGTCGTACAGCGCCGGCAGCTCCTTGTAGATGCGGTTCAGCCTCGCGACGAGGCGCTGGATGCCCTGGTGCCCCGGGTCCTGCGTCAGGTGCCAGTCCAGGCTCTTGTCGTGGTTCCACTCGGCCGGCTGGCCGAACTCGCCGCCCATGAAGAGCAGCTTCTTGCCCGGGTGCGCCCACATCCACGCGAACAACGAGCGCAGGTTGGCGCGCTTCTGCCACGGGTCTCCCGGCATGCGCCCGTACAGGCTGCCCTTGCCGTGCACCACCTCGTCATGGCTCAGCGGCAACATGAAGTGCTCGCTGAAGGCGTACAGCAGGCCGAACGTCAGCTGGTTGTGGTGGTACTGCCGGTAGATGGGGTCCTTGGAGAAGTACGACAGCGTGTCGTGCATCCACCCCATGTTCCACTTGAAGTGGAAGCCCAGTCCGCCCTCGCTGACGGGGGAGGAGACCTTGGGCCACGCGGTGGACTCCTCGGCGATGACCACGACGCCCGGGTGCTTGCGGCGCACGGTGTCGTTGAGCTCGCGCAGGAACTGGATGGCCTCTTCGTTCTCCCGGCCGCCCCAGCGGTTGGGGATCCACTCGCCCTGCTTGCGGCTGTAGTCGAGGTAGAGCATCGAGGCCACCGCGTCCACGCGCAGACCATCGATGTGGTACTCCTCAATCCAGAACAGCGCGTTGGCGATGAGGAAGTTGCGGACCTCGTTGCGGCCGAAGTTGAAGACCAGCGTGCCCCAGTCCGGCTGCGCGCCCTTGCGCGGATCCGCGTGCTCGTACAGCGCCGTGCCGTCGAACTCGCCCAACGCGTGCGCGTCCCGGGGGAAGTGGCCGGGCACCCAGTCGACGATGACGCCGATGCCCTCCTGGTGCAGGTGGTCCACCATGAAGCGGAAGTCGTCGGGGTGGCCGAAGCGCGCGGTGGGCGCGTAGTAGCCACTGACCTGGTAGCCCCATGAGCCACCGTAGGGATGCTCCGACACGGGCAGCAGCTCCACGTGCGTGAAGCCCATGTGCTTGACGTACTCGGCCAGCGCGGGCGCCAGCTCCCGGTACGTCATGGGGCGGTCCCCGTCCTCCACCACCCGGCGCCAACTGCCCAGGTGGACCTCGTAGACGCTCCACGGCTGGTGCGCGACGTCGGACTTCTGGGTGCGCGACTCCAACCACGCGCCATCTCCCCACCCGTACCGTCCCAGGTCATGCACCACGGACGCGGTGGCCGGAGGCACCTCGGCGCGGAAGGCGAACGGGTCCGACTTCAGCACGCGCGGCCCACCCTGGCCGGGGCGAATCTCGAACTTGTAGCGCGCGCCTTCTCCGACCTCCGGTACGAACAGCTCCCAGATGCCCGACGCGCCCATGCGCCGCATCGAGTGCAGCCGTCCATCCCAGCTGTTGAAGTCACCGACGACGGAGACGCCCGCCGCCGTGGGTGCCCACACCGCGAAGGACACGCCGCGCGTGCCGTTGTGGTGGATGAGGTGCGCGCCCATGCGCTCCCAGAGCCGCTCGTGGCGCCCCTCACCGGCGTAGTACAGGTCCATCTCCCCCAGCGTGGGAAGGAAGCTGTACGAGTCCCGCAGGGTGAAGACGCGCTTGCCGGGGTACTCCACCTCCAGCAGATAGCCGAAGGTCTTGTCGCGTCCGTTGACGCGGGCCTCGAAGACGCCGTCCTGACGGTGCGTCATCGGGACACGGCCTCCGAACTCCGGGAGGACGTGGATGGCCACGGCGTCCGGGCGGAAGGCGCGAATCACCACGCCGTCGCCGTCCGGGTGGATGCCCAGCACGGAGTGGGGCTCCGGGTGCCGCAGCTCCACCACGCGCCGAAGCTCCGCGTCGACCTGTGCCTTGTCCGCCGGCTTCCTCACTGGGCCTCCTCCATCCTCAAGAGGGCCTCGACGGGGATGCGCACCCAGTCAGGCCGGTTCTGCATCTCATACCTCACTTCGTACAGGAGCTTCTCCAGCTCGAACGCACGCAACATCGTCTCGAATGCCGCCGTGTCCGTGGGCAGGAAGGTCGCTCCCTGGGTCGCCTTGCGATAACCCTCCAGGAATGCCTCCCGGCTGGGGCCCACGCGTCCTCGCGGCGCGCCTCCCTCCAGCGCCACCGTGGCCTCCGCGTAGTCGAACGAGCGGAGCATCCCCGCCACGTCCCGCAGCGGGCTGTACTTCTCGCGCCGCGACGTGAAGCTGCGCGCCGGCTCCCCCTCGAAGTCGAAGATGAGCCACTGCTCGTTGGCCCGCAGCACCTGACCCAGGTGCAAATCCCCGTGGATGCGAATCTTCTGTCCGGAGGGCGCCACGTGGGCCAGCCGCCTCGCGTACTCGATGAGGCCCTCGCGGCGCCCCTCCAGGTCCGGGTGCAGCCGGCCCGCCTCGGCCAGCGTCACGCCCAGCTCTCCGACGATGGACGCGCTCCAGCGCTGCAGGTCCTCCTGGAGCAACGGCTCCGGAGCGAAGGCCGCGTCGTCCATGGGCGCCGAGCCGAAGGCCTGGTGCAGGTCTCCCAGCCGCCCGCCCAGCTCCTCCATCTCGCTGAGAAAGCGCTCGCCCAGGGGACGCTCCTGGCGCAGCCGGTCCAACGTGTACTTCCACCCATCCACCGCGTCGGGGACGAAGCGATGTGCCAGCGCGAGCGTGGCGCTGGCGGCGCCCTCCAATCGCAGCGCCCCCAGCAGCGCGGGCGTGGCCCGGAATGTCGTCCGCGTGGCGAGGAAGCGCCCGACCTCGTGCTCCGGGTTCACCCCCGCCTCCAGCTTGCGGATGACCTTCACGATGACCTTCTCACCCAGCACGATGGAGGTGTTGCTCTGCTCGACCATCAGCCGGCGCACCGCGAGCGGGGAGGGGAGGCCCAGCAGGCCCTCCGGCCCTCCAATCCATTCCCCCACCACGCGGCCCGACGCGGAGGGGAGCTGGGCGCCGTCGCGGATGAGGTCGAACAGGGCGCGCAGACAGCCATCATCCTCCAGCGCGTCCTTGACGCCCTCCGCCGACGGCTTCACCGGCAGGAGATAGCGCTCGGGTTGGCCCAGCTCGTAGACGACCTCCACCACGGCGAGCGACAGACTGCACGGCGTGGCATCCAGGTTCGCGTGGTCCACCACGCTGACCTGCTTGATGGGCCAGGCCTTGCCGGCGAACCATCTCTGGCTCTTGAGGTACTCCGGCAGCTTCGTCAGGTCCAAGGTCGTCATGCGCGGCTTCCTCCTCCCGGCAGCGGCTGGTCCAGCCGAAACCACAAGAACATGTAGGGGCCCATCGACAGCTGGTAGGGCAGGTCGCTGATCCGCGGGAAGGGCGTCTCGCCAATCATCTCCACGGGCACCTTGCCTTCCCAGTCACGCAGGTCCATCACGGCGGGCTGCGCGAAGCGCGACAGGTTGCACACCACCAGCACCGTCTGGCCTTCCCACTCCCGCACGAAGGCCATCACCTTGCGGTTCTCCATGGGCAAAAAGCGCAGCGTCCCCAGGGAGAACACGGGGTAGCGCTGGCGGATGCGAATCATCCGCTTCACCCAGTGCAGGAGGCTGGACTTCACCCGCTCCTGCGCCTCCACGTTGATGGACTGGTAGCCATAGACGGGGTCCGCGATGACGGGCGCGTACAGGCGCGCGTAGTCCGCCCGGCTGAAGCCCGCGTTGCGGTCTCCCGTCCACTGCATGGGCGTGCGCACGCCGTTGCGGTCGCCCAGGTAGATGTTGTCCCCCATGCCAATCTCATCGCCGTAGTAGAGGACCGGCGTGCCGGGCAGGGTGAACAGCAGGCTGTGCATCAGCTCGATGCGCCGGCGCCCGTTGTCCATCAGCGGCGCGAGCCTGCGGCGGATGCCCAGGTTGATGCGCATCCGAGGGTCCGTGGCGTACTCCCGGTACATGTAGTCCCGGTCCTCGTCCGTCACCATCTCCAGCGTCAGCTCGTCGTGGTTGCGCAGGAAGAGGGCCCACTGACACGACTCCGGGATGTCCGGCGTCTGCTGCATGATTTCGACGATGGGCGTGCGGTCCTCGCGGCGGATGGCCATGAACAGGCGCGGCATCACCGGGAAGTGGAAGCCCATGTTGAACTCGTCGCCGTCGCCGAAATAGACGCGCACGTCGGCGGGCCACTGGTTGGCCTCCGCGAGCAGCATCTTCCCGGGGTACTCGGCGTCGATGGTCTTCCGCAGGCGCTTGAGGAAGGCGTGCGTCTCCGGAAGGTTCTCGCAGTTGGTGCCCTCGCGCTCGAACAGGTAGGGCACCGCGTCGCAGCGGAAGCCGTCCACGCCCATGTTGAGCCAGAAGCGCATCGCGTCCAGCATCGCTTCCTGCACCTGAGGATTGTCGTAGTTCAGGTCCGGCTGGTGGCTGAAGAAGCGGTGCCAGAAGTACTGCTTGGCCACCGGATCCCACGTCCAGTTGGAGCGCTCGGTGTCCGTGAAGATGATGCGTGCGCCCTTGTACTTCTCGTCCGTGTCGCTCCAGACGTACCAGTCGCGCTTGGGGCTCTTCGGGTCGCTGCGCGCCTCCTGGAACCAGGGGTGCTGGTCGCTGGTGTGGTTGACCACCAGCTCGGTGATGATGCGGATGCCGCGCTTGTGCGCCTCCTCCACCATCCGCTGGAAGTCGGCGAGCGTGCCGTAGTCCGGGTGGACGCCGTAGTAGTCCGCGATGTCGTAGCCGTCATCGCGCAGCGGAGAAGGGTAGTGGGGGAGGATCCACAGGCAGTCGATGCCCAGGTCCTGGAGGTACGGGAGCTTCTCGATGAGGCCCGGGATGTCGCCATGCCCGTCGCCGTTGGAGTCGTGGAATGCTCGGAGGTGCAGCTCGTAGATGAGGGCCTTCTTGTACCAGAGGGGATCCAGGTCCATACGCCTCTCGGGTTGTCACTCGTAGTAGTCGAACGCGTGCTCGGTACGGCGGAAGCGGTAGACGGCCCAGACGGCCGCGGGCTGTTCGGGCGTCAGGCGCACCTGCACGTCCGAGCCTTGCCACAGGGAGCGCTGATCCGTCATCAGCTCGTGCACCTGATAGGTCTCGTCCGCGTTCGCGCCAAGCCATTCCAGCGGAAGTCGCAACAGCGCCTCCTGCGGCGCGTACGGATCCAGACTCACCGCGACCAGCACGGTGCTGGTGCCGTCCGGGGTGCGCTTTCCGTAGAAGAGGACCCGCTCGTTGTCGGACTCGAAGAAGCGCAGCGTGTCGTAGGTGTGCAGCGCTGGCTGCGTCAGGCGCGCGTTGTTGAGCCGCGCAATCCAGTCCCGGATGTTGCCCGGCCGGTCCGCGTCCCACGCGACGAGCTGGTACTTCTCCGAGTCCAGGTACTCCTCCTTGCCAGGCAGCGGGCGGCCCTCGCACAGCTCGAAGCCGCAATACATCCCGTAGACCGAGGAGAGCGTCGCGGCAAGCGCCGCGCGCAGCCGGAACGCGCCGGGCCCCGCGTTCTGCAACAGCTCCGGCAAGATGTCCGGCGTGTTGGGCCAGAGGTTGCCGCGGAAGTAGTCGGACACGGGCGGCTGGGTGATTTCCTCCAGATACTCCTGGAGCTCGCCCTTGAAGTTGCGCCACGTGAAGTACGTGTACGACTGGGTGAAGCCCACCTTCGCCAGGGCCTTCATCACCTTGGGCCGGGTGAAGGCCTCGGAGAGGAAGAGCACATCGGGGTGGCGCTCCTGCACGCGGCGGATGAGCCACTCCCAGAACTGGATGGGCTTGGTGTGCGGATTGTCCACGCGGAAGGTCCGCACGCCCTGCTGCACCCAGTGCAGTACGACGGACTCCAGCTCCGTCCAGAGCGACTCGCGCGCGGGGCCCATCCAGTCGAAGTTGACGATGTCCTCGTAGCGCTTGGGCGGGTTCTCCGCCGTCTTGATGGTGCCGTCCGGACGGCGCTGGAACCACTCCGGATGCTCCTTCACATAAGGGTGGTCCGGAGAGCACTGGTACGCGAGGTCCAACGCCACCTCGATGCCGTACGACTGCGCGGCCTGCACGAAGTGACGGAAGTCCGCCAGCGTGCCCAGGCTCGGGTGCACCGCCTTGTGGCCCCCCTCCGCCGCGCCGATGGCCCACGGACTGCCCACGTCCTCCGGGCCCGCCTTGAGGCTGTTGTTCTTCCCCTTGCGCGCGGTGCGGCCAATGGGGTGGATGGGCGGCAGGTAGATGACGTCGAAGCCCAGGCCCTGGATGTACGGCAGCCAGGCCTCCGAATCCTGGAACGTCCCATGCGTGCGCCCATCGCGCTTCGCCGAGCGCGGGAAGAACTCGTACCAGGCCCCGAAGCGCGCCTTGAGCCGGTCCGCGAACACCTCCAGCTCCGGCTCGTGCCGCCGCGCCAGCGCGCGGTCGGGATACGTGGACGCCACCGTGGCCAGCTCCGGCGCCAGCGCCACGGCCACCAGGTCCGGTGTCGGGGGCTGACGCATCCGCACCGCGGCCTCGGTGAGCACCCGCGCGTCGGCCGCGTCCACCGGGCGCGCTCGGGCCGCCGCGCCTTCCAGCAGGGCCGCGCCCTCCAACAGCTCGCTGCGCACGTCCCGGCCCGCATCGACCTTGCGCTTCAGCTCCGACGTCCAGGTCCGGAAGAGATCCGGCCAGGCTTCAATCGTGTACTGGTAGCGGCCATTGCGAGCCAGGGGGAACTCCGCCTCCCAGGCGTCGTTGCCGAGCGGGCGCATGGGCACTTCGCGCCAGTCGGTCTGCTGTTCCTGGGGAGCGGCCTGTCTCCAGCGGACGACGGCGACGAGGACGTCATGGCCCTCCTTGAAGATGTCGGCGCGGACGGTGAGGCTCTCCCCGGCGACACGCTTGACGGCGTGGCGGCCGCCGTCGAGCTGGGGTTTGACTCCCTCGATGAACACGCTCCCGATTCGATCTTTCATATCGGCTCGCGGCCCTTATAGGTCTGAGGTGGGGTGAAGCTGGGCGGCGTGTCGCGGGGTGCGTTGATGAAGGACGACTGGCGCGTCGGCCGCGTTGGCTCGTGAACGTTAGGGACGGGGTCTGGGGACGCCCACCCGTTGGCTTCAAAGGGGCTGGCTGCCCGGCTGCCCATACATGAAGCTGGGATCCGCACCTCGGGTTGCGGTATCCGGGAAATACATGGCGCTTCCTCCACCCTCCGCTCAGCGGGCGAGCGACCCCGCCGCCGACAGGGCCCTGCTCCAGCAGGTCGCCCTGGGCAGCGGCGTGGCCATGCGGGAGGTCTACGCGCGCTGCGGAGCCCGGGCCTTCGCGGTGATGCTGCGGCTGTTGCCTTCCCGAGCGGACGCGGAGGAGGTGCTCCAGGAGGCCTTCCTCGAGGTCTGGCGGCGCGCCCGAGACTTCGACCCGGACCGCGGCGGGCTGGAGACCTGGGTGGCGACCATCGCTCGCACGCGCGCCATCGACCGGCTGCGCTCCATGGGCACCGCCGCCCGAGTCGCCGAGGGCTCCGCCCACGAGCCGCCTCCGATGAGCGCGACGCCTCCCGCTCCGGACGACGCGACGTCCCAGGGCCAGGACCGCGTGCGGGTGCGCAGGGCGATGATGACGCTGCCCCCCGAGCAGCGCGAAGTGGTGGAGTTGGCCTACTTCGAGGGCCTGTCTCAGCGGGAGATCTCCGAGCGCACCGGAGACCCCCTGGGCACGGTGAAGACCCGGGCGCGGCTGGCCCTGGAGAAGCTCGCGGACCTGCTCCGGGACGAGCGCGGCCCGGCGGACTGAGGCGCGGCCGGCTCCCGTTAAGGGAGTCTTAAGGTCCTCGGTATACCGTGGGCGTTCATTCATCCATTCATGACGGCACCGTGGTGACCGGGTGGGAGGAGGCGAGCGGGACATGGGGGAGCGAATCCTGCTGGTGGAGGACGACGCTCGGCTCGGCGCGCAGATTGTCGAGCAGCTGAGGGGCGCGGGCTTCGAGCCGCTGTGGTGGACGGAAGGCCGCGCGCTGCTGCCCGGGGAGCTTCCCGACGTGGGCCTGGTGGTGCTGGACCTGATGCTGCCGGGGACGTACGGCCTGGACATGCTCAAGGCGCTCCGGAGCTTCTCGGAGGTGCCGGTGCTCATCCTGAGCGCGCGCAACGACACGCTGGACAAGGTGCGTGCGCTGAAGCTCGGCGCGGATGACTACCTGACGAAGCCCTTCTGGCCGGAGGAGCTCATCGAGCGGGTGCGCGCGCGGCTGCGCCGGCCGGTGCTCCAGAAGGCGGACGCGGTGCTGGAGTTGGGGCTGTTGCGCGTCGACTTCCAGGCGCGGGAGGTCCGCGTGGAGGGGCGGGTGGTGGAGTTGACGCGGGTGGAGTTCGAGGTGCTCGCGGCGTTGGCCCGCAGGCCTCGCGAGGCGGTGACGCGGCAGTGGCTGGTCGAGCACGTGTTGGATCCGGAGCGCGAGGGGACGGAGCGGACGCTGGACGTGCACGTCTCGCGGCTGCGGCGAAAGCTGGCGCCGGCGCAGTGTGTGGAGACGGTGTGGGGCGTGGGTTATCGACTGGTCGCGGGAGACGGTTCGTGAAGCTCCGCCTGCGCCTGGCGCTCACGGCGATGGCGGCGGTGCTGCCTGTCGTGGTGGCGATGGCGTACTTCCAGCAATCGCTCCGGGAACGCTCGCAGGAGGAAGTGCTCGAAGCCTCCACGCTGGCGCAGATGCAGGTGGAACGCACGCGCTGCGAGGCCTCGCCCGAGACGTGGCGACCTCGCCCGTTCGAGCGACCCGCGCCGCCCGGGCGTCCTCCGCCGGATGGTCTGGGGTCTCGAGGTGGAGCTGACAACGGACGACCACCACCGCCTCCGAGGAGGGCTGGGGACGATGATGCGCTGCCACCGCGCGGGGAACCACTGGGTGCATTGGGGAGGAATGAGGCACTCCCGTCTCGTGGGGAGCCAGTGCCGAGAGCCACGGGGCTCGACGAGGCACGTCCACTCGACGAGGATCCTCCCCCGACAAGGCCCCGAGGCCGACCGACGCGTCCAAGCGGCAGCGACGCCTTCGATGGATCACCTCCTCGTCCGGGAGGAAGCGACGCCTTCGATGGTCCACCACCCGCTCGTCCAGGAGGCAGCGACGCCTTCGATGGATCACCTCCTCGTCCGGGAGGAAGCGGCGCCTTCGAGGGTCCACCACCCCCTCGTCCGGGAGGAAGCGAAGCTTTCGATGGACCACTGCCTCGTTCGGGAGGAAGCGACGCTTTCGATGGACCACCGCCTCGTCCGGGAGGAAGCGACACCTTCGATGGACCACCACCGCCTGGAAGGGAAGGGCGGGCCCCTCCTCGGGTGCTCTATTTTCCCTATGACGCTCAGCTCACTTCCCGGAACCCTCGGGCGCCCGCGCTGACAGCGGAGGTCCGTGAGGACGCGCTCGAAGGGGCGACGGTCGCCCGGCGCTCGGAGCTGGATGGGCGGCGGGTCCTCGACCTGCTGGTGCGCATGTCCTGGGACGAAGGTCCGTGCGCCTTCGTCCTCGCCCGTCGTGTGGAGCCTCCGGGGCCTTCGCCGTTCTTCCTCCCACCGCTCAAGGACTGGAGCCTGCTCGTGTCCATTGTCGTCGCGGCGGTGGTGCTGGCCCTGGGCCCGGTGGTGCGCCGCATCCGCATGCTCACCGAAGACGTGCGTGCGTCCGCGCGCAGTGGCTACGAGCAGCCCGTGTCCGTGCGCGGCCATGATGAGATCGCCGACCTCGCCCGGGCCTTCCAGGAGGCTCGCGCGGAAATCCAGGCGCGGATGGCGCAACAGGAAGCACGCGAGCAAGGCCTGCGGGACTTCCTCGCCAACACGACCCACGACGTGATGACGCCGCTCACCGTGCTCCAGGGCACCCTTTCCGCGATGCAGCAGCACCTCTCCCGAGGCGAGCCCGTGAACGCGGCCGAGGTGTCCTCCGCCATGAGCGAGGCGCACTACATGGCCTCGCTGGTCCACAACCTCACCGCGGCGACGCGATTGGAGGCTGGCGCGCCGCACGTCCAGCGCGCGCCCGTGGACCTCAACGACGTGATTGCTCGAGTCCTCGGTCGCCATCAGCCCATCGCCCGGCAACAGCGCATCTCCCTGGAGAGCGGTGTCCCCGCGACGCCCGTTCGAGTGCTCGGCGACGTGACGCTCATCGAGCAGGCCATCAGCAACGTCGTGGGCAACGGCGTGCGCTACGGCCGCGAGGAGGGGCACGTGGCCGTCGTGCTGGAGAGCACCCGTGAGGGACGCTTCGTGCTCCGCGTCATCGACGACGGGCCCGGCATCTCCGAAGAGGAGCGAGCGCGAATCCTCGAGCGAGGCGTCCGAGGAAACGTCGCGCGCACCCGGGCCCCGGAAGGACAGGGGCTGGGCCTGCACATCGCCCACCACGTCGCGCAGGTCCACGGCTGGGCCCTGACGTTGAACCCGTCCGAGTATGGCGGGCTCGAGGTGTGCTTCTCGGGGGAGATGCTGGCTCCTGACAAGGACTCGGCGCCGCGCGCTCCGCACGCCTGAGGGGACGCGGCGTCAGGAGCTGAGCAGGTCGTCACTGTCGCTGCGGACGTACCAGCGCTTGTCGCGAAGCCGCTTCAGGCAGTCGGTGAGGTAATCCTCCAACGAGGGTGCCTTCGCCTCATCGAGGGGCCCCGCGTATTCGGACCAGCGCAGCACCTGTCCACGCCGACCGGCCGGGCCCGGGGTGAGGTCCACGCAGAGCGCCTCGCCGTGGTCGTTCTTCGCGAACGGAATCCAACCCGCGCTCCACCACGTCCGGGTGAGCTCCTTCTGGCCCTTGGTGAGATCCAAGGGCTTGGACTTCGCGAACGCTCCGCTCTCACGTTGGGTCTCCAACTGCGTCCAGAGGTCGGTGATCTCCTTCACGCTCAGCACCTGATACGTGAAGAAGGACAGGCCCTGCTTCTTGTCTGGTGCGCCCCCGCCGAAGCGGAGCAGGAACGCCTGGAGGTCCGCGGGCAGCTCCGCCCCCACGCTCTTCTCCAGCGCGTCCACCTGCTGCTGGGACGCGGATTTCGTGCGGGCGAAGCGCTGCGCATAGGGCGCGTGGTGCTCCTCGTACCAGGCTCCCAGTTGGTTCGAGAGCGCCTCCACGCGCTCGGCGGCGGTGCCCACCCTCGACGGCTCGGGAGCCGTCACCGGGGCAGTCGCGGTTGCCTCGGGATCATCCGGCTCCTCGTCGCCGTACAGTTCGATGCGTCCGGTCTCAAGTCCCTCCAGGTAGTGCTCGAAGAATGCGTCCATGGACGGGGCATAGGGGCTCAGGGGGCCGCCGCGAATCTCCCAGCCGATGACCTGTCCACGCTTTCCTTCCGGGCCGGGGTCCAGGTCCACGCATTTGAGGTTGCCCCCACCGTCCTGCGCGAAAGGCACCCAGCCGGGGTGCCACCAGGTCCACTTCACGTCCTTCTGGGACTTGGACAGTTCATGGGGCTCGGCCTTCTTGAAGGTGCCTTTCTCCACCAGCTTCCGAAGCCCCTTCCAGGTGCTCAGAATCTGGTCGACGGGAAGCACTTCGTACTCGGAGACAGACAGGCCGGGCGATCCCGCCGGTGCACCGCCTCCGAATCGCAGCAGGAACGCGCGGAAGTCCAGGGGCAGCGGGGTCCCAAGCGCCTTCTCCAGGGCCGCGACGCGTGCCTCGGTCGAGGGGCGCGTACTCGCGAGTTGCTCCGCGTAGGTCGGGTTGCGCCTGGCGGCCCACGCACCAATGCGCTTCCAGACACTCTCCGAGCGAAGCGAAGCCGCCTGCTCCAGCGTGGGGCTTCCAGCGGCGATGAGCCGCTTCTCCACCCGCGTGTTCCCACGGCCGTTCGCCGTATCGATGGGGTAGTAGCCCCCCGCGTTCGCGGCCTTCGGGTCCGCTCCCGCTTCGAGCAGCAGCGTGGTGAACTTCACGTCCTCGAGGCTGGCCGCGTAATGGAGGGCGTACCAGCCGCGCGCGTTGGGCTGGTTCGGCTTCGCTCCCGCGCGGAGCAGCGCGCCCAGCACCACCAGGGATGGATCTCCGAAGATCTCATCCAGATCGAGCGCCATCGTCAGCGCCGTATTGCCATCGCTATCCGTCGTCCTGACGTTGACGTCGACGCCCTTGGAGATGAGCCGCTCGGCCACCGGGACGTTCCCGTAGCGGACGGCCTGCATCAGCACCGACCTGCCGTTGGAGTCGACCGCGTTCACCTGGGCGCCGTGCTCCAGCAGCAGCTCGAACAGCTCGGGTTGCTCCTTGTAGTCGACGGACAACATCAGCGGCGTCTCGCCACGGCCGTTGGGGAGGTTCGGATTCGCTCCCGCGCGCAGCAGCGTCTTCAGGACCTCCGTGGAGGGCTCCTCGTTGGTCTCCTGGTTGAGCAGGTCGGTGAGCACCGTGGAGCGGGCCTCGTCCTTCCACTGGTGGTTGACGTCGGAGCCCCTGGCGATCAGTAGCTTCACCAGCTCCACGGCGTCGTCACCTGTTTGAGCGGTGGCGAAGCCAAGGGGCGTGGCGGAGTCCGAATCCAGCCCCTTTACATCCGCGCCCGCGTCCAGCAGGAGCCGGGCGACGTCGAGGTTTCCCTCGGAGCACGCCGTGTGGAGCACGGGATAGCCGTCATCGTCGCTCACGTTGGGGTCGGCCCCATCCGCCAGGTGCCTGGCCACCGCCTTGGCGTTCGACTTCTTGACGGCGGAGAGCAGCGCGGCGTCTGGCTTCGACAGCTTCTTCTTGGGTGACATGGGGGGCGCTCCAGGGCAGTCGTCCTTCTCAACGCTTCCCCGTCGGAAATGTCGCGGTGGAAACGGCCTCAGGAGAAGCGCGCGAGGAACGCCGCGAGCACGGGCCCTCCACGTCGAGCCTCCTCGGGTGAGCCCGGTCCCCCCTCCCGGAGCTGGGCGCGAAGGTCTTCCAAGGCGGGCTTCATGGCCTCGAAGGCCTCCATGGCCTGCTCGGCGTTGTCGAAGAACCGGTGGTGGAGGAGCCACCCCGTGACAGAGCAGGTGATGGCGTGGAAGGAGCGGGAGTCGTCCACTTCGTACGTGAGACGCAGCTGGCCCTCCTGGTCCTCATCCCGAGCGATGGTGCCGCCCTGGGTGCCCATCCAGCCCAGGGACGTGCCGCCGTCATAGGAGGTCCAGGGGGCGCTCGGTTGTGGTGACATCGCTTCTCCTCGGGAGCCTGGGTGGGCACTCCACGCGAACAGTGTTTCACGAAGGCGCGAGCCGGGGCACATCACCCGAGTGGCCGAGGTGGCGCTTCGCGGGTGCATCGGTGCCCGGTCGGAAGTCCCATCGCTGGCCATCGCAACCCATGCGCGGGTTGCGCGTCCCCCCGCGCCGGCCCACGTTTTCCATAGGTTCCCCTGGCTGACGCAGTGCCGCCGGAGGGGGCGGGTCTCGCGTTCAGTCCGTCACGAGCGTGAGGCCCCTGGTCGAGTCGAGACGAGGGGGCCCGCGTCATGCCAGTCGAACCGTCCAATCCATCGCGCTCGCCATCGCCCATCCGGTCGCCCGAAAAGCGAGACCGTCAGTGGCGCATGCAGGGGCCGGCATGGCGCCGAGCACTCGCCATCCTCTCCGCCATTCTCATCGCGGTGGCCGCGGAGCTGTACCTGAGCGTGCTGGTGGGAAGGCGGCTGTCGATGCTGCTCGTCCTCGCGCTCGTGTGTCTGGTCGGTGGCGTGCTCGTGTTCGGCTACCTCCTCCTCACGGAGCGCGGCGCCTGGGAGATGTCGACCCGAAAGGCGCCCTGGAGGTGGCGGCGCGAGGACGGAATGCGGCCCGAGGAACGCGCTCTCGAATCGTCGTCACCCGACGGCGTGGCCGAGGCACGGGCGGAGCAGGTCCCTTCCTCCTCGGAGGAGGACCCACGCTTCTCCACACAGGATGGGGGCGAGACGTCCTCGACGGCCACTGGCGCGGGCTTCGTGGACACGCCAGGTCCCCGGAAGCGCGCGCTCATCCTGATTGGCGGGGGACTGCGCGCGGCATGGCAGGCGGGGGCGATTCGAGCGCTGGAGGACGCGGACCTGGGTTTTCATTTCGCGGATGCGACGTCGGCGGGGTCCCTCAATCTGGCGATGCTGTTGTCCGGAGCGTCGCCCGGGGAGGCGTGCGCGCGGTGGAGGACGCTGTCCGTGGAAGACTTCCTCGCCCATGCGGTGCCAAGGAAGACGCTGGACGTGCTTCATGTCGAGCCGCTGGGAGACCCGGAGAAGGTGCTCCGGCGCGTCTTCCCTCATCTGGGAATCGACCTTGGAGCCATCCGCGCCAGCTCCCTCGTGGAAGGCACCTTCCATGTCTGCGACTTCGAGCGGAAGACGGACGTGGCCATTCCCCATCGGGACCTGGACCGGGAGCTGCTGCTGGCGGCCATCTCTCCCCCCATCCTCATGCCACCGGTGGAGCGGGACGGCACGCTCTACACGGATGCCTTGTGGACTCAGGACACCCACCTGCTCGATGCCGTCCGCCGGGGCGCGAACGAACTCTGGGTGCTGTGGTGCCTGGGCAACACGCCCGTCTACGACGATGGCCTCTACGAGCAATACGCCTACCTGGTGGAGATGAGCACCAACGGCGCGCTGTTCGCGCAGCTTCGCGTCATCCAGGAACTCAACGAGCGCATCGACGCGGGGGAGGTCGTGCCAGGCCACCAGCGTCCCATCGCGGTCCACCTCATCAAGCCCGAGCGTCCGCTCGCGCTCGACCCGGACCTCTACGCGGGGCGAGCCACGGCGGCGGCCCTCATCGACATGGGCTACTCGGACACGTGGCGCTACCTCGACGTATGCGGTGCGCAGGGGCTGCCGCTCACGCCGGAGATGACCCGGACCACGGAGCCCTCACCCGACCTCACCTTCGTGGAGTCCCTCACCGGCCTCTTCTCGATGGGCGTCACCGACCCCACGCAAGGGGCCCTGCATCCAGGCGCCCAGCCGATGACCATCCACTGCACCATCAGCGTCGGTGACCTGGATGCCTTTGTCAGTGATGTGAAGTGCTCGGCGCGACTGGTGGCGCGGTTGAGCTTCGCGCCGTTCGGCGAGGACCTGCCGGTGCGACGAGGAAGCTTCAACATCTTCCGCCCCTCGGACGCTCCCAGTTCGAGGGTGATGACGTATGGGCTGCGCTTCCCGCATCAAGGGCGCGACTACTTCCTGGAGGGGACGAAGGTCGTCGATGATCGACGGGGCGGGGACGCGTGGAAGGGCTCGACGCGGCTGCACTGCCAGCTCCACGCGGGGATGAACGCCCAGGGGCCCGTGGTGGGGGCCGGAGTCCTGACGCTCGGGGTGGGGCAGCTCCTGTCGCTCATCTCCAGCATGCAGCCCGCTCGGCGCGAGGGCGCGGGGACCACGGCCATGGATCGCTTCGGCCGGTTCTTCCTGGGGCCGCTGTGGGAACGGTACGCACCGCGGGCCCAGTGGGGCAGCACCCGTGAGGTCGTGCTGGAGGCCCACGGGCCAGAGGAGCCACGGGCCCAGGCGTGAGTCAGAGGACATCTTCGACCCAGGTGGGGAAGGGTGCCCGGGAGAAGACACCCGATGGCGGCTTGCGCCATCCGAGGAACAGTGCGGAGCGGCGCGGTTTGTGTGGCGACCGCCAACGGCCTAACCTGCCATGTCCATGAAGGCGATCCTCGTCTCCCTCTTCCTGTTGGGCTCCACTCCCGAAGCCTCCACGCCGGCGCTCCCGCCCGAAGCGCTCGCGGCGCCGCCCATCTCCGACGACTCTCCGACAGCCTGGGCCTGCACCGTCGACACGCTTCGCGAGGGCAAGGAGTGCGTCTTCGAATCGGACGCCGCCGCCAGCGCGTCCGGTGCCGAACAGGCCACCGCGAACCGCAAGCTGCTCAAGGACATCTCCCGCGCCCTGTGCACGGAGGCGGTGGGCAATGCCCGCGAGGGTCGCACCGACGCGACGCTCATCGCGCTCTGTGAGCGCCGCTACGTCGCCGCCGCGGACCAGTGCGGGCTCGCGGGAGGCACGCCCATCGTGGACGCCAAGGGCCGCTTCGCTCCTGGGGCCCGGACCTGCTACCGCGGACTCTCCAGCGTTCTGCAGGAAGTCCAGCTCATGGCCACGGTGGCCGCGCCGTGCTGCGAGTGCGCCGCGCGTCGAGGGTGCCCCGGCACGGGAGACCGGTGCTACGCGGACGTGTCCCAGCAGCAGACCTCGCCCGCGACGCTCGCGTGCCTGAGTGAGCGCTGCGAGGACGTGTGCTCCGTCGTGCTGCCCGCGCCGACCGGCGCTTCTTCCGCCTCGCCCACCGCCCGTGAGCAGCAGCGCTCCTCGCGCTCGGGCTCCGCCTCGCTCTAGGAGTCAGCTCCATGCGCCACCATCCCTGGACTCTTCCGACCTGGGCCCTGTTGGGCTCGCTCGCCGCCGGTTGCGGGGCATCCCACTCCCACGTCACGTGGGCGGACTCCCAGCCTCGCGAGGACGCCCCGCTCACCCCGAAGGCCGCGGAGGCGCCGCCGCCCAGCGCGTCCGCCGACCCCAAGGCCTTCGCCGCGCGCTACCCCAATCCGGCGCTGTGTGAAGCCGCCGCGCGCAGGCTCCAGGCGGAGTCGCGGGACGAAGGCTGGGCGGGTCTCAAGGCCTGCATCGAGCTGACGCCCTTCACCCAGATTCGCGCGCTGCTGAGCGGCGCCTGGTCGGAGGACCTGCGCGTGCGTCCCGAGGCCGCCTCGCTCATCGCCCGGGTCGTGGCCCAGCGCGGAGGCAGCGTGTCCGGCGAGCTCCAGTACCTCCAGGAGCGGAAGATCCCCATCTTCTCGCTCGCGTCCGCGGTTGAGCGTCCCGACACGTACAAGGGTCGCTACGTGTTGCTGCGCGCCCGCGTGGCGGACCAGCGCTCCGAAGGGGAGAAGCCCACCGTGTGGCTCGTGGAGCACACGCTGGCCTCGGTGGAGACGAATGCGCCGGTGGGTTATGGCGAGAGCTACGACACCACCACCACGACGTCGGGAGACCTGGGCGGGCAGACGCAGCTCACCGGGCCGGGCCGGCTGGGCGGCAGCGTGAGCACGCGGGAGCGCGGCAACAGCTCCACGACGCGCAAGCACTACGACAACATCTCCGACGAGACCGGCCAGGAGGCCCTGGGGCGGCTGCAGGGCGCGGATCCATTCCTGGAGGCCCGCCGCGACTACGTGTTCCTGGCGCGGTTCGACGGTGTGAGGCTCACGTCGGGAGGCACCGATGACGATGCCGAGGCGCCCCGCATCCCGGTGCTGACCATCGTCAGCTACCACTCGCCCCAGCCGCTCGTCGTCTACTGAGCCGCTGTCGCTTCGAGCGCGGATAAAAAACGAGGCGCCGGGAACATGTCCCGACGCCTCGCCTGGGGAGCTGGCCCCGCGCCAACCCCACCTGATTCGAAAACCCTCGGAGAAAATCTGGGCCTTCAGGCGGGAGACCTCCGCCCCCGGGGATCGGCCACGCTGCACGTGGATTTTTCCTTCCCACGTGAGGGCCGTGCCCGGAGCCCCTGTGGGCAGGGGTAGGCGCGGGAGTGTTCGAGGGGCCTACTGGGGCTGGGCGCCACTCACGACGAAGGCCTGGGTGCCGTCGCGGCCGGAGGCGAGCTGCACCGTCACCGGGTCACCGGGCGTGGTGGAGATGCTCACGCTCGCCGGGGACTCCACGTCCACCTGGAACGTGCCCGGGATGAGGAACTTGAAGGTGGCCTCGAAGGTGCCGTCCGCGTTTTCATCGGTCAGCGGAAGCGTCTCGCGGCTGCCCGCGTCGTTGATGAGCACCGCGTGGAAGTCCGCGAGCGTCACCGCGGTTCCTTCCACCGTGGGGAGCACCACGCCGGCGCCGAGCTTCACCTCGACGGTGATGCTCGCGGACGCCGTCACCTCGGCCGCCTTGATGACGGGGCTCATCACCCAGCGGCCGGAGTTGCCCGCCTCCTTGCCAAAGCTCTGCGCCACGTCGAAGTCGACCAGGAGGATCTTCTGCTCGCCCTCGATGGTCAGCTTCTCGTCGAACTTCACCTTCAGCCCCGACGAGCCGTAGCTCGGCATGTGGAGCTGGCCGGCGACGACGGCGCCCTCGGGAAGTCCCGCGTAGTTGTTGGAGGTGGCGAAGATGGACGTGGAGCCATCCGCGTTCTTCGTCTCCAGATAACCGCCGGTGATGACGAAGCGAAGCTGGGAGTAGTCCCCGTCGGGAACGACGGCCTCGGAGACGAGCTCGGAGGTCGAGTTGGCCAGGTCCAACAGGCTGACGGTGACGGGCTCGTCGCGCAGGACGACGCGGCCGCCTTCCTCGTCGCCACCCTGGAGATAGATCTGCGAGATGGTGACCACCGCGGTCTCCACGCCGTCGCCGGGGGCATCGGTCAGCAGGATGGAGACTTTTCCGTCTCCGCTACCACAGCCCATCAGTGGCAACAGCAATGCGATGGCGAACCCCGCGACGAGGTTCGCACGGCGAGCATGAGTCAACATGGGGGGCTTGCTCCGGCAGGGGGCCGTGAAGACAACGGGCCGTTTCGACCGAAAATGACTCACGCCGGAGCCCATCGGCCACACGCGGAATTTCAGCCTTGGCTGCCCGCAGGGGCTGTAGGTGGAGAATTCCGGGATGTCCTGGGCAGGCGAGTCCTGAGGCTCACCCACCGTGGAGCCAGGGCTTACGGTGGGCGAGAGTCGCCCGTCGACTCAGGGGCCGCCCGATTCGAGCCCGTGCTTGCGGAGCAGCTTGCGCAGATAGACGCGATCAATCCC
This sequence comes from Myxococcus sp. CA040A, assembly GCF_013336725.1. Taxonomy (NCBI): domain Bacteria; kingdom Pseudomonadati; phylum Myxococcota; class Myxococcia; order Myxococcales; family Myxococcaceae; genus Myxococcus; species Myxococcus sp. CA040A. The sequence goes on along the minus strand of NZ_JABUMR010000008.1, from coordinate 261,974 downwards.
CGCCTCGCGCGCGGCGCGCGACACGTTGCCCTCGCAGCGCTCGACGAGGTTGCGCAGGTAGTCGCGCTCGAAGCCCTCGATGAGCCGCTCCTTGGCTTCCTTGAACGGCAGGTCGAGCGCCAACGACTGGGTCGACTCGGAGTCGTCCTCCGGTGGTGGCACGGGTGCGGGCACGTCCGGAATGTCCGGCAGGGCCTCTTCACCCAGGCTCACCACGCGGTCCACCACGTTGCGCAGCTCGCGCACGTTGCCGGGCCACGGGTACTGCGTCAGCAGTGCGCGGGTGACGTCCGACAGCGCGCTGGGAGGCTTGCCCAGTCGCGCAAGCACGGTGTCGATGAGGAGCGGGATGTCGTCGGGCCGCTCGCGCAGGGGTGGCAGGACGACGCGCAGCACCGCGAGGCGGTGGAACAAGTCGCCGCGAAAGCGGCCCTGCTTCACCGCGCCCTCCAGGTCCTGATGCGTGGCGGCCACGACGCGCACGTGGAAGGTGCGGTAGTCATTGGCGCCCACGCGCTTCACCTGTCGGCGCTCCAGCACGCGCAGGAGGCGAGGCTGGACTTCCAGCGGAAGCTCTCCGACTTCGTCCAGGAAGAGGGTGCCGCCGTGGGCCCGCTCGAAGGCGCCGGCGCGATCACCGTGCGCCCCCGTGAAGGCTCCCTTCACATGGCCAAACAGTTCGCTTTCGAGCAGCTGCGGTGGAATCCCCGCCAGGTCGGCGATGACGAAGGGGCCCTTGCTGCGCATGCCATGCGTGTGGATGGCCTCCGCGCACAGCTCCTTGCCCGTGCCCGTTTCGCCCTGGATGAGCACGTCCGACTCGCCCTGGGCCAGCCGCTCCAGCAGCGTGAAGACCTCCCGCATGCGTCGGCTGTTGCCCACCAGCCCCCCGAAGCTGCTGCGGGAGGAGAGGGGGAGGGCTCTCGTCTTCTCTCCTTCCGGAACCAGCTTCAGCTCGGTGGTACCCAGGGTCAGAGTTGCCCCTGGACGAACCTCCAATTCGGAGAAGCGCATACCCTCGCAGAAGGAGCCGTTGCGTGATCCAGGGTCCACCGCGCGCACGCCATCCTCGCGGACCTCCAGGACGAGGTGCTGCCTGGACACGGAGCGATCCGGCAGGACGATGTCCGACGTCGCTTCGGAGCCCACGCGATAGCGCCCGGGCGCCAGCGGGTACGTCTTTCCTGCGTCCGGCCCCGACAGCACCGCCAGTTTCACCCGGAAGCGGGGGCTCCTGAGTGCCGGTAGGGCATCGGTTCGAACCAGCGCGTCATCCCCGTCCTCGTCTCCCAGACTTGCCACGGTGCACAACATAGCACGGGGAGACCCAGGAAGTTCGGGCTCCCAGGATTCTGCGGTAGGTTCCGGATTGATATGGCCTTGCAGCCCGGCGACAGGTTCGGCCGATACGAGCTGGTGTCATGGCTTGGTCGGGGGGGAATGGCGGAGACGTGGCGGGCCCGGTGGATGGGCGACGCTGGCGTCACCAAGTCCGTCCTCATCAAGAAAGTGCTTCCGGAGTTCGTGGCGGACGACGCCTTCGTGTCGATGTTCATCAACGAGGCGCGCATCTCCGCCACGCTGTCCCATGGCTGCATTGCCCAGGTCTTCGACTTTGGTCGGGTGGAAGGCCAGTACTATCTGGCCATGGAGTTGGTGGATGGGCAGCCGCTCCACCACGTCCTGAAGCGCGCGCTGAAGACGGGCCTGTCGCGGATGCCCATTCCCCTGGCGACGTACATCACGTTGGAGATGTGCCGGGGGTTGCACTACGCGCACACGCGCACGGATGACAAGGGCAAGCCCCTGGGCATCGTCCATCGCGACATCTCTCCGGACAATGTCCTCATCAGCTACGAGGGTCAGGTCAAGATCGTCGACTTCGGCATCGCCAAGGCGCAGCTGGCGCGCAACTTCATGACGGAGCCCGGGGTGGTGAAGGGCAAGTACCTGTACTTCTCTCCCGAGCAGGCGAGGGGATACGAGGTGGACGCCCGCTCCGATGTCTGGTCGACGGGCCTGGTGCTGTACGAGATGTTGTGCGGGCAGCCCCCCGTCAGCGGCACACCGGCGGCGGTGATGATGCGCATGGCGCATGGGGAGTTTCCCTCGCCACGGGAGGTTCGCGGGGACCTGCCTGTCGAACTGGATGAGCTCGTCATGAGGGCGCTGTCGGTGGACCTGTCGGCCCGGTACGAGTCCGCGAATGCGTTCGCGGATGCGCTGGCTGCGTTCCTCTATTCCCACGCCCCGCGGTTCTCGACGATGAACCTGGCCTACCTGGTCCGGGTGCTCTTTCGGGGAGACATGGCGGTGGAGGGGAGGGAGCTATCCGTTCCGGCCTCGTTCATCGATGAGCTGACCTTGTGGCGGGCGAGTGGGGCGCCGCCGGAGGTGCCGCCGAAGAAGGAGCGAGGGAAGAAGACCGCGTCGCGGGCCGAGACGGAGATGGACCTGGACCTGCGGTCCAATCAGCAACGGACGACGCGAAGGCTGTTGCCCGCCATGGGAGTCGGCTCCACCCATGCCACGGAGGAGACTCCGGAGACCCATGTGCCGGAGGTGCCCGCCCCGTCCAGCGGAGGCCTTTGGGGTTGGGGGCTGATGCTGGGAATCGCAGCGGTGCTGGTGGTCGGGACCGTGGCGTTTCCCGAGTACTACATCGCGGCCCGGTCGACGGTGATGCCGACCCCGGATCCCGTGGCTCCGCACCGTCCCCCTGAGGGATATCCCCCGGGCGCGACAAGGGCCGACGTGCTCCACGCAAGAGTCTTGCTCGACCGGGGCGATTTTCCGACAGCGTCCTCCCTGGCGGAGAAGTGCCTGGCGGTCGCACCGAATCACCCAGACTGTCTGTGGATCGCGGGGGCCAGCATGGCCCGCCTCAAGCAATTGCCCGAGGCCGAGATGCACTTCAAACGACTCATCACGGCGCACCGCGATCATCCTCTTGCGGAGACGGCTCTCACTCTCCTGGAGGAGATGAAGGCCGAGCGGAATATCGAACAGGGCAGATCCGGAACGACGTCGGCCGTGCCGAAGAAATGCCAAGGCGTCGATCCCAACGCTCTGGACTGTCTGATGGCGACTGCCGAGAGGTTTGAGCAGTTGGAGGAGTTCGACAAGGCAGTCCAGGCCTATCTGAGCGTGGCCATCCTGTATGCGGGACATCCGTCCGCCAGTCTCGCGAGGAACCAGGCCGTGAGAATCAACCATTACTCCAGGAGTCAGAAGACGCCTCCATCCACGAAAAGCAATGCCGCCGCGGGCCTGAGCCACGACAATCCGGACAGGTTGATTGCTCGCGCACGTCAATTCCTCAAGGAGCAGGATTACGGCGCCGCGCTTCAGTCGGCCGAGCAATGCCATGTGCTGGCACGAAGGAACCCTGACTGCTTCTTGTTGATGGGTATCGCCAACGCCCGCCTGAACAACCTGGAAGAGGGGGCAGGGCACTACAGACGCTTTCTCGGTCTGGCCCCGCTCGACCATCCGGCTCGGCCAGGCGTCGAGAACCTGCTCAAGCAGTACGACTCATCAAAATGACCTGAGCCCCTTCTCCCGTCAGGACATCCGGCAACTCCAGTCATGGCCCAGGACCGCAACGCACGCTTCGGTCGGTACGAACTCCTGGCCCTGCTGGGGCGTGGAGGCATGGCCGAGACGTGGCGCGCGAGGCTGGTCGGCGCGGCGGGCGTCACCAAGCCCGTCCTCATCAAGAAGGTCCTCCTCGAGCACGTGAACAACGAGGACTTCATCTCGATGTTCGTCCGCGAGGCCCGCATCTCCTCCACGCTGTCCCACGGCAACATCGCCCAGGTCTTCGAGTTCGGCCGGGTGGACGGCCAGTACTTCCTCGCCATGGAACTGGTGGATGGCCAGCCCCTCCACCGCGTCCAGAAGCGCGCGGCGAAGCTGGGCCTGTCCCAGTTGCCGGTGCCCCTGGCCACGTACATCGCCCTGGAGATGTGCCGAGGGCTGCACTACGCGCACACGCGCACGGACGACAAGGGCGCGCCGCTGAACATCGTCCACCGGGACATCTCCCCCGACAACGTCCTCATCAGCTACGAGGGCCAGGTCAAGATCGTCGACTTCGGCATTGCCAAGGCGCGCATGTCGCGCAGCTTCAAGACCGAGCCCGGCATCGTGAGAGGGAAGTACCTGTACTTCTCCCCGGAGCAGGCGAAGGGGCGCGAGGTGGACGCCCGCTCCGATGTCTGGTCCACCGGCCTCGTGCTGTACGAGATGCTCTGTGGACAGCCGCCCATCACCGGCACGCAGGCCTCGGTGATGCTGCGCATGGCCTATGGCGAGTTCCCCTCCCCACGGCAGGTGCGCGGAGATCTTCCCGTCGCGCTGGATGAGCTGATCATGAAGGCGCTGTCGGTGGAGCTGTCGACGCGCTACGAGTCCGCGAATGCCTTCGCCGACGCGCTGGCTGGCTTCCTGTATTCGGTCTCTCCACCGTTCTCGACCATGGACCTGGCGCAGTTGGTCCGGGTGCTGTTCCAGGAAGACCTCGCCGAAGAGGGCCGCGCGCTGTCCGTGACAAGCGCCTTCCACGAGGAACTCGAGGTCTGGCGCTCCCACGCCGCCAGGGTCCGCCCACCCCCGAAGCCGCCCCCCGTTCAAACCGAGGAGCTTCCTTCGGCCCGAGACGCCGAGCCTCAGGATCCGGCTCGCAAGCGGAGGCGCTCCGAGGTCGTGATTCCCCTGTCGGAGCGGCCCACCCAGCTGCTCGACAGCGCCACGGAGCTCCTCCTCCCCAGCATCCCCCAGCAGCGAAACTGGAAGCGGCTCGCGGGCATCGCCTGCGGCGTCGTGGTCGTCGCGGCCTGCGTGGGGCTCGCCCTTTCCACGCGGCGCCCGGCCACGTCCGGTGCCATGCCCGCGCCCGAAGCCCGACCCCGGCTGGACTCCGGCACCCTGCGTCCGCCCACCTTCGTCCAGTACCCCGTGACGGAGTTCCTGCTCGAGGCAGACCGCGACGTCATCATCGTCCCCCGGACCTTCAAGGCGTTTGGACCGCTCGCCCCGGAGCGCTCCTTCGTGCTCGTCGACACGACCTCGCCCGGCCGGGGTGCGCCCTTCATCCTCAGTCCGTCCCAGGGCCTCCCTCCAACGGTCTTCTTCCTGCTGTCCGGCGACGCCTCGCTCCTCCCCGAGACGGCCCGTCTGGGGGAACTCGCGGGCGAGCCCCAAGCCATCGAGAAGGCCCGCGAGATCTCGCTCTTCCGTCTCGGACCTGGCAGCAGGGAGTCGATCCCCGAGCGGCTCATCCAATTGTCCGGCGCGAGCGTCGCGGCATCGAAGTCCTTCGTCTTCCGCCCTGACGCGGAGGGGCTGCTGCTGAAGCGCGGACTCGTCCTCAAGGGGCTCGATCCGATGACGACCTACGCGCTGAACCTGGAGGCGACGCCCCAGGGCGCATTCCTTCACGGTCGCGGCGCGGGCCCTGCCACCACGGTCATCTGTGCCCAGTGGGTGCCACCGCCCGAAGAGAACCCCTCGCCGCGCGGAGTCTCCCGGGACAAGGAGGCCTTGCCCCTCCAGTTCCTGCTCCGACAAGGCGAGGAGCGCCGCGTGCGAGGCGTCCTCGGACTGGTGTGTGGCTTCGTCGACGACGGCGCCGACGGCAACGAGGGGGCGCTCCGGATGCGCATCGACGCGGAGGCCGCCGTCAAGCGTCCGCCCGCCAAGAAGCCTCGCACCCCGGACGTCACGCAGCTGCTCAAGGACCTGAAGCAACACCTTCGCGAGAAGAAGTACGAGGAGGCCGTGGCCGTGGGGGAGAAATGCCTGGCCTTGATTCCCAGCCACCCCGAATGCCTGCTCCTGTCAGGCACGGCGCTGGGCTACGCGGGCCGGACGGAAGAGGGCGCGCGACGGTACCAACGCTTTCACCAGCTCTATCCGGAACACACACAAGCGAACATCGTGGAGGGGCTCCTGATGGAAATCGAGGGCGCCTCGGCCCCGAAATGACGGCGCCACCGCGACATGATTTGCGCGCCCGCCACGGGTTACCCCCATGACCCACGATCCGCATGAGCACCTTGGACGCTATGAGCTCCTCACCCAGTTGGGTCGAGGAGGCATGGCGGAGACGTGGCGCGCGCGGTTGGTCGGCGCCGCGGGCGTCACCAAGCCGGTCCTCATCAAGAAGGTGTTGCCGGAGTTCGCCAACGACGAGGCGTTCGTCTCCATGTTCATCAGCGAGGCGCGCATCTCCGCCACGCTGTCGCACGGGAACATCGCCCAGGTCTTCGACTTTGGACGGATGGATGGACAGTACTTCCTGGCCATGGAGCTGGTGGATGGTCAGCCGCTCCACCGACTCCTGAGGCGCGCGGCGAAGACGGGCCTGCAGCAGATGCCCATTCCCCTGGCGACGTACATCGCCTTGGAGATGTGCCGGGGGCTGCACTATGCCCACACGCGCACGGACGAGAAGGGCGCGCCCCTGCACATCGTCCACCGGGACATCTCTCCGGACAATGTCCTCATCAGCTACGAGGGTCAGGTCAAGATCGTCGACTTCGGCATCGCCAAGGCGCGCATGCTGCGCAACTTCAACACCGAACCCGGCGTCGTGAGAGGGAAGTACCTGTACTTCTCTCCCGAGCAGGCGCGAGGCCGCGAGGTGGATGCCCGCACGGATGTCTGGGCAACGGGCCTGGTGCTCTACGAGATGCTGTGTGGACAGCTCCCCGTCACCGGCACGCAGGCGGCGGTGATGTCTCGGATGGTGCATGGGGAGTTCTCCTCGCCCCGGGAGGTGCGCAAGGAGCTGCCGTCCGCGCTGAATGAGATTGTGATGCGAGCGCTGTCCGTGGATGCCTCGATTCGCTACGAGTCGGCGAATGCGTTTGGCGACGCGCTGGCCTCGTTCCTCTATCCGTTCGCGCCTCGGTTCTCGACCATGAACCTGGCGTATCTCGTCCGGGAGCTGTTCAAGCCGGACCTGCTCCAGGAGGGCCGCGAGCTGACCGTGCCGCCCTCGTTCCTCGAGGAGCTGGCCGCCTGGCGTGGAAAGGACGCACCTCCGCCCCGTCCCCACGCACGGCCACCGACGCCAGGGCCCGCGCCCGTGTCCAAGGTGTCTTCCCCGAGGCGCGGCGCACACAATGCCCCCACCGTGCGCACGCCTTCGGTCGCGGGTCCCTCGAAGTTCCCCAAGTGGGGTCGACTGGGGCTGGTCGCGGGCACAGGACTCCTCGCGCTCTGGGGGACCCTTCACTGGCTGCGCCCGTCAGGGGTACTCGAGGTAGCGGACGTCCCTTCGCATTCATCGCTGCTCGCGCACTACCCGGAGCCCGGCGACGCAGGGGGCGCGGTGTCTCGCTCCGCTCCAGATGCCTCGACTCCGCGGGCCGCTCAGCAGGTGGCGCTGGATGCGTCCAGTCCGGATACCGGCTCCGAGGACTCCGTCGAGTCCGAGCCCGTCCCGGAGTATCCCGCCGCGACGGCCTTCCGTCTGGACTCCCGACGACATGTCCTGCGCGTACCGCTGGACCTGGTCGCCTTCCCGCGTCTGGATTCGACCGTCACCTACCGCCTCTGGGGATCGAGCCCGTCGGATGGGTTTGCCCACCCGGCCGTCCTGGAACCCGCACCGCGCCGGGAGCCTCCCGTCTTCTTCCTGCTCTCGGGCGAGGCGGTCAGACCGGAGGTTCGCGAGGGCGTCGTCGGTCGCCGTCCCATCTCGATAGAGGGCGTCCGGGCCGTCGCGCTGTTCACGCTGGGAGAGCCGACCCAGGATGACCTCGCCTACCAGTCGGTGTACCTCAAGCAAGAGGATGCGGCCGTCGAGCAGCGCTTCACCTTCCACCCCGAGCCCATGCGCGTCTCCGCCAGCAAGGGGCTTCTGATTCGAGGCCTGGATGCCCGGCAGACCTATACCCTGTCGCTGAATCCGGTCGGGGAGGGTGTCTTCCTGAGAGGAAGGGCCTACGCGCCGATGAGCCAGGTGGCCTGCATCGAGTGGTCCGAGCTCCCCTCCACCCTCGAGCCCGTCCGAAAGGTCGACGGGTATGCCGAGCAGCCGCTGCAGTTCCTCCTGCCGGAGTGGCGCGAGGTGAGGGTCCGCGGCATCCAGGGCCTGCGCTGCGGCTTCATCGACGATGCCGTCTTCGACAACGAAGGCGAGGCCGAGGTGCGCATCTCACCGTGGGACCCCAAGCGCCCCAAGGCTCCCCCGGTGGAGGATGCCCGCGTGGGGGAGGCCACGAGGCTGGCCACACAAGGGCAGCGGCTGGCGCGTGCCGGACAGTTCTACGATGCCTTCCTGCTGGCCGAGGATTGCCTCTCCACCGTCCCGGAGCAGCCGGACTGCCTGGTCCTCTCGGGGGTCATGCAGGCGCGGCTCGGTCGGATGGACGGCGCCCTCGAGCGCTATCGGACCTTCCTCCGGCGCTACCCGAGCCACCCCAAGGCCGCCACGGTGAAGGAACTCCTCTCGGGCCATGGGCAGACCCGACCCGCGTCCACCCCCTAGCGGCGGGAATCCTGACATTGAGACCCGCATTCACTGACGACCCTTTTTGATCGGAATCCCTCGCGATACCCTACGGCCCAATGGCGAATGAGCAGCACGAACAGTTTGGCCGGTACGAGCTCCAATCCCGAATTGGCCGGGGAGGGATGGCGGAGACGTGGCGGGCGCAGCTTCTGGGGGCCGCGGGCGTCACCAAGCCAGTCCTCATCAAAAAGGTGTTGCCGGAGTTCGCCAACGACGAGGCGTTCGTCTCCATGTTCATCAGCGAGGCGCGCATCTCCGCCACGCTGTCGCATGGGGCCATCGCGCAGGTCTTCGACTTCGGGCAGGTGGATGGCGAGTACTTCCTGGCCATGGAGTACGTGGACGGGCAGCCGCTCAACCGCATCATGAAGCGGGCGCTGCGCTCCAACTTCGCCAGCCTTCCGGTGCCCATCGCCACGTACATCGCCCTGGAGATGTGCCGCGGGCTGCACTACGCGCACACGCGCGCGGACGACAAGGGTGAGCCGCTGAACATCGTCCACCGAGACATCTCCCCCGACAACGTCCTCGTCAGCTACGAGGGCCAGGTCAAGATCGTCGACTTCGGCATCGCCAAGGCGCGCTCGCTGCGCAGCTTCGACACCGCGCCGGGCGTCGTGAAGGGCAAGTACCTCTTCTTCTCCCCGGAGCAGGCGCGGGGCGAGGACGTGGATGCGCGCACGGACGTCTGGGCCACGGCCGTGGTGCTCTTCGAGATGGTGTGTGGCCGGCTCCCGTTGGAGGGGCCGGAGTACGTGGTGATGCACAAGCTGCACACGCGCCAGCCATTGCCGCGTCCGCGCGACATCAAACCGGACCTGCCGGTGCGACTGGAGGCCATCCTCCAGAAGGCGCTCGCGGTGAAGAAGGAGGACCGCTTCGAGTCCGCGCATGCCTTCGGGGATGCGCTGGCGGGGTTTCTCTTCAAGGCCGCGCCGCGCTTCTCCGCGATGTCGGCGGCCTATCTCCTGCGGGAGCTATTCCGCCCCGACCTGACGGAGATGGGCAAGGACACCAAGGTTCCGCCCTCGTTCGTGGAGGAGCTGTCCGTCTGGCGTGCCACCAACAGCCTCCTGCCCAAGCCGACGGAGATCTCCGCGCCGGAGCTGCGCACGGAGCCGCAGACCATCGAGAGCCATCCAGGAGAGCTGCCGGATGGAGGGGAGGGGCTGGACAGCGAAGACGAGGATGAGGACGGCAACTCTCCGGACCGGGGAGGCTTCTTCGAGAACGGCTTCCGCATCTCCACGCACCACGTCGTGGTGGCCGCGGGCCTGCTGGTGCTCGCGGGGTTCATGTGGTCGGCGTTCGACAAGCTCAAGTCGGACTGGGTCCCGCCGAAGCCCTCGTCGAGCGGACCGGCCCGGCCACCGCTGCCCACGCCTCCGCTCAAGGACGCGGATGCCCGCCGGCCAACGGATGCACCTCCGCGGCAGCAGCCCTCGCAAGTGGCCGCGGGCAAGCCGCCCGAGGCGATGGACACCGTGCACATGCCCATGGAGTCCTTCCGGCTGGATGCACGGCGGCACCTGTTCGGCGTCTCGTCCGGGCGTGCGGCGCTGGGGACGCTGAACCCGGAGGTGACCTATCGCATCTCCGAGTCAGGGGTCTTGTCCCCGGCGGATCGCGGCAAGCCCATGCCGAGCATCTTCTTCCTGCTGTCGGGGAAGAACGTCGCGGCGGACGCGGCGGTGGGCCTCGTGACGCGCAAGCCGGAGCCGTTCCGGGGCGCATCGGCGGTGATGTTCTTCACGGTGGGGGCGCCCACGCCGCAGGATGACCTGCCCGAGCGCATCGTCACGGTGACGAACACGCGGACGAACGAGGAGCGCCGCCACACCATCCATCTGGAGTGGATGACCACGGACCTGAGCAGGAGCCTCTTCGTGGACGGCCTGGACCCCATGGAGGTGTACACGCTGTTGCTGGAGCCGGTGGAGGGTGGAGCCTTCACGCGAGGAAGAGATCAAGGGCCGGTGGTGACGGTGGCGTGCGTGCAGCAGGTGTCGGTGGAGCGTGATGGTCCGAGCACGCCTCCGGCCCGGGCGCAGCGCTTCCTCCTGTCGAGGGGCGAGGACGTGAAGCTCAGCGGCGTCCACGGGTTGTACTGCGGCTTCATCGACGATGACCCGACGGACAACCAGGGCGCGGTGTCGGTCCGCATCGAGACGGCCCGAGCCACCGCGGAGCGCGCCGCCGCGGCCGCCGAGCGTGCCGAGGCCGAAAACGTCGAGGTCGAGGTCGAGTCCGCCAACGTCGGGCACGAGGATGCGGGAGCGCGCCCTGGGGGACATGTGTCGACGGGGACGCGTACGACCACGAGCAAGCCGGCGACATCCGGCAAGCAGCAGGAAATCGTGGTGGAGCCGGAGGAGTCGCCGGAAGCGAGTCGAGGCGAGCTGGCGCTCGAACAGGCCAAGGCCCTGTTCAAGTCGAAGCAGTTCGAGTCCGCGAGAACCCGGGCGCGCGAGTGCGTCGCGATGGAGCCGGAGAACTTCGAGTGCCACCTGTTCCTGGGCTCCGTGGCGGCGCGGCTCGGCCGCAAGGAGGAGGGCGCGAAGCACTACCGCCTCTTCCTCGACCTGGCCCCGTCATCTCATGCCCAGGCGAGCAAGGTGCTGCGCGTGCTGGAGGAGTACGAGTCCATGCAGGGCTCACCTTCCGAGCCGTAGCGCGACTGGCTCGGACGTTCGAGGGCCAGGGGGCTTGCTCCGAGCCGTCGCGACACCGGCTCGGAGATGCACGGCCTCACTTCGTCGGCTGGCCAAGGGCCTGGGCGCTGACATTCGGCGAAGGGGAAGCGAGGGCCCCGAGCAGCGCACGCGCCCGCTCCAACTGTCTCGGTGGAAGCGGTGGGAAACCTCGCAGCGCCGCGTCCAGGTGAAGCCGGGCCTCATCCCGGGCCCCGTCCGCCGAGGCCACGAGTCCCGCGACATACTCCAGCCTCGCGTTGCGAGTCCCCAGCCGCAGCGCGGCCTCCGCCAGGGGACGCGCCTCGTCCAGCTTGCCGGCGCTGACGAGCGCATAGGCCAGCACCGCCTGCGTGAAGACGTCCTGACGGCGTGTCAGCTCACGCCGCGCGAGCACCTCCGCCTGGGCCACGTCTCGTCCCAGGTCCAGGAGCAGCCGCGCCTGCTCCCTCGCGTCCTGGGCCGTGTCCTGGAACGCCTGGGTGTACTCAGCCTGGGCCTCCTGCTCCCGCCCCGCGGCCATGAGCGCGTCGGCCAGAAAGGCCCGATGTCCCAACTTGGGACGAGCGGTCATCGCCGCCCGGTACTCCACCGCCGCCGCGTCGGGGAGTCCTCTCATGCGCAGCACATGCCCCCGTCCCGCGTGCGCGCGGTCCAGGCCGGGCGCATGTGAGAGCGCCACGGTGAAGTACTCGATGGCCGTGTCCGGCTCACCTCGCGCGAGGTACGCATCGCCCAGCTCACACAAGGCCCGAGCCACCGTGTCTCCATCCCGAGGGTCCGCGGACGTCGCCGCCAGCTTGAGGACGGAGATGGCCCCATCCACGTCTCCGCGCATGAGGCGCAAATAGCCCACGCGGGTGTACGTCGCATGCGAGGGCTTCAAGTCCATCATCCGCGCGTAGGCCGTCTCCGCCTCGTCGTAGCGCCCCAGCTCCAGCTCCGCGTCTCCGAGCAACCCCTGGAAGAAGGCGTCGTGCGGGAACAACTCCGTCAGTCGTCGCGAGGCGTCGCGAAGATCCTGGAACTGATGGTCGTGGTGGAGCAGGAGCAGCTCCACCTTGAGGGCATCCACGCGCTCGGGGTCCACCAGCAACGCGCGTCGTGCGGCGACACGCGCATGCAGGAGGTGTTGCTCATCCCCCGAGCGGAGCCCCTCCCGCATCCACTCCGTGGCGAGTCGGGCCTGGGCCGGGGCATCGTCCAGCGGGGCATCGCGCTGCATCCGAGCCAGTCGCTCCCCCGTGGATTCGGACGCCCGCGAGCCCGGGGGCGTCTGCCGTGCGGGAGCGAGCCACCACCGCGTGAGCCCGCCCGCGGAGATCGCCACCACCGCGACGCCGAGGGCGAGCAGTTGTCGAGAGGCCATGGCACGCGGGCTCAGGGGGTCGGGTCGCCGGAGTGGGGAGGCGCCAGGTACGGGAAGGTCGTGAGGAAGGACTTGTCGTTGGCCGCCACGCCATCACTGAGCCCCGCGGCCGCCGCGGCGAACGTGCCGCCCCCGTCGGGGAGAATGGCGGGACCGCCGTCCGCGAAGGTCGTGAAGAAGGCGCCGCCCACCGCCTTGAGCGCCACGTCCGTCACGTCGTCGGTCAGCAGCCGCCCGTTGGGGAACGTGGAGTCCGTGCCCGTGTTGATGTGGAGCATCTCGCCCGTGGGCTTGCCCTGGGTGTTGCGAGTGAAGATGGTGGCCAGGTCCGTGCGCGGCGCGGGCGGGGCCAGGGGAATGAAGCCCTTGGCCTGGAGGAGCTGCGGCAGCTCCGGGTTGGAGATGATGGCGACGATGGCCGGCGTGGACAGGTCGTTCTGCGGCTTGGAGGCGTTGAAGAAGTCCTTGAACTTCATCGGGACGACCACCTCGTTCACCAGCGGATTGCCCAGGCGGGACACCTGGACCCACGAGCCGCTCGTGTCCACACCGCCATCCGTGCGGCGCGTCGTGACCTTCGGCCGGCTGGACGTGGTCCAGATTCCCAGGTGCGGTGAGCTGAACTCCGTCAGCGGCAGCTCGATGACGAGCGACAGCACGTTGAGCCCCGCCAGGTCATCGCGGTTCGCCTTGCCGTCGTAGTTGAGGAAGTCGAACGTCTTCGAGAGGTTGACGAAGAACGGGTCGTCCCGAGGGCCCGCGAAGATCTTGTACTTGGCCGCGGTGCCCAGCCCCGTCTGGATGGCGCTCTGGGTGATGGGGTCCAGCACGGAGGCCCCGGCGGTCTGCGGATACGCGGGCGTCGTCAGTCGCCCCACGTTGTTGGGGGCCACCGGTGCGTCCCGGACGATGACCTGCTGCGAGCCGCCCACGACCTTGGTGAGCGTGTACGTCTGGTAGCGGAGGATCTCCGGGGCCGTGGCCGTCTTTACGCCCGCGAAGGCGTAGAGGAAGGAGTCCTTGTACGCGTCATACCCCGCCACCACGCCCACGGAGGGCAGGGGGCTGGGACGAATCTGCGTGCGGAAGCGGAACTGGAAGCGCACGTCGGGCGCGCCGTCTCCCGACTGGTCGACCTGGATTTCGTAGAGGACGTTGTCGTCGAACAGGTAGTAGTTGGGGCCGCCGTACGGAACGCCGATGGGGTAGTAGTTGGCGACCAGCACCAGGTTGCCGCCCTGCTTCCAGGCGTACATGTCCGTCCCGTCCGCCGCCGGGTCGTTGCTGATGAGCGGGGCCTCACGATGGCTGGACGCCACCGCGACGCTGGCTGCGAGGAACAGCGGAACCGCGAGGAGACGCCACGCCGGATTGGGAGCTCTCATTCGTTTTCCTGGGAGGGGGAAACCACGAGGGCGGGTGCGGGACGAAGCTGCGGGCTCGTTCGCCAGGGCCCCCTCCGTACCCGGCAGGTTGGGTCCCTGGCTCCTGTCCCAAGGTGCCGAATGGCCTCCAGTGTCCGGTGGGCATCAGCCCTGTGTGTCGCGGTGAGTCAAAAAGCTGGCGGAGGGGGGCTTGGAAAAGCGAGGGGCCCTCCCGTAGAAAGGCAGCCGCATGACGCACTCCCGCATCGTCCGTTCGCTCGCGCTTCCGGTGTTGCTCCTCTCCGCGGCTTGCGGTGACTCCGAGGACTCGATTCCCGTCCGGACCTGCGAGGTGACGCTGACGTACGCGCCCCAGCAGTCACTCCAGGGCGCGGTGTCCGTCACGGGCGAATGGAATGGCTTCTCCGCCACGTCCGCGCGCATGGCGGACCGGGGTGACGGCGTGTTCACCGCGCGCCTGGAAGGACTGGAGCCGCGCGACTACGGCTACCGCTTCGTGGTGGGCAAGCAGGAGCTGTTGGACCCGCAGAACCCGTACTCCCGCTGGGTGCGCACGGAGGAGTACTCGCGCCTGACGGTGCCGGACTGCCGCGAGCCCGTGCTGGAGCTGCGGCGCTTCGTGTCGACGCCAGAAGGCTCGCTCGACGTGGACGTCGCGTACGTCGACGGAACCGACGAGGTGGGGCCAGCCACCGACAAGGTGATGCTGTCCCTCGACGGGGAGGAGAAGCCCGGCACCTTCGACGCGGGAACGGGGCGCTTCCGCTTGCAGGTCCAGGGACTGGCCCAGGGCAAGCACCACGTGAAGGTGGTGGCCGTGGACGCGTCCGGCCGCGCGGCGTCGCCGCTCTACCTGCCGTTCTGGGTGGAGCCCCAGAAGTTCCGGTGGGAGTCGGGGCTGATGTACTTCGCCTTCACGGACCGCTTCCTCAACGCGCGCTCGGAGAACGACGGGGCCGTGGCGGACGTGGACCCCATCGCCAACTACCAGGGCGGCGACTTCGCCGGCATCACCCAGAAGATCGAGGACGGCTACTTCGACGCGCTCGGCGTGCGCACGCTGTGGATCTCCCCGGTGGACCAGAACCCCGAGGGGCGCTTCATCGGCACGGGCGGCAAGTACTACGCCGGCTACCACGGCTACTGGCCCTCCCAGCCGCGCGCGACGCAGCACCGCTTCGGTTCCATCGAGGAGCTGCGCGCCCTCACCGCCGCGGCCCATCGCAAGGGCATCCGCGTCATCGCCGACCTGGTGCTCAACCACGTCCACGAGGAGCACCCGTACTGGGTGAGCCACCGGAACGACGACTGGTTCAACACCTCCGCCAGCTGCGTGTGCGGCACCCAGGACTGTGACTGGGAAGAGAAGCGGCTGACGTGCAAGTTCACCAACTACCTGCCGGACTTCAACTGGCGCTCGTCGAACATGGTGGACCAGTTCATCGACGACACGCTGTGGTGGCTGGAGGCGGCGGACTTCGACGGCTTCCGCATGGACGCCGTGAAGCACATGGACCAGGTGGCGGGCCGCACCCTGCGTGGTCGCCTGCGGGACATCACCGCGATGACGGGCACCGAGTTCTACCTGGTGGGTGAGACCTTCGTCGGCGCGGATGGCCGCTCGCAGATCGCCCGCTACATCAGCCCGCGCGAGCTGGATGGTCAGTTCGACTTCCCCCTGTACTGGCCGGTGCGCGAGGCCTTCGCGGACGGCCAGGGCCTGGAGCGCGTGGACCAGGCGGTGCGGGAGAACGAGGTCTTCTACGCGCCGGGCACCATCAACTCGCCCTTCATCGGCAACCACGACGTGGCGCGCTTCATCTCCCAGGCGGCGAAGCAGCTGGACGGGGAGGGGGGAGACCCCTGGAGCAGCTCGCGCCCCTCGGCCTCGGTGACGGACGCGGCGGCCTTCGAGAAGGCGAAGTTCGCCTTCACCTTCGTGCTGACGCAGCCGGGCGTGCCGCTCGTCTATTACGGGGACGAGGTGGGCCTGCCGGGCGCGGGGGATCCGGACAACCGCCGGCTGATGCGCTTTGGCTCCACGCTCACCCCGCTGGAGGCGGAGCTGCTCGCCGTCGTCCAGAAGCTGGGGCAGACGCGCCTGGCCCATCCCGCGCTCCAGACCGGAGCCCGGCACACGCTGCGGATTGAGAGGGACTTGTACATCTTCCAGCGCTCGCTGCCGGACGGGCAGGGCGCGGTGATCGCCATCAACCGGAGCGACGTGGAGCGCCCGCTGGTGGTGGAGCCCCTGGGAAGCCTCGCGGCGAGCAGCGCCACGTACGAGGACGTCTTCAGTGGGCGGACGCTCCAGCTCGCCGGGACGGAAACCGTGATGGTGGTCCCGCCGCGCAGCGTCGCTGTGTACGTGCCTCGCACCGAGTAGTGCTTCCGCGGGATTGAGGGAAGGGGAGAGGCCGCCCCCTTCCCACCGCGGCCCCGCGAACTACGGCTGCTGCGGAGGGGGCTGCTGCGCCGTCTTGTGCTTGTAGAAGAGCACGAGGGTGTAGCAGTGGAATTCGTTATCGGACGACTGGGCCACCACGCGATCCACGATCTCCAGATCGGAGTTGCTCTTCATCCAACGGGTGACGTTCTCACCCAGCTCCTCGCGCTCCTTCGCCTTGGTGGCGGAGAAGACCTTCACGCCCGTGAACATCGCCAGCCACTCCTTGTGCGGTCCCGACACAGGACAAGGGGGCGTTATCGCACGGGGTGTTCAGAGGTGTCAAAAACCCGGCTTCCTGGAGGGTAGGGCGTTGCTGGCCTCGTGACGGGGGTTTGCACGCGAAAGCGCGTGCTTAGTTTGCCCAAGTCGCACCCGTTTGGGGGCGCTCGAGGCAGGGGGCCACGAGTGGCGGCGTGTTGGGGAAGGGGGCAGGCCCGTGGACGTGAAGACCAAGAAGGATCTGGCGGTTGATTTCATCAACACCATCCGGACGATGGAGCCCACCGCGCTGAATGCGCTCATCGTCAAGGAGGCGGGGGAGGAATTGGCGCAGTTCTTCCTGAACTACAGCGCCAATCTCATCTCCAAGGACCCGTCCCGGGTGCTGGAGAACACGTCCTCGCTGATGCTGATGGGGTACCTCATCCGCACCTACGAGGAGAAGAACACGCAGGCCAAGCAGGGGACCTTCCAGTCCTACGCCTTCGCCTGAGGGACGCAGGGGGGCAGCGCGGGCTCGACAGGCCCAGGGGAGCCTGTTAGGGAGCGGCGCCCATGCTCATCGACCTGCACGCCCATTCCCACCTGTCCAAGGGGTGCGAGTTGGACCCTCGCGCCGTGTTGGAACGGGCCGCGCTGTTCGGCCTGGACGGGGTGGCCTTCACGGAAACCAATACCCAGGACGGCTGTGACGAGCTGTTCGAGATTGGCGCCAAGTCGAAGGTGAAGGTGTTCGTCGGGTTGGAGCTGGTGACGGACCGTGGCCAATATCTGTGCTTCTTCCCGAAGCCGGAGCTTGCCCCCGAGCCCGTGCAGATGTGGGGCAGCAACCGCGAGAAGCCCTGGAGCGCCGCGGAGTGTCTGCCCAAGGTGAAGGCGATGGGTGCCGCCATCATCGCGGCGCGGCCCTTCGACAGGGACTCGCCCAACCCGGCCATGGACTACGTGCGCTCGCTCAACGTGCTGAGCGCGGTGGAGGGCTACAACGCCCGGGTGAAGCAGACCGCCAACGACCTGGCCGTGGAGGCAGCCGAGGCGCTCAAGCTGCCGTGCACCGGTGGCAGCGACGTGCGCGGCTCCCTGGACGAGATGGGCCGGGGCGCCACGTTCTTCAAGCGCCCCGTGGCGACGCAGGCCCAGCTGGTGGCCGAGCTGCTCAAGGGCGAGTTCTGGCCGGTGATGGCCGGGGAGCTGCCCCGCCTCACGCGCCCGGGCGAGGCCCAGGCGGCTCGCAAGCAGGGCGGTGGCGGCGGTGGGAAGCGCCGCCGCGGCGGTGGTGGCGGCGGCGGGCGTCGGTAGTCCGTCGAGCGGTCAAGGCAGGACGGAAGCGCCTGCCTCTTCAGCGCGAGCGAGCCGGCCATCCGTGATGAAGGCCTTGCGGCGGCCTCCCGGATACGTCCACTCCTCGTTCTTCGCGGTGCCCTCCAGCGTGCGCCGCACCAGCTCCGGCGGCCCCCACGCCATGCGCACCGCGTCCGCGGACATGTTGGCCACCAGACGCTTCTCGCGCACGGCATCGCGCACGGGCGGCGCCAGGGCCTCCAGCTGGGACTTGGGATTCTGGGCGGAGAGGTACTTCTCCACCTCCGCGCGGAAGTCGTTGGGCTGCTCCAGGTTGGGCGGGAGCACCAGCACGAGCGGCGGCGCGTCCGGCTTGCCTTCCTCGGCCAGGTAGACCCACGGCCAGGTGCGCGGCGTGTAGAGGACGCGCTCGGCGACGACCCAGGCGGTGGGGAACTCCACCTTGGTGATGCGCAGCTTCGTGCCCACGGGGAGCGTGCGCTCCACGGCGCCGGGGTTGATGGGCTTGCCGTTGCTGTCGTCCAGGAGGCGCACGTCGTCCGGCGCGTAGGGCGTGAGCAGCCGCTTGGAGCCGTCCCCGAAGAAGGGGATGACGTTGCCGGAGACGCGCAGGTACTGCTCCGCGTCCGGCCCCGTGAGGGTGCGCTGGAGCGACGTGCGGGCCTCTGGCGCCATGCGGGTGTAGTTGCCACAGCCGACCGCGAACGCGGCCAGCACGAGGAGGGACAGCGAGGGAAGGGGGCGTCGAGCGAGCATCGGGGCACCTCCGCGACAGGCACGCGCGGGAGCTCCCTGCTTAGCTCAGCGCGATGCCTGCGTCAGCGTCGACGGGGAGGAGGCTTCCCGCTTGCCGCCACGGCAGCCTCGCTGCGACGGACACACCGGCCCCCGTCCAGCCGGGTCCGGCACGAGCAGGAAGCGGCCGAGCCCGCGCGCATCCGTGAGCTCCGGGTGACCGCACAGAGCACATTGGCGGGGAGGACGCTTGGAGGGAGGGAAGGGCACGGGGAGCGAGTGTGCGTCGCTCCCGGACCCCGCGCGAATTTTCCGCCCCTCCGCGTCCGGCTACTTCTTGTCGCCCGACGCCGCGGCCGGCGCGGGGGCGCTGCTCGTCGAGGCCGCGGCGGGCGTCGACGGAGTGGACGAAGTGCTGCTCGAGGAGGTGCTGCTGCTCGACGACGAACCCGAGGAGGAGGACGACGAGGAGCCGTCCTTCTTCGTGGAGCTGTACAGGTCGGAGTACCAGCCGCCGCCCTTGAGGACGAAGCTGGAGCGGCTGAGCATCTTGGTCAGCGGGCCCTCCGCGCCACACGTGGCGCACGTGGCGGGCGGAGGATCCGAGAACTTCTGCAGCACGTCGATGATCTTTCCACAGCTCTGACAGGCGTACTCGTAGATGGGCATGGGTGCGGTGCCTTTTCAGGGAGTTGAGGGAGGGACGCCGGGGTGCAGCTGCTTGCGCAGCCCCTCGGCGAGCCCCAGGCGCTCGATGGCGCGGAAGACCAGCTCGCTGGGCGAGCCATACTTGCGGCCCACGGCATCACTGAGTCCGTGAAGATCCGTGGCGCCGGGGAGTTCATCGCGCAGCAGCCGCTCCAGGTCCTTGCGGAGCGACTCGTTGAACTTGCGCTGGATGCCCAGGTCCGCGAGGTACTTCTCACGGCCCAGCAGATCCAACCGGTGCGTCAGGTGCGAGGTAGCCAGCGCCTCGCGACGGAAGCGCTCGCGCAGGGCCTCCACGTCCTCGGTCAATCCGCACGAGGCCACCAGCCGCTGCAGCTCCGGAGGACTCACGCCCAGCGCCCAGCCGACCCGGCCCGTCGCGCCACGCTGCTGGGTGTAGGCGTCCAGGAGCTGGAGTCGCTCCTTCTCCTTCAGCGCGTCGAGCAGGCCGTGATCGCGCAGCACCGTCTCCAGATCCACCAGGGTCAAATCCCCGCGCGAGCCGTTGAACCGGTGCGACATGTTGCGCAGCAGCGCGAAGCGGTGCTCGGAGCCCTCCAGCAACGCCTCCAGGACTTCCTTGCCCGAGGCCCGTGTCAGCTCCACGAAGGGTGTGCGGGGCGCTTCCACGCGGGTGAAGCGGCCCCGGGGACGGGGCAGGTCGCGGCGCAGGAAGCTCGGCCCCTCATCCAGGGCCGCCAGCTCCTGCTCGGAGGGAGAGGTCGTCTCCTCGTCCACCAGGGTGGAGCGCTTCTTCGGGGCGATGCGCTCCAGGACGGTGGCCTCATCCGCCTTGGCGCCCTTCTTCGCCTTGCCGGAGGATTCTCCAGCGGGCCTGGCGGCGGGCAGGGCGAAGGAGGGGATGGACGGGTCCGCGGCCACGGCGCGGGGAGGCGTCTTCTCCTCCCGCACGTAGGCCAGTTCGCGGGCCACGTCGTAGTAGCCGCAGCTCTGACGCTGGGCGGCAACGGCGGGGGCGGTACCTCGGAGGATGTCCACGACGGCGAAGGGCCCCAGGGGGGTGGTCTCCGGCTCCGCGTCGGTGAGTGCCCGGACCCGGAAGTCGTCGTCCTCGAGCAGCAGGGCGAGCGCTTCACGGACCTCGGGAGCGGGTGCCGGCGACTTCGCGCGCCGGCAGAAATCCGAGACGGCAACCGCCACGGGGGTGGGGACGTCGTCGGGCTGTCGTCTTCTCTGCCAGGGGCTGGTCATGGAAAGGTGCGGAAAAATGCTCGTTTACGAGGGCGGATGCCTCTATCTTCGCGGCCAGACAAGTGTCAATGAGCCAGTCCGCCTCCAATCTAAACAGCCAGCGGCTGTTGCAAGCCAGGATACGGGCCGGCCAAGGGAAGGAGCGATCCTTGACGCCGGCTGCCGGACGTTGCGGGCCGAGGAGGCTGGGGGTATCAGAGGCCCCGCTTCCGGAGACCAACAGAGGTCGCTGACAGTTTACTTCGAAGAGGACCGGAGCTGGGGGGGAAGGGCGGGGCGCGCGCGGTTCCGGGGCGCGGTTACACAAGGATGAGAGGGCCAACGCAGGGTCGGCCCCCTACCGAGGGATTTCATGCAGGGCCACGACCACGACCACGACGACATCAAGGACAAGGACGAGGTGCTCGCCCGCTACATGGCCCAGCATGGCCTGAAGAGCACGCGGCAGCGCAGCCTCATCATCGACACCTTCTTCGCCGTTGGCGGCCACCTGTCGGTGGAAGAGCTGTGGAACAAGGTGCGGTCCCAGGACGCGAAGGTCTCCGTCGCGACGGTGTACCGGACCATGAAGCTGCTCAACGAGTGCGGCCTGGCCCACGCCCGCAACTTCGGCGACGGCCAGACGCGCTACGAGGCCGCGGCGGGACGCGACCACCACGACCACCTCATCTGTACCCGGTGCGGCACGATCATCGAGTTCGAGAATGATCGCATCGAGACGCTCCAGGACGCGGTGGCCAGGAAGCACGGCTTCGCGGTGACGTCGCACAAGATGGAGCTGTACGGCCTGTGTCGGGACTGTCAGCGCGGGGCCCCCCTGCCCACGGAAGCGTGAGATGAGCGCCGCCGCGCGAGCCCTGGCCTGCATCGCCCTGCTGCTGTCACTGACGGGGTGTCGCGGCTCGCGGCCGGTGGATGCCGGACCGGCCTTCCTCCAGTCGCTGGCCCTGCCGTCGGTGGGCCCCACCCGCCACGACGTGCGCAAGCTGCAGGGCAAGGTCGTCCTGGTCTCCTTCTTCGCGACCTGGTGCTTCCCGTGCCTGGCGGAGATGCCGACGTTGGAGGCGCTCCAGCGCGACTATGGCGCGCAGGGACTGCAGGTCGTGTCGGTGGGGATGGACCTGGAAGGCACGAAGGTGCTCCAGCCCTTCGCCGAGCACTACGCGCCCCGCTACCCGGTGCTGGTGGCCTCGGAGTGGATGATCGAGGGCCGCAGCCCGTTTGGCCCCATCAAGGGGCTGCCCACCACCGTCCTGCTGGACCGGCGTGGCCGCGCGGTGGCTGGCTGGCAGGGCGTGGAAGGCCACGGAGACGTGGCGAAGGCGATTGAAAAGCTGCTGAAGCAGGACTGAGCGCGCAAAGTCGACGGGTGCTACAGGTCTGGAGCGGATTTCTTGCGGGGGCGAGGCTCGCTGGTACCGTCGACGGCGTTCATGACGGCTCGCGGAAAGCTCCTGGTGGTGGCGGTGGGTGTGGCGGGGGCCTTGAGCCTGCTGTCAGTGGCGGATGCCAAGGGCTTCCGCCGTTACCTCTCCTTGAAACAGGACGTGGGTGCGCTCCAGCAGCGCAACACCTCCCTGTCCGAGCAGAACGAGGCGCTGCGCCAGGAGATCGCCGCCCTGCGCAAGGACCCCGCCGCGCTGGAGCGGGCCGTCCGTGAAGAGCTCGGCTACGTGAAGCCGGGCGAGCTCGTCTTTCATCTGGAGTCACCATGACGTCGCTGAGCGCGTTTCCGTCGCCCGGAAGGTTGCTGCGTCATGTCGTGCGGCTGCTTCCCACCGTGGCGGGGCTGTCCACGTTCCTCCACCTGGCGCGCGGCGGCTTCCGAGGCCTGCACACGCTGGGCTGGACGGAGGCCGGGCTGGTGCTGTTCCTGCTGGTGGGCATCGCCGTGGCGGCGTGGCGCCGGGCCATGCGCGGCTCGGTGGGCGCGGTCATCGACCTGCGTGATGACCTGGAGCTGGGCGGCGGGCTGGTCGCCGCGGGCTTCATCGTCGTGGCCATTGGCGGCGGGGAGCTGTTCCCCATCGTCTATCTCTTGATGGCGTTCCTGGTCGCCTTCCTGCCTCGCAACGCGGGGCTGACGCTGCTGGGCGTGGCGCTGGTGTTCGACGCGCTGGTGACGCTGGGCGGCCCGGTGCCCAACGCGGCCAGCTTCGCGACGCACTCGGCGTTCCTCGTGCTCTTCGCCGGCCTGTACCACCTGGTGCTGGCCTCGCGCATCGCCGTGGCCCGCCGCGCGGAGAACGACGCGGTGCAGAAGCGCATCCGCGAGGTGGAGGAGCGCGCGCGCACCTTCCGCCTGGTGAGCTCCGGCACGGCGGACAGCTTCAGCGGCATGAGCTCCGACGAGAAGTGGCTCGTCGCCTCGGTGAAGGAGATTGAAGGCGCGGTGCACGCGGCGCTGGAGATCGCCGAGACGGGCCTGCGCACCCACACCTGCGCGGCCTTCCTCCTGGCCTCCGATGACCGCAGCCTCAAGCTCTACGACTGCCGCTCCGGCTCCGAGCGTGTGCAGCGCGAGCGCTTCGGTGCTGGCGAAGGCATCATCGGCGGCGTGCTCAAGCGCCGCGCGCCGGTGCGGATGAACTCCGCCCAGGGCCTCAAGGGCGTGACGTACTACGAGGGCAGCGGCCCCAATGTGCAGGCCCTGCTGGCGGTGCCCATCATCGAGGGCAGCGGCCTGGTGCGCGGCGTGCTCGTGGCGGACCGCCTGAGCCATGAGCCGTTCAGCGACCAGGACGAGAAGCTCCTGAGCACCATCGCCGGCGAGGTGCTGCGCTCCATCGAGGTCGAGCGGGTGATGAGCTACATCCGCAAGACGCGCGACGAGAAGGACCGGTTCTTCAAGGCCATCGAGGAGCTGAACCGCGCGGGCAGCCCGGAGCAGGTCTTCGTGGCGGTGCTGGAGAGCACCCGGCAGTTGGCGAGCCTGGACTTCTGCGCGGTGACGCTGGTGTCGGAAGTGGACGGCAAGCGGATGCACCGCGTGGCGCGGATGACCGGCGTGACGGCGCATGGCAAGGCGCTGGAGGGGCGCTCCTTCGCGGACAACAACGGGCTGGTCGCCAACGTGGTGCGCTACGGCGCGCCGCTGCCGGGACGAGACCTCAAGGCCATGGACAGGCAGGTCATCTTCGACGACGAGACGCAGATTCGCGGCCTGGGCGCGCTGAAGATCTTCCCGCTGGTGGCGGGGGACCGCATCCTGGGCACGCTGGTGGCGGGCTCGCGCAAGAAGGCGAACTTCGAGCAGGACGTGCTGCGGATGATCGAGGTCATCGCCATTCAAGCCGCGCAGGCCGTGCTCCGCGCGCAGCTCTACGAGCAGATGGAGCGGATGGCGACGACGGACGGCCTCACGGGCCTGTTCAACCACCGCACCTTCCAGGCGAAGGCGGACGAGATTCTCGCGCAGGCGCGGCGCTACCAGCGCAAGTGCTCCGTCGTCCTCACGGACGTGGACCACTTCAAGAGCGTCAACGACACCTATGGCCACCCGACGGGCGACCAGGTGCTCAAGGGCGTGGCGCGCATCATCAAGTCCATGGCGCGCGACACGGACGTGGTGGCGCGCTACGGCGGCGAGGAGTTCGTCATCATCATGCCGGAGACGGACGCGAAGGGTGCGTTCACCATCTCCGAGCGGATTCGCGAAGCGGTGAAGGCGGAGGTCTTCCAGACGGAGATGGGGCCGCTGCGCATCACCATGTCGCTGGGCATCGCCACCTTCCCCGACCACGGGATGGAGAAGCAGCAGCTCATCGACCTGGCGGACCAGTGCCTCTACCACTCCAAGCGCAACGGCCGGAACCAGTCCGTCACCGTGGCGCAGATGCAGGGTGGCCGGAAGCTCCAGGCCGTGGAGGCCTCGTAGTCTCCCGGCTCGGAGAGCCCCTGTCTTCGGGACTCCCCGAGCCGAGTGGAACCCGACGGGTCCGACGGCCTAGAGCGACTGGAGGAACCTCACCAGCGCGGCGCGGTCCGAGGCGTTCATCGCGACGAAGGCGTTCTTCGAGGCGTTGCCCTCGCCTCCGTGCCAGAGGATGGCCTCGGTGAGGCTGCGCGCGCGACCGTCATGCAGGTACGCCTCGCCGCCGCTGACGCCCGCCGTCAGGCCGATGCCCCACAAGGGAGGCGTGCGCCACTCGGAGCCGGAGGCGATTCCTTCGGGCAGGTTGTCGGCCAGGCCCGTGCCCATGTCGTGCAGGAGCAGGTCGGTGTACGGGCGGATGGTCTGCCCGCGCAGCTCCGCGTTCGGGTGCCAGGCGCTGGTGGTGAGCGAAGCCGCGTGGCACTTCGCGCAGCCCGCGTTCGCGAAGAGCGTCTCTCCGCGCAGCGCCGTGGCATCGCGCAAGTCGCGCCGCGCGGGCACGCCGAGCAGCGCCACGTAGCGCACCATCTTGTCCAGGTCCGCGTTGTTCAGCTCCTGGCTTGCGCCCGCGCACCCCTGCTGCGACGGACCGCAGTCACCCGTGGGGAACACGGCGTTGGTGACGCCGATATCCCGGTTGAGGGCCTCGGCCACCTGGTGCTTCAGCCGGGCGATGCCGGCCTTCCACCCGAAGCGGCCCAGCCGCGTCTGGCCCGTCTCCGGGTCGACGACGGCCTGCATGCGGCCGGAGATGCCGTCCCCGTTGCTGTCATTCGGGTCGGCGAGCCCCGCGACGGCCGTCTCCGGAACGGCCTCCAACAAGCCCAACCCCACGAGCTGCGGCGTGATTCGCGCCGAGTGGTTCGTGGGGATGACGTTGAGGAAGCTGTAGTTGGGCCTGCGCAGCTCGTAGCCCGAGCCATCCGCGAACTGACCGGTGCTCGTCGTCCAACTGGCGATGCGCACGTCCGCCTCGGGCGTGCCGCTGGTGCTGCGCGGCTGGAGGCGGAAGCCCAGGAACGGGTCCGCCGTCACCGTGGAGCCATTCACCCGGCCCACCTTGACGACGTAGTTGCCCAGGGTGGTGTTGACCGCGGGCGGGAGGCCTCGGCCGTTCTGCACGTGGCAGGAGATGCACGAGCGGGAGATGTAGTGGGGCCCCAGCTTGTTCACCTGCGACGACATGACGGGGTTGCCTGGCTCCGAGTGGCTGCCATCGCTGAAGTCGGTGTGGTGCAGGCGGCGGCCCTCGACGAAGGGCTGCGCGTTCACCGGCGCCATGTTCAGCGCCATCTGCAGGAACCGGTTCCTCGGCTCGTTGGAGTAGGGGTAGTTCAGCGTCGTGCGCCCCCCTGACCAGCCCGCCGCGGGCAGGGCGAAGGAGTCGAGGATGGCGCCCTGGCCCTCGAACGGGACGATTCCCGCGCTGCCCACGAGGTAGAGCAGGGCGCGGCCGTAGTAGTTGAACCGACCTTCCACCGGTTGCCGAAGGAAGACGCCAGCCTCGATTTCCATGCGGTCTCCCACGCGGATGGCCCGGCCCTCCTTGGCGTTGAAGTTCACGCTCGCGGTGTAGAGGAAGTCGTTCACCCGCTCGAAGGTGCCGTTGTGGAAGTACTCCGCCACGGTGTTGAGGCCGCGGAAGAAGGCGCGGAAGTTCGTGCCGTCGTGCGGATACACCGTGTGCAGGTTCACCTTGATTTGACTGCCGCCCTTGGCCACCTCGTCGATGATTTCGAGCCAGAAGGTGCGGTTCTCGAAGTAGCGCGCCAGGTAGTGGTCATAGGCCTGGTACTGAGACTCGCGCGCGTGCCTGTCGCGGACGCGGTCTCCCACGCGGGTGATGAGCGCGGTCGACGTGTCCTGTGTCGTCGCGGGTTCCAGCGCGGTACCGCTGTTGAAGAGGGGAATGATGTTCCCCACGTCGGGCGGGGGCCCGGCGTCGGGGGTGCCCGTACCGGCATCCGGAGTCCCGGTGCCCGCATCGGGTTGCGAGGTGCCCGAGTGCGTGTAGCGTGCCCACGCCGTGTCAAAGGCGCAGTTACAGGCCACGTCCCAATACGTGAACGAGTAGTCGACGAAGTCACCGGTGTTGAGACCGCTCACCGTGAACTCGTTGCGGCCGTTGGTGACGGCCATCCTCACGTTGAGCTGCAAACCGTTGTTCACCTTGTAGTGGATGTCTGCCCACGACGTGGTGTCGATGAAGAAGATGGCGGACGAGCCAGACGGCTGAGCGCCAGAGGTGGCGGCGCTCGCGGAACTGGCCGCGCATGCCGCCATCAACAATGCCACGGCCACTCCTGTTGCTCTCTTACTCATGCGTGTTCTCCAGGGGGATCCTCCGCATGGTGGCTTCGGCTTTCTCCACCATCCGAAGGAAGTTGAGTGTTAGGCCGAGAAGCCAAGAATTCCTATGATGTTCGGAAAATTTATCTACTAGGGTTATTTTCCGGACATCCCCGACAGCTCGGACTTGCGTCCTGATGCGTTGCGTTGAGGGGCGACTGGGGCAGGATGCGCGCCGCTCATGCCCCCCGTACCCCTGGCGGTGACGACCAGCACCAAGGTGGATGCCGCGCAGCTCCAGGAGGCGAGAGCCGTCGCGGCGCGGTGGGGGCTGCCGTTCCTTCCGCGTCGTTCGAAGGAGGGCATCGCCCCCTGGCTTGGGACGAAGGTGGAGGCGCTGCTGGTGGTGGGCGGAGATGGGGTGACGCTGTGGGAGCCGGAGGGTTCCTTCGGGTTCCATGCGGGCATGGCGCACCTGCGCCTCATGCGCCTGCGCGCGGGGGAGCCCGACACGTTCGTCCGAGTGGCGGAGCTCGGGGCTGGAGACTCGGTGCTGGATTGCACGCTGGGCCTTGCGCAGGACGCGCTGGTGGCCTCGCTGGCGGTGGGCCCCTCCGGACGCGTCGTCGGACTGGAGAAGAGCCTCGCGCTGTGCGCCGTGGCAGGGGAGGGGCTGCGTCGCTACGAGCGGGGGGCCGACGCGTGCGCCGTCGAGGTGGTCCATGCGGACGCGCGCGAGTACCTCAGGACGCTGCCGTCCGCGTCTTTCGACGTGGTGTTCTTCGACCCGATGTTCGCGAAGCCGAAGAAGGCACAGCCTGCCTTCGAGGTGCTGCGCCGCTTCGCGGAGCATGCGCCCCTCACGGCGGAGACACTCGAAGAAGCCAGGCGCGTGGCACGCCGGTGGGTGGTGGTGAAGGGCGCGCGCTACACGGATGACCTGCGCAAGCTCGGGCTCTCACCGGAGCCGCTCTCCCGCTTCTCCGACGTCGCCTGGGGGCGTGTCGCCGCCCACGTCCCGGCGAAGTCGTCCTCGTGAATCGCGACGGTGCACATCGCGGTGACTGGGATGGGCTGGAACCGTCGGTGGGACAGGGGCGTCTGCAGGGAGCACCTTCTTTCCCCCGGACTCCTCAGTGATGCGTCATCGCTGGCTGTTCGCAATGAGCCTCCTGGCCATCGCCGCGCCTGGCCCGCAGTCACCGGAGCCCAGGGCCTTGGCCGCCGTGACGAACGCACGTGCCTGGATGCCCGGCATCGAGCGGGCCTACAACCTCTTCTATTACGACGAGCGAGGGGCCCGCGGTCCGGGGGAGGATATCGCGCGACCGGCTCGGATCAGCTCCCTGCAGGGTGAGCTGCGCGTCGCGGTGGTGGGCCTTCGGGAAGGGGAAGTCGACCTGCGGGCCTCGGTCCGCGCGCAGGCGTACTTCGAGTCGAGTCGTGGATCGGGTCTGCATCCCGAGTCCTTCATCACGCAACTTCAGGCCACCGTCTACGTGCTGCTCGATGCGCGAGGCGCGGCGCTCGTGACGTACTTCGAGCCCGGGTTGGAGCCCTGGAAGCGGGACATCCTGCGCTCGATTGTCGCGGCCTCACAGTTCGTGAGGCCAGAGGTCATCGGAGAGACCTGGCGGACGCAGGAGCTGGATGTCACCGGGGTGTATGCGGCCCGCTATCAGCACCATCCCAGTGTTCACCCGTATCGCAAGTACCAACGGACGAAGGAGTACTACCTCCGACTCTCCAGGCCGGACGGACTGCATCCCCTCGCGGCCTCCGTGCAGGTCTCCCTGAACGCCCGGACCGACTTCTACCTGGGTGAGGACACCTGGCCCGAGCTGGTCGAGGCGCGTGAGTACCGGGCGATGACGTCGACCGTGGGGGAGGTGCCGCCCTCCGCACAGAAGCACTCGATGACCTTGTCGCGAGTGTCGTCGCGTCGCGCTCCCGAGCTCATCGGCTCGCTGGAGCTTCAACGTCCCCGCCTGGACGCCGTGCCCCTGTCCACCCGGGTGCTTGTCCCGGGTGGATGACACCGGGGCACGCGGGCGGAATCAGGAGTCAGCGCCACGCGAGTGCCCCTTCCCTGGCGCGGACCAAGGAAGGGGAGGGCGCCGTCAGTCCTTCCCGGCACCCTTGGGTGGACCCTCGCCACCCATGGGGGACAGTCGCGCGGACAGCGCGCCGGCCTGCTCATGCGGCATCTGATCTCGCGGTGAGCGGTAGTACTGCATGGGCGAGTGGTGCAGGAAGTTGGAGACGCGGCTCGTGTAGAGGCACGCGTACTGCTCCACCTGGTAGCCGAAGCGGCTGTTCTCGTTGCCCTCCTTGAACAGCAGGCCCCAGTACGGGTTGAAGCCCTCCTCGACGTCTTCCTCCAGCGTGTCCGCGATGCCCGTCGCGTCCTTCAGCGCGCGACGCATCTTGTCCAGCTCCGACTTCAGCTGACGGCGCTGCTCCTCCACGGACTCGCGCTCGGAGGGCGTCAGCGGCTCGCGCTCCAGCCGCCGCTCCAGCAGGTTCAGCAGCGTCTTGTGGTGGTTGACCTCGTCATCCAGGCGCTCGCGGAGGATCTCCATCTGGGTGAGGGTGCCAATCTCCTCGCGCCGCGTGGCGGTGTAGGTGATCTCATCCTCGATCTCCTGCACCACCATGCACGTGCGCCACAGCGACGACTTCTTCGACTTCAGGATGTCGCCGTAGATGTGGTCGCCGACGTACAGGATGTTCTCACCCCGGTAGCCCGTGAGCTCCTCGAAGCGCGCCAGGTTGCCGCCCGAGTACGCCTTCCCCCGGTCCAACGACGTGGCCTCGCCCACGGGGCGGCCTTCCTCCGTCGACGTGTCCAGCTCCAGGAACGGCCGCGCGTCCGTGAAGAAGCCCGGCTTGCCCGCGGCCGTCACGACCACGTCGAAGTAGTTCCGCCAGCTCGGGTACTCCGGCAGCTGCCCGTCCAGCAGGTACTTCATCACCGCGTCCGTGTAGTCCCACGCGGAGTTCGTAAGGAGGAACAGCCGCTTGCCGCCCGAGCGCAGCTTGTGCAACGCGGGCCCCAGCTCCGGGTCCAGGAACACGTACCGGCCCAGGTCCTTGCGAACCTCGCGCTTGAGCGAGTTGTCCCGGTGCACCGCGTCGATGGCCTCGCGGATGTCGTCGTAGAGCTTGCCGTAGTCCACGCTCTGGCCCAGCGACTCCAGCAGTTCGATGATGCCCGCGAACAGGCACGTCTCCGGCAGCGCGAACAGCGTGTCGTTCCAGGCGAACTGGGGGTTGCGCAGCCGCACGCGCTTGTTGCGGTACAGCTCTCGCGACACCTCCGGCTTCAGCGGACGCAGCCCGTGGTACGCGCGGCCCACGTGGCCGAACCGGTCCATCTTGAGGATGTTCCCGTTCAGGCGATCCACCGCGAGCCCACGCATCACGAAGTGGTGGTCGTAGAGCAGGTGCCCCACCAGCGGAGGGTAGTGGTACTCGCTGATGAGCTTGGCCAGCGTCATGTCGAACGACAGCTGCTCCAGCCGGCGCATGTGGTAGATGGCCAGCGTGTAGTCCATGTCGAAGCCGATGAGCTCCAGGCCAGACATGCGCAGGTTGCGGTTGACGAAGACCTCCCGCGCCCTTGGAACGGTGTCCCGGGGGGCTCGCGGAGTGGAGAGCAGCCGCGCCAGCGTCTCATCCTCGAGGAGCTGCTGGGCGTGCTGAGCCGCCGCCTCCGAGCGCGCGCGGTTGAGAGGTGAACGGAAGCTCCCGTGAAGCGGGTCCGGGGAGGGCCCGCCCGGGATGGGACGGAAGGGGGACAGGGTTGGAGCCACGGGACGTCCACACATAACACGCGTGCTGGTTCGCGGCTCGGTCCTTGAGGGCACTGGACGGGCGTGGCACGCTCAAAGGCCGCGATGCGTTCGCCTGTCCGACGTCAGCCCTCGGAGACCGCCGAGGAACTCCATGCGCGCCTGTCCACCCGGGTCGCCGCGCTCGAGGACCGGGTGCGCCGTCTGGAGGCCCGGCTGCGCGCGGCATCGCCTCGGCCCGTCGCCACCCCTCGGAGCACCTCCGGGCGAGCGGCCGAGCCCTCGAAACCGGAGTCACGGCGAGCGCGCCCGCGCTGCCCCGGCTGTACCTTGGAGCTCCCCCCAGGCCGACGCGGCGAGTCGTGCGTCTGGTGCGGCTTCGTCTTTTCCGCAGTGACTCGCCGTCGCCCGGCGCGAAAGAAGCGATGAGCGCCACGTATCGTCTGACGGGTCGAATCGAGTCCGGAGAGCTGGCGGAGCTATACGAGGCCGTCCAGGCTCCGTCGGGCGAGGTGGTGGTGAAGCTCTTCCACCCCAAGACGTCGGACCCCGCCTACGCGCTGGACCTGGCGGAGACGACGCGGCTGCTCCAGTCCGTGCGCCACCCGGGCATCCTCCATGTCGTGGACATGGGCGTCGTGCGTCAGCGGCTCGCCGTGGTCCGCCAGGACGTGGATGGCGCCCTGTTGGGGACCGCCCTCCAGCGCCTGCACACCAAGGAGGTCCTCCTCCCCTCGGCGGTGGCGCTCTACATCGTCATCCAGTTGCTGGACGCCGTGCAGCACGCGCACGACGCGGGCGTCATCCACGGAGCGCTCACGCCCGGCAACGTGGTGCTGGGCCGGGCTGGAACGCCCGCGGTCTGCGACTTCGGCGCGATGCGCGCGCTCCTGGCCGTACCCCAGCTGCGCAAGTCCTTCGCGGGGCGGGGCCGCGGCACCTACCGCGCGCCCGAAGTCACCCGGGGAGAGGCCGCCACGGAGGCGTCCGACGTGTACTCGCTGGGCGCCATCGCCTACGAGCTGCTCACGCAGCGCGAGCCGGTGATTCCCGGCAGCGGCGGTGTCTCCACGCGCCGCAGCGAGGGGCTGCCTCCGCCCAGCCGGTTGGATCGCCGCATCAACGCGCGGTTGGATCCGCTCGTGCTTCGCGCGCTGGAGCCCACCGCCGCGCGGCGCTTCCGCTCGTGCGCGGAGTTTTCGAACGCGCTGCGCAACTTCCTTTCGGCCAGCGGAGGCATGCCGGGCGCGGACGACGTGCGCCGCTTCGTCACCGAGCTGTTCCCCAACGAGGTCAGCATCGCGAGCCTCACGGCCCCGCCGTTCAAGGAGCCCTTCTCCCTGGAGCCCATCTCCGGCGCGGAGATGGACGACCTGGGCGCCGAGGAGCCCGAAGCCTCCATCGTCCAGCGCGCCCCCTACACCCGCGCGCTCTCGGAGACGGAGGCCCGCGCGGAGACCCTGGAGTCCGTGCCCGGCTTCGAGGAATACCGTCCCGAGGACTACGAGCCGGACATCGCCGCCGCGCCCGCCCCGAGCGCTCCGGAGCCCGAGTCGCGCCTGCCCGACGGGGACTGGACGGAGGGGACGCAGGCCCCCGGTATCGAGCAGGGCTGGGATGCTCCTCCGGGCGCCGCGCCGCCCAAGCCGCGTCGGCAACTGGGGGCGAAGGGTGGGGGAGCCGACCAGGGGGCCGCGCGCGCACAGGTTCGCAATCCGCGCATGCGCGTCTTCGAGGACTTCTCCTCGCCGAGCCCGCCTCCCGACGATGACGAGGAGTTCTCCGTCGTCGGTCGTCGCGCCGCGGCTCGGGCCAAGCGCGCGCCGCCGCCCGTGGAGAAGGGGCCTCGCACGCTGCCGGACCCGTTCCCCGCGGTGGCGCACCCGGGCCGGCGCGACGACATCGCGATGCCACCGCCTTCCGCGCCCGCGCT
Organism: Myxococcus sp. CA040A; assembly: GCF_013336725.1. Classification (NCBI taxonomy): domain Bacteria; kingdom Pseudomonadati; phylum Myxococcota; class Myxococcia; order Myxococcales; family Myxococcaceae; genus Myxococcus; species Myxococcus sp. CA040A. The sequence goes on along the minus strand of NZ_JABUMR010000008.1, from coordinate 229,491 downwards.
TCCCGCGCAGCCCACCCCGCGGATGAACACCGACGAGCGGAGCATCCGCGATACGCAGCACCGTCGCGGTCGACTGGTCGCCATCGCCGGAGTGCTGGCCCTCGTCGGCCTGTCGACGTTCGTCATCGCCGCCTGGCGCCTGGGAGGGGACGGCCCTCCGGTGCAGGAGCCCGGGGATGCCCCCGTGCTTCCTCCCGACCCGACGCCGATTCCCCGGCCCGCGCCGCCCCCGAAGGCCGCCGCCGTCCGCGCGCCCGAGCCCCGGGAGGAAGTGGAGGAGCAGGTCGTCGCGCTGAACAAGCCACCCGTCAGGGTGCGCGGCTTCCTCTCCATCGAGACGAACATCCCCGCGAAGGTGTTCCTCGACGGAGACCTCATCAGCCGCTCGACGCCCGTGAGGCGCTACCCCGTGCGTGTCGGCTCGTACGAGGTCATGATGATCGCCCTGTCGACCGGTGAGATGAAGAAGATGTCGGTCCGCATATTGAAGGGCAAAGAGAATCAAGTAACCGTGTTGAACTTCAGCGTGCCCCCCCGACGGTGACCATGGACCGCACTCGCATCTTCGTCGTCGAGGACCAGCCGCAGCTGCTCAAGAACCTGCTCAAGGTGCTGAGCACGTTCGAGGAGCTGGAGGTCGTGGGCAGCAGTCAGGAGGGCGAGGCCGCGGTGGAGGACATCGTCCGCGTCCGGCCGCAGCTCGTGCTGCTGGACCTGGAGCTGCCCGGCATCAACGGCATCCAGGTGACGCAGAAGGTGAAGCGCCAGGCGCCGGAGGTGGAGATCCTCATCCTCACCTCGTTCGACGACGAGCAGAAGGTCTACGAGGCCATCCAGGCCGGCGCGTCCGGCTACCTGGTGAAGCGCGTGGGCCCGGAGAAGATTCGCGCCGGCATCCATGAGGTGATGGCGGGCGGCACCGTCCTGGAAGCCATCATCGCCCGTCGCTTCTGGAACTACTTCCAGTCCATCCAGGGCAAGCCCGCCACCCCGGAGAAGAAGGCGGACAACCCCTGGAAGCTGACGCCCACGGAGTTCGAGGTGCTGGGCTACGTGGCCAAGGGCCTGTCCAACGCGGAGGTGGGGCACGTGATGACGCTGGAGCGCCGCACCGTCCGCACGCACCTGTCACATATCTACCGGAAGATGGGCGTCAACTCTCATGTGGAGGCCGTGGTGTTGGCCCTGCGTGAAGGTGTCGTGGACCTGTAGCCTCGCCCTGTATACGTTGGGGGCCTATGCGCAAGGCTTCCACGAAGTCCGCTCCCGCCCGCGCCGCGGACCCCGCCCTCCAGTCCCTGTTCGACGTGCACGAGGCCACGCTGCCCAATGGCCTCCAGGTCCGCCTGCTGGCCAACCACCTGGCCCCCGTCGTCAGCCTCTACACCTTCTTCAACGTGGGCAGCCGCAATGAGCGCCCCGGCATCACCGGCATCAGCCACCTGTTCGAGCACATGATGTTCAACGGGGCCAAGAAGTACGGCCCCAAGATGTTCGACAAGACGCTGGAGTCCAACGGCGGCAGCTCCAACGCGTACACGTCCCACGATGCGACGGTGTACTACGACGACTTCTCCTCCGACGCGCTGGAGACGGTGCTGGATTTGGAGTCGGACCGGATGCGCTCGCTGCGCATCTCCCAGGACATGCTCACCAGCGAGCGCGAGGTGGTGAAGGAAGAGCGCAGCGTCCGCATGGACAACGACATCGGCGGGATGATGGGCGAGGAGCTGGATTCGCTCATCTACAAGGCGCACGCGTATCGCTGGCCGGTGATTGGCTGGTTGGCGGATATCGAAGCCATCAGTCGCGAAGACTGCCAGGCGTTCTTCCGCACCTACTACGCCCCCAACAACGCGATGCTCTACATCGCGGGCGACATCGACCCGAAGAAGACGATGGCCCTGGTGCGCCGCTACTACGGCGACATTCCCCGAGGCCCCGCGCCGCTGCCCGTCATCAACGCGGAGCCCGAGCAGCGCGGTGAGCGCCGCGCCACCGTGCGCCACCCCGCGCAGTCCCCGGCGGTGATGATTGGCTACCGTGGGCCCGCCGCGCGCAACGAGGAGACCCTGGCCCTGGACGTGGCGCAGTACGTGCTCACGAAGGGGGAGGGGAGCCGGCTGGTGCGCTCCATGGTGTACGAGCAGAAGGTGGTGGTGGGCGTGGGGCTCGACTGGAGCTGGCGCATCGACCCCGGCACCATCCTCTTCTTCCTGGAGCTGAAGCCCGGCGCGGACCCGCAGAAGGCCGAGGCGTCGCTGTACGCGGAGCTGGAGAAGCTGGCGCGCGATGGCATCACCGAACGCGAGCTCCAGAAGGCGCTCAACAACCTGCGCTCGGACCACCTGCGCGAGCTGGGCACCAACAATGGCCGTGCCCATGCGATGGGCAACTACGAGGCGCTGCTGGGTGACTGGCGCCACGTCCTCACGCTGCCTTCCGCCTATGCCGCCGTGACGAGCGAGCAGGTGAAGGCCGCCGCCGCGAAATACCTCCTCCCCGAGCGCCGCTCCGTTGTGACGCTGGTGCCCGCGCCTTCTGAAGAAAGCTGATTGCCTCCATGGCCTCCCGCAAGAGCCGAACCCCGAAGTCCGCCCCCCGCGGCGCCGCGAAGAAGAAGACGCCGGCCCGGGCGACGAAGTCCGCACCTCGCAAGGCCGCGCCCGTGAAGAGCTCGGCCAGTCGCGCCCTGGTGTTCCCCACGCTGCACGAGGGCACCACGTCCAGCGGGCTGCGCGTGGTCGCCGCCGAGCGCGGCCCCCTGCCCATGGTCTCCATGCGGCTGGTGATTCGCGCCGGCAGCTCCACCGACCCCGCGGGCAAGCATGGCATCGCGGACTTCGCGGCCCGGTTGCTGCGCCGGGGCACCCGCCGCCTGAACGCGGAGGCCATCGACGAGGCCGTGGAGTTCGTCGGCGCGAGCCTGGGCGTGGGCGTGGGCGAGGACACGCTGTCCGTCGCCATCACCACCCCGGCCGAGCACTTCGCGCAGATGCTGGGCATCATGGGCCAGCTCGTGCAGGAGCCCAGCTTCCCCGAGTCGGAGGTCGTGGACGCGCGAGACAGGGCGCTGGCCCAGTTCGCCAATGACCTGGACGAGCCGTCCGTCATCGCCGACCGCGCCATGGTCCAGGCCCTGTGGGGGAATCATCCCTATGGGCACGACGTGAGCGGCTCGGTGAAGACGGTGAGCACCTTCACGCGTGAAGACGCGGTGCGCTTCCACCAGGAGCGCATGGGGCCGAAGATCGCCATGCTCGTGGTGGTGGGCTCGGTGGACCCCAAGCGCGTGGCCGCGGCGGCCGAGGAGTCCTTCGCCGGTTGGACGGGCGGACCCGACGCGCCCATGGTCATCCCGCCGCTGACCAAGGTGGCGAAGGCCGGCAAGGTCATCGTGGTGGACAAGCCGGACCAGACGCAGTCGCAGGTGCGCATGGGCGGCCCGGGCTACCGCATGGGCCACGAGGACTACTTCCCGGCCACGTCGATGAACGTGGCCCTGGGCGGCGGCTTCACCTCGCGCCTGATGAACGAGGTCCGCGTCAACCGGGGCCTCACGTACGGCATCGGCTGCTGGTTCGACGCGATGAACGCGGCGGGCATCTTCGCCCTGTCGACGTTCACCAAGACGGAGTCGACGCGGGAGATCATCGACGTGTCGCTGGCGGAGATCGCCAAGATGCGCGACTCCGGAATCAAACCGGGCGAACTGCGCGACGCGCAGGCGTACATGGGCGGCCTCTACCCGCTGCGCACGGAGACGAACGAGTCCATCGCCAGCAGCATCGCCGACATGCGACTGCACGGGCTGGGGGACGACTGGGTGATGAACTTCCGCGACAGGCTGCGCGCGGTGACGCCGAAGCAGGTGGCCGTGGTGGCGAAGAAGTACTGCTTCGCGGAGCCGCCCACCATCGTCGTGCTGGGCAAGGCCGATGCCGTGAAGAAGCAGCTGCGCGGACTGGGGCCCATCTCCGTGGTGCAGGCTTCGGAGTACGAGTGACCGAGGTTCGCATCCTCTTCGAAGGAGGAGGACTGCTGGTGGTGGACAAGCCGCCCGGGGTGCCTGTCATCCCCGGGCGTGATGGCGGTCCATCCCTGCGCGATGCGCTGGAGGCACAGCGGGGCCAGAAGATCTTCGTGGTGCACCGGTTGGATCGCGACACCTCCGGTGCGCTCGTCTTCGCGCTGGACGCCCAGGTCCACCGCTCGCTCTCGGTGGCCTTCGAGGCGGGCAAGGTGCGCAAGCGCTACGTCGCGCTGGTGGAAGGGCGAATCGATGCGCCGAGCCTCGTGGACGCGCCGCTGGTCGCCGCGCGCAAGGGCCGCATGCGCGTGGCCCGTCCGGGAGAAGCGGAGGCGAAGCCCTCGCGCACGCGCGTGAGACCGGTGGAGAGCTTCGACCGCGCCACGCTGGTGGAGGCCGAACCCCTCACCGGACGCACGCACCAGATTCGCGTGCACCTGCTCTCGCTGGGGCACCCGCTGCTGCTGGACCACCAGTACGGCCGCGACACGCCCTGGCTGGAGAAGGAGCTGGGAGGGGAGGGGGAGGCCGTGGCGCTCGCGCGCACGCCCCTGCATGCTGCGCGCGTGGAGTGGCCCGCGCTACCAGGAGTCGAGGCCCGGGCGGTGGAGGCCCCGCTGCCTCCGGACATGGCGCGCGTTCGCGAGCTGCTGCGACTCACGCTGGCCTGACGCGGCGGACTACTTCACCTTGAAGCTGTTGGAGTTGCCCTCGACTCCGAAGCGGTCCGTCACCGTCAGCGTCACGTCGTCGCCCTGGACGTCCAGGGTGATGGACTGCGTGCAGACCCCCGCGACGAACTGATCCAGCGACGTGGGGCTGACGCCCCCGTTGGACTTGTTCACGGTGAGGTCCAGCTTGTCCTCGAACTCCGCCGCGCGCGGGCCCAGGGCTCGGACCGTGATGACGAAGGGCTGGCCCCGGGTCTGCTCCTGCACCGACTCGAACTCGAAGCCGGTGATGTCCCCTGGCTGCATCGGCGTTCCCGGAGTCGGCCCTCCATCCTGCTCCGGCCCTCCATCCGCGACGAAGATGCCTCCGTCGGGGAACTCCTCCACACCGCCGTCCTCGTCGATGCCGTCCCCGTCGAGCAGGGTGAAGCCTCGTTCACGGAGGGCCTCCCGACCGTCTGCGAGGATGACGCGGACATCGTGCGCTCCCGGGGGCAGCAGCTCCGGCACATCCGCCGAGAGCGTGCCGCTCTCGTCGATGTCGTGCAGGGGCGCTTCCACGGAGCCGAACCACAGCCGCGTCCCGGTCCCCGCGCGCGCCTCCTGGCGGGAGTAGTCCACGCGGATGGGGAACACCGCGTCCAGCGTCACGCGGATGGTGCCGGGATAGCCGACCTGCGCCTCTCTCGGACTCACCGCGATGATGGTCGGAGCCGGGAGCACCGCGCTCGAGCCGCAAGCCGCCAACAGCAGCGCGAGGAGCACGGTGACGCGAGTCATGGCTCGAACCTCATCCCCAGCAGCGCGGCCACACCGCCGAGCTGCGCGTCCAGCAGGGGCGTGCTCGCTGGCGCCCACGCGCCACGAAGCTCTCCCAGCGCGCTCCAGCGCCCGAACCGGTACGCGCCCTGGACGGCCAGGAACCCCATGCCGGAAAGCTTGCTCTCTTTCACTTCCGCCTGGAAGTCGCTGCGGAGTCGATGACGGAAAGGCGCCAGTCCACCTCCTGCTCGGCCGTACAGGGTGAACGCGGCGAACTGGAGCACCTCCGCGCGCACCGACGCGAGGACGGGCACCGCCAGCACCTGGGAACGCACCGCGCCAAGCGTGCCCACCGTCCCGTTGAACGTGGCGCCCCGCATGCCCACCTCCAGCTCCGCCGCGAACCGTCCGTTCCACCACGGCGCGGTGAGCGACGTCCCCAGCGCGCCGAAAGGGCCCGTGTTGTCTCCGCTGGCGAACGAGCCCCCCGCAAGCACCTGCAGCGCAGGACGCCACGTTCCCTGTGCATCCTCCGCGAGGGGAGTCACGGGCACGAGGTCCTTCGGCGAGGGCGTGCGTGTCACGTCGGCCCGGGTCCGAGCCACTTCCGCCCCCGGCGATTGCACGCTCACCGTGACGGAAGTGGCCTCGGGCGCAGGCACTACACGGAAGCGCGCGACGTTGGCTCCTCTTCGCGCAGGCTCGTACCGGGCACCCTCGACGGACAACTCCAGCGCAGCCACGTCGAGCGGTCCCTCTCCCGCGACGAACAACCAGCCTCCCTCAGGGGGGAGGGGAGAGGGCGTGAGCACCGCGACGCGTGGGCTCGCGCGGGGCGCATCCAGGGGCGTGGCCGCATCGGTGCGCAGCTCACCTCGAGTGGCGAGCACGCGCGCGGACACGACACCGGGAGGCACCTCCACGGGGACGCGGGCCTTGCCTCGGGCATCCGCCTGGATGGGGCCGAAGCGCTTGTCGCCGAGCAACACCTCGACGGTGGCGCCAGGCGCGGTGGCCACGTCGAGCGTCGTCTGTCCGAGCAACCCGAGCCGGAACAGCGTCACCTGGGGAGGGCCGTCACCGGCCTCGACCCAGAACGCGAACACCGCCACCAGGGGGTGCCGTACGGGAGGGGGCGTCCAGCGGAAGGTGCGCCGGGCACCACCGCCGTCCAGTCGCTCCTCCGCGAACCGCCCCGACGACGCCGCGGCCCGCACCGGCCCCACGCCTGGAGGAACGCGGACCTCCAATGCGACGGCCAGGTCCCGCCCCAGGACGACCCGAGCGGGAGCGGCGCGCACCTCCAGGCCGGAGTCCGGAGGAGCCGCCGCCAGGGCCGCCGAAGCGGCCAGGGCCAGCACGAGGAACGGCAGGAAGGGCGGCGAGCGGGTGCGCACGAGCGTGCCGCCCAACTTCGCCCTCCCGCCTCGCCTCGGTCAATCCCCGGTTGCGGGGGATTCCTCGACGGGCGCTTCCGCCGGGACTTCTTCAGCGGCGACCTGCGGCTTGTCCGCGGGGCCGGTCGCCTGCCGGACGGGCGGGCTGAAGGCGGGCTTCTCCGAGGGCGCGCCGCCACGGCCATGCACCAGCGTCTTCGTGTCGGTGCGGAAGGTGAGGTCCACCTTGTCGCCCCGCACCGCCGTCACCAGTCCCACGCCGAACGTCGGGTGCTGGATGACCTGATCCACGCTGTACGTGTCCTTCGGGCTGTAGCGGGGCGCGTTGGCGACGTCCCTGCCAGCCAGCTGCTCCTCGAAGGAGATGATGATCTTCTCCGCCCTGGTCAGGCCACCCGAGGCCCGGCTCGCGCGCGGGGTGGGAGCAGGGCGGTCCGTCGTGCCCGGGGCGCCTCGGTAGGCGTGGTCCCCGTTGCAGGTGTTACAGCGCACCCGAGCGATCTTCGTTCCCACTATCGCCAGGATGGTGTGCGCGAGGGTGAGCTTGCAGCGGGTGCAGTATGCGTCCACCTCGCCGCCGACCTTATGAGTTGCCATGTTCGTCTGAGTTCTCGGCCCGGTGCGCCTCGCGGGCACCGGGCTTGGAAAGAAAGGGGCGCGGAACATAAACGCATCGCTCCGAAGTGAGGTAGTCCCTTCGTCGCCCGCCCGCCTGGTGGTATCGCTCCCAGGCCTGGGAGGGAACACTTCGCTTGTGCCCCCCGTCGTGGCACGTAAGAGTAGGCGCCTGACCGCATGACCACGCAGACCCCCAGCAAGCCGGCCCGCGAGCCAGGGATTTTCACCCAGACGGTGGCCGGCTTCGGCAAGGGCCTCATCGACGTCGTCAGCACCATTGGCGGCGTCGTGACGCTGGCCATCGACGTGGCCCGCTGGAGCGTCCGGCGCCCCTTCCGCCTCCACAACCTGTTCGCCCAGCTGGACTTCGTGGGGGTGGGCTCCATCTTCATCGTCGGACTGACGGGGTTGTTCACCGGCATGGTGTTCGCCCTCCAGACGTCCGAGGCCTTCGCGCTCTTCGACGCGGAGAGCCTCGTCGGCCCCACGGTGGCGCTGACGCTGACGCGCGAACTGGCGGCGGTGTTCTCCGCGCTGATGGTCACCATGCGCGCCGGCTCCGCCATGTGCACGGAGTTGGGCACCATGCGCGTCACCGAGCAGGTGGACGCGCTGGAGACCATGGCCGTCAACCCGGTGCAGTACCTGCTGGTGCCCCGAATCCTGGCGGGCCTGTTCATGGTCCCCATGCTGACCATCCTGTTCAGCACCGCGGGCATGACGGGCGCCTACTTCGTCGCGGTGGGAGGCCTGGGAATCTCACCGGGCACCTTCCTGACGCGCACCCAGCAGTGGCTGGAGCCGGTGGACATCTACGAGGGCGTCATCAAGGGGGCCGTGTTCGGCGTCTCCGTGGCGCTCATCTGTTGCTACAAGGGCTTCAACGCGTCGGGCGGCGCCAAGGGCGTGGGTCAGGCGACGACCGAGGCGATGGTGGCCAGCGCCCTGTCCATCTTCATCCTCGATTTCCTCGTGGGCATCGTGATGCACTGATGGCTGCCTCCGGTCCTCCGTCCGAAGACAACGCCGGCATGTCCACGAAGCCGATGATCGAGATCGTGGACCTGCACAAGACGTTCGGTGAGAACAAGGTCCTCACCGGCATCAACCTCAGCGTGCCCGCGGGCAGCACGTGCGTCATCCTCGGCGGCTCCGGCTCCGGGAAGACGGTGCTGATGAAGCACATGATTGGCCTGCTCCGCCCCGACAGCGGCCAGGTCATCATCGACGGCGAGGACATCATCCCCATGGGGGTGCAGAGCCTCCAGCGCGTCCGCAACAAGTTCGGCATGGTGTTCCAGGCCGCGGCCCTCTTCGACTCCATGACGGTGTTCGAGAACGTCGCCTTCCCCCTGCGCGAGCACACCCACCTGTCCGAGGACGAGCTGTACGCCAAGGTCCGCTCCAAGCTGGACTTGATGGGGCTCAAACGGGAGGTGGAGTCGAAGTTCCCGTCGGACCTGTCGGGCGGCATGCGCAAGCGCGTGGGCCTGGCGCGCGCCGTCGTGTTGGACCCGAAGATCGTCCTCTACGACGAGCCGACCACGGGGCTGGACCCCATCACCACGGACTACGTGGATGAGATGATCCTGGCTGCGCAGAAGGGGCTGGGCGTGACGAGCGTGGTCATCAGCCACGACATCTCCTCGGCGTTCAACGTGGGGGACCAGATCGCGTTCCTCTCCAAGGGCGTCATCGTGGCGCACGGCCCTCCGGAGCAGCTGCGCGAGTCCCAGCACCCGGCGGTGAAGGTGTTCCTGGAGACGTGGTTCGGGAAGAACTGAGGGCAGGGGCCCCGGGAGGCTCCGCTTTCAGGAAAATGTGGCACTCCAGATGCAAAACGTTAGAGTCGCGCCCGGCCGGTAGCCCTCGGAGTCACATCAGGTGAAGAAGCTCGTTACGCCCTTCCGTGTTGGCCTGCTGGTCATCGCCGCGGGGGCCTTTTTCGTCACCTTCGTGCTGTTCGCACGCGAAGGCGGCCTGAGCGACAGCGACTCCACGCGCGTGTGGGCCTATTTCCGGGACGCGTCTGGCCTCGCGGTGCGCGGCCGGGTGCAGATCGCCGGCATCCGGGTGGGAGAGATTGACGACATCATCCTGGAGGGCACGCGGGCGCGCGTCGTCCTGAAGATCCGCGAAGACGTGGACCTGCGCGAGGACGCGGTCGTCACCAAGCGCTCGGAGTCGCTCCTGGGCGACTACCTGCTGGACTTGAATCCCGGCACGGAGAACGCCCCCAAGCTGGAGAACGGCGGGCAGATCCGCCGGGTCATCGACACGCAGGGCATGGAGGCCATCTTCGAGTCGCTGTCGCAGATCACCTCCGACATCCAGCAGGTGACGGGCGCGCTGCGCGAGGTGCTGGGCGGAGAGCGCGGCGCCGGCTCGCTCCAGCGCATCGTCGAGAACCTCGTCCGTCTGTCGGATTCCGTGGACGCGACGGTGCGCCGCAACGCGGACCGGCTGGACGTCATCCTCGCGAACTTCGAGGGGGTGTCGACCGACGTGCGGACCATCACCCAGAACAACCAGGCCGACGTCGGTCGCATCGTCGACAACATCGAGTTCATCACCCGCGACGTGCGCGAGGTGCTCGCCAGCGTCAAGAACATCGTCGGAAGCGGGGAGGGTGACTTCAAGGAGAGCGTCGCCAGCCTGAAGCAGACGCTGACCAAGCTGGACAGCACGCTGGGCAACCTGGAGGAGATCACCCGCAAGGTGAAGGACGGGGAGGGCGCCGCGGGCGTGCTGCTCACCGACGAGAGCGTGGGCCGCGAGGTCCGCGAGACGGTGCAGGACGTGGCCCGCTTCGCCGCCAAGCTCACCGACCTCCAGACGGAGGTCGGCATCCAGAGCAGCTACCTGGCCGCCCAGGGCCGCTCCAAGAATGTCTTCTCCGTGCGGCTCATCCCCAAGCCGGACAAGTACTACCTGTTGGAGCTGGTGGACGACCCGCGCGGCACCGTGACGACGGAGACCGTGCAGACCAATCCGCCGTCCGAGGGCGACCCCGTCATCCAGACCCGCAAGGTGACGAAGGAAAGCCTGCGGATCAGCGCGCAGTTCGCCAAGCGCTGGTACTTCACCACGCTGCGCGTGGGCCTCATCGAGTCCACCGGCGGCGTGGGCGCGGACCTGCACCTGTTCGACGACGCCCTCACGCTGAAGATGGACGCCTTCAACTTCGCGGCGGACGAGCTGCGTTATCCCCGGCTGCGCGCCACGCTGCGGGCTCAAGCGTTCGACCACCTGTTCGTCGTCGCGGGCATGGACGACATGCTCAACGCCCAGCAGCGGGACACGGCGACGCAGCGCCTCATCGCCGGCCGCGATTTCTTCGTGGGTGGCGGCCTGTTCTTCACCGACGACGACCTGAAGGCCATCCTCACGGCCACGGGCATCCCCACCCCCTGATCGGGGTTTTCACGGCTGCGCGGCTTGACGCCAGCCGTGAAACCGCGTACCCGGCACGGGCACGGGGTTCCTGGCAGGGCACCGTGCCCCCCTCTGTATTTCCAGGAAGCTCGCAATGTCCCTCCTCGTCGTCGGCTCCGTCGCATTGGACTCGGTGGAAACCCCCTTCGGACAGAAGGAGGACGTCCTCGGCGGGTCCGCCACCTACTTCTCCACGTCGGCGTCGTTCTTCACTCCCGCGCGCATCGTCGCCGTGGTGGGCGAGGACTTCCCTGAAGCTCACGTGAGCTTCCTCAAGGGGCGAGGCATCGACCTGGAGGGCCTCACCCGCGTGCCCGGCCGCACCTTCCGCTGGAAGGGCCGCTATGGCTACGAGCTGAACGAGGCGAAGACGCTGGACACCCAGCTCAACGTCTTCCAGACCTTCTCGCCCGAGCTGCCCGCGGCCTACCGCGACACGCCCTACGTCTTCCTGGGTAACATCCACCCGGAGCTGCAGGCGCGCGTGGTGGATCAGGTGCGCTCGCCGAAGCTGGTGGCCGCCGACACGATGAACTTCTGGATCCAGGGCAGCCGCGAGGCCCTGCTCAAGACGCTCCAGCGCGTCAACCTGCTCTTCGTCAACGACGCGGAGGCGCGCCAGCTGGCCGGTGAGCACAACGTCGTGAAGGCCGCGCGCGCCATCCTCGGCATGGGTCCGCAGCGCGTCGTCATCAAGCGCGGCGAGTACGGCGCGCTCCTCTTCGAGAAGGACCACGTCTTCGCCTGCCCGGCCTTCCCGCTGGCGGAGGTCTTCGACCCCACCGGCGCCGGTGACACCTTCGCGGGTGGCTTCATGGGCGCGCTGGCCACGGCGACGTCGGACATCGACTCGACGGTGCTGCGCCGGGCCATGGTGATGGGCAGCGTCATGGCCTCCTTCACCGTGGAGAAGTTCAGCCTGGAGCGCCTGCGCGAGGTGACGCATCCGGAGATTCGCGCTCGTTTCGCGGAATTCAGGAAGCTGACCCATTTCGACGACCTGGGGCCGCTGGAGCGTTGAGCGCCTGGAGGGTGAGGTGGGGTCCCAGCTCACCCACGAACTTGACGGTGGATTCAGGCCGTCTCTAGGCTTCCATCCTTTGGTGTTCGGGAAGGAAGAGGGTTGAGCGATAACCGAAAGTCCGCACGGGTACCCACCTTGCTGCGCTGCTGGTGCGAGGGAGACAACGTCACCCTGTATGCCCGCATCACGAACCTGAGCGAGGGAGGTCTGTTTCTCCGGACGAGCACTCCGCTGGCGCGAGGTGCGCGAGCGGTCCTCCGGCTGACGCCCGCGGAGGATCCCGAAGTACAGGCGGCGGCCACGGTGGTATGGCTGAGGGAAGAGGAGGACCGGGCCTACCCGCCGGGGATGGGGCTCCAGTTCGAATCGCTGGATGCGGAAACCTTGGGGCGGCTCCGGCGGATTATCTCGCAGCAGCAGAAGAACCCCGTGAAGGCGGTCTGGGCCGGCTGAACGCGGCGCCACCGACCGAGGCATCCATGCGCATCGCCGTCATCTCCGACATCCACTCCAACATCGAAGCGCTCACCGAGGTGCTCCGGGTCTCCGAGCATCAGAAGGTCGACCGCATCGTGTCCCTGGGGGACATCGTCGGTTACGGCGCGTCTCCCAACCCGTGCTGCGAGCTGGTGCGCTCGGTGGCGGAAGTCACGCTGCTGGGCAACCACGACGCCGCGGTGGCGGGGCGGATGGACTACTCGTACTACTACGACGCCGCCCGGCACGCGCTGGACTGGTCCGCCAACGTCCTCACGGACGAGAACATGGCGTGGCTGCGCAGCCTTCCGTACACGTACCGCATCGGCGAGGTGGGCTTCTGCCACGGCTCGCCCATCGACCCGAAGGCGTACGAGTACATCTTCGCGCTGGAGCAGGCGCGGGAGCTGACGCCCTACGTGGAGGAGCTGCCGGAGGTGACGTTCATCGGCCACAGCCACCTGTGCCGGGCGTTCGCCATCGGCAATGGCGAGGTGAACGACGTGGTGGCCCAGAAGTTCGGCATCCGCAAGGGCTACAAGTACATCATCTCCGTGGGCAGCGTGGGCCAGCCGCGCGACTACGACAACCGCGCCTGCTTCGTCATCTGCGACACGGATGCGCGCACGGTGGAGTACGTCCGGGTGGAGTACGACATCGAGACGTCCGCCCAGAAGATCTTCGACGCCGACCTGGCGCTCAACTTCGGCAAGCGCCTGTTCCTCGGCGTTTGACGCGGCGCTTTCTGAAAACTGGGCACGGCGGGGGGAAATGAAATAAACCGGGTGCGTGCGCCCCCAGGTCCTCCGAGCATCCCTCCGGCCCTTCGCGGCCCTTGTTTCCGCCCTCCTGCTGGTGTTGTCGGCCTGCCGTCGCGAGCCACCACCGCCGTCCGCTGAGTACGAGCAGGCCACCCGCCAGTTCCGCGAGCTGTACGCGCAGAAGCTGGATGACGCCTATCTGGACCCGCAGATGGGGTCCATCGAGGCGAAGCTCCAGCGCGTGCCCCAGGACAGCCTGGATGCGCCCTCCGCGCAGGAGCTGCTCCAGCGCATCCAGAAGAACCGGGCGCGCATGCAGGAGGCCCTCGTCGCGAGGCAGAAGGCAGTGGCCAGCGCCCACGAGGTCGTCCCGAACGCGCCCTCCACCACGCTGGCACCGCCGCCGCCTCCTCCTCCCGCCGAGGCCGTGGACGCCGGTCCTCCAGACGCCGGCCCGGTGAACGGCCCCCAGACTGGCACCCCGGCGAACGAGCTGGTCGCCGGCTTCCGAGGCTGCTTCAAGCGTGGCACCCCCATCAACGTGGAGGGGCGCGGCATCCGGGACGCGTGGGAGCTGACTGACAGCACGGCCTGCCGCCTGGAGTACCCCGGACATCCCGACACGGTGCTGATCGTCGAAGAGGGACGGGTGTTGATGTTGTTGCCCAAGAGCTCCGTGCGGACGGTGACGCGGACGCTGGATGCCGGGACGGAGCCCCCCGCGGGGACCGACGCCGGCCGTTAGTCAAAGACGCCCCATGAACGAACAGACCTTCATGAAGTTGATGCGCGTGTTGCCCAAGTCCGCCCTGTCGACGGCGGTGGGCATGGCCACGCGAGTGCCCATTCCCGCGCCCGTCCACCAGGCGGCCATGCGGGCGTTCGCCAAGTCCTACAACGTGGACATGGCGGAGGCCGAGCACCCCATCGAGCACTACCCCACGTTCGCGCAGTTCTTCACGCGCGCCCTCAAGCCGGGCCTGCGCCCCATCGACCCGGACGAGAAGGCCGTGGTGTCCCCGGTGGACGGCCGCGTGTCGCAGGTGGGCTATTCCGAGCACGGCCGGTGCCTGCAGGCCAAGGGCATCGAGTACACGGTGGATGAGCTGCTGGGGGACGCGGAGGCGGCGAAGCCCTTCCACGGTGGAGCCTGGACGACCATCTACCTGTCGCCGCGCGACTACCACCGCATCCACTCGCCGCTGGCGGGCACCATCACCGGCTATGCGTACATCCCCGGTGAGTTCTGGCCGGTGAATCCGGCGTCGGTGAAGAACAAGCAGTCCCTGTTCTGCGTCAACGAGCGGCTGGTGACCTACCTCCAGACGGCGGCGGGGCAGTGCGCCGTGGTGAAGGTGGGCGCCACCTGTGTGTCGCGCATCAAGGCGTCCTACGAGGACATCACCACGCACACGGGCCAGCCGGGCAAGGTGCACCGGTATCAAGAGGGCTACAAGGTGGAGAAGGCCGGCGAGCTGGGTCGGTTCGAGATGGGCTCCACCGTCATCCTGTTGTTCGAGCCCGGCCGCGTGAAGTGGGAAGCGAGCCTCCAGGAAGAGGCGGTGCTTCGGCTGGGGCAGCGCATTGGAGTCATCCCGTGAGTCAGACGCTCAGCGCCGTCAAGGGCATGAACGACCTGCTGCCAGGCGAGATTGAGATCTGGCAGCACGTGGAGGGCCTGGCACGGGAGCTGTTCGGTCGCTTCGGTTATGGGGAGATCCGCACGCCCATGCTGGAGGACACGGCGCTGTTCGTGCGCAGCGTGGGTGAGGAGACGGACATCGTCGGCAAGGAGATGTACACCTTCACCGACAAGAACGACCGCAGCCTGTCCCTGCGACCCGAGGGCACGGCGCCGGCGGCGCGCGCGTACATCGAGCACTCCATCGTGAACAAGGAGCCGCTGACGCGCTGGTTCTACACAGGGCCGATGTTCCGGTACGAGCGGATGAAGACGGGCCGCTACCGGCAGTTCTATCAAATCGGCGCGGAGGCCTACGGTTCGAAGGAGGCCGCCCAGGACGTCGAGGTGATGGACATGGTGGCCCAGTTCCTCCAGAAGCTGGGGCTCCAGGACATCACGCTCAACCTCAACTCATTGGGCGACGAGACGTGCCGGCCCGCGTACCACGCGAAGCTGGTGGAGTACCTGCAGGCCCACCGCGAGGAGCTGTGCTCCGACTGTCACCGGCGCATGGAGAAGAACCCGCTGCGGGTGCTCGACTGCAAGAACCCGACGTGTCAGGCGGTGGCCGCCAAGGGCCCCAACGTGCTCGAGTTCCTGTGCGAGCCGTGCCGCGCGCACTTCGACGACGTGCAGCGCAAGCTGACGGCGCTGGACATCAAGTTCGTCGTCAATCCGCGCATGGTTCGCGGCCTGGACTACTACACGCGCACCGTCTTCGAGTTCATCGCCTCGCACCCCGCGCTGGGCACCGCCAGCACGGTGGGCGCCGGTGGCCGCTACGACAAGCTGGTGAAGAGCCTGGGGGGGCCGGACGTGCCCGCCGTCGGCTTCGCGTGCGGACTGGACCGCCTGGTGCTCCTGCTCAAGGAGAGCCAGCAGAAGTTCGGCGCGACGCCAGACCTGTTCATCGCGGTGGCGGATGCGGGCTCGCATGACGCGGCCTTCACCCTGGCGAGCCGGCTGCGGCGCGAGGGCCTTCGAGTGGACTTCGACACGCGCGGCGGCAGCCTCAAGAGCCAGATGAAGCGCTCGGACAAGAGCGGGGCGCGCTTCACGCTCGTGCTCGGGGAGTTGGAGCGCACCAGCGGGCAGGCGAAGCTCAAGCCGATGGCCGGAGGGGAGCCCATCCCCGTGGCCCTGGATGACATCGCGCGGACGGTGCGGGCCCACTCGGCCGCCCCCCGGGCGGACGCCCCCAGCGCCTCCTGAGTTTGTAGTCGAGGGAATTCAGGACTCCCCGCGATTCAGACCAACCCGGAGGGGTCTTGTAACCTCCGGGAAATTCAAGGGGAATCCAAAGGGACTCATTCGCGCCGCCCTGGCCGGTGGAGTAGACTGGCTCGGAAATGTCGGGTGAGTCCCCCACCTCCGCTTCGCCTTCGGCCTTTCGCTGGATTCCCGTACGGGGAGACAGCATGTGGCCATCGTTGCGGGCAGGGGACTTCGCCGGTGTGGAGCCGTTGTCTGGCGAGCCTCAGCCAGGCGAGGTGGTGCTGGCGCGGTTCGACGACGCGCTCGTCCTGCATCGGGTCCGCGCGGCGGGGAAGGGCGTGCTGTCGCTGCGCGGGGACAATGCGCCGGCGGAGGACCCTCCGATTCCCGCGTCGCGCATTCTCGGGCGCGTGACGTGTGTCCGGCGAGGCGCGGTGGAGCTGGGCGCGGGGTGGGACCGGGGGCCGTCGCGGCTCGGTCGGGTGCGCGCGGTGGTGCGGGGCAGGGTGGCGCGGTGGCTGGGACGGGGAGGGCGCCCATGAGCGGCGACTTCTCGGCGGACCATCTTCCGCGGCGACGGGTGGGGGCGGAGGGACAGCGCTTCGGCGCGGACTTTCTCCTGCTGGACGCGGAGGGGCGCACGTTGCGTGGCCTCAACGCGACGGCGGTGCGAATCTGGGAACTCAGTGACGGGACGCGCTCCGCGCGCTCGGTGGCCGACGTCGTGGCCCGCGAGTTCTCCATGGACGTGGGGCAGGTGCTCACGGACACGTTGCGGTTTCTCACGGACCTGGCCCGACTGGGCCTGGTCGACGAGCTTCAGGAGGTACGGTGATGCGAGCGCGCATTGCGGCGGGCTGCTCGGCGGCGGCGCTGCTGCTGACGGCCTGTACGGAGAGCGGAATCTCTCCCCGGGTGTTCGACTGGACGGATGCACCCGCGGAGGGCACGCCGCCCGCCGTGGAGCCCGTTGCTCCCACGGACGTGCTGGGCGAGGAGAGCGAGGCCGCCCGGCCTCCGACGGCTGAAGCCGCGGAGGGAGAGCCGATGCCGACGCCCGTCTCCGGACACGCGGAGGTGGTGGGGCTGGACGCGCACGGCCTGTCGGACGTGTCCCAGGTGGACGTGGACCTGACGGTGAGCGGCGTGCGTGGCAAGGGCCGCGTGGAGGTCGAGTTCGTGTCGCCCTCCGGCCATCCGTACGAGCGGCGCACCTCCGTGGTGGAGGCGAAGCCGGACGTGACTCGCACCGTGCGCTTCTCGCTGCCCGTGGCCGGAACGACGGTGGCCACCTCCGGCATGAGCGGGACATGGCAGGTTCGCTTCTTTCTCGACGGCGCGCCGCTGACCACGGCCGCCTTCACCCTGGAGCCGTGACGTGAGGCCTTCCGCCATGATTCCCACGCTGAACGCCCGCCTCGCCGCGCTCGTCGCGGTGCTCGTCCTTCCTTTCGCCGCGCTGGCCCAGAGTACGACCCGCGCCGCCGTCTTCACGACGCTCGCGGAGCCCGGGGAGACCCAGGCGACCGTGGTGATGGATGAGGTCTCCGAGCTGCGCGTCCAGGTGCGCAACAACACCCGGAGCACCTCGCCGCTGTTCCGGCCCATCAACCAGGTGTCGTTCATCCTGCCCACCGGATACACGCTGCTGGAGAGCCCGGCGCCCGCGGGTTGGGTCGCGGACCACTTCATCGCGACGCGACAGGTGACGTACAACATCCCGGTCAACTGCGCGTTGGCGGACGCCGGTTTGATGCAGGACCAGACGGCGACCTTCACGCTGCGGATGATTCCGCAAGTGACGGCGGCCAATGCCACGGGCCAGCGGTTCACGACGCTGACGGCCTTAGAGGCTTGCGGAAACCAGTCCTTCACCACGAATCGGACGACGGCCGCCGCGGAATGGCGGCGCGTGGGATTGTCCACGCGGGTCGACATCCAGCCACGGGTTCTTCCCGTGGGCGACGACATCACCGCGCGCCTCGTCATCGAGAACCGGACCAGCCAGACGGCCGCCCAGAACAACATCACGGCGGAAGGCCCCAGCACCGGCGTGGGCGGTGTCTCGTTCGAGGTCGTCGAGGTCCAGCCCGCCAACTTCCAGGTGAACATTCCGCTGCGGAACGCGGCCATCCTCTCCGCTCGAGCCACCACCGAGACGGGCGGGACGATGGTGGCCAGCGTCCGCGCCACCAACGGGAGCGGATCGGTCACCTCGGCCGTGGCCGACACGCCCATGGTGAACGTGGGGGTGCTCGCGGCCTCCGGTGACGTGGACAACGTCCAGGCCTTCGTGGGCGAGACGGTGAAAGTGCGGCTCAGCGTCACCAACACGTCCACCACCGCGTCCTATCTGAACGTGACGCCCCGTGCCCCCGTCTTTGTGGGCACTGCCGTGGCGGCGCTCGCCTCCGGCCCCAATCCCGCGAGCGTGTCGCGCCTGGCCCCCGGCGCTTCCGCGCACTTCATCTGGAGCTACACCCTCACTGGCGCCGAGTTCTCCGACTTCGCCTTCGATGTGCAGGCGGATGCGACGTTGAACGGGAGCGCCGCGACGACCCAGGTCGTGCGTTCGGGACAGGGGCGCATCGTGACGCATCGCCTGAAGGCGAGTCCGTCCGTGCTCGTTCCGGGCGTGCCGAATCAGCCGGTGGTCTACACGGTGCAGAACCGGGGGACGCTGCCGATCGAGCAGGTCACGTTGCTCCGGCCCGCCGTGAACTTCTTCGCGTTCGTCAGCGGCAATCCGGCGGCCCCGGCGGGGTGGTCCATCTCGAGCAGTGCGACGAGCTTCACCTGGACGGCGAACAACAATGCCGCGCGAATCATGCCCAACCAGGAGCGCGCCTTCACCGTGACGTACGCGAGCGTCGGAAACGTCACCGCGCCCACGGCGTTCCGCCACCGGATGCATCTGCCTCTCGTATACGCGTCCGACTCGGCCGCGCGCATCGAGGCCCCGGTGACCATCGCCACGGGCACTGCGCCGGAAGTCGAGCGGCTCACCGCGGTGGCTCGGGATGCGAGCGTGACGGTGACGTGGGACAACCCCGCGGTTCACAACGGCGTGCTGGTGCTTCGTTCCGCGGGGGCCGCACCCAACACGCTGCCGGTCGCCGGTCGGGCCTACGCCGCCGGCTCGACGCTTGGCAACGCCACCGTCGTCGCCTCCGAGAGCTTCACTTCGACGTCCTCCATCACCGACACCACCGTCGTCAACGGCACCACGTATCACTACCGCGTGTTCAACACCGATGACGTGGGACGGTACTCAGCGGGCAGCCGGCCCACGGCCTCGGCGGCGCTCATCGCGACGCCCCAGGCCCGCGTCGGCGCGGCGCCGTTGTGGTGCTACTCGGTGGGCCTGGATGCTCGCCTCCAGCCCATTACCGAGCTGGGCGTGGGCATCTTCAGCTCCTTCAACGACTCGGTCGTCGCCAATCTCACCAATGTCACCACGCCCTCGGCCGATGGTGCCGAGCGCTGGCGTCCGCTTCCCCTGTCGGGCCTCATCGGCAGCCGTTTCCCGGTGGTGCCGCTCAATGGCCTGGCAGGCCAGTACATCCTCACCGCCGACCAGTCAGGCGTCGCCTACGCGCTCAACGCCACCACCGGCACGGTGCTGTGGCGCTGGGACAACACCGGCGCACCCATTGGCACCATCCAGTCCTTCCCCGTGACGCAGCTCCACGACTACGCGAACGCCGCATACAAGGCCGCGCGGCCGAACCTGGACCTGGCGTTCTTCGCGACGCGGCTGGCGAACCCGGCCCTGAATCGCGTGGTGGCGCTCAACGCGCGCACGGGCACTCCGGTCTTCACCTACCAGCCCGGAGACCTGGGCATGGTGAGTGGTGGCATGGTGGTCGACTACACCACCAACCGCCTCTTCATCGGTTCGAAGACGCATGGTGGAACAACGGCGTCGCTCCGCGTCCTGGACACGCTGACGGGCACCGAGGTGACGCGCCTCTCCCTGGGCGACCTGGAGCACAGCCTGGTGCGCAACGCCGTGGCGAATCAGATCTTCGCGACCAACAGCGACGGCGTCGTCCACGCCATCGACGCGGGCACCCTGACGTCTGTGTGGAGCGCGAATGTGGCGACGCGCCCCTCGCCGAGCACGCCCGCGTTCACCAGCTTCGTGCGGCCCCTGGGCGGAGGCTTCGTGGCCAGCCTCGCGAGTGGCAGCGTGGAGTTCTGGGACCACGTGACGGCTGGGGAGACAGCACCCTCTCAGGTGTGGACCACGCCCATCGCGAATCCCTCCGGCACCTTCACCCTCAACTCCAACGGCGTCGTCCGCATCTACGTGGGCAGCTCCGACGGGAAGGTGCATCAGCTCGAGATGATTGGCGGCGTGGACTCGCAGCAGGTGTCCATCGGCGACACGCAGCTCATCGGCACTCCGACCATCGACACCACCGTTTCCCGACTGCATGTGGGCTCTCAGGACGGCCGCATCTGCGCCTTCCCGGTACCGTTCCCGTGAAAAATCCCTCGACTCCTTCGTCCTCTCCGTCGCCGTCGACGGAGGTTCCTCGGACTGCTTCCACCGAGGCTGTTTCGCGCTACGAGGCTCCCGCCATCCTGTGGGAGCAGCCCTTCGTCGCGCTCGCGGCCATGTCCCAGTGCAACATCCCCGGCGAGTCGGAGTGCACGCCCTGAACGCATCGGGAGCCGGCCCGTCCGGTCCCCAGCGCTCCGGCGGTTCCGACGAAGACGGCCTGGAGACGTCAGGCCCATGGCTCTCCATCGCTGGATGGACCGTGGGCCTCCAGGTGCCAGACTCCCGTGTACGGGAGCTGCTGCACCGCTCCCTGGTGGGCTTCGTCATTGCTCCACCCTCGGCCGGTGTCCGAGTCTGCCGGCTGCGCGTCGCGGCCCCCTCCGTGGCCCGCCCCGAGCCGACGACCCGCGAACTGCCCCGACCCTGGCGCGAGCAGGATGGCTCTCTCCGACTGGAAGGGGAGGACTACTCGGCGAGACTCGACGCGGACGGCCTCCGTGGTGAGGTGGTCGGCGCGGGTCGCTTCCCCGTGGAGGTGGTGCTGCGGGTGATGCTGGCGGAGGAGTTGGCGCGTCGCGGTGGCCTGTTGGTGCATGGCGTGGCGCTCGTGCATGGCGACGCGGCGGCGCTCTTCACGGGGCACTCGGGCGCGGGCAAGAGCACCCTGGGTGGGCTGTGGATGGACGCGGGCGAGGCGCTGCTCTCGGATGAGCTGGTGGCGGTCTGGCCCGATGCGATGGAGGGCTCATGGCGAGCAGCGGGGACGCCGTGGAACCTCGGGTTCCCACGTGAGGCCCGGCTGCGCGCAGTGGGGACGTTGGCCTGGGATTCGAACTCGCGCTGGGAGCGACAGCGTGCCGGGGACGTGGGCCGGGTGCTGGTGCACAATGCGCTGTTGTCGGAGGCGTCCTCCGAGGGACGCGGTGCGCTGCTCTCCTCGGCGGGGAGGTTGCTGTCGGACGTGGAGCCGGTGCGTCTGGTGTTCTCGCGAGATGCGTCCGCCGCCACCGTGGTGCGTGAGGCCCTGGGAGTGTCGGGACATGGGTGAGGCACAGGAGGGGAGACCGACGTTGACGGTGCTGGCCGGGCCGACGGCGTCCGGGAAGACGTCGCTCGCCATCGAGGTGGCGCGTCGCCTGGGTGGGGAGATCGTCAGCGCGGACTCGCAACAGGTGTACCGGCACTTCGACGTCGGCACGGCGAAGCCTTCGACGGAGGAGCTGGCCGAGGTGCCGCATCACCTCGTGTCCGTGGTGGACCCGATGGAGACCTTCTCCGCCGCCGAGTACCAGCGTCGAGCGGACGCGGCCATCGCTGACATCACCGGACGCGGTCGGCCCGTGGTCGTCGTGGGAGGCACGGGGCTGTATCTGCGCATCCTGCTTCACGGCGTGGTGGACGCCCCGGGAGCGCTCCCGGAGCTGCGCGCGGAAATGGATGCGCTCGCGGCGGAACAGGGGCGCGAGGCCGTCCATCGCCGGCTGGCGGAAGTGGACCCGGAGACCGCGGCGAAGCTGCCCATTCAAGACCTGGTGCGAGTGGTCCGCGCGCTGGAGATCCACGCGCAAACGGGCGTGCCCGCCTCCGAGTTCCGCAAGGCCCATGCGTTCGCTCCGGACCGGTATCCCTTCCGGTTCTACGTGTTGGACCCGCTGCGAGAGGAGCTGTACGGCCGCATCAACGCGCGCACGGAGGCCATGTTCGCGTCCGGGCTCGTGGAGGAAACCCGGGCACATCTGGAGCGAGGCCTGGGTGATGCCGCCCCGATGAGAAGCGTGGGCTACGTGCAGGCACGTGCGGTGGTGGAGGGCCGCCTGTCCGTGGACGAGGCGATTCGAGACACCGCGCAGGAGACGCGACGGTACGCCAAGCGCCAGCTCACCTGGTTCCGCAAGGAGCCGGGCGCCGTCTTCATCCAGCCCCCGTATGCCTCCCTGCGCGAGAGCACGCCGAGCGCACCGGGCTGAAGTCACCCTCCAGGGAGGGGCGGGGAGGGGAGGAGCGGGAAGTGAGGCTGTTGTCTCCGTGCTCCAAGGCACCCATGTTCGCCGCTGAATCTTTCCTCCAAGGGAGGCGGACCGACATGGACACCAGTTACAAACGTGAACCCGCGACAGGTGACAGAAGCAAGGCCGCCTCAGCGGCATGGGGACCGCCATTCGTCCTGGGGCTCTTGATGGCCGTCCTCGGCTTCGTCGCGCTGGGGGCCTCGTTCCTCACGAGCCTGGTCTCCGTCATCCTCTTTGGCGCGTTGCTGGCCGGAACGGGCATCGCGGAGATTGTCTCCTCGTTCCGTGTCCGCAAGGCCGGCGGGCCCTTCTGGCTCTATCTGCTGAGCGGCGTGCTCTCCACCGTGGTGGGCTTCTTCGTGCTCGTGTATCCGGCGGCGGGCCTGGGGGCGCTGACACTCCTGCTTGCTGGCTACTTCTTCGCCAGCGGCCTCTTCCACGTGGTGACCTCGCTGATGGACCGGTATCCCCAGTGGGGCTGGGACTGCGCCTATGGCGCCATCTCCATCGCCCTGGGTGTCATCGTCATGGCGCAGTGGCCGGTCTCCGCCGTGTGGCTGGTGGGTACCCTGGTGGGTATCTCCATCCTCATGCGTGGCATCGCGCTCATGGCCGGCTCGCTGGAACTGCGCCGAGGCCTGCGTCGCATCGCCACGTAAGCGGGCGCTCGCGGAACGAACGAGGGGCACGGCGGCCAGGAGGCCCCGTGCCCTTCCTCGTTGGCGTGCGGCGTCGCGCGCGCGTCGCCCCGTCACGCCCCGGTGCGGGCACGGTGGACTGAAAGGCACCGTGCCGAGCACAGCTCCCTAGGAAGCGGCGTAGCGGTCCGAACCACCCGCATCGGTCGGCTGTCGCGTCGTCGCGTCAGCCGTGGTGCTGGGCGAGGCCAACCGGCCGGTGAGGATGCGCAGCAGTCGCTCCGGATCCACGGGCTTGGGCAGGAAGGCCTCGGCCCCCGCGTCGAGCGCTCTCTGGCGAACGTGCGGACGATTCAAGCCGCTCATCACCACCACGCGCGTGCTTCGCGTGAGGGGATGTTGCTTCAGACCTTCGCACAAGCGCAGCCCGTCCACCCAGTGCAGCACGACATCGAGGATGATGGCCGTGGGCGGCCGTCGCGCCACGGCGCAGAACAGCGCCAGCTCGTCCGCGAACGACACCACCTTGGCGCCCGTGCTCTCCAGCAGCGCCGTCAGCGCCTCACGCGCGTCGGGGTCATCGTCCACGACGTAGTACAAGTCGGGCTCCAACTCCGGCACCGCCATGGGCACGGGCTCCATCGTCGTGCGCAGCCAGGAGCCCACCACCTCACGCAGGCCCGCCCAGCGCACCGCCCCCAACAGGGCCAGCGGCGTGGGAGCACTCAGGCCCAGCACTCCACCCCCGTAGACACCGGACGACGTGCGCCGTCCCTTCGCCGCGACGAAGGCCCCAGGCGCTCGCTTCCCGGCGCGCCGCAGCCACGACGCCGCGCGGGCTCCGGCCGCCGCGTCCTCCATCAACTCGCACAGGCCCTCGCGGACGTAGCGACGCTCCAGGGCCGAGCCATCCAACCCTCCATCCAGCAGCGCCACCGCCGCCCGGCTGCACGAGGCCAGCGTCTCCGACAGCCCCACCTGGAGCGGATGTCCGAACGCGGCGGGGCCCACGGCGATCTGTCCCGGCGCCACCAGCGTGCGCCCCGGCCCGTAGGGCAACCGGGTCGTCTCCAGCGCGGCCAGCTCGAACCCTTCCTCCAGCAGTCCATCGCGGGCGGCCATCATCAGCGCCTGGCACAGGTCGGCCGGCGTCACCGAGGGGCCAAAGGCCAGCGCATAGACAGAGTCCGCGCCCGGCAGGAGGAACAGCCCATCCACCGTCGGAAGCGGCGCCACCCACAGCCGAGCCACGGGGGCGATCTCCAGCCGCGGCGAAGCGTGCCGCAGCCGTGCCTGCACGGCCGCCACCGTGGGCGCGGGGCGGAAGCCCGGGAAGAACGCGTCACCCATCATCGGCCCCGCGCCACCGGCCAGGGCCACCGCATGGAAGCGCTCTCCGCCTCCCTGCGCTCGGACCACCAGCGGCCCGGCGCCTCGCACGGACGCGGGAGCATCCGGGGCCGCGGGTTGACGCTCCACCCGGTCCACATGCCGCTCGAGGAACCGTGCGCCCTGGGCGCTGGCCGCCGTGGCCAGCACGTCACGCACCTGGGCCAGTCCTCCTTCTCCCTGGGGCCAGCCGTCCACCACCCAGAGGCCACCAGGGGAGGCGGTCAGCAGCTCGCGACGTCCCTCGGCGATGATCTCCACGCCCCGCAGCTCGTGCGCGCGCCACTCGGTGGGGATGCGACAGCCCAGCGCGGCCAGGCGAGAGCGACACTCGGGTGTCAGCACCGCGGGAGGCGCGGTGCGCTCGGACAGTCCCCCGGAGTAGACGCGCACATCGAGCGTCAGCCCCCGTGCCCTGCCGTTGAAGAGCAGCGAGGCCGCCAGCCCCGCCCCCGCGATACCGCCCCCGACGACCGCCACCCTCGAACCGCTCGTCAGCCTGTTGCCCAGAATCATCCGCGCCCTCTAGCTTCCCGCCGTCGCCTGCTTCGTCCCGCCCCGCGCTCAGTGTCGTTGCACGGGCGGCGCGAGCGCCGGACGGCCGAACACCACGACCCGGTCACGCCCTTCGCGCTTGGCCTCGTAGAGGGCCGCGTCCGCCGCCTTCATCAGCGCATCCGTATCGTCCCGGGGTGTTTCCAATGTGTGGTCGGCGATGCCGACACTCACGCTCA
This sequence comes from Myxococcus sp. CA040A, assembly GCF_013336725.1. Lineage (NCBI taxonomy): Bacteria > Pseudomonadati > Myxococcota > Myxococcia > Myxococcales > Myxococcaceae > Myxococcus > Myxococcus sp. CA040A. The sequence goes on along the minus strand of NZ_JABUMR010000008.1, from coordinate 204,137 downwards.
ACCCGAAGGAAGCAGGGCGGCCGTCGCTCTTCTGCACGCCGACGGAATGCAGCCCGGTGCGGATGCGCTCGGCGAACACCGCCGCTTCCAGCGCCGTCTGGTGGGGAAGGAGCGCCACGAACTCGTCGCCGCCGAAGCGCGCCGCGAAGTCCGACTCGCGCAGATTGCCCTTGAGCTGGTTGGCCAACGCGAGGATGGCTCGGTTGCCCACGTCGTGCCCCATCCCGTCGTTGATGGCCTTGAGGTGGTCCAGGTCGATGACCACCACGCTGAGCGGGTAGCCGTAGCGCTGGGCCCGGCGCAGCTCCTCTTCCAGCCGCACGGTGAGCGCCCGGAAGTTCGCCAGCCCCGTGAGGGCATCCGTCTGGGCGAGGATCTGAAGCCGCCGCTGCTGTTCGCTCTGCCGCAGCGCCCGGTCGATCCGTGCCATCAGCTCCCTCGCGCTCGCCGGCTTGTGGATGAAGTCCACCGCCCCCATCTCCAGGCAGCGCTCCAGGGTGGCCTCGTCCGCGTCCCCGGTCAGGAAGATGACCGGCGTCGACTCCGTGCGGGAGTCCCGCTGCAGCGCTTCCAACACCGCCAGCCCATCCCCGCTGGGCAGGAATCTGTCCAGGAGCACCAGGTCGGGACGATGTTCGCTCGCCAACTCCAGCCCCACGCCCGCATCCGCCGCGCCCAGGACATCGAAGCGCGAGGCGAGCAGGTCCGACAGGCTCTCCAACACGCTCGCGTCATCCTCGATGACCAGGAGGAGGGACCGCTCCGAGGTGCGCCCTCGCCGTTGCATGAACCTCTCCGCTTCGTTGATCTCCCGATGATTCGCGGTCCAGAGGTCTCGGATGCCACGCCCCACCAGGTGCTCTCGCCGCCCCTGCGCCCCACGCGCATCCGCCACCGCCCGGTCCTGCGAGCACCCATCCCCACCCGCAACCTTCACCCGAGACCTCCGGCCGCCAGGCCCGACTGCTGTGCGCGGCGGGTGTCATCCCCGTCGGCGCGCGTGGGCGAAGAGCAAGCAGCATGCCCTTGGAGCAGGCATGCGGCCGGGAGTCATTTCAGGGGGTTGCGATGCGAACGCTTCCTCGCAAAGAAGGCGGATCGGAAGTCGTTCCAGCGTCAGGGTAGGGGAGGCGGTAGGAATTCCCGGGCGAAGGAGGGCGCGCACGCCCCCCTCGCTCCTGGGATCAACGTCGGGTAACGAACTGCATGCGGCGTCCACCACCGCCCATGGGAGGCATCGTCGGCGGGGCCTCGAGCCCGAACTGCCACCACAGCGGCTCGTAGGGCTTCATCTTCAGCCGCTTGTCGTTCTGGAGCTGGGCGAGGCTGGCCTTGAGCTTCTCGTCCTTCGGGTTCTCCTCCACGCCGCGGCCGAGCACCTTGAGGGCCTCGTCCTTCTCCTTGTTCTGCAGGAGGCACCAGGCGTAGACGGCCCAGACGATGGCTTCCTTCTTCCCGCTCTTGGTGGCGGACTCGAAGGCGGTCTTCATCCCCGCGAAGTCCTTGCGCTGGTAGCGCAGGGCACCCTCCATGGCCTTCGCCATGTAGTTGCGGGAGCTGCCCTTGCTGAAGGCCGCCTGCGCCCCGTCATGGTCCTTCACCATGTACTTCAGCATCCCGATCTGCGCGTGAATCTCCGGACCCACCATGAACTGCCACTTGTCATAGACGAGTCCCTTCTCGAGCGTCTTCACGGCCCGGTCGACCCGGCCCTGCGCGTCCTTCTGACTGGTGGGCTGGGACTGGAGGTCCTGTTGCACCGTCGTCATGAGTGCCTGGATGCGGGTGGCGACCCGCCGGGCCAGGAAGATGAAGGTACCGAGTGCGGCGATGAGGCCGGGCACCAGGCCCGCCCAGATGGAGAAGCCGGCGAACTTCACCAGCAGCGCGACCACGATTCCCACTGCCAGCGAGATGAGCAGGTTGTACATGCGGGGGCCCTCATAGCGATGTGCGTCCGGCACCGCAATCTTCGGATGCATACGGGCGACCGTCGCGGTATACGTCTGGCCGCTTCCGTAACAAACGGCCCTCTGTCGAAATTGGTAGACGAGGCGGACTCAAAATCCGCTGCGGCTGACCCCGCGTCCCGGTTCGAGTCCGGGGAGGGCCACTTCCCGAATGGGGTGGGTGACTGGCAGGGCATCGCCGGTTCCCCCGCCTGGGACCGTGGAGGACGTGCTCCGGTCAGGGGCGTTGGAGATACCCCGAGATGAAGGTTCTGCTGGTCGAGGACGACGCGAGCCTCCGGGAAGGCATGGGTGAGCTGATCTCCGACCTGGCGGAGGTGCGCTCGGTCGGCGAAGTGAGCTCGGCGCTGGCGGCCCTCGGCCAGGAGCGCTTCGACCTCGTCGTCACGGACCTGCGCATCGGCGGCGGAGAGTCAGGCGGGCGCTCGGTGCTGGAGGCGGCCCGGAAGGGGCGCCAGGCGGTGGCCATCGTCAGCGCGGCGTCTCCGGAGGAAGTGGCGCGGGCCCTGAGGCCCTTCGTCCCGGATGGCGTCCTGGTGAAGCCCTTCCAGATCGAGGACATCCTCGGGTTGGTGGAGCGCTTCCTGGCCGTGCACCGGAACGTGGAGCTGGCCTCGAGGGGCCAGGTTCCCTCCGAGAGTGACTGGGTGGAGTGCGCGCCGGGTGTGCACCTGGCCTCGCCGGGCGGCAAGGCGGCGGGCGCCATCTGGGTGCGGCTGGCGGCGGCGGGGCAGTGGGCCTGGTCGGCCCGGCCTCGTGGGCGGGAGGCGGCCCTGTTGCTGGAGGGCGAGCTGGAGATCGAGGGGACACGCTTCGTGGCCCCGGCGACGTTCTTCGTGGGTGCGGATGAAACGCCCGAGGTGCGCACGCCCACCGGGTGTCTCGTCATCACGCTCGGCCTGGACGGTTGAAAGGGCAGGTTGGCACCCGTGGACACTGTTTGGCCTACAACTCCGCATGATGCGGCACGTCTCGGTCGTCCCTCGCGGAGGGCGGCGACGGCGGCGCTGGAAGCGCACATCGCGGTGCTGCGGGGAGATCCGCTGAAGGCCGCGCTGGCCAATGCCCTGCGGGACGCGGATGGGCTCGGAGGCCAGGAGCGGCGCTTCGCCGCGCTCGTCGTTCGCGAGCTGTCCCGTCATCAGCGCCTGTTGGACCTGGCGGCGAAGCTCCTGGGCCACCCGCCGGGCAAACTGGTGATGGTGGAGGACCAGGCCCTGGTGCGGTACGCGCTATGGCGGCGCATCTTCTGTGGTGAGACCTGGGCGCGCATCGGCCCGGAGGTGCGACTGCCGGGCCCCATGAGGCCGCGCACCCTGAAGGACGAGGTGCTCCAGAAGGTGGTGGAGTCGGAGCTGCCCGAGGCGCCGCTGCCGGACTCCCACGCGGAGCGGCTCGCCATGCGGTACTCGTTCCCCAACTGGCTGGTGCAGAAGCTGGCGCAGGCGTACCCGGATGAAGCCACGCTGGAGGGACTGCTGTCGTCGCTCGACGAGGAGCCCGGCCTGCACTTCCGCGTCAGGCCTCCGGGCACGCGGGATGAAGTCCTGGCGGCGCTGGTGGAGGAGGGCGTCGCGGCGGAGGCGGTGCTCGCCGCTCCGGACGCGGTGCGCGTGGTGGATGCGAGCCATCGCGTCTTCGAGACGCGGATGATGAAGACGGGGCGACTTCAAGTTCAGGACGTGGGCAGCCAGCTCATCTCGGAGGTCTGCCGTCCGGTGGGCGGCTCGCTGACGGGCCTCACCGTCGCGGATGTCTGTGCGGGCGCGGGCGGCAAGACGCTGGCGCTGGCGGACTTCGTCGGTCCCTCGGGCCGGGTGCTCGCGGGAGACCGCTCCCGGCGCCGGCTGGCCGAGGCGCGTGAGCGGGTGCGTCACTTCTCGCTGCGGCAGGTGGCCTTCCCGCATCCCTTGCCCCTGTCCGACGCGGACGTGTTGCTCATCGACGCGCCGTGCAGCGGCACGGGCTCACTGGCGCGCGAGCCGGATCAGAAGTGGAAGCTCACCGCGCAGGAGATCGCCAAGTACCAGACGACGCAGTCCGAGCTGCTGGAGGAGGTCTCCCGGCAGGCGAAGCACGGAGCGCTCATCGTCTACGCCACCTGCTCGGTGTTGCCGGACGAGGACGAGGCCGTGGTCGAGGGCTTCCTGGCGAAACATCCGGAGTTCACCCTGGAGCCTGTCTCGGACGTGCTCGGAGCGGAACGGGCCGCGCTGGCGGCCCACGGGCCGTACCTCAAGTCCCTGCCACCCAAGGTGCCAGGGGGCGGGTTCTTCGCCGCGAGGCTGCGCCGGACGACGGGGCAGGGTTGACAGTCCACGAGCCCACACGCTACGCCAGTATTGGTTCTTCAAGGGGTGTCACCCACGTGGCGGCCGACGCGAAGCAGTCCGAGGTGGTGAAGCAGATCAACGAGGCCTTCCAGGCGGCGCAGGCCCGTCTGGCGCAGCTGCGCGAGGCGGTGGAGCGCAACACCGACCTGGCCCGCGCGAACGCCAGGGCCACAGTGCTGAAGGACCAGAAGGACCGTGCTCTCAAGGAGCTCGGCGACCTGGTCTACCGGCAGATCCAGAAGGGCAGGCTGGAGCTTCCCGCGGGCTTCGCGTCCGCGCTCAAGGCCATCGAAGCGGCCGAGCAGGCAGCCGAGGCGCATGCTCGCGAGCTCACCGATATCCTTCGGGAAGGTGAGGAAGTCGCCGAGCGGTTGAAGGTTGGAAAAAACGCACCGAAGCCTCAAACAGTTCTTGGCCCTGGGAACAAGAAACGGTAGAAGGCACCCACTTTCGACGTCGGGCCGCAACCCAAGGCGGCCAGCAGCAAAAGACGGGGCTATAGCTCAGCTGGGAGAGCGCTTGAATGGCATTCAAGAGGTCACCGGTTCGATCCCGGTTAGCTCCACTCTGAAGTAGAAAGGCCCGCCCGGGAAACCTGGCGGGCCTTTTTCATTTCCGATGGGCGGTCGCGAGCGATGGCCCCGGTTTCGCGCCGGGCCTCACGCGGCTTCCTTGGGTGCGTGACCGACGACTCCCCGGTGCTGCTCCGCGCTGGCGTCCCGTCCTCCGCATTCTTCCAAGCACGATTCGAGGTCTCGGCGATGTCGCGACGTGGTGAACGTGGCCCCTTCGACGCTACTCACTGTGGCGCGGCACGGGGACATGGGGACGCGATGGACGAGGACTCTCGACAGCCGACGAAGTTGGTCGGTGACTGTGCCCTGGCGAAGGAAGATGCTGCGACGTCGCGGGCTTCTCGGATATGGGGGCCCGCGAGAGGCCGAGCAATGCGCAGACACCTGGATCGAGGCGTGGCAGTGGCGCTGGTGCTCGCGGGTGGGCTGTCGGCCGCCCAGCTCACGCCAGGCTCCGCGGGGCAGGGCGGTGGCTCGACGCCGGGAACGACGGGGACCTCGGGCAGCTCGACGCCGGGGACGACGGGGACCACCGGCAGCGGTCAGTCCGGGACGGGAACCGGGACGACGGGAAGCCCCACGCCCACTCCCACTCCGAGCACGGGAACGCCGACGCCTGGCGCCGCCGCGCCGCAGGCTCCCGCCACGTCGACGGGCTCGACGGGAGGCACCACGCTTCCTCCAGGTCCGCCGACGATTGCGCCCGAGACGGTGGATACCTCCACCAACCCTTCCGGGGGGCGCACGGTGTCTCCGGCGCCCATGCGAGAGACCGCGCGCGAGGCGCAGCAGGCCAAGGAGGGCGTGGCGCAGGTGCCGGATGCGGACGCCCCGCCCGCCAAGGCCGCGCCCCTGACGTTGGGGCAGTTGGTGGAACGGGCGCGCGCGACGGACTCCCGCGTGGAGGAGGCGAGCGCGGAGCTGCGCAAGTTCCAGGCGCTCTACAAGCAGGCGAAGTGGGCCTGGTTCCCCAAGTTCGAGATCTCCGTGGGCGCGGGAGGCCCGGTGCCCGAGGCGCGCAATGACGGCGTCGGCGGCCCGCCCACGACCGAGGCGTCCTACGAAGGCGACTGGAACCTCGGCAAGGTCGGCGTGACGGTGTTCTCCTCGGGAAACGCGGTGCTGCCGCTCTACACGTTCGGCAAGCTGACCGCGCTGGAGAAGGCGGGCGCGCAGGGCCCCATCCTCGGCGCCGCGCTGCGCGAGCGGGCCCAGGACGAGGCGGGCTTCCAGGCCGCGCAGGCGTACTTCAGCTACCAGCTTGCGCGCTCCGGGGTGCAGCAGCTCGAGGAGGTCTCCAAGCGACTGGAGGACGCCGCCGAGCGCATCGCCGCGCTCCTGAAGGAGGAGTCACCCCAGGTGACCCAGGTGGACACGTACAAGGTCCGCTTCTTCCGGCAGATCGTCGAGGCCAAGAAGGCCGAGGCGATTCAAGGGCGCGCGCTCGCGCTGACCGCCATCGGCGTGCTGGCCAACGCCGCCCCCGGTGCGGCGGTCGACGTCGTAGAAGAAGAGCTGGCGCCCGAAGCGGAGGTGCAGCCGCCCTCGCTGGAGCGGGCGCTGGCGTTGGCCGATCAGTACCGGCCGGAGTTCACCGCTATCGCCGCGGGCATCGTCGCGCGTGAGTCCGAAGTGCTCATCCGTGAACGGAGCTACTTCCCGGACCTGGGGCTCGCGGGGTTCTACGACGTGCGGTTCACCAGCAGCGCCACCCGGCAGCGCAGCCCCTTCGCGTATGACCCGTACAATGATCGCACCGCGGGCCTCGGCCTGGTGGTGCGGGGGACGTTCGACATCCCCATCAAGGACGCGCAGTTGGATCAGGCGCGGGCGGAGCTCGACAAGCTGCGCGCCCAGGAGAAACAGATTCGCGCCGGCATCCGCCTGGAAGTGGCGAAGGTGCATGGCGAGCTGGTGGCCGCGTGGTCTCGGGCCCGGGCGTATACGGACGCGGAGAAGAGCGCGCGTCGCTGGGTCACCTCCGCGTTCGCCGCCTTCGACCTGGGGACGGGCGAAACGCGCGATTTGGTGGACGCCTTCACGGCCTATGCGCAGGTTACAGGCGACCGGTCGAAGAGCTGGTTCGACGTCCGGTTGGGAATGGCGGCCCTCGCCCGAGTCACGGGGACGCCACCCGCCCCAGGTGAATAATCGGGGCGCCGCGTCTGTCCGCTGTACCGTCCTCCTTCACGGAGTCGAAAAGCCATGATTGCTTCCCTGCTTGCCGCCACCCTGATCGCCGCGGCGCCTGGTCCCCTCTCGGTCGTCAAGTCCGGGAACGCGGATGTCCAGAAGGCCGCCAACGCTCCCGGCGCCACCGTTGAATCCCTCGCCAGCGTCGTCGAGAAGTTCGTCGACTTCCAGGAGCTGGCGAAGCGCGCCCTCGGAGACAAGACGTGGGCCACGCTCACGCCCGCCCAGCGCAAGGACTTCTCCGAGACGATGACGGGGCTCCTGCGCGCCTCCTATGCCCAGAAGGCCATTGGCCAGGCCCAGGCCGAAGTGAAGTACGGCAAGGAGTCCATCGAGGGCACCGAGGCCACCGTCAACACGACGCTCACCCTCAAGAAGGACCAGATTCCCGTCGACTACCGCCTGTACAAGCCCAGCGCCAAGAGCGACTGGCGCATCTACGACGTCGTCACCGACGAGGTGTCCCTCGTGGACACGTACAAGGGCCAGTTCCAGAAGCTGCTGAGCACCAAGGGCTTCGACGGCCTGCTCTCCACCTTGAAGACCAAGCGGGCGCAGCTCGAGAAGGAGAACGCGGCCAACTCGGCCAAGGGCTCCACGGGCGCAACGGGCTCGGCGACGGGCGGCTCGGCGGGTCCGACGAAGTGAGCTGACGCGAACCCCGCGTCACCGAAGCACTCCAGGCCGGGGCTCCCACGCGAGGGGCCTCGGCCTTCGTCTTTTCAGGTGCGCGCGATCTGCTGGTACGACGCGAGGGTCCCGACGAGCCCGTCGGCCAGGGCAATGGTGGGCAGGAAGCCCAGCTCACGCGAGGCGCGCTCGGTGGTGCAGGTCCACGCCGCGGCGGTCATCTCCCGCACCTTGTCGCGGTTGAGGATGGGGGTGATTCCGCGCAGCCGGGCGATGACTTCGGACCCCAGGCCAATCATGTAGCCCACGCTGTCGGGCACGGGCAGCACGGTGGGGGCCTTGAGGCCCAGCGCATGGGCCACCGCCGCGCACAGCTCTTCCCAGGTGTACTCGCGTCCATCGGAGACGGTGTACACGCCGCGCGCCGGGTCGGCCTTGTCCAGCGTGGGGCCTCGCTCGGCGGCCGCGAGCAACGCGGTGTTCAGGTCATCGACGTGGATGAGCGAGTAGCGCTTGGGCCCGAAGCCGCTCTTGAGCGCCAGCCCTCGCTCCGCCATGGGAATCACGGAGGGGATGAACTCCACGTCGCCAGGGCCATAGACCATGGGGGGCCGGACGATGACGGAGGGCACCCGGTCCGCGAGCTCGCGCACGGCCTCCTCGCCCCCCAGCTTGCTGCGGCCGTAGACGGAGACGGGCGCCGGAGGGTCCTCCTCCCGGCGCGGACGCTCCGGTGTGGACGGCCCGGCGGCGGCCAGCGACGAGCAGTAGACGAGCCGGGGAGGGCGGGGCAGTGACGCCATGGCCTCCGCGACGCGGCGGGTGCCATTCGCATTGCCCTCGAAGTAGCCCGCGGGCTCCCGGGCCTTGGTGACGCCGGCCAGGTGCAGGACACAGTCGACGTCGCGCACGGCCTCCGCCAGGCCCTCGCCCGTCGTCAGGTCTCCCACGGCGAACCGGGCACCGAGCGCCGCGAGCGCGTCGCGACGAGAGCTGGAGCGCACGAGCGCCGTGAGCGAGTCACCCCGCTCGACAATGCGGCTCGCGAGCCGATGGCCGATGAAACCAGTGCCACCGGTGAGGAGGAAGCGCACGAGGAGACTCCAGGAGGATTACAGCGGGCGCTGGTAGATGCGGTACGCCTTGGAGCGCTGGCCACCCATCGACTCGATGGCGCGGTTGACGAGGTGGTTGTCCTCGAGCGTCCAGGAGATCTCTCCACCGGAGTACCCGAGGCGGTGCGCGGTGCGCAGCGTGTCCAGGTACAGGATGGCGTCCAGCCCTCGGCGCCGGTAGCCCTCCTTGATTCCGAGGGTGATGAGGCGCAGGCGGCGGATGCTTCGCGAGGCGAGCGCCAGCTTCACCAGGCCGATGGGCAGGCCGAACGTCGTCAGGCGCCCGTTGGCGGCCTTGAGCGCGTGGTTGGCGTCCGGCAGCGTCATGGAGAAGGCGACAGGCTCACCCTTCACCTCGGCGATGAGCACCAGCTCCGGCCGGACGATGGTCTTCATGTCCTTGGCCAGGTGGTCGAACTCCCGGTCCGTGAAGGGCACGAAGCCCCAGTTCTTCTCCCAGGCCGAGTTGTAGATGTCGCGGATGCGCTCGACCTCGTTGGCGAAGTCCTTGAGGTTCACCGCGCGCACGGTGATGCCCTCGCGCTGGCGCATCTTCTCCGCGATGCGCACCACCTTCTCCGGCGGCTCCGCGGACGAGGACAGCTCGTAGGCGAACAGGTCCTTGGCCTTCACCAGCCCGCACGCCTCGATGAGCGACGCGTAGTAGGGCGGGTTGTACGGCATCATCACGGCCGGCGGCGAGTCGTGCCCCTCGATGAGCAGACCCCAGTCCTGGTTGGACGAGAAGTTGGCCGGCCCGAGCATGGCGTCCAGCCCGCGCTGCTTCAGCCATGCCCCCGCCGCGTCGAGCAGCAGTCGCGCGACGCCCGCGTCATTCACGCACTCGAAGAGGCCGAAGAAGCCCTCCTTGGTGCCGTGAATCTCCTGGTGACGTGGGTTGCGGATGGCGGCGATGCGGCCCACCACCTCCTGGCCCCTCCGGGCGAGGAACAGCTCCACCTCGCCATACTCGAAGAAGGGGTTCTTCTTCGGGTCCAGGAAGTCCTTGCGCTCCATCTCCAGCGGGGGGACCCAGTTGGGGTCTCCCGCGTACAGCGAGGCCGGGAAGCGGATGAACGTCATCTGCGCCGCGGCGCCCCGCACGGGCGTCACCAGGACGTCGAAGGGGAGGGGAGGAAGGGCGGGCTGTGTCGCGGGTGGCTCGGCGGGCAGGGCCATGGGGGATCAGGTCCTCTCGGCGGGGTTGCCGTCGGTGCCGTTGCGCATGAAGAAGTGCGCGCCCTTCTCCAGGAGGAGGCCGGGCAGCGTGCCGCGCTTCTCCCACAGCTTCATGGGCGCGGAGCGCAGCTGACGCAGGTCCTCCGGCTGGAGGTTGGCCGCGCGCCAGGTGAGCTGCTCCACCGCGTCGAAGATCTTCCCGGCCACCTCGCGCGACGACATGCGCTGCAGCTGCTCCAGGGTGATGCCGCCCTTGTCCGCGAGCAGGCCGGCGGAGCCCGCCGCCCACTTCTCGCTCGCCTTGTTGGAGCGCACGGACGTGCCCGGGCGGGCGATCTGCACCGGCTCGTACACCGTGGGGCGCGTCTCCGGAATCACGCCCAGCTTGCGGCCGATGGTCTCGAAGGTGTCCAGCACCCGGTCCAACTGCGCGTCGGTGTGCGTGGCCATGTACGAGGTGCGGATGAGCGCGTGGCCCGCCTCCACCGCCGGCGGAATCACCGGGTTGGCGAAGACGCCCGCCTCATGCAGCGCGCGCCAGAAGCGGAAGCACTTCACCTGGTCGCCGATGTGCACCGGAACCACGGGCGACACCGACACGCCGGTGTCGAAGCCCATGGCGCGGAAGCCGTTGTGCATCTTCTCCGCGATGTCCAGCAGGCGGGCGCGGCGCTGCGGCTCCGCCTCGATGATCTCCAGCGCCTTGAGCGCCGAGGCGATGGACGCCGGCGTCATGGACGCGGAGAAGATGACCGAGCGGGACTTGTGGCGGATGTAGTTGATGACGTCGAACGGACCGGACAGCACTCCGCCCAGCGACGCGAAGCTCTTGGAGAACGTCCCCATGACGAGGTCCGTCTCCTTCTCCAGGCCGAAGTACTCCGAGGTGCCCCGGCCCTTCTCACCCAGCACGCCCATGGCGTGCGCGTCATCCGTCATCACCCGGGCGTTGTACTGCTTCGCCAGCTCCACGATGCGCGGCAGGTTGCAGACGTCTCCCTCCATGGAGAAGACGCCGTCGGTGATGATGATCTTCCCCGCGTTCGGATCCGCCTGGGACAAGAGCTGCTCCAGGTGGTCCATGTCGTTGTGGCGGAACTTGCGCTCGGTGGCGAAGGACAGGCGGATGCCGTCCACCAGGGATGCGTGGTTCTGCCGGTCGCTGAAGACGATGTCGTGGCGGCCGAGAATCGACGCCAGCGCCAGGTTCGTCTGGAAGCCGGTGGAGATGACCAGCGCCGACTCGCGGTTGAGGAACTTGGCCAGCCGTCCCTCCAACTCCTCATGCAGCGCCAGCGTGCCGTTCAACAACCGCGAGCCCGAGCACGTCGTCCCGAACTTCTCCGTCGCCTTGATCGCCGCTTCCTTCACGCGCGGATCCGCCGACAGGCCGAGGTAGTTGTTGGAACCAACCATGATCACCCGCTTGCCCTCGATCTCCACTTCCGTGGCGCCGTGCGACGCCTCGATGACGCGGAAGTAAGGGTAGAGGCCGGTGGCCTTCGCGATGCGGTAGTCCTTCCAATTGCTGCACTTGTCGAAGACGTCGCTCATGGTGTTCTGTGGTCTTTCTGTATGTCTGCGTCGGGGGAGGGTTTGTCGCCTGTCAGGCGGATGCATCGCTCCGGTCGCCACTCACCATGCAGGGCTCGTTCCCGAGCCGGGGGCAACCTTGCGTCCGTCGACCTCCCTCGGGGGACGCGGGGCGGTGAATAAAGAGGCCGAGAGGCAGTGTCAAGGCGCGGACTGTCGCTTGAGTCCCATGCGAGAGGCCCTTTGACGCCCGTGCCTTGACAGCACTGGCGCTTTGGTGGCACCCCGCCGCATCGCACCGTCTTCCAGTGGATACTGGAAAGTACCGTGTGTACTCGGCTGCACGTCCGGCGGCACCTGAATGACCGGCGGAAGGCTTTCCAGCCGCCCGTTGTTTGGGGGGGCTACGAATGGCCGGGAATTTGCTATGCCCGGCGTTCATCGAGGAGTGGACGGTGGCCAGGTCTCTGCGGGAACGGTGGTTCGAGGGGTTCATCCAGACGGCGGTCTCCCGGCCCTGGTACGTGCTGCTGATCTGCGCATTGCTCGCCGCGGGCGGTATGGCACTGGCGTCGCGGTTGGAGTTTCGTGGTTCATTCGTGGAACTGCTTCCCCAGGGAGCCCGTGAAGTCCAGGACCTGACACGCGTGTCGCAGAAGGCCGGCGGGGATGGGTACCTGGTCATCGTCGCGAAGGGGGACACGCCGGAGCGGCTGAAGGCTTACGCGAGCGAGCTGAAATCGCGGCTGGAGGCCCTGCCGGAGGTCCGCTACGTCGAGCACAGCTACGACGTGGAGTTCTTCCGTCGTCACGGGCTGTTGCTGCTGCCGGCGGAGAAGCTGGTGGAGCTGCGCACGGAACTGGCGGCGCGGGTGCGCTACGAGCGGCAGCAGGCCAATCCCTTCTACATCGACCTGGGAGCCACGCCCCCTCCGCCCACGTTCGAGGAGATTGCCCGCAAGCACTCGCCCAACGCGCCGGTGCACGAGTACCTGGCCAACGCGGACGGCACCGAGGTGTACCTCATGCTCAAGCCCATGGGGACGGCGGGAGATCTCTCCTTCGCTCGCCGCTTCGTGGAGCTGGCCATGGGCACGGGCCGGACGCTGGCCTCGGAGCGCTTTCCGGCCGTGAAGCTGGAGGCCACGGGCAACTTCCAGAACCGCATCGAGGAAGACGCGGTGATGCGGGGCGACCTGTCGCGCGCCGGCATGCTGTCCGCGCTCATCGCGGTGGGGCTCATCCTGCTGGCCACGCGACGCATCGCGGCGCTGGCCGTCGTCGGCGTGCCCGTCGTCGTGGGGCTGCTGGTGACGTTCGGTGTGGCGCAGCTCGCCATCGGCCACCTCAACGTGGTGACGGGCTTCCTGGTCGCCATCCTCATCGGCCTGGGCATCGAGTACGGCGTGCACCTGTGCATGCGCTACTGGGAGGAGCGGCGGACGCGCTCGTCGCGCGACGCGCTGGCCACGGCGGTGCGCGGCACGTTCAGCGGCGCGCTCACCTCGGCGGTGACGAACGCGGCGGCCTTCTTTGTGCTGCTCCTGGCGCAGTTCCACGCCTTCAACCAGTTCGGCTTCCTGGCGGGCCTGGGCGTGCTGCTCGCCGTCATCGCGGCCTATGCGCTGGGACCATCACTGCTCGCCATCGCGGAGCGACTGCGCCCCGCGCGCAAGGACGGCGCGCCCGCGTCGGCGGAGACCGCCACGTCGGCGGCACCCCCGGCTCCGGCGCGCGAGTGGAAGCGCTGGCCCACGCCCGTCATCGCGCTGTTGGCTCTCTTGGTGGTGGGCTTCGCCGCGTTCTCCGTCTCCATCGCCCCGCGACTGGGGTTCGAGACGGACATGCGCAAGCTGAAGGGTGACTCGCCGGCGTCGCGGCTGGATGACCATGTCACCGAGCAGTTGGGACAGCCGCTCAACCCGGCCATCTTCCTGGTCGACGACCTGGCCCAGGTGGCGAAGGTGGAGCAGGTCATCGCGGAGGTGAAGCAGCGCAACGGCGCCGACTCCGTGTTCCTGCGCACCACCTCCTTGAACGACCTGGTGCCGGGAGACCTGGAGCGACGGGAGAAGGAGATCGCTGGCATCCGGGCGCTGCTGCAGGGGCTGCCCGAGGCGGCGCACGAGGATCCGCGGCTGAAGGACTTCGAGCAGATGGTGGAAGCGAAGCCCTACGGCCTGGACTCGCTGCCCGTGGAGGTGCGCCGTCGCTTCCTGGCCACCGACGGCCAGGGCACCTTCCTGCTGCTGTTCCCCTCCGTGTCCAACTACGACACCGACGACCTGAAGCGCTGGGCCGCGCAGATCGACCAGGTGGTGGAGACGGCGACGGCGCGGGGCGTGGAGATGTCCGTCCTGGACAGCAACCGCATCGCCGCGCGCATCTTCGCGCTGGTGCGCGGAGACGGACTGCTCATCCTCTGCTCCGCGGCGGCGGTGGTGTTCGTCGTCATCCTGCTGAGTCTGCGCAGCCTGAAGCGCGCGCTGCTGGTGACGGGGCCGCTGTTCCTGGGCATGACGTGCCTGGCGGGCGGCATGTACCTGTTCGACGTGCAGCTCAACTTCATCAACGCCGTGGTGCTGCCGAATCTCCTGGCCATCGCCGTGGACAACTCCATCCACCTGTATCACCGGTACGAGGAGGAGGGCCCCGGCTCGCTCGGCAAGGTGGTGCGACACACGGGGCTGGCGGCCGTGGTGGCCACGCTGTCGAACGCGGCGGGCTACGGCGCGCTGCTCGTGGCCAACCACCAGGGATTGCGCAGCATCGGACAGATTGCGCTACTTGGGGTCGTGTGCACCTTCTTGGGGACCACGGTCTTCTTCCCCGCGCTGCTCGCCCTCCTGGAGCGCTGGAAGGAGAGGCAGGGCTCGGTCGCCCGGGAGGGTGCTGTCGTCCGGAGCCTGGAGCTCGACATGGCCGGTCAGGACACCGCGCCATCGGGGGAGCGGAAATCGGCGTGAGTCTCGTGACCTTCCAGAGCTTTCGTGGCTCCGTCCCCATGAATGGCCCTCGTGATGTGCAGGTCCGGCTGGGGGCGGTGGACCTCATCATCGTCATCGCGTGCTCGCTCGGGGCCTTTGTCCTGCTCGGGCCGGGACGCTGGGCGCCGCAGGCCATCCCCAACGCGGGGCTGTTCGCCTCCATGGCCGCCGGTCCGCTGGTGCTGCGGACGTTGGAGTCCTGGTTCCCTCGCCAGCGCTGGTTGACGGTCATCGCCGACTTCTGGTTGCTGCCCGTGGCGGTGCTGACGCACTCGTGGCTGTCGCCGGTGGTGGACACGCTCAACCCGTTCCTGCGCGACGCGCAGCTCGTGGCGGCGGACCAGCGCATCTTCGGGTTCCAGGCGGCGGTGGTGCTCGCGCACGTCGTGCCGCCGTGGCTCAACGACGTGCTGATGGTCTGCTACTACGGCCACTTCGTCTGGCCGTTGGTGCTGGGCATCGGGCTGTACTACCGGGCGCGGGGCGCCTCGGCGGAGTTCGACGAGTACCTGCTGGGACTGGGCCTGCTGTTCATCCTCAACTACTCGGCCTACTCGCTGGTGCCCGCCGTGGGGCCGCGCTACTTCCTGGTCGACGCGTTCAGCGGGCCGCTGCAGGGCACGTGGACGCCGATGCTGGACTCCATCATGCGCAGGCCCCTCTTCGGTCGGGACTGCTTCCCGTCGGGCCACACCGGCACCACGCTGGTGGTGCTGTTCTACTCGTGGCGGTTCTCCCGGAAGCTGTTCTGGGTGATGTTGCTGCCGGGCCTGGGGCTCATCGTCGCGACGCTGGCCGGGCGCTTCCACTACGCCACGGACCTTTTGTGCGCGGTGCCGCTGGTGATGGTGGTGGTGGGCATGTCCGCGGCCCTGTCCCGAGCGGCCCGCCAGCGCGAGAGCGAGAGAGCCGCGCGTTCCGTCCCGGTGGACGCTATCTTGCGCCCCTGAGCCCGGTCCGGCGACTGACGCCGGCCGCCAGGAGCCCCCATGTCCAGGCCCGTGTTGTCGCAGCGCGTGTCCCGGTTCGGCACCACCGTCTTCTCGGAGTTCAGCGCCCTGGCGCACAAGCATGGCGCCGTGAATCTGGGGCAGGGGTTCCCCGACTTCGACGGGCCTGACGCCGTGAAGGAGGCCGCTCAGCGGGCCATCCGCGAGGGCGTCAACCAGTACGCCATGAGCTCGGGCGCCCGGGACTTGCGGGTCGCCATCGCCGAACACGCCGCGCGCTTCTACGGGCAGACGGTGGACCCGGACACCATGGTGACGGTGACCAGCGGCGCCACCGAGGCCATCCTCGATGTGCTGCTGGGACTCGTGGACCCGGGCGACGAGGTGGTGGCCTTCGAGCCGTTCTACGACTCGTACGACGCCAACATCACCTTCGTCGGCGCCACCGCGCGCTGGGTGCCCTTGCGTCCACCGGACGCGGCGCATGCGCAGTGGTGGTTCGACTGGGACGAACTGCGCGCGGCCTTCGGTCCGCGCACGCGGCTGCTCATCCTCAACACGCCCCACAACCCCACGGGCAAGGTCTTCACTCGCGAGGAACTGGAGCGCATCGGCGCGCTGTGCGCCGAGCATGACGTGAAGGTGCTGTCCGACGAAGTCTACGAGCACATCACCTTCGCGCCCGCCCGCCACGTGCGCCCGGCCACGGTGCCGTCGCTCGCGGAGCGGACGGTGACGGTGAGCAGCGGCGGCAAGACGTTCAGCCTCACGGGCTGGAAGGTGGGCTGGGTCATCGCGCCGCCCCCGCTGCGAGATGCGATTCAGCGCGCGCACCAGTTCGTCACCTTCGCGACGGCGTCTCCCTTCCAGGCGGCCATGGCGGCGGCGCTCCGGTTGCCGGATGCGTACTTCGCGGAGCTGGCGGCGACCTACCTGTCGAGACGGGAGCGGCTGCTCGCCGGGCTGCGCGAGGCGGGACTGCCGGCGTACACCCCGGATGGCAGCTACTTCATCCTCGCGGACATCCGGGGCTTCGGCTTCCCGGACGACGTGGCCTTCTGCCGGCACCTGGTGTCGGAGGTCGGCGTGGCGGCCATTCCCCCGAGTGTCTTCTACGGGCCCGAGCATCGGCACCTGGGGCACGGGCTCGCCCGCTTCGCGTTCTGCAAGACGGACGCGGTGCTGGATGAGGCCGTGCTCCGACTGCGCGCGAAGCTGTCGACTCGACGCTGACGGCTCCGTGCCCGCGCGCATTGCGAGCCCCGGACGCGGTTGCTACATCCCCTCGCAGGAGGGCGGCCCGGCACTTCCCGGCCGCCACGGGCGCGCGTGGACTTCTTCGGCGAGCTGTACCTGCGCAGCACGCTGCCGTTCCTCTCCGAGTCCGTCACGGCGAGGGAGGTGGACTACCTCGCGCGCGCATTCGCCGACCTCCCTGGCCCGGGGCCCGTGGTGGACCTGGGCTGCGGGCATGGCCGCCATGCCGCGCGGCTCCAGGCCTCGGGCCCCTTGGCCGGTCGCGTCATCGGCCTGGAGAAGGACGCGCTCTCGCTGTCGATGCGACGCCCGGGCTTTCCGGTGGTGCGCGGAGACTTGAGGGCCTTGCCCTTTCGGGAGGGGAGCCTGTCCGGTGCGTACGCGTGGTATTCCACGCTGTTCGCCTTCACGGACGAGGAGCACGTACACATCCTCCGTGAGCTGGCGCGCGCCATGAGACGGGGAGGGCGGCTGGTGTTCCAGACGGTGCCACATGAACGACTGGCCGCGTCACCCGACGCCGCGTTCCAGCGCGGGCTTCCCGGTGGTGGCGTGCTGGATGAGGAAAGTCACTTCGACGCGGCGACGGGACGTGACGTGGGACGACGAACGCTCACCCTCGTGGACGGGCGCGTCCTGCATGCGTCCTACGCCATTCGTTACTATCCCCTTGCGGATCTCGCCGGGCTGTTGGAAAGCACGGGGTTTTCAATCTCCTGGGTGCATGGCGGGCTCGATGGCGAGCCGCTGACGCATCTGTCGGCCGACCTGATTGTGGGAGCGGTGCTGCGAGATGGCTGAGAATTCACGAGCGCGTGGAACCCTGCTGAGCCAGCTGCCGAAGCGGGTGGACGTGTACGAAGTCGGCCCTCGGGACGGACTCCAGAACGAGCTGCGCACGCTGCCCACGCGCGACAAGGCGCGGCTCATCGACGCCCTCGTGACGGCCGGCGAGAAGCGCATCGAGGTGACGTCGTTCGTGTCGCCCAAGTGGATTCCCCAACTCGCGGACGCGGAGGAGTTGCTGCGGCTGGTGGGGCGCCGCGAGGGAGTGGTGTTCTCCGCGCTGGTGCCCAACCTCAAGGGGCTGGAGCGCGCGAAGGAGGCGGGGTTGCAGGAAGCGGCGGTGTTCATCTCCGCGTCCGAGGCCCACTCCAAGAAGAACATCAACAAGAGCATCGCCGAGGCCATGGCGGGCGCTCGCGAGGTGACGTCCGCCGCGCTCCAGGCCGGAATGCGCGTGCGCGGCTACCTGTCCACCGTGTGGGGCTGTCCCTACGAGGGCCATGTCCCGGTGGAGCGCGTAGTGGACATCTGCCGCTACCTGGTGGACGCGGGCATCTACCAGCTCAGCCTCGGCGACACGATTGGCGTGGGCACGCCCCGGCAGACGGAAGAGATTCTGGAGGCGCTCCTGCAGCACATTCCGGTGGAGAAGCTGGCGCTGCACCTCCACGACACCCGAGGCACCGCGCTGGCCAACTCGCTGGTGGGCCTGTCCGCGGGCGTGACGACGTTCGACGCGAGCACCGGCGGGCTGGGCGGCTGCCCCTATGCGCCCGGAGCCGCGGGCAACCTGGCCACCGAGGACGCCGTCTTCATGTTCCACGGCATGGGCGTGGACACCGGCATCAACCTGGACCGGCTGGTGGAGGCCGGGGAGATTGCCCAGGAACTCATCGGCCGGAAGCTGGCGGGCAAGTACCTCCAGGCCGCCCTGGGCGAGCGCGAGAAGAAGGCCTCTCGCCGCGCGCAGACCTGAGCCATTCCCACGGATTTCGCCTGGAGCGGCTCCGTGGGTCACTCCCTTCGTGAGGGGTGGCAAGTCTGTAAAATTTCGACGGTGGTTCCGATACGAGGGCACCGCTGCTAGCCTGGGTGGGAGTCGACCCTGTACCCCCCACCTGGACTTGCTTCATGACCCACACGGTCGACGCGACGGCCCTCGCGAACCGCTCGTCGGACATCTTCGACACGCATCAATCTGCCCTCCACCGCCGCACGGACCGGATGTTCGCCGTGCTGATGGGACTTCAATGGTTGGGGGCGCTCCTCACCGCGCTCGTCTTGTCGCCACGGACGTGGGCGGGGACCTCGAGTGAAGTGCACCCGCATGTCTGGGCGGCGGGCGTGCTCGGACTCGTGGTGGCCAGCCTTCCGGTGTCACTGAGCCTGCTGCGTCCTGGGGGCGTGTCCACGCGCTTCTCCATCGCGGTGGCGCAAGCGTTGACGTCAGGGCTGCTGATCCACATCACCGATGGCCGCATCGAGACGCACTTCCACATCTTCGGCTCGCTGGCCTTCCTGGCCGTCTACCGGGACGTGCGCGTGCTGCTCATCTACTCGGGCGTGGTGGTGGTGGACCACCTTGCGCGCGGGCTGTTCTGGCCGCAATCGGTGTTCGGCTCGGACCTGGTGAGCGTGTGGCGTCCGCTGGAGCACGCGGGCTGGGTGGTGTTCGAGAACGTGTTCCTCATCCTGACCTGCCTGAGCGGGCGAAGGGACTTGCGGGAGCTGGCGTCGCGTCAGGCCCGGCTGGAGCTGGCGCAGGGGGAAATCCAGGCG
The DNA here is from genome assembly GCF_013336725.1 of Myxococcus sp. CA040A. Taxonomy (NCBI): domain Bacteria; kingdom Pseudomonadati; phylum Myxococcota; class Myxococcia; order Myxococcales; family Myxococcaceae; genus Myxococcus; species Myxococcus sp. CA040A. The sequence continues at coordinate 184,850 of NZ_JABUMR010000008.1, read as the reverse complement.
AGGGTGGTGGAGCCGCTGATGGACTCCGCTCGGGAGCTGACCGAGGCGATGCTCTCCCTGACCATCACCACCGAGGACCAGCGCCGGATGCTGTCGCGGCAGGCGCAGGCGCTGTCCGAGACACAGGTGACGGCGACAGAGATTCAGCGCACGTCGGAGGAGACCTCACGGCAGGCGGAGGTCATCATGGAGTCCACCACCCAGGCGGGCGATGCGGGCACCACGGCCCAGGCGATGATTGGCAAGAGCATGCTGGGGCTGGAGGGCATCCGGTCGCAGGCGTCGGAGCTGTCCGGTCAGCTCGAGAAACTGGGCGCGCGGGCCCGCAAGCTCAACGACATCGCCGCCACGGTGAAGGACCTGGCGGACCAGTCCAACATGGTGGCCGTCAACGCCGCGATTGAGGCCGCGCGCTCGGGGGAGACGGGCCGGGGGTTCGCGGTGGTCGCCACCGAGATGCGTCGGCTGGCGCGCCAGTCCCAGCAGGCCACGGGCGAGGTGCGCGTCATCCTCGACGAAACGATGAAGTCCATCCAGGCGGTGATGACCGCGAGCAAGCGGGGCTCCGAGCGGATGTCGATGGACCTGGAAGTGGTGCGCGAGTCCGGCGAGAGCCTTCGCGGCCTCACCTCGATGATGGAGAACAGCACCGACAGCGTGCGCCGCATCTCCGCGGCGGTGGGCCAGCAGGCGGCGGGCGTCTCGCAGCTCTTCGGCGCCGTGAATGACCTGTCCGCGATGATGACGGAAACCCTGGGCCGCTTGGATTCCGCCGCCTCCGCTACCGTTGCCCTCCAGTCCGTCACCGACCGGGTGCAGCGGGTCATCCAGACCTATCAGCCCGAGTCACACCGCCCCTCCTGAGCCCTCGGGCCCAGGGCTGGACTTCACTCTCAGTAATCATACTCGGAGTGCGTCTCGCCGGATTCCCGGAGGGGCGGACTCGGTGGCCCGCCCCCTGCCGTTTCAACGGTCGCTGATCATCGACGCCAGCTTCTCCTGGAGGCCCAGGTGGCCCGCCGCGGACTCCAGCATGCGGCGCTCCTTGCGGTCGATGCGGCCATCCACCAGGGCAATCTCGACGATGTTGCGCAGGAAGACCTCCGCCTCGGGGCTGCCTCGGGCAACCAGTCGCTCGAAGAGCTGCGGCCCCGCGTTGAGGGCCATCTCCACCTGAGACCACTCGACGTCCCAGCGTTCGGCGCACAGCTTCAGTAGCCGGCGTTCGGCGGGAGTCACGGTGCCGTCGGAGGCGGCGATGGCGGCCATCATGTAGAGCAGCCGATGCCGTTCCTGGACATCCAGCACCGCGTCCGTGCCGCTCCCCGACGAGGCCACCGCGGGCGCACCGTTTGACGGCCGAGCCACCGGCGCGCGGGCAGGCGGCGCCCGATAGCTGCTCGCACCCTCGCGGACATTCCACGCCTCGAAGGGCAGCGCGGACGAGAGCACCCAGTCCCGCTCGCCGTTGGCGAGCTGCGTGCCGCAGAACTCGCATGCGGTGGCGGCGCTGTCGGTGAGCGGCGCGTTGCACTGAGGGCAGCGGTCCGTGGACACGCCGTTCGCGGTGTTCGTCCGCGCGCCATGCTTGCGCACCAGCGTGAAGACGAAGCGCTGGGGCAGGGTGGGGATCTGCGGAGGACGCTCGTTGACGGGGCCCACGCCCATGCGCGCGCTCCAGCGGATCTCCACGTGCGCGCGGTCATACCCTCGCGGGTCCACCTCCAGCAGCCGCACATCCACCGAGCCCACCGCGCACTCCAGGAACACCCTCCGCCGGCCCTGGCGACGCAAACCGTCCAGTTCGGAGTTCAGCGTCCCGAGGGCATCCGGCGTGGCCACCTTGGACAGGCCGTTCGTGTCGCCCCGGCTCTGTGCGTCGATCCACTTCCAGAACAGCAGCGACGCGCGATCCTCCAGGACCTCCAGGTTGAGCGCAGGGTCGTCCTGCCGCGCCTGCAGCAGCCCGTCCACCGTCCGGTGGTAGCGCGAGTGCTCCACGCCCTGCGTTATCTCCGTGAGCGTCCAGTCGTAGTTGCCGGAGTTCACCACCGCGTTGCAGAACTCGCAGCGGTTGGCCGCACCGCCCTTGTACGGGGCGCCGCAGTTGGGGCACTTGCCCTGGAACAGGTCCGCGCCGATGCGCGTCTGCACGCCCGGCTTGCGCACGAAGGTCCACACCTCCGTGAAGGTCTCCATCCGAGCCCTGCGCGCGGCTTCGACCGCCTGCGCATCCGTGTCGTTCGCGGACACATCCGTGTCCCGCATCCGCGCCTGGACGCGGACCTGGATGCTGTCGAACCACTCGCTCTGCTCCAGGCCGATGAGCTGGACGTCGAGCACCTCGATGTCGGTGATGGCATCGCGCACGCCCTGCGCATCCAGCAGCTTGAGCTGCACGCCAAAGCGCTGCCACGTCGCGTCCGAAAGGAAGGGCCGCACCGGCGTCATGTCGCGGCGGAACCAGGCCTGCTGCAGGTCCATGAACAGCCGGCGCACCTTGCCGAGCACGGGCTCCAGCTCGAACGCGGGGTCCTTCAGCTTGAGCGCGTTGACCCAGCCGGACACGTCGCGCGAAGTCACCTGGGTGCGCTGGTCCGCCTCGTACTGGTCCAACGCCTTGCGCGTGGTGGCCGTCGGGTGGAGGTTGCGCTTGTAGAGCCAGTACCCGACGCCGCAGATGACCAGCAGCGGAATCATCACCTTCGGGTAGCGGAACACCAGGCGGAACGCCTCGAAGAGGATCCAGATGGGGATCCCATCGCCACCGCCGTCGCGGTCGGAGGAGGGACGCGTGTAGTGCTCGCCACCACCGCCCCGGGCCAGGGCATCCAGGGGAACGAGGGCCAGGGCCACCAGGGCGAGGGCCGAGGGCCACCAGGAGGCCCACGGGGCGAGCTGTCGGAGCACGGTGCGCGGCGAAGGCATGAGGGGATGCTAACCGTTTCCGCCTTGCCAGACCCGCCTTCCCGCCGCACTCTGCCGCGTCCCAGAGCGGCCCGCCGGGCGGGCCCTGGAAGGGGAGCGGATATGCCGGAATTCAAGGTCGACGCACGCGGTGCCATCGAGATCTGGACCATCGACGGCGAGGGCCGCCGCAACGCCATCAGCCGCGCCATGCTCCAGGAGCTGGGCGCGCTCGTCGCTCGGGTTTCCTCGGGGCACCAGGTCCGCGCGGTCGTCATCACCGGCGCGGGCGACAAGGCCTTCTGCGCGGGCGCGGACCTCAAGGAGCGCGCGGGCATGGCCGAGGACGAGGTGCGCGCGTTCCTCGACGGGCTGCGCAAGACGTTCCGCGCGATTGAAAAGAGCGACTGCGTCTTCATCGCCGCCATCAACGGCGCGGCCTTTGGTGGAGGCACCGAGCTGGCGCTCGCCTGTGATTTGCGCGTGGCGGCCCCGGCGGCCGAGCTGGGGCTCACCGAGGTGAAGCTGGGCATCATCCCCGGAGGCGGCGGCACGCAGCGGCTGGCGCGACTGGTGGGCCCGGGGCGCGCCAAGGACCTCATCCTCACCGCCCGGCGCCTCAACGCGGCAGAGGCCTTCGCCGTGGGTCTGGTGAACCGGCTCGCGCCCGAAGGGCACCTCCTGGAAGTGGCACACGGCCTCGCGGAGTCGGTGGTGGACAACGCCCCCATCGCGGTGGCCACGGCGAAGCACGCCATCGACGAGGGCACGGGCCTGGAGCTGGACGACGCGCTCGCGCTGGAGCTGCGCAAGTACGAAGAGGTCCTCAAGACGGAGGACCGGCTCGAGGGCCTGCGCGCCTTCGCGGAGAAGCGTCCCCCCGTCTTCAAGGGGCGATGAGAAACACACGAAGGGCGGCGGCCCGCGACTCGCGGACCCCGCCCTCGTGAACCCTGGTCGGGTCGGACCCTCGCGAACGAGTGGCCCGCGCGACGCGGCGGTTTCACTCGCTAGGCGCTGGCGCTCTTCTCCGGCGCCAGGCCGATGTTCTGCTTGTTCATGTAGCCCATGGCCTTGTCCTTCACCTGGCTGCGCAGGTCGTCGCCCGTCTTCGGGGTGAGCAGCATGGCCGCCACGCCGCCCGCCACCGCGCCGATGAGGAACAGGCCCAGGCTGCCCAGTCCGGCGCGTCCCGGCTTGTAGGTCGTCAGGCCCACGTGCCGCAGCGCATCATCCGGCTCGAAGTCGTCCCAGCGATTCCGGGCGACGCGGGGAAGCTCGTCGAGGAGCTTGTGCGCCATCCACTTGCGGTACAGCTCGCTCTTGGCCAAACCCTTCGCCGTCCACTTCGCCTTCTTCTTCGCGAACATGCATCCCTCCTGGGCCAGTGTTGGTCGGGGACGCGCCGCGCCGCGGAGCGTCTCCTTCGAGCTTTGAAGGTAGGCAGGGGAGCCCGCGCCGCCACCCCCCGGACCCTGGGGTTCGCTCGGCGCGTCATCGGCTGGACGACAGGGTGCGTCGAGCCCTCGGTGAGAGAGCAGCCAGCCGTGGACCTTTCTGCTATGTCGCCCGGGCCATGTCCCAAGACACGAAACTGCTCGAGAAGATCGCCCAGGTGGAGAAGGGTGGCGCGCCGAAGTACCACGCGAAGAACCAGGAGGCCGGCAAGCTGTTCGCGCGGGAGCGCATCCGCCTGCTGGTCGACGAAGGCTCCTTCGTCGAGGACGCGAAGCTCGCCAACAACCTGGACGGGGAGCTGCCCTCGGATGGCGTCGTCATCGGCCTGGGCAAGGTGGCCGGACGCACGGTGGCCATCATGGCCAACGACTCCACGGTGAAGGCCGGAAGCTGGGGCGCCCGCACGGTGGAGAAGATCCTCCGCATCCAGGAGACCGCCCGCTCGCTGCGCTGCCCGCTGCTCTACCTGGTGGACTCCGCGGGAGCCCGCATCACCGACCAGGTGGAGATGTTCCCCGGTCGCCGGGGCGCCGGCCGCATCTTCTACAACGAGGTGCACATGTCCGGGGACGTGCCCCAGGTGTGTCTGCTCTTCGGACCTTCCGCCGCCGGTGGCGCGTACATCCCCGCGTTCTGCGACCTGGTCATCATGGTGGACGGCAACGCCTCCATGTACCTGGGCAGCCCGCGCATGGCGGAGATGGTGATTGGCGAGAAGGTGACGCTCGAGGAGATGGGCGGCGCGAAGATGCACTGCTCCATCTCCGGCTGTGGCGACGTGCTGGTGAAGACGGAGCAGGAGGCCATCGCCGCGGCGAAGAACTACCTGAGCTACTTCCCGGAGAACTGCAGCCAGCTGCCGCCGCGCGCGGAGTCCAAGGCGCCCAAGGCCAGCGGGAAGAAGGTCGAGGAGATCGTCCCCGTCGACCAGAACAAGCCCTTCGACATGCACGCCCTCATCACCGAGCTCATCGACGAGGGGAGCTGGTTCGAGGTGAAGAAGCTCTTCGCCCAGGAACTCATCACCGGCCTTGCCCGCATCGACGGTCGTCCGGTGGGCATCATCGCCAACCAGCCCAAGTACAAGGGCGGCGTGCTCTTCGTGGACAGCGCGGACAAGGCGGCCCGGTTCATCTGGCTGTGTGACGCCTTCAACATTCCGCTGCTCTACATGGCGGACGTGCCGGGCTTCATGATTGGCACCAAGGTGGAGCGCGCGGGCATCATCCGCTCCGGCGCGAAGATGATCTCCGCGGTGTCCGAGGCCAGCGTGCCCCGCATCTGCCTCGTCGTGCGCAAGGCGTACGGCGCCGGCCTCTACGCCATGAGCGGCCCGGGCTTCGCGCCGGAGGCCACCCTGGCCCTGCCCGGGGCGATGATCGCCGTCATGGGCCCGGAGGCGGCCGTCAACGCCGTCTACTACAACAAGATTCAAGAGCTGCCCGAGGCCGAGCGCCCCGCCTACGTCCAGAAGCTGCGCGACGAGTACAAGGCGGACGTGGACATCTACAAGCTGGCCAGCGAGCTGGTCATCGATGACATCGTCCCCGGTGAGCGCCTGCGTCACGAGCTGACCCAGCGCTACGGGCTGTACGCCTCGCGCCAGACGCCTCGTGCCGAAAAGAAGCACGGTGTCTATCCCGTTTGAGTAGAGAATCTTGCCCTACCCGGAAGGCCCGCTGCCTTCCGGGACCCTTTGCTATAGATCCTCCCGACCATGGACTTTGAACTCCCCGAAAGTCATCGCGCCCTCCAGTCCTCCCTCCGCGACTTCTGCGAGCGCCAGGTGAAGCCCTTCGCCGGCCAGTGGGACAAGGAGGAGAAGTTCCCGATGGAAGTCGTCCGGGAGCTGGGCCAGCTCGGCGTCATGGGCATCCTCGTCTCGGAGAAGTACGGCGGGGCGGACATGGACTCGCTCGCCGTCGCCGTGGCCGTGGAGGAGATCGCCCGCTACGACGGCTCGCTCGCCCTCACGGTGGCCAGCCACAACGGCCTGGGCACCAGCCACCTGCGCGTCTTCGGCAACGAGACGCAGCACGCGAAGTACCTGCCCAAGCTCGCCTCCGCGGAGGCCCTGGGTGCGTGGGGCCTGACGGAGCCCGGGTCCGGCTCGGACGCGTCCGGCATGAAGACGACCGCGGTGCGCCAGGGCAAGAACTGGGTGCTCAACGGCACCAAGATGTTCATCACCCAGGGCACCGTGGGCGACGTTTTCGTCGTGCTCGCGGTGACGTCTCCGGCCAAGCGCCAGAAGGGCGTCACCGCGTTCCTCCTGGAGAAGGGGATGCCCGGGTTCAGCCAGCGCGCCATCCACGGCAAGCTGGGCATGCGCTCGTCGGACACGGCGGAGCTGGTGCTGGAGAACGTGGAGGTCCCCGACGAGAACCGCGTCGGAGAGGTCGACCACGGCTTCATCGACACGATGAAGATCCTCGACAAGGGCCGCATCACCATCGGCGCGCTGGCGGTGGGCCTGGCCCGGGGCGCGCTGGAGGAATCGGTGCGCTACTCCAAGGATCGCACCGCCTTCGGCCAGCCCATCTCCGAGTTCCAGGCCCTGCGCTGGATGATGGCGGACATGAAGACGGAGACGGACGCGGCGCGGCTGCTCGTCCACCGCGCGGCGCGAATGGCCGATGCGGGCCAGCCGTACTCCAAGGAAGCCTCCATGGCGAAGCTGTTCGCCTCCGAGGTCGCCATGCGCGCGGCCTCCAAGGCGGTGCAGATCCACGGAGGCTATGGCTACACCCGCGAATTCCCCGTCGAGCGCTACCTCCGCGACGCCAAATTGTGTGAAATTGGAGAGGGAACGAGCGAGATCCAACGCACCATCATCGCGAGAGAGACCTTCAAAGGGGCTTGATGGACACGGCACGGCTGGAGGGACTCGGGCTTCAAGTACGTGAGGATGTGGCCGGCATCGAAGCGGTGCTGGACCTGGAGTCGTCTCCTCTCGTCAATCCCGTGACCAAGGCGTTCATCGCCGAGGTGACCTTCCAGGTGATGGGGGACCGGCTCATCCCCATCTCCCCGGCGGCCGTGGTGGGGCTCGCGCCCATCCTCGTCGGCGCCCTCAGCGACGTGGCGGATATCGAAGCGCTGCTGTCGGACGCCTTCAACGAGCACATCTTCCACGTCCAGCGTCGCTCGGCGGAGCTCCAGGTGCTGGGGCTGGTGCCGCGGGTGGACCAGGACACCCTGGAGCTGACCACCGAGGTGGTGGAGGGCGACCTCTCCGTCCTGCTCGCCGCGGACCGCCTGGGCAACTTCCGCATCGCCCGCGCCCAGCGGGACGCGGGTGAGGTCTCCGGTGGGGCGGGGCACACGCTGGAGCTGTCGGAGTTCCGCGAGCGCGCCGCGCTGACGGGGTATCTGGCGGCGCTGCTGGGTGAGCCGGCGAGCCGTCCGCAGCCTTCGCCCGCGGGCGCGGGGCTGGTGCGTTTTTCAGACATCGTGGAGAAGTTTGGCGCGGAGTCGTTGGTTCCGCCCCGGAGCAGCCTGGAGCTGCTGGCGCAGTTGCAGGTGGAGGGCCGGCCGTATCGCTTCGCCGCCGCGAGGGTGGCGGGACGCACCTTCCGAGGCCTGCTGGCGGGGGCTCAGGGCAAGGTGTGGGCGGGCCGGTTCGAGCTGGATGAATTCCCGGGCATTGTCCGGATGGTGGCGGCGCTGCTGAAAGTTCGTCCCGAAGCCGTGAGGCTGGTCGGACCGGACGCGCCTCAGGAGTGAAAGACGTCCGTGGAGAAGCTGACTGTGTCGGAGCGGGTGGAGGCCCTGGAGAAGCGCCTGGGCCTGGGGTTCTCGCGCAGGGAGATCGCGCTCGAGGCCCTGACCCACAAGACCTACGTCAATGAGACGCGGGACAAGGACCTCAAGGACAACCAGCGGTTGGAGTTCCTGGGCGATTCGGTGGTGAACCTGGCCGTCAGCCACCGGCTGATGGAGCGCTTCCCAGGCATGCCCGAAGGCGACCTCACCAAGATGCGCGCCCGCATCGTCAACGAGGACGGCCTGGCCCGGGTGGCCCGCACCATCCCCCTGGGGGACCTGCTGCTGCTGGGCCGGGGCGAGCTCCTGTCGGGCGGCCGCGAGAAGAACTCCGTGCTGGCGGACGCGCTCGAGGCCGTCTTCGGCGCTGTCTACCTCTGCGCGGGCCTGGAGCCCGCCGTGGCCCTGGTGGACCGGTGCTTCGCGGAGCTGCTGGACGAGGTTTCCAGCGGCCAGGGGAGGCTGGACTACAAGACGCTCCTCCAGGAGATGGCGCACGAGAAGCTCAAGCTGTCGCCTCGCTACCGCGTGATTTCGGAGGCGGGCCCGGAGCACTCGAAGGTGTTCGAGGTGGAGGTGACGCTGGGCGACGCGCCCTTCGCCCGGGCCTCCGGCCGCAGCAAGAAGGAAGCGGAGCAGTGCGCGGCTCAGGCCACCCTGGAGCGCATCAAGCAGGACGCCGCCACCGCCGCGAGCGCCGCCCCTCCGCCCCCCGAGGGAGGGCCGCCCCCGGTGGAGGCGCCCACCCCGGAAGTGCCACCGGACGACACCTCGGCGTGAAACCCCTTGGTGGGGAAGGGGGTGGGGAATAAGGTGCCGCGCCCATGCGCTCCTCCTCCCCCCTCCGTTTGACGTTCGCGCTGGTGGCCTGCCTGGTGGCGGGTACCGCTGTCGCCGCGGCTCCCGGCAAGTGGACGAAGAAGGTGACGGCCGGCAAGGACCTCTACGCCACGCTGAAGACGAGCGAGGGCGACATCACCGTCCGCCTCTTCTCCAAGGACGCCCCGAAGACGGTGGCGAACTTCGTGGGTCTGGCCACGGGTGAGAAGGAGTGGAGGGACCCCAAGTCCGGAGAGATGTCGAAGCAGCCGCTGTACAACGGGACGGTGTTCCACCGCGTCATCCCGGGCTTCATGATTCAGGCAGGGGACCCAACGGGGACGGGCTCGGGTGACCCGGGCTATCGCTTCGAGGACGAGTTCAACAACGGCCACATCTTCGACAAGCCGGGTCAGCTGGCCATGGCCAACCGGGGACCGGGCACCAACGGCAGCCAGTTCTTCATCACCACCAGCGCGCCTGACCACCTGACGAACAGGCACACCCTCTTCGGTGAGGTGGTGAAGGGCTACGACGTCGTGGAGAAGATTGGCGCGGTGCCTCGGGACAACCGCGACCGGCCGCAGACGCCGGTGGTGCTCACCCGGGTGGAGCTGAGCGACAAGGCGCCTGCGGGCGTCGTCATCCGGAAGGGACCGGCGGCGGATGCCCCGGTGAAGCCCCCGGTGACGCCGAAGCCCCAGGGCGCTCGGCCCGAGTCCCCCCGGTAGGTCGGCGGGACTTGGGGCAGTGGACGTGAAACGGACCCGCTGCTTCGGCGGGTCCATCAAGCAAGACGGGAGGGCAGCATGGGAATGACGGACGAGGCCCGCGCGGGCAATGACCTTTACGCCACCTTCGACACCACGCAGGGGCAGATTGTCGTGAAGCTGTTCCCGAAGGACGCCCCGGATTCGGTGGCGAGCTTCGTGGGCCTGGCGACGGGGGAGCTGGAGTTCACGGACCCCAAGACGCAGGAGAAGACGAAGCGCCCGTTCTATGACGGCACCGTGTTCCACCGCGTCATCGACGGCTTCATGATTCAGGGCGGCTGTCCGCTCGGCTCCGGCCGCGGCAACCCCGGCTTCAACGTGAAGGACGAGTTCCAGTCCGGCCGCACGTTCGACAAGGTGGGCCTCCTGGCGATGGCGAACATCGGCCGGCCGCACACCAACGGCAGCCAGTTCTTCCTGACGACGTCGAAGCCGACGTACCTCAACAACAAGCACACCATCTTCGGCGAGGTCGTGAAGGGCTACGACATCGTGGAGAAGATCAGCAAGGTGGCCCGGGATGGTGATGACCGTCCCCGCACGCCCGTGACGGTCAACAAGCTGACCATCTCGACGACCCAGCCGTAGGCCGCCCGCCTGACCACCGCCCCGGGCAGATGCCGGGGGTGGTGGTCTGTTATAGGGCGCTGTTGGAAGTTCCCCCTCAGGGGCTCCCAGCCACACAGGGACTCCCAGACCACCTTCGAAGCAATGGCCTCTCCCAAGAACCACCGCAGCGGCTTCGCCGCGCTCATCGGACGCCCCAATGTGGGCAAGAGCACCCTGCTCAACGCGCTCACTGGTGAGAAGATCGCCATCGTCTCCGGCAAGCCGCAGACGACGCGCAACCGCATCCTCGGAGTCGTGACCCGCCCTGAAGGGCAGGTCGCATTCCTCGACACCCCCGGCATCCACCAGGCCAAGGGGGAGCTCAACCGCTACATGGTGGAGACGGCGATCCAGGCCGCGGAGGAGGTGGACCTGGTCCTCTTCCTGATTGAGCCGCCCGCGGGCGAAAAGCCCGAGGTCAGCCCGGGCAACCGCATCATCCTCGAGCGGCTCCAGAAGCTGGGCAAGCCCACCTTCCTGGTCATCAACAAGATCGACTCCATCCCCAAGGGAGCCATCCTTCCGCTCATCGACCTGTACCGCCAGGAGTTCCCCTTCGCGGAGGTGGTCCCAATCTCCGCGCGCGAGAAGGACGGCGTGGAGCGCCTGTTCACCACGGTGCTGAGCCACCTGCCGGAAGGCGAGAACCTCTTCGACGAGGACATGCTCACGGACCAGCAGGAGCGGACGCTGGTGGGCGAGTACATCCGCGAGCAGGTGCTGCGGCACTGCCGCCAGGAAATTCCGTACTCCACCGCGGTGATGGTGGACATCTTCGACGAGTCCGAGCGCGAGCCCCGGCCGGGAACTCCTCCGGGCCAGCTGGGCGGACTCATCCGCATCGCCGCCTCCATCTTCGTGGAGCGCGACAGCCAGAAGGCCATCATCATTGGAAAACAGGGGCAGATGCTGAAGACGATTGGCACGGACGCGCGCAAGTCCGTGCAACGCCTGCTGGGCGCGCATGTGTACCTGGACCTGCGTGTCCGGGTGGAGCCGCGCTGGAGCGAGCGCCCCGAAGGCCTCAAGAAGCTGGGATACGACTGAGATGAAGCCCCTGGTAGCCATTGTCGGACGCCCCAACGTGGGCAAGAGCACGCTGTTCAACCGCCTCATCGGTCGCCGCATCGCGTTGGTGGAGGACCAGCCGGGCGTGACGCGGGATCGCCACTACGCGGACGCGGCGTGGGGTGGACGCGCGTTCACCTTCATCGACACCGGCGGCTTCGTCCCCGGCGAGAAGGACTCGCTGCTCAAGCAGGTGCGCGAGCAGGCCCAGCTGGCCGTGGAGGAGTGTGACGTCATCATCTTCGTCACCGACGGCCGGGAGGGCGTGACGGGCGCTGACGAAGCGGTGGCGAAGTACCTGCGCAAGAGCGGCAAGCCGGTGATTGTCGCGGTGAACAAGCTGGACACCACCAGCGGGCAGATGCAGTCGCTGACCGCGGACTTCTACAAGATGGGCCTGGGCGAGGTGCACGCCATGTCCGCGGAGCATGGCCTGGGCGTGCCCGGCCTGTTCGACGAGGTCGTCGAGAAGCTGCCGCCCAAGGAAGAGGGCGAGGACGCCGAGGCCCCGCCGGACGACGGCATCATCCGCGTGGCCATCATCGGCCGGCCCAACGTGGGCAAGAGCACCCTGGTCAACGCCATCCTGAAGGAGAAGCGGGTGGTGGCCAGCGAGATTCCGGGGACGACGCGGGACCCCATCGACTCGCCGCTGACCTACAAGGACCGCAAGCTGCTCCTCACGGACACCGCGGGCATCCGGCGCAAGAAGACGATTGCCCACCAGATCGAGAAGTACTCGGTCATCGCGGCGCTCAAGGTGATGGAGCGCAGCGACGTGGCGGTGCTGTTGATGGACGCCACCGAGCCCGCGGTGGACCAGGACGCGAAGCTGGCGGGCCTGGCCGAGGAGCGCGGCCGCGCGCTGGTCATCGTGGTGAACAAGTGGGACCTGATCGACGCGGATCAGCGCCGCCAGGAGGCGTTCCGGGAGTCGCTCCGGCACTCGCTGAAGTTCGTGGGCTACGCGCCCATCATCTTCACGTCCGCGCTGACGGGCTCCAAGGTGGAGAAGGTCATGGACGCGGCGGTGGAGCTGGCCGAGCAGTTCCGGTTCCGGGCCCCCACGCCCCAGCTCAACCGGCTCCTGGAGTACATGGTGGACAACCACCCGGCGCCCATCGTCCGGAGCAAGCCGCTGCGCCTGTACTACATCACCCAGGTGACGTCGGCGCCGCCGACGTTCGCCCTCACGTGCAACCATCCGGAGGGCGTGCCGGACATGTACAAGCGGTACATCACCAATCAGCTCCGGAAGACCTTCGACCTGCGCGTGCCCATCCGGCTGGTGTTCCGGGAGCGGCCCGGACAGGCGAAGCGGGCGGCTCGAAAGAGGCCGAGCCATCAGGGGAAGCACTGAAGCGTCCGTGCGTTGACACTCGCGGCGCGCGCTCCGTACAGTGCGCCGCTCTTCCGCTCTCCGACAGGGTAGAGCACCGAAGCGCAGAGAGAGGTTGACCGACGTGGCTGGAACCAAGACCGAGAAGATTCGCCAGCAGGAGCTTCGTCAGCCGGACACCTTCCAAAAGGTCGGCGCTGACGCGCGTGACTGGCTCATCCAGCGGCAGAAGATCATCGGCATCGCCGTGGCCGTCATCATCCTGGGCGGTGTGGGTGTGGCCATCGCCAGCGAGGTGTCCAAGCGCGGCGAGGAGCAGGCTGGCCAGGCGTTGGGCCAGGCGCTCGCCGTGCTGGATCGTCCCGTGGAGGGCGTGCAGCCCGCGCAGCCCGGCGACACCGAGACGCCCTTCAAGAACGTGAAGGAGCGCGACGAGGCGCTGGTGACGGCTCTGTCGGACTTCCGCAAGGAGCACGGTGGGACGCGGTCGGCGACGACGGCGGCGCTGTCGCTCGGCGAGGCGCAGTTCCGCCTGGGCCGCTTCGCGGACGCGCAGACCGCGTTCAGCGACTTCCTGAAGGGCGCCGCCCAGAACGACCCGCTCCGCGCGGGCGCGCTGGAGGGACAGGGCTACGCCTTCGAGGCGGAGAAGAAGTACGACGAGGCCATCAAGTCCTTCGAGCAGATGGGCGCGGCGGGCGGCGGTGAGTTCCTGGCCGGCATGGGCGACTACCACAAGGGTCGGATGCTCATCGCGCAGGACAAGAAGGACGAGGCCGCGGCCGTGCTGTCCAAGGTGTCCACGGACCACGCGAACACCACGGCGGCGCGACTGTCCAGCGAGCGGCTGGCGGTGCTGGCCTCGCAGGGCGTGAAGATCCCGGCCCCGGCGCCCGCGCCGGCCGCCGTCACTGACGCGGGGTAGCGCGCACGTTATGAAGAAGCAGCTCGTGAGCTGGAGGCGTTGGCTGGGGAGTGCCGTGGCGGTCGGTCTCCTGGGCGGTTGCAGTACCCTGCCGCGCTACGGCAATCCGGAGCTGCCCCGCACGGAGCTGGCGCCTCCGGTGGACTACTTCTCGGTGGACTGGTGGGCGCCACTGGTGGCGCCCACCCTGCTGGAGTACGCGCCGCGCGAGGTCGCCTCGCCAGCGTACGACGCGAAGAGCAAGACGGTCATCGCGCTCACGCGGGATGGCGTCATCCGCGGCGTGGGTCCGGACGGTCAGATCAAGTGGTCCAAGCGGACGACGACCCGCTTCGCGGCGGGGGCCCAGGTGAGCGACGGCGTGGCCTTCGTTCCCGGGGGTGACGGCACCCTGTACGCGCTGGACGCGGCCACTGGAGAGCAGAAGTGGCAGTACGCGGCGGGTGAGTCGCTGGCCACGGTGCCGGTGATTGCCGAGGGCCTGGTGTTGGTGGCCTCGGAGAGCGACACCCTGTTCGCGGTGAAGGTCGAGGACGGGGTCTGGGCCTGGCAGTACCGCAGGGACCCGCCGTCGGGCTTCACGGTGCGAGGCGCGTCGACGCCGCTGGTTCGCGACGGCAATGTCTACGTGGGTTTCTCCGACGGCTACATCGTGTCGCTGAACATGAAGGACGGCGGCGCCAACTGGGAGAAGTCGCTGTCGGGAAGCGGCTCCGAGTTCCTGGACGTGGACACCACGCCCGCGCTGGATGACCACGGGCAGCTCTACGTGGCGTCGTACAAGAACGGCCTCTTCGCCCTCGAGGCGGAGTCCGGAGAGCTGGTCTGGACCAGCTCGGTGTCCGGCATGACGGGGCTGCTGGCGAAGGGGCAGATGCTCTTCACCGTGGGCGACGGCCGCGTGGACGCCTACCTGGCGGAAGACGGACGGCTCCTCTGGTCGCACCCCCTGGGCGAAAGGTCGGGCCAGACGCCCGTGTTCTCCAAGGGAATGCTGATTGTTCCCATCCAGCGGTCGCTGCTGTTCCTGGACCCGAAGACGGGCCAGGCGCGCGTGTCGTGGAACCCCGGCGACGGCGTCTCCGCGACGCCGTTCGTGGCGGGCTCGAAGCTGTTCGTGCTCTCCAACAACGGGTGGCTCTACTCGCTGGACTTCAACGGGCTGAAGGGGTGACCACGGTGGCGACCCGGACGGTCCGCGTGGTGGCGGCGCTGATTCCAGGTCGCCTCGACGCCCAGCGCTTCCTGGTGCAGCAGCGGCTTCCGGGTGGAAGCCGCGCGCTCCTGTGGGAGTTTCCGGGCGGCAAGGTGGAGGCGGGCGAGACGGACGAAGCCGCGCTTGCCCGGGAGTGTCGCGAGGAGCTGGATGTGGAGCTCTCCGTGGGCCGGCGGCTGTGGGAAGGCCGCCACGAGTACCCGGACCTGACGGTGGAGCTGGTGCTCTACGCGGCGCGGATGCTCTCCGGTGAGCCGAAGCCGTTGGGCGCGCATGCGCTCGAGTTCCGGACGCCCGGGGAGATGCAGTCCCTGCCTTTCTGCGAAGCGGACATTCCGCTCCTGGAGGAGCTGGTGGCGGGAAGGTTGGGCGCGCTCGATTGATGCTCCAGCGGACGTTCCAGCACATCCCCGGCGTGGGCCCCTGGCGCGAGAAGGACCTCTGGGCGCGCGGCTTCAAGACGTGGGACGACTATCCGGCGGCCGGCGAGGGTGTGGCCATCACCCGGAAGACGGACGACATCGCGCGGGAGCGACTCGCGCTGGGCCGTGAGGCGTTGGAGCGGAGGGATTTGCGCCGGCTGGCGGAGCTGATTCCGCCCCGTGAGCACTGGCGGCTGTATCCCGAGTTCCACCAGGACGCCGTCTACTTCGACATCGAGACGGATGGCCGCGAGGCCCAGGCTCCCACGGTGGTGAGCCTGTTCGATGCCACGGGCCTGCACGTGTTCATCCAGGGCCGGAACATGGACGCGCTGCCGGAGGCCATGGCGGCGCGGCGGCTGTGGGTGACCTTCAACGGGTCCACGTTCGATGTGCCGGTGCTGCGCAACTACTTTGGCGCGGGGCGGTTTCCGGTGCCCGACGCGCATATCGATCTGCGCTTCGTCACGCGTCGGCTGGGACTGGGCGGCGGGCTGAAGGAGATCGAAGGAAAGATTGGCGCCGAGCGTCCGCCGCACATGAAGGGCGTCAACGGCTACGACGCCGTGCTGCTGTGGCGTGCGTATACGCGGCGCGGCGACGTGGAGGCGCTGCGGTTCCTGGTGGAATACAACCTCTACGACTCCTTCCAGCTCCGGACGCTGATGGACGTGGCCTACAACCGCGGCGCCGATGACTTGAATCAGGACGTCCCCCGGCTGCCCGTGTTCGAGCGTGGCGAAGTGCTGTACGACGTGAGCCGGATCATCCTGGAACTGGGCCCTACGGAGCGGGACCTTCAGACGCTCGAGCGCGTCCGGGCCGAAGAGCAGTTTCCCTGAGTTCCTGAGCAGGGCGGGCAGGGTGCCTGGGCGATTCGCCCCCCTGGGACTCTCTTCCGGTGAACAACCGGCCTCATGGGTTGCACAGCGCCTGTGGAATGCGTCCAGGAGTCGTTTGTAGGGTGAACCGAACCCGAGACGGAGGACCGCACAACCCATGAGCGACCCGATTGACCCGACAGAGAGCTCAGAGGTTCCCCAGCGAGGCTCGGCTGGAAAGAAGGCCGCGCTGGTGGGCGGCGCGCTGGTGGCGGTGGGCGTTGGGGCCGCCGTCGCGCTGGGCCTCTTCGAGAAGGAGCCGCCGCCCGTGGTCGCGGTGGCTCCAATCATCGAGGACGCAGGTGTGGCCGCGCCGGTAGCACCGACGGCTTCGCTTCCGGAGAGTGACGGCCGGGTCCGGGAGATGGCGAGCCGGATGTCGGAGGAAGCGGAGCTCCAGCGCTGGCTCCAGGAGAAGGATCTGGTGCGCCGGGTGACGGCGGCCGTGAACAACATCGCGGAGGGCGTGAGCCCCCGGATGGTGCTGGGTTTCCTGGGCCCGGCGGATGGATTCCAGGTCGTCGAGGGCAAGGACAAGTCGGTGACCATCGACCCGCGAAGCCATGCTCGCTACGACCTGGTGGCGCGAGTGTTCGGCACCTTCGACGCACAGGTCGCCAAGAGCATGTACCGCGACTTGAAGCCGCTCATCGACCAGGCGCATGGCGAGATTGCTCCGCCGGGACAGACGTTCGATTCGACGCTGAGCCGAGCCTTCCAGCATCTGCTCGCGGTTCCGGTTCCAGAGGGCGCCGCGCTGGAGGTCCAGCCGCAAGGAGCGCTCTATGTCTATGCCTCGCCGGAGCTGGAGGGCCTGAGCCGGGCGCAGAAGCACTTGCTGCGGATGGGGCCCCAGAACATTCGGGTCATCCAGGCGAAGCTCCGGGAGCTTCAGGGCGCGCTGGGACTGCCTCCGGTGGCCGCCGAGGGCCCGTAGCGAGCCCGAATGTTGATGGGCAGCCGGGCTCTGGATGGAGCCCGAATATTCGCGGTAGCGAGCCCGAATGTTGATGGGCGACCCGGGCAAGCCGGGGCCCGAATGTTCGCGGCAAGGCTGGAATGTTCATGCGGGCCCAGGGCGAGCGGCCCGGAACATTCGAGGCGGTGCCGGGAACATTCGGGGCCGCCATGAGGCCCAGGGCTAGCGGCGCTTTTTCTTCTTGGCCGGCGCTGGAGGCGGTGCCGGCTTTTCCTTTTCGCCGGCGACCAGGAACGTGGTGCGGAGTTCCTCGACGTCGCGGCCCAAGGTGTCCGTGAACGCGGTGCCGGTCTGGGCATCGACGACCAGGGTGTACTCGAAGCCGGTCTTCAGGGGCTGGGGCAGGACGATGCGGTAGACGAGCCCGGTGTCGGATTCCTCGGCGACGTCGTCGGAGACCATGGCTCGCTCAGCGGCGTCGAAGAGCCGGACCCGGTAGTTCCGGAGGCCTCGTGACGCGGTCAGCTCCAGCGTCGAGGTCTGCTCGATGACCGGCTTCTCGCCAGGGTCCAGGGAGATCTCCGCGAGGCCCGCATCGGGAACCTGGGAGCGAAGCGCGAACGTGGTCGGCGGCGGGGCCTTGGGCGCCTCGGGAACTTCGGCGACGCCAGAATCTGGCGACGGACCCGAGGTCTTGTCCGGGCATCCCGTCAGCGCCAGCAGGCCGCAGCAAAACGCGGTGGTGACCGCGGTTCGTTGGAGGAAACGCATGCCGGGCACGGTACGCGGCCACGGTGGCCACGAGAAGCGAGGACTCGATGCGGGCATCCAGGCAGCCAGGCCCACCGTTCACCCCTGTCCCCCCCTCTATCGGAACGTCCGATAACATGCGTTATGTAAACTAAGCGAATGGGAAACCAGGGGTCGTTTTTCCAGGGTTCTTCCCCGCTGTTCCCAGACCATCGGCACGCCGCTGTCGGCCAAGATGCGGGCCTTCCAAGCCTCCACCACGGCGTTCCCGGACCGGCCCCCATGAGATTCCTCGACGACCTGCTCGCGGATGCGCGCTTCGCGTTCCGCACGTTCCGACGTGCCCCCGGCTTCGCGGCCGCCGCCATCCTCTGCCTGGCCCTGGGCATCGGCGCCAACGCCGTCATCTTCAGCGTGGTCCACGGCGTGCTGCTCCGGCCTCTCCCGTACGCCGAACCCGAGCGGCTCGTGTCGCTCGTCGAACTGCGCGCCCAAGGCTCCGGCGGCCCGGTCTCCTGGCTCACGTTCTTCGACTGGCGCGATCAGGCCCGGGCCTTCGAGCACATGGCGGCGTTCACCGTGGGCGGCTCGATTCTCCGCGCGGACGACGACTCCGAGCGCCTGGAAACCACCCGAGGCACCGCCGACTACTTCACCGTGCACGGCGTCCCCCCGTTGCTCGGCAGGACTTTCGCGCCCGGCGACGACCAGCCTGGGCATGAGCCCGTCGCGGTGCTCAACGAGGCGCTCTGGCGACGCCGTTTTGGCGCGAATCCCGCCGTCCTCGGCCGCACGGTGCTCCTGGACAACGTCCCGCATACCGTCGTCGGAGTCATTCCCGAGTCGTTCGCCCCGGACATGGACGTCTGGCTGCCGCTGGTGGCTCCGCCCGATGCCCGTGGCGGTCGCTATTCCACGGTGCTCTCCGTGCGCGCCCGGCTGGCGCCCGGAATCACCCTGGACTCGGCCAACGAGCAACTCAAGGACGTCACCGCCGGAATCGCGGCCGCGGGCCCGGCTGCCCTCAAGGAACGCACCGCACGGGCCGACTCGCTCGCCGAGGCCCAGACGCGGCTCTGGAGCGGCCCACTGAAGCTGCTGCTCGGCGCCGTGGCCCTGGTCCTCCTTATCGCCTGCGCCAACGTCGCCAACATCCTGCTCGCGCGCGCTGGTGCCCGCCGGCAGGAACTCGCCGTCCGCGTGGCGCTCGGCGCGACGCGCGCCCGCGTCATCCAGCAACTCCTCGTCGAAAGCCTCCTGCTCGCGCTCACGGGCGGCGCCCTGGGTGGACTGCTCGCGCACTGGGGCCTGGACGCGCTGCTCGCCGTGGTCCCCGAGTCGATGCCACATCGGGCCGCGGTCTCCCTCGATGGGACGACCTTCCTGTTCCTCGCCGCCATCTCCATCGGGAGCGGCCTGGCCTTCGGACTGCTTCCCGCGCTCCAGGTCTCCCGGCTCGACCTTCGCGGGGCCCCCATCCAGGGCGGCCGACGCCTCCGATCCACGCTGGTCGTCGTGGAGCTGGCGGTCTGTCTGGTGCTCCTCGTGGGCGCGGGCCTCCTGGGCCGGGGGTTCTTCCAGCTCCTCGGCACGTCCCCCGGGCTCGCGCCCGAGCAACTGCTCACGCTGCACATCGCCATCCCCGACAGCCGTTTCTTCACCGAGCAGGGCCTGGACGGAAACGTGCCGAGCACCCTGCTGGAGCCCATCCTCGACGAGGTGCGAGCGCTGCCCGGGGTGAGCGCCGTGGGAATGACGTCGCTGCTGCCCATCCAGCGCGCATGGAACAACGCCCGCTATGTCATCGAGGGCGAACCGCCCCCGGAGGCCGGCTCGGAGCCAAGGGCCGAGCGCCGCTCCACGAGCCCCGGCTTCTTCGGCACGGTGGGAATCCCGCTCAAGCAAGGCCGCGACTTCACCACCGTCGACGCGGCCCCCGGTCAGCCCGCCACGGTCATCATCAACGAGACGCTCGCGCGCCGGCACTTCCCGGACGGCAACGCCCTGGGCCGCCAGCTCCGACTCGGCACCGGGGCCCACACCATCATCGGCGTCGTGGGCGACGTGCGACAGGCCGGCCTGGACAAGACGCCGCTGGCCGAGCTCCACGTCCCCTACGGCCGGCCCTGGGGCGACGACAGCCTGGTGCTCGTCGCTCGAACCTCGGTGCCACCGGAGACCTTGCTGCCCTCGGTCCGCGAGGCCGTGCGCCGGGTCGACTCGAGCCTGCCCGTCTTCCGCGCCCTCACCATGGACCAGGTCATCTCCCAGTCGCTCGGCTTCCGGCGGCTCGTGCTGTGCCTGCTCGGCGGCTTCGCGGCGCTCGCCCTGGTGCTATCCACCTACGGCCTCTATGGCGTCATCTCGCTGCTCGTCTCGCAGCGGACGCGGGAGCTCGGCATCCGCATGGCGCTCGGGGCACGTCCCGGAGACGTCCTCCGACTCGTGCTCGGCCAGGGCGCGAGGCTCGCGGGAGTGGGCATCGCCCTGGGGCTCGTGGGCTCCCTGGCGCTGACCCGGTTGCTCGAAAGCCAGCTCCACGGAATCACCGCCACGGATCCCCTCACCTTCGGCGCCGTGGCCACCCTGTTCGCCCTCGTCGCCCTGCTGGCCTGCTGGTTTCCCGCGCGCCGCGCCACCCGCGTGGACCCGCTTGTGGCCATGCGCACCTGAGTCACGGCGACCCGACCCGGAGCGGCGGGTTCTCGACGCGGTGCGATAGCCAACCCTGGGGAGCGGTCATCCGCTCGAATCATGCAATCACGGGCAGCGACATCTCGTAGGACTCCGCGCACTGACGAGGAATCCCCCGGCCGCCTGGATGTTCCAGGGGTTGGGAATTCTTCCCAGCTTTTTTCCCGGTTGACCGAGGCAGTGGGTTACCGCAGAACCGCGACACCCCCGGCCCTGGAAAGGACCTGTCCAATGAAACGGTTGTTCCTGATTGCCACCCTTGTCGGCGCCGCCCCCGCGCTGGCCGACGAAGGCATGTGGACGTACAACAACTTCCCGTCCGCGAAGGTGAAGGAGAAGTACGGCTTCGAGCCTTCGCAGGAGTGGCTCGACAAAGCCCGCCTGTCCTCCGCGCGGCTCGCGGGCGGCTGTTCCGCCAGCTTCGTGTCCGCCAACGGCCTGGTGATGACGAATCACCACTGTGCTCGCGGCTGTATCGAGCAGCTCTCCGGCGCCAAGAAGGACTACATCGCCAACGGCTTCTACGCGAAGACCGAAGCCGAGGAGACGCAGTGCCCGGCGATGGAGATCAACCAGCTGGAGCAGATCACCGACGTCACCGAGACGCTGAACAAGGCGACCGCGGGGCTGTCCGGCAAGCCTTATAGCGACACCCTGAAGGCGAAGATGTCCGAGCTGGAGCAGGCTTGCTCCGCCGGCGACGCCAAGGTGCGCTGCGACGTCGTCACCCTGTACCAGGGCGGCAAGTACAACCTCTACAAGTACCGCCGCTTCCAGGACGTGCGCCTGGTGATGGCCCCCGAGCACGCCATCGCCTTCTTCGGCGGCGACCCGGACAACTTCGAGTTCCCCCGGTGGGACCTGGACGTGACGTTCCTGCGCGTCTACCAGGACGGCAAGCCGGCCAAGACGGAGAACTTCTTCAAGTGGTCCGAGAAGAGCGCCAAGGAGGGTGACCTCACCTTCGTGTCCGGCCACCCCGGCCGCACCTCGCGCGGGCTGACCATCGCGGAGCTGGAGTATCAGCGCGACGTGGCCATGCCGAAGATGCTCTTCATGATGTCCGAAGTGCGCGGCATGGTGACGGAGTTCCAGAAGCGCGGCCCCGAGCAGAAGCGCATCTCCAACAACCTGCTCTTCGGCGTGGAGAACGGCCTGAAGGCGACCAAGGGCCGCCTGGAGGCGCTGCAGGACAAGAAGTTCTTCGGCCAGAAGGTCGCCGCCGAGCAGGAGCTGCGCAAGAAGGTCGACGCCAACCCGGAGATGAAGAAGAAGTACGGCGCGGCGTGGGATGAGATCGCCAAGGCGCAGGGCCAGCTCGTCAACGTCCGCAAGGACCTGGCCTTCGTCGAGCAGGGCAACGGCCTGTCCTCCAGCCTGTACAGCATCGCCAAGGCGCTGGTGCGCGCCTCCGAGGAGCTCCCCAAGGAGAACGGCCAGCGCCTGCGTGAGTTCAACCAGGCCAACGTGCCGGCCCTCACGGCCGGGCTGCTCAGCCCGGCGCCCATCTACCCGGAGCTGGAGATCATGCGCCTGTCGTTCGGCCTGACGAAGATGCGCGAGGAGCTCGGCTCCAACCACCCGTTCGTCAAGAAGGTCCTGGGCAAGGAGTCCCCCGAGAAGCTGGCCGCCCGGCTGGTCAAGGGCTCCAAGCTCTGCGTCCTCAAGGACGTGAAGGGCTCCAAGGTCTGTGACGTGGCCGTGCGCAAGGGCCTGCTCGACGGCGGCAAGGCGGCCATCGCCGCCTCCAAGGACCCGATGATCCAGCTGGCCCTCGCGCTCGACGCGGATGGCCGCGCGGTCCGCAAGAACTACGAGGAGAACATCGACGCGGTCATCAAGAAGAACGCGGAGCTGGTCGCCAAGGCGAAGTTCGAGGCCTACGGCACCAACCAGTACCCGGACGCGACGTTCAGCCTGCGCCTGTCCTACGGCTCGGTGAAGGGCTACATGGAGGACGGCAAGAAGGTGGAGCCCGTCACCCAGATGGCCGGGACGTTCGAGCACGCCACGGGCGAGGAGCCCTTCGCCCTGCCGCCTTCCTGGCTGAAGTCGGAGAAGCTGCTCGACGGCGCCACGGCGATGAACCTGGTCACCAGCAACGACATCATCGGCGGCAACTCCGGTTCCCCGATGATCAACAAGGACGCGGAGATCGTCGGCCTGGTGTTCGACGGCAACATCCAGTCCCTGGGCGGTGAGTACGGCTTCGACGAGTCCGTCAACCGCACCGTGGCCGTGCACAGCGACGCCATCATCGAGTCGCTGAAGAAGATCTACGGCGCCACCCGGGTGCTCGAGGAGCTGCGTCCGGGCAGCACCAAGATTCCCTCGGTCCCCACGAAGCCGGCCGGGTGATTCACCCCGCCTGAAGGGGCCCGGGCTCAACCCCCGGACCCCTGAAGCACGAAGAGGCTGCCTGGGCACGTTCGCCAGGCAGCCTCTTTCGCGTTTCCAGCGGGCACCCTACTCCCGGCTCACTCCCACTCGATGGTGGCCGGGGGCTTGGAGGACACGTCGTAGGCGACGCGGTTGATGCCACGCACCTCGTTGGTGATGCGCGTGGAGATGCGCTCCAGCACGGGGTACGGCAGCCGGGCCCAGTCCGCCGTCATGCCGTCCACGCTGGTGACGGCGCGCAGCACGCAGGTGGACTCGTAGGTGCGCTCGTCGCCCATGACGCCCACGCTCTGCACGGGCAGCAGCACGGCGAAGGCCTGCCACAGCTCCTTGTAGAGCCCCGCGGCGCGAATCTCCTCCTGGACGATGGCGTCCGCGCGGCGCACCAGCTCCAGGCGGGCTTCCGTGACTTCACCCAGCACGCGGATGGCCAGGCCGGGACCGGGGAACGGCTGGCGGTTCACCATGTCCTCGGGCAGCCCAAGCTCGCGGCCCAGGGCGCGGACCTCGTCCTTGAACAGCTCGCGCAGCGGCTCCACCAGCTTGAGCTTCATCGTCTCCGGCAGGCCGCCCACGTTGTGGTGGCTCTTGATGGTGACGGAGGGGCCCTTGTACGAGACGGACTCGATGACGTCCGGGTACAGCGTGCCCTGTGCCAGGAACCCGGCGTCCTGGATGTCGCGCGAGGCCTCCTCGAACACGGCGATGAACTCACGGCCGATGATCTTCCGCTTCTTCTCCGGGTCCGTCACGCCGGCCAGCGCGTCCAGGAACCGGGCCCGCGCATCCACCGTCTTCAGCGGGACGTGGAAGCGGTCCACGAAGAGCCCCTCCACCTGGGCGCGCTCCCCCTGCCGCAGCACCCCGTTGTCCACGAAGATGCACTGGAGCCGGGGGCCGATGGCGCGGTGGAGCAGCAGCGCGGCCACGGAGCTGTCCACGCCGCCGGACAGCGCGCAGATGACCCGGCCCTGCTCACCCACTTGTCGGCGGATGGTGGCCACCGCCTCGTCGATGAAGCCCTTCATCGTCCACGAGCCGCTCACCTTGCAGTCGTTGAAGAGGAAGGCGCGCAGCATGGCCTTGCCCTGCGGGGTATGTACGACTTCCGGGTGGAACTGGAGGCCGTAGAAGGGCTTGGTCTGGTGGGCCGCCGCCGCGAAGGGCGAATTGCCACTGCGACCAATGGCCTCGAAACCGGGCGGAAGCTCCTCCACCCGGTCTCCGTGGCTCATCCACACCTGGACCCGGTCTCCGGGTTTGAACTCCGAGAAGGGCCCGCGGGGCGCCAGGACCTCGACCTCCGCGTTGCCGAACTCACGGTGTGCGCCCCGGTCAATGCGCCCGCCCAGGAGCTTGGCGGTGAGCTGGAGGCCGTAGCAGATGCCGAGGACGGGCACGCCCGCCTCGAAGACGAACGGGTCACACCGGGGGGAACCAGGCGCCTCCACGGACGCCGGGCCTCCGGAGAGGATGATGCCCCGGGGGGCATAGCGGCGGATATCCTCCGCCGGGAGGTCCGGGCGGTGGATTTCGCAATAAACGCCCAGTTCGCGCACCCTCCGGGCGATGAGCTGGGTGTACTGACTCCCGAAATCGAGGATCAGGATCTTCTCGGCGTGCAGGTCCACCGGAGGTTCTCCAAGGGGCGTCGTTGACGGCTGGGGGCCCTTATCGCTACAAACTTCCGGAAAGCAACGCCCAAGTCCCCTCAATTGTTCGAGGTCCGGATGCTCCGCCGCCTGTCCGCTTCCACTGCTGCGACCCTCTTGTTCCTCTCCGCCTCTGGATGCGTGAAGGAAATCTCCTCCGACGAGCGACTGGACCGCGAGACCCAAAACCTGGCTGTCAAAGACACGCCAGGGGTCTCCGATCTCCAGAAGCTCACCTGTGACGACACCACCGACGCACTGGGCAAGGCCCGCAACGTCAATCGCCCCGAGACGGACCGCCTCGTCGACTACATCGAGCTGTACTCCTCGCTGCGCAAGCGGACCACCACGTTCGAGGAGGCGATGAACCGCAACCCGGACCTGAGCTACCGCGAGGGCAGCCAGCAGATCGTCAATGCACGGGACACCTGCATCCAGCAGACGGCCGACGTGAAGGTGGAGTTCGAGACCTACATGCGCGAGCTGGTGATGGTGCCCACCGTGCAGGAGATCAAGGGCGGCAACACCGTCACCATCGCCCGGCTCGACTTCAACACCCTGCGCCAGGCCATTGAAACGCTGGAGCCCGACGACAAGGACGCCCTGCTCAGCCGCGTGGCCGGCGCCGAGGGGAAGATCTCCGCCGCGTCGCCGTCCTCCGACGACTCTGGCTCCGGCGGTCGCAAGGGCCGCAAGTAGCCGCCTTCCCGGCCGAAACAACCGAGGGCCCCGCCGCCTGGCGTGGGCCCTCTTTTCGTTCCAGGAGCCGCCCGTCCTGACGCCTACTCCACGCGGTAGTTGGGAGCCTCTTCGGTGATGATGACGTCGTGGACGTGGCTCTCCTTGAGGCCCGCCGAGGTGATGCGCACGAAGGTCGCGTTCTTGCGCAGCTCGTCGATGGTGCCGCAGCCCACGTAGCCCATGCCGCTGCGGATGCCGCCCAGCATCTGGTGGACGTTCATCGCGAGCGTGCCCTTGTACGGCACCCGGCCTTCGATGCCCTCGGGAACGAGCTTCACCGCGTCCACGTCCGACTGGAAGTAGCGGTCCTTGGCGCCCTGCTTCATCGCGCCCAGGCTGCCCATGCCCCGGTAGCTCTTGTAGCTGCGGCCCTGGTACAGGATGACGTCCCCGGGGGCCTCTTCGGTGCCGGCGAAGAGCGAGCCGATCATCACCGTGCTGGCTCCGGCCGCGAGCGCCTTGACGATGTCGCCCGAGTACTTGATGCCGCCATCCGAGATGATGGGGATGTCGTGCTTCTCCGCCTCGCGGCAGCAGTCATCCACCGCGGTGACTTGCGGCACGCCCACGCCGGCGACGACGCGGGTGGTGCAGATGGAGCCGGGGCCGATGCCCACCTTCACCGCGTCCACGCCCGCCTGGATGAGCGCGCGGGTGGCCTCGGCGGTGGCGACGTTGCCGGCGATGAGCTCGAAGCCCTTGAAGTTCTTGCGCGTGTCCCGCACCCCGTCCACCACGCCCTTGGAGTGGCCGTGCGCGGTGTCGACGACGATGACGTCCACGCCCGCCTTCACCAGCGCGTCGATGCGCGCCTCGCGGTCCGGAGACACGCCCACGGCGGCGGCGCACAGGAGGCGCCCCTTTCCGTCCTTGGCCGCGTTCGGGTTCGTGCGGCGCTTCTCGATGTCCTTGATGGTGATGAGGCCGCGCAGCTCGAAGTCGTCGTTGACGATGAGCAGCTTTTCGATGCGGTGCTCGTGCAGCAGCTTCTGCGCATCCCCCTGGATGATGCCCTCGCGGCCGGTGACGAGCTTGCGCGTCATCACCGCTTCGACCTTCTGCGTGAGGTTGGTCTCGAAGCGCACGTCGCGGCTGGTGACGATGCCGACGAGGCGACGCCCCTTCACCACGGGGATGCCCGACACGCCATGGTGCCGCATCAGCTCGATGGCGCGGCCCAGCGGGGCCTCGGGGTCGATGGTGACGGGGTCCACCACCATTCCACTTTCGAACTTCTTGACCTTGGTCACCTCGAGCGCCTGCTGCTCGGGGGTCATGTTCTTGTGGATGACACCGATGCCGCCCTCTTGCGCCATGGCGATGGCGGTGCGCGACTCCGTCACCGTGTCCATCGCCGCCGACAGGAGCGGGATGTTCAGGCGAAGGTTGCGCGTGAGGCGGGTCGACAGGTCCGCATCCTTGGGGACAACCGAACTTTCGGCGGGCACCAGGAGGACGTCATCGAAGGTGAGTGCGAGCCGGATCTCGGGGTTCAACATGGGCGGCGCTCCCGGGGCGAAGGGCCCACGAGGCACCAGCGCCCCGAGGGTGCGGTTCCATACGAGGTACGTTGTCCCCACGCAACCTGGAAGGGTGGACTTTTTGACGCCCGTTCACTCGCACTTCAAGCGATAATCCGACCGGGCTTTTCACTCACGTCTCAGGAACCGGGCTTTGACGGAATCGAATCAGGCGGCGGTCGGGTTGGTCGTGAAGCTGCCATTCGCGACGCCGGAGGAGTTCCTGGCGAAGTATGGCGGCAACGTCACCCGAGGTGGCATCTACCTGCGCGCTCGCGCGGTGAAGCCTCCGGGGACGGCCGTCACGCTGGACCTTCGGCTGGCGAGCGGCGAGCGGCTCATCCACGCGCAGGCCGTGGTCCACTTCGTCACCGGGCAGGGAGGCCAGGGCGTGGTGGGCATGGGCCTGCGCTTCCTGGGGATGGACCCCCAGACGCGCCGCTTCCTCGACTCGGCGGTCGCCGCCCTGCCCCACGCCCAGTCGGACGTGCCCCCAGTCCCCACGGGCGTGGGTGCTCCGGACTACACCGTCCCACCTCCGCCACAGCAGGCGAATCCCCAGGTCGTCGCCGCCCAGGCCGCTCCCCCTTCGGGCGGAGTCGCCCCGGTGCCCGCGACGATGATGTCGGACGCGGCGTTGGACCTGAACACGGCGGAGCCCAAGCGCGCGGGTGTGGTGATTGGCATCGACCTGGGCACGACGAACTCGTGTGCCGCCTATGTGCGCAACGGCAAGCCCGGGGTGCTCAACAGCCGCGAGGGCCACAACACGGTGCCCTCCATCATCGCGGTCAACACGCGCGGCAAGCTGGTGGTGGGCCACCCCGCCAAGGGGCAGATGCTCACCAACCCCCGGCACACGGTGTACGGCGCCAAGCGCCTGGTGGGGCGCGCGTACGAGTCCGCCATCGTCGGGTCCATCAAGGACAAGTTCCACTACGAGATCACCGCGGGAGAGAACGGTGACGCGGGCGTGAAGCTGTCGGACCGCGTCTACACGCTCCAGCAGATCTCCGCGCTCATCCTGCGCGAGGTGCGCGAAGTCGCCCAGAACCAGTTGGGCCAGCCCGTGTCCCGCGCCGTCATCACCGTCCCGGCGTACTACAACGACAACCAGCGCCACGCGGTGCGCGAGGCCGGCAAGCTCGCGGGGCTCTACGTCGAGCGCATCCTCAACGAGCCCACCGCCGCGGCGCTCGCGTACGGCTACGGCCGCAAGCTCAACCAGCGCGTGCTGGTGTACGACCTGGGCGGTGGCACCTTCGACGCGTCCGTGCTGGAGCTGGCCGACAACGTCTACGAGGTCATCTCCACCGGCGGCGACACCTTCCTGGGTGGCATCGACTTCGACAACGCCATCGTCGCGTACCTGCTGGAGGAGTTTCAGAAGAAGACGGGCCGGGCCTTCCAGGGCGACCGGGTGGCCATGCAGCGCATCAACGACGCGGCGGAGCGCGCGAAGTGCGCGCTGTCGGAGCGCTCGGAGATGCGGGTGCATGTGGCCTTCGTCACGATGATCGAGGACAAGCCGTACGACCTGGACGTCACGCTCACGCGGCAGAAGCTCATCGAACTCACCGAGGGCCTCGTCGACCGCACCGTCCAGGTCTGCGAGGAGGTCCTGCGGGTGAAGAACCTGGGCCCCAAGGACATCGACGAGGTCATCCTCGTCGGAGGCCAGAGTCGCTTCCCGCTGGTGCACGAGAAGATCACCCGCTTCTTCGGCAAGCCGCCGAGCAAGGGCGTCCACCCCGACGAAGCGGTGGCCCTGGGGGCCGCGCTCCTGGCGCACAGCCTGGGGCAGCTGGAAGGCGTGGTGCTCATCGACGTGCTCCCCATGGCCATTGGCGTGGGCCTGCCCGGCGGACGCTTCAAGCCCGTGCTGGAGCGCAACACCTCGCTGCCCTCCACCAAGAGCTACACCCTCTCCACGCACCGCGACGGCCAGACGGAGCTGGAGCTCACCGTGTTCCAGGGCGACTCCGACAAGGCGTCCGACAACGAGTACCTGGGCACGCTGAAGCTCGCGGGACTGCCCAAGCTCCCGCGTGGCGCCGTGCAGGTGTCGGTGACGTTCGAGGTGAACAACGAGTCACTGTTGAAGGTCACCGCGCGCGAGTCCTCCTCAGGGCGCGAGGTGACGAGCACCTTCTCCACGCGCGACACGCCCGACGCCGTGAAGGCGAAGCTCGCCCAGTTGGACGCCGAAGGAACGGCCGCCGCGGCACAGGCGACGGGCTCCACGCCGACGCGCACCGTGAGCACGACGGGAACAGGCACCGCCAGTCCGGCGCCGATGAGGGCTCCTGCGGGCGTGACAACTACCTCGGCCCCACGAATCGCTCCGCCGAAGGTCACAGCCGCGCCGCAATCCAACGTCCACGCGGTACCAGCCGTGGTGAGCGCGAAGTCGCGAGGCTTCGTGCGATGGCTCAAAGGCTTGTTCGGTAGAGCCTGAGTCTCGATTTCTTGCTGAGAGTGGATCAGTCCTCCTTCCACTTTCACGCTGGGAATGAAGATGCATGTGGGTAGTCGTTGAGGCCCGCGATTGTCGGCCTCGCCTGTTATTAAGCCGCCGGCCGCAATCAGCCCGGACGAGCTCCACACCCCATGCATGCTCCCTTTCGAATCCTCAATGACGCCCTCCGTGCGCGCGCAGTCGGAGAGTCGTCGCGGCAGCCGCTCTACACCTTCCTCGGAGAGTCGGACGGCGACGAAGCCGCGCTGACCGCGCCCGAGCTGGAGCGACAGGCACGTCGCATCGCCGCCGCGCTGCAAGCGCGTGGGGCCGTGGGCCAGCGAGTGCTGCTGCTCTATCCGCCGGGGCTCGACTACCTCGCGGGTTTCTTTGGCTGCTTGTACGCGGGCGCGGTGGCGGTGCCCGCCTATCCGCCGGACCCGACGCGGCTCGAGCGCACCCTTCCCCGCTTGCGCGCCATCATCCAGGACGCGGAGGCGACGGTGGTACTCACCACGTCGGGCATCCTGGGCCTGGCGGACTTCGTCTTCGAACAGGCGCCGGACTTCCGAGCGCTCCAGTGGTTGTCCACGGATGACCTGCCCGTGGGCGGTGAGGATGCGTGGCGCGAGCCCGACCTTGGCTCCGACACGCTGGCGTTCCTCCAGTACACGTCGGGCTCCACGGGGACGCCCAAGGGCGTGATGCTGTCCCATGCCAACCTGCTGCACAACCTGGGGCTCATCTCCGGTGCGTTCCAGGTGCGCCGCGACAGCGTGGGCGTCATCTGGCTGCCGCCGTACCACGACATGGGGCTGATTGGCGGCATCCTCCAGCCGCTGTTCGGCGGCTTCTCCGTGGCGTTGATGTCACCGATGTCCTTCCTCCAGCGTCCCATGCGCTGGCTGGAGGCCGTGTCCCGCTTCCAGGGCACCGTCAGTGGAGGCCCGAACTTCGCCTTCGAGTTGTGCGCGCGTCGCGCCACCTCCGAGGATGTGAAGGCGCTCGATTTGAGTTCGTGGGAAGTGGCGTTCTGCGGAGCGGAGCCCATTCGAGCCGCCACGTTGGACCGCTTCGCGGAGGTGTTCGCTCCGGCGGGCTTCCGTCGCGAGGCGTTCTATCCCTGCTATGGGCTCGCCGAGGGCACGCTCATCGTCACCGGTGAGCAGAAGGGCCGCGTTCCTCGCGTGCACGTGCTCGACGAGGCTTCGCTGTCTCGTGGCACTGCTGTCCTCGCGGCCCCGGAGACCCCGGGCGTCCGCGCGCATGTGAGCTGCGGTGCGACGCTGGCCGAGCAGCGGCTGCTCATCGTCGATCCCGAGACGAAGGTGCCGCGCGCCGCGGGTGAAGTGGGTGAAATCTGGGTGTCCGGCGGCAGTGTGGCGCTGGGCTACTGGCACAAGCCCGAGCAGTCGCAGGAGACGTTCCAGGCACGCCCCGTGGGCGCCGAGGACGGACCTGCCTATCTGCGCACGGGGGACCTGGGACTGCTCCTCGATGACGGGCAGCTCATCGTCACCGGGCGTCGCAAGGACCTCATCATCCTGCGGGGTAGGAACCTGTACCCGCAGGACGTGGAGGCCGTGGTGGAGCGCGCGCATCGGCGTGTGCGGCCCGGTGGCGTGGCGGCCTTCGGAATCGAGACGCCGGAGGGTGAGGCCCTCGCGGTGGTCGCGGAGGTGGCGCGCGAACTTGCGGAGTCGGGAGACACCGAGGCGCTGACCGCCGTGGCGGACTCGGTGCGGCAGGGCATTGCCCGTGAGCTGGAGGTCCAACCCAGGACGGTGGCACTGCTTCCGCCCGGCTCCATCCCCAAGACGTCGAGCGGGAAGATCCAGCGCTTCGCCTGCCGTGCGGGCCTGGCCTCGGGCGAGCTGCCCGTGCTGTGGCGCTCGGACCTGAACCTCGGGGGCGCACCTGGGACGACTCGGGATGCAACCGCTGGGGTCGTTGAGAGGGAGCCTCGAGCAACCGGGTCGTCGCTGCTGGGCACCGCTTCGTCCGTGAACGTTGGTGGGACCGCGGACGCTCAGTCCGGCACCGCGTCGACGATGGGCGTCGGCGTGGCCGCACAGTCCGGCACCGCGTCGACGGTGGGCGTCGGTGTGGCCGCTCAGTCCGGCACCGCGCCGTCCGCGAGCGCCGACGTGGCGGTTTCCGCTGGCGCGCTCGTGGAACCATCCGCGAGGACTTCGGGCTTGTCCTCCGCGGAGCTGGAGCGCGCGCTTCGCGAGGAACTCTCCGCCGTACTGGGTGCCTCCGCTGGCACCGTGGACCTGGATGCTCCGTTGACCCGATTGGGGATGGACTCCCTGGGCGCGGCCGACCTTCAGGTGCGCATCGAGAAGCGCCTGGGCGCGCGCATCTCCGCCGCCACGCTGCTTCAGGACGTCAGCCTCCGGGGCCTCATCACAGAGGTTTCGACGGGGGCCCAGGGCTCGCTCGCACCGCGTTCCGGTCCGGTGGCGCGGGGCAGCGCGAACACAGTGCCTCTGCCGGCCTCCTTCGCGCAGCAGCGACTCTGGTTCATCCAGCAGCTCGAACCGGCCTCGACCGCCTACCACATCCCCCTCGCCTTCACGTTGCGGGGACACCTGGACACGGCCGCGCTGGAGCGCGCGCTGAACGAACTGGTCCGTCGCCACGACGTGCTGCGGACCACGCTCACCTCGAAGGACGGTGAGCTGCTCCAGCACGTCCACGCACCGACTCCCGTGGCCATCGAGCGAGTCGTCACTGACGCCGATGACCTCGCGGACCGCGCCTCCGTGCTGGATGCCGTGGCCGTACGAGATGGCCAGCGTCCCATGGACCCGGCGACGGGTCCGCTGCTTCGCTTCAGCCTCGTGTGCTTCGCGGCCGAGGACCATGCCCTCGTCGTCTCCGTGCACCACCTGGTGGCCGACGGCTGGACCGTGGGCCTGATGGCGCGCGAGCTGGCCACCCTGTACGGGGCCTTCAGCGCGGGACAACCTTCGCCCCTGCCCGAGCCGGCGCTCCAGTACGGAGACTTCGCCGCGTGGCAGCGCGAACACCTCACGCCCCAGGCCCTCCGGAAGGAGCTGACGTGGTGGAAGCAGGCGCTCGCGGAGGCCCCCTCCCTGCTCGCCCTTCCCACCGACAGGCCTCGGCCGCAGCGCCTCTCGTTCCACGGTGCGCGCCGCTCGCGGCTGTTGCCCGCGGCACTGATGGCGAAGTTCCATGCCCTGGGCCGACGTGAAGGTGTCACGCCGTTCATGAGCGTGGTCGCCGCGCTGTCCACCGTGCTGCATCGCTGGAGCGGACAGGCCGACTTCGTGCTCGGCTCCGCCATCTCCGGCCGCGAGGTCCCCGGCATTCGCGGGCTGATGGGCGACTGCACCAACTTCATCCCGCTGCGCGTACGGCTCCCGTCCGAGTCCACCGTGACGGGGCTGCTCGCGGCGGTGAAGCAGAGCACCCTGGGCGCGCTGGCCCACGGACATTGCCCGTTCGACCACGTGCTCGCGGCCGTGCAGCCCGGCTCGCAGCGGCGCGAGCTGTACAACGTCGCCTTCGTCCTGGACGACTACGACATTCCGCGCGACCTGGCCGTCGGCAACGGCCTGACGCTGGGCGTGTCGCTGCTGGACAACCGCACCACCGAGCTGGACCTGACGTTCGAGGCCGCGCACGGGCCCGACGGCCTGCTCATCGGCTGCAAGTACGCGTCGGACCTCTTCGATGCGGAGACCATCGACCGGCTGCTCGGCCATCTGGAAGTGGTGGTGGGCGGCATGGTGGACGCTCCCAGCCAGCGCATCGCCGAGCTGCCCTTGATGACGGAGGCCGAGCGTCAGCACGTTCTGCACGCCTGGAACCCCCGCACCGAGTCACCGAGTGACGGCACGCTGGTGGAGCGCTTCGAGGCGCAGGTGGACCGCACGCCGGACGCCGTCGCCGTCACGTTCGAGTCCAGTCACCTGACGTACCGCGACCTGGATTCACGCGCGAACCGGCTGGCCCAGGTGCTGCTGCGCCATGGCGTGGGCCCCGACGTCCTCGTCGGCGTGTGCCTGGAGCGCGGGCTGGACCTCATCGTGGCCCTGCTCGGCATCCTCAAGGCCGGCGGTGCGTACCTGCCGCTGGACCCGTCGTATCCCCGGGAGAACCTCGCGTTCATGTTGGAGGACGCGCAGGCCCCCGTCCTCATCACGCAGACCTCGCTGGAGGACCGCGTGCCCGCGCCCGGCGCCGCCGTGGTGCGCCTGGACACCGAGCCGTCCGACTCCACCCCCGCGCCTCGCCCGCCGCGCTGCAACGCCCCGAGCGACCTCGCCTACGTCATCTACACTTCCGGCTCCACGGGGCGCCCCAAGGGCGTGATGGTGCGGCACGACAACGTCGTGCGCCTCTTCACCGCCACCGACGCGTGGTTCCACTTCGGACCCGAGGACGTGTGGACCCTGTTCCACTCCTACGCGTTCGACTTCTCGGTGTGGGAACTCTGGGGCGCGCTGCTCTACGGCGGCCGGCTGGTGGTGGTGCCGTACTGGGTGAGCCGCTCTCCCGAGGCCTTCCATCGGCTGCTCGCGGACGAGCGCGTCACCGTCCTCAACCAGACGCCCACCGCGTTCCGCCAGCTCATCCATGCCGAGCAACAGGCCGCCGCGCGCGGTCCGCTCCCCACGTTGTCCCTGCGCTACGTGGTCTTCGGCGGTGAAGCGCTGGACATGGCCGCGCTGCGTCCGTGGTTCGAGCGGCACGGCGACGCGCGTCCGACGCTCGTCAACATGTACGGCATCACCGAGACGACGGTCCACGTCACCTACCGTCCCGTGCGGATGGAGGACGTGGAGCGCCCCTGGTCCAGCGTGATTGGCGCGCCGATTCCGGACCTTCAAATCTACCTGCTGGATGCGCTCGGCCAGCCCGTGCCCGTGGGCGTCCCGGGAGAAATCCACGTCGGTGGTGCAGGTGTGGCCCGTGGCTACCTGCGGCGTCCCGAGCTGACCTCGGCGCGCTTCGTCGAGGACCGCTTCGGCCCCGTGCGCGGACGCAGGCTGTACCGCGCGGGAGACCTGGCGCGACGCCTGGCCAATGGAGATTTGGAGTACCTGGGCCGCATCGACAACCAGGTGAAGATTCGCGGCTTCCGCATCGAGCTGGGGGAGATCGAATCGGCGTTGAGCACGCATCCCTCGGTGCGAGAGACCGTGGTGATGGCCCGCGAGGACTCGCCGGGAGACAAGCGCCTGGCGGCGTACGTCGTCCTCGGGGACCTGGACACGTCGGGCACCGTGGAGCAGACGGCGCAGTGGAAGGCCGTCTACGACGAGACCTACGCCCAGGGGGAGCGCAGCGAGGACCCCACCTTCGACATCTCCGGCTGGAATGACAGCTACACCGGCGGGCCGCTCCCCGCGCCGCAGATGCGCGAGTGGGTGGACACCACGGTGCGGCAGATCCTCGCCCTGCGTCCTCGCCGGGTGCTGGAGCTGGGGTGCGGCACGGGCCTCCTGCTGTACCGGCTGGCGCCTCGGTGCGAGGCGTACTGGGGCGTGGACTTCGCCCGGCCCGCGTTGGATCGCATCGAGCAGCAGAAGGAACGACTGGGCGACTCCCTTCGCTCCGTCTCCCTGCTGCATCGAAGCGTGGATGACCTGTCCGGCATCGAGCCCCACTCGTTCGACACCGTCATCCTGAACTCCGTCATCCAGTACTTCCCGAGCGGCGACTACCTGCTCCAGGTCCTGAGCGGAGCGGTGAAGGTGCTGAAGCCCGGGGGCCGCATCTTCCTGGGCGACGTGCGCAACCTGGAGCTGTTGGAGTCCTTCCGTGCCTCGGTGCGCCTGCACCGCGCGCCGCCCAACCTGTCGACGCCGCAACTCCAGTACCGCGTGCAGCGAGACGTGCTGGCCGAGGAGGAGCTGGTCCTCTCGCCCACGTACTTCACCTCGCTGCCCGCGCGGGTGCCGGGCATCTCCCGAGTGGAGGTCCTGCCCAAACACGGTCGCTACGACAACGAGCTGAGCCGCTTCCGCTACGAGGTCATCCTCCATGTGGGCGAGGCCACCGCGGCCTCGCGTCCTGACTGGGTGGATGGAAGCAACCTGTCGCTGGAGACCCTGCGCCAGAAGCTCGAAGCCCAGCCTTCGATGCTGGCCGTGCGCGGCCTGCCCAACGCCCGCGTGCTCGATGACACGCGCCTGGTCGCGCTGCTCTCCGGCTCCGGCCGGCCGCCGCACGTGGGCGCGCTGCGCGAAGTGCTCCGCGACTGGCCCGGTTCACGAGGCGTGGAGCCGGAGGACCTCTATGCCCTGGGCGGAGTGATCGGCTACGACGTCCGGGTGAGCTGGGCCGGCGCGCATGCGGACGGCGCCCTGGACGTGGTGTTCTCACGGCCCGGTGAGGCCACTCGACTCGACCTCACCCCGGAGGCGGCCGGTGACCTCGCGCCCGTGTCGCGACTCGCGAACGACCCGCTGCGCGGGGCCCGGAGTGCTCGCGAAGTGGCGCGCATCCGGCAGTCGCTCATGGAGCGTTTGCCGCCGCACATGATGCCGTCGGCCTTTGTCGTGCTGCCGTCGCTGCCGCTGACTCCCAGTGGCAAGGTGAACCGTGGCGCGCTGCCCGCTCCGGAAGCGGACCGCTCCGTCATCGAGGACGAATACCTCGCGCCGAGAAACCCCACCGAGGAGGCCATCGCTCGCATCTTCTCCGAGGTGCTGGGGCACTCCCGCGTGGGTGCCCGGGATGACTTCTTCGCGCTCGGTGGACACTCGCTGCTGGCCACGCAGGTGGTGACGCGGCTGCGCGCTCAGCTCGGCGTCTCGTTGTCCCTTCGTGCCCTCTTCGAAGCACCCACCGTCGAACGGCTCTCCGAGCGCATCGCTCCGCTACAAGGCTCGGCTCCGACACCGAGCGAGAGCGTGCCCCTGGAGCGCCTGACTCGCTCCGGAACGGTGGACGCGCTCGCCGTGTCCTTCGCGCAGCAGCGCCTCTGGTTCCTGGAGCAGCTCCAGCCCGGACAGGCCGCGTACAACATCCCCGTGGCCCTGCGGCTGACGGGACGACTCGACGTCGAGTCCCTGCGTCGGACCTTCGCGGAGGTCGTCCGTCGGCACGAGCCCCTGCGGACGACGTTCACCTCGCGCGATGGCCAGCCCGTGCAACTCGTCCATCCATCGCCCGAGGCCTGGCCTCTGGAGGTCGAGGACCTGAGCCCCCTGGAGTCCTCCGCGCGCGCGGCCGCCGTGGAGCACCGCGTCTCCGAGGAGGCGCACCACGCGTTCGACCTGGAGCACGGCCCCCTGCTGCGCACGGCGCTGCTCCGACTGGGAGCCGAGGAGCACCTGCTCCTGTTGTGCATGCACCACATCGTCTCCGACGGCTGGTCCATGGGCGTGCTCGTGCGCGAGGTCACCATGCTCTATGCGGCCGCCTCCTCGGGCCGCGCGGCCACCCTCCCCACACTCCCGGTCCAGTACGCCGACTACTCGGCCTGGCAGCGGCGCGTGCTGGAGAACGAGACCGAGAACACCCAGCTCGAAGCCTGGCGATCGCACGTCCAGGGGACCCCCGTCCTCGAGCTGCCGACGGACTTCCCGCGTCCCGCCGTGCGCGGCTCGCGCGGCGCGACAGAGTTCTTCACCGTGCCGGGTGACCTGGTCTCCCAGTTGGAGAAGCTGGGCCAGTCCGAGGGCGCCACGCTCTTCATGGTGCTGCTCGCCACCTGGCAGACCCTGCTCGCGCGGTACTCCGGCCAGACGGACTTCTGCGTGGGCACCCCCGTGGCCCATCGCACGCGTCCGGAGCTGGAGGGGCTGATTGGCTTCTTCGTCAACACGCTCGCGCTGCGGGCACAGCTCGCGGGCGACCCGACCTTCGTGGAGCTGGTGGGCCGGGTGCGCGAGGAGTCCCTCGCGGCCTTCGCTCATCAGGACGTGCCTTTCGATCGACTCGTCGAGGCCCTGGGCGGAGAGCGCGACCTGTCGCGCACGCCCGTGTTCCAGTCGGTGTTCGTGCTCCAGAACGCTCCGCTGCAGCCTCCAGCGCTGCCGGGCCTGAGCGTGGACCTCCTGCGGACGGCGACGAACACCTCCAAGTTCGACGTCACCGTCTCGCTGATGGAGCGCTCGGGCACCCTGGAGGGACAGCTCGAGTACAGCCTGGACCTCTTCACCCCGGACACCGCGCGGCGCCTGG
The DNA here is from genome assembly GCF_013336725.1 of Myxococcus sp. CA040A. NCBI lineage: Bacteria > Pseudomonadati > Myxococcota > Myxococcia > Myxococcales > Myxococcaceae > Myxococcus > Myxococcus sp. CA040A. Next base: position 147,368 of record NZ_JABUMR010000008.1, on the reverse strand, counting down.
TCGACCACTTCCAGCGCTTGCTGCGCGGCGTGGTGGAAGACGCGCGGCGCCGGCTCTCCGCACTGCCGCTGATGTCCGAGGCCGAGCGACACCAGGTGCTCGTCTCCTGGAATGACACCCGCGCCGAGTACCCGTCCGAGACCACGCTCCACGAGCGCATCTCCGCGCACGCGCGGGCCAGACCCGACGCCGTGGCAGTGGTTCACCAGGGCCACGGGCTCAGCTACGCGGAACTCGAGGCACGCTCCAACCAGCTCGCGCGCCACCTCCTGGCCCGGGGACTGGGGTCGGAGCCTCGCGTGGGCCTGCTCCTGCCGCGAAGCACGGAGCTCGTGGTCGCCATGCTCGGTGTCGTGAAGGCTGGTGGCAGCTACGTGCCCCTGGATCCGGCGTGGCCCGAGCAACGACTCGCCTTCGTCATCGCGGATGCCGGCCTCGCCACGGTGCTCACGCTGGAGGCTGTCGCCTCGGTGCTCCCGTCCGTCGCGCCTTCGCGAGTGTGCCTGGACTCCGAGTGGGCGCACATCGCGCGCCAGTCGGCAGACGCGGTGACGCTCTCGACGAGCCCGGACCAGCTCGCCTACGTCACGTACACCTCTGGCTCGACGGGCATGCCCAAGGGCGTGGCCGTCACCCACCGGGCCGTGCTGCGTCTGGCGTCCGGCCTGAGCCTCGCCACCGGACCCGAGGACGTCGTCCTCCAGATTTGTGCGCCCACGTTCGACCCGCTCGCCCTGGAGGTCTGGACCACGCTGCTGTCCGGCGCACGGCTCGTCGTGTACCCGGCTCAAATGCCCGAGGTGACAGAACTCGCACGCATCCTCGTCGAGGAGCGAGTGACCGCCGCCTTGCTGCCCACCGCGTTGTTCGACGTGATGCAGCAGCATCAACCGGAGGCCCTGGCCCAGGTGCCTTGGCTGATCGTGGGTGGAGACGTGCTGCCCGTGCCCCGGGCGCGGGAACGACTGGCCCAGGGCCGCTCGCTCATCAACGCCTATGGCCCCACGGAAGTCTCCGTCGCCACCACGCAGCAACCCCTGAACCCGGGTGACACGCTGGGCGACTCGATTCCCATCGGTCGCCCCCTCGCCAACACCCACGTCTACGTCGTGGACCCGAGCCTGCGGCCGGTGCCCGTGGGTGTTCCAGGCGAGCTGCTCATCGGCGGAGCGGGACTCGCTCGGGGCTACCAGGGCCAGCCCGCGCTCACCGCCGAGCGCTTCGTCCCGAATCCCTTCGCCTCCACGCCCGGCGAGCGGCTGTACCGCTCGGGAGACCGTGTGCGCTGGCGTCCGGATGGCACCCTCGAGTTCCTGGGGCGCATCGACTTCCAGGTGAAGGTGCGTGGCTTCCGCATCGAGCTGGGTGAGGTGGAGTCCGCCCTGCGCGCGCACACCGAGGTCGGTGAGGCCATCGCGGTGGTCCGAGAGGACGTTCCAGGTGACAAGCGACTGGTGGCCTATGTCTCGCCGGCCACCGTGGACACGGAGTCGCTTCGCGCCCACCTGCGCCAGCGCCTCCCCGAGTACATGGTGCCAAGCGCGTTCGTCGCGCTGGAGTCGTTGCCCCAGACGTCCCACGGCAAGGTGGACCGCAAGGCCCTGCCAGTCCCTGATTTCGCCTCGGGAGCCTCCAGCTTCGAGGCCCCCCAGACGGAGCTCCAGCGTCAGCTCGCGGACGTGTTCCGCGAAGTGCTGCGCGTGGAGCGCGTGGGCCTGAATGACGACTTCTTCCTGCTGGGCGGGCACTCGCTGCTCGCCACGCAGGTGGTGACGCGACTGCGTGCGCGGCTGGGGAGCACGCTGTCGCTGCGCGCGTTCTTCGAGGCGCCCACCGTGGCGCGGCTCGCGGAGCGACTCGAAGCCTCGCTCGCGGCGTCCGCCTCCGAGCTGCCGCCCCTGGTCGCCCTGCCCCGCGCTCCGGAGGGAATGGAGCTGTCCTTCGCCCAGCAGCGGCTGTGGTTCATGGACCAGCTCCAGCCGGGCCTCGTCGCGTTCAACATGCCCGCCGCGCTGCGACTGCGTGGGACGCTCCAGGTGGACGTGCTGCGCCGTGCCTTCCAGGAGGTCGCCCGTCGTCACGAGACGCTGCGCACCACCTTCACGTCCCGCGAGGGACGGCCCGTGCAGTACGTCCATCCCGCGCCCGAGACCTGGGCGCTGCGAATCGAGGACCTGAGCGCGCTGGAGCCCTCCGCGCGCGAGGCCACGGCCGCGCGCCGCATCAGCGAAGAGGCACACCGTCCCTTCGACCTGGAGCGCGGCCCGTTGCTGCGCACCGCGCTGCTGAAGCTCGGGGAGCAGGAGCACGTCCTCCTGCTGTGCATGCACCACATCATCTCGGACGGCTGGTCCGTGGACGTGCTGGTGCGCGAGGTCGCCGAGGTCCACACCGCGCTCCTGGAGAACAAGAGCGCGGCGCTCCCGGAGCTGCCGGTGCAGTACGCCGACTACGCGGCGTGGCAGCGGCGAGTGATGGAAGACAGCGCGGTGAGCGCGCAAGTCGACTGGTGGCGCTCACGGCTCCAGGAGGCTCCCGTGCTGGAGCTTCCCACGGACCATGCACGTCCCGCGTCCCGCAGCTTCAGGGGCGCCATGCACTCCTTCTCGTTGCCCGCGGAGCTGGTGTCGGCCCTGGAGGTCGTCGGTCGCGAACAGAGCGCGACACTGTTCATGGTGCTGCTGACCGGCTGGCAGGCGTTGCTGGCTCGGTACTCGGGGCAGCGCGACTTCACCACGGGGACCACGGTGGGTCACCGCGAACGGCCGGAGCTGGAGGGGTTGATCGGCTTCTTCGTCAACACCGTCCCGCTGCGCTTCCAGTGGGACGAGGACCCCACCGTCGCCACCATGGTGCGGCAGGTGAAGGAAGTCGCCCTGGCGGCCTTCTCTCATCAGGACGCGCCGTTCGACCGGGTGGTGGAAGCCCTCGGCGGTGAGCGAGACCTCTCGCGCACGCCGCTGTTCCAGACCCTCTTCGTGCTCCAGAACACGCCGATGCGGGCGCCGTCGCTCACGGGCATGCAGGTGGACCTGCTTCCGTGCACCACGGACACGGCGCGCTACGACCTCACGCTCTCCCTGATGGAGCGGGAGGGCGCGCTGGAGGGACAGCTCGAATACAGCACCGACCTCTTCACCGAAGCGACGATCCACCGGATGGCGGAGCACCTGCGCGTGGTGCTCCAGGCGGTGGCTCGCGGAGGTCTGGAGCAGCGCCTCAGTCAGCTGCCCCTGATGACCGAGGCCGAGCGTCATCAACTGCTGCGCGACTGGAACGACACGCAGGTGGAGCTGCCCGCCGTGGCGACGATTCCCGCGCTGTTCTCCGCGCAGGTTGCTCGCACGCCGTCGGCCGTGGCCGTGGATCATGACGGTCGGACGCTCACGTACGCGCAGCTCGACGAGCGGTCCAACCAGCTGGCGCACCACCTGCGAACCCTGGGCCTGGGCGCCGAGTCGCGCGTGGGCGTGTGCCTCCACCGGAGTCTGGAGATGGTGGTGGGGGTGCTCGGCATCCTCAAGGCCGGGGGGTGCTACGTGCCCCTGGACCCGTCGTACCCGGCGCATCGGCTCGCGTTCCTGTTCGAGGACTCGGGCGTGGCGGCGGTGCTCACGCAGGCGTCGCTGGAGGACGAGCTCCCCTCGGGCTCCCAGCCCCTGGTGAGCCTGGACTCCGAATGGAGCGTCATCGCGCGGCAGCCCACGCACGCGGTGAACTCGGACATCGGACCGGACCAGCTCGCGTACGTCACGTACACCTCCGGCTCCACGGGAACGCCCAAGGGCGTGGCCATTCCGCACCGAAGCGTGGTGCGCCTGTTGACCGGCGCGCGCTTCGTCGACCTGGGCCCCAAGGAAGTGGTGCTCCAGCTCGCGCCGCTGGCGTTCGATGCGTCCACCCTGGAGCTGTGGGGCGCGTTGCTGCATGGCGGACGGCTGGTCATCTACCCGCACGCGACGACGGACCTGGAGGAGCTGGGCCAGGCGCTCGTGCGGCATGAGGTGTCGCTCCTCTGGTTGACGGCCGCACTGTTCGACCAGATGCAGCAGCATCAGCCGGAGGCCCTGGCCCGGGTTCCGCAGCTCCTCGCGGGCGGCGACGTGTTGCCCGCGCCACGGGTGCGCGAGCGACTGGCCAGTGGCCGTGGTCTGGTGAACGGGTACGGCCCCACCGAGGGGACCACCTTCACCGCCTGCCACCGGCTGTCACCGGGTGACGAGGTGGGGACCTCCGTCTCCATCGGTCGGCCCATCGGCAATACCCAGGTCTTCGTCCTCGACGACGCTCTTCAGCCCGTGCCCGTCGGTGTCCCGGGTGAGCTGTTCATCGGAGGAGACGGTCTGGCCCGGGGCTACCTGGGTCAGCCTGCCCTCACCGCGGAGCGCTTCGTTCCTCATCCGTTCTCCTCCACGCCGGGCGCTCGGCTGTACCGCTCCGGAGACCGGGTGCGGTGGACAGCGGACGGCACGCTCCGCTTCCTGGGCCGCACGGACTTCCAGGTGAAGGTGCGTGGCTTCCGCATCGAGCCGGGCGAGGTCGAAGCCTCGCTGCGCACCCATCCGGGCGTGCTCGAAGCCACGGTGGTGGTGCGCGAGGACACACCGGGCGACAAGCGCCTGGTGGCGTACGTGGTGCCCGCGACGCTGGAGAGCGGCGCCCTGCGTGAGCACCTGCGTCGTCAGTTGCCGGAGTACATGGTGCCGACGGCGTTCGTCGCGCTCGACGCCCTGCCCCTGTCCCCCAACGGCAAGGTGGACCGCAAGGCGCTGCCGACGCCGGAAGTGTCCTCGTCCTCGCCTGTCTCCGAGGATGCCCTCCCCCTCCTCCAGCAGCAGCTCGCGGCCCTGTTCCGCGAGGTGCTGAAGGTGGACCGGGTGGGTCCGGACGACGACTTCTTCGAGCTGGGTGGCCACTCCCTGCTGGCCACGCAGTTGGTGACACGGGTGCGCGCGCGGCTCGACGTGGACCTGCCGCTGCGCGTGTTGTTCGAGGCCCCCACGCTGGCGGGGCTGGCGCAGCGAATCGAGGCGCTCATGCTGCACGCCTCGCGCACGGCGATGCCGCCGCTGCTGACGGTGGCCCGTGACGAGGCGATGCCCCTGTCCTTCGCCCAGCAGCGCCTGTGGCTCCTGGAACAGCTCCAGCCGGGCCAGGCCGTCTACAACGTGCCCGTGGCGCTGAAGATGTCCGGCGCGCTCGACGTGGACGTGTTGAGGCAGACCTTCGCCGCGCTGGTCCTCCGGCACGAGGTGCTCCGCACGACCTTCCTCGCCCGTGAAGGACTTCCGTTCCAGCGCATCCAACCCGCGCCGACGCGCTGGTCCCTGCCCGTGGAGGACCTGAGCACGCTGGCTCCCGCAGCGCGCGAGACCGCGCTCCGCGCTCGGATGGTCGAGGAGGCGCATCACCGGTTCGACCTCCAGACCGGTCCGATGCTGCGCACGGTGCTCGTCCGTACCGAGCCCACCGAGCACATCCTGTTGCTGTGCATGCACCACATCGTCTCGGACGGCTGGTCCATGGGAGTGCTGGTGCGAGAGGTGGCCGCGCTCTACGAGGCCATCGCCGAGGGCCGTGAGCCCACCTTGCCCGAGCTGCCCGTGCAGTACGCGGACTTCGCGGCGTGGCAGCGGCAGTGGGTGCGCTCCGAGGGCATCCAGGGACAGCTCGAATCCCTGCGCGCCCGCTTCGTCGGGGCTCCCGCGCTGGAGCTTCCGGCGGACACCGTGCGTCCCGCGACGCGGACGATTCGGGGTGGCAGTCACTTCTTCACGCTGCCCCCGGAGCTGGTGGCGGAGCTGGAGAAGCTGGCTCGCGCCGAAGGGGCCACGCTGTTCATGGTCCTGCTCGCCGCGTTCGAGGTGTTGCTGTCGCGCTACTCCGGGCAGCAGGACTTCTGCATCGGAAGCCCCGTGGCCCAGCGCACCCGAGCAGAGCTGGAGCCGCTCATCGGCTTCTTCGTCAACACGCTGGTGCTGCGAGCCCGCGTCGATGGCAACCCGACCTTCACGGAGCTGGTGGCGCGAGTCCGTGAGGAGTCGCTGGCCGCGTACGTCCACCAGGACGTCCCGTTCGACCAGCTCGTGGAGTCGCTCGGCGGCGAGCGCGAGGGCCGCAGGTCTCCGCTCATCCAGGTCATGTTCGCGTTGCAGAACGCGCCCATGCAGCCTCCGGCGCTGCCCGGCGTCCGGGTCGACGTGTTGAAGACCGCGACGAACACCGCGCGGCTCGACCTCACGATGTCCCTGATGGAGCAGCAGGACGGCGGACTCGACGGCGCGTTGGAGTTCAGTCTCGACCTGTTCTCCCCTGCTTCCGCAGAGCGGCTGGGCCGACACTTCCGCGTCCTGCTGGAGACCGTGGCTCGCGATGCGAAGAGCCCCATCGGACAGCTTCCGCTGATGGGTGAGGAGGATCGGCGACAGGTGCTGGTGGAGTTCCAGGGCCGCACGGAGTCCTACCCGCGCGACGTGTCCCTGCACTCGCTCATCGAGGCCCAGGTCCTTCGCTCTCCCAACTCGGAGGCCGTCCGCTTCGAGGACTCCTCTCTCTCCTTCTCCCAGCTCGACTCTCGCGCCAACCAGCTCGCCTGGCACCTGCGCTCTCTCGGTGCTCGTCCCGGCGTCCTCGTCGGTGTCTGCCTGGAGCGCTCGTTGGACCTCGTCGTCGCGCTCCTCGCCGTCCTCAAGTCCGGCGCCGCCTACGTCCCCCTGGACCCGGCCTACCCCCGCGAGCGCCTCGCCGGAATGCTGGAGGACGCGGACGCGCCCGTTCTCGTCACCCACGAGCACCTCAAGGCCGTCCTGCCTCCTCACGCTTCTCGCGTGCTGTGCCTGGACTCCGACGCGACCGCTGTCTCTCGTCAGCCCTCGACGACTCCCTCGCCCCTGGCCGGCGCCGACTCCCTCGCCTACGTCATCTTCACCTCGGGCTCCACCGGCCGCCCCAAGGGCGCCATGAATGCCCACTCCGGCATCGTCAACCGCCTCCTGTGGATGCAGCAGCAGTACGGCCTGTCTCCCGACGACTCCGTCCTTCAGAAGACTCCCTTCTCCTTCGACGTCTCCGTCTGGGAGTTCTTCTGGCCCCTCATGACGGGTGCTCGCCTCGTCCTCGCGAAGCCTGGCGGACACCAGGACCCCGCCTACCTCGTCCGCCTCATCTCCGAGCAGCGCATCTCCACCCTGCACTTCGTCCCCTCCATGCTCCGCGCCTTCCTGGAGGAGCCGGGACTCGAGAAGCTCTCGGGCCTGCGCCGCGTCGTGTGCAGTGGTGAGGCTCTCTCCTCGGAGTTGGTGGCCCGCGCCCACTCGCGCCTGCCCGCCTCCGCGGAAGTCCACAACCTCTACGGCCCCACCGAGGCCGCCGTCGACGTCTCCTTCTTCCACTGCGCTCGCGGCTCCTCTCGCTCCTCCGTCCCCATCGGCAGGCCCGTCGCCAACACCCGCCTCTACGTCTTCGACTCCCTCGGCCAGCCCACTCCCATCGGCGTCCCTGGTGAGCTTTTCATCGGCGGCGCCCAGGTCGGCCTCGGCTACTGGCGCAAGCCCCAGCTCACCGCCGAGCGCTTCATCCCCGATGCGTTCTCCGACGCTCCCGAGGCCCGCCTCTACCGCACCGGCGACGTCGCTCGCTGGCTGCCCGACGGTACCCTCGAGTACCTCGGCCGCTCCGACTTCCAGGTCAAGCTGCGCGGCTTCCGCATCGAGCTCGGTGACATCGAAGCCGCTCTCCTTTCACACCCCTCCGTCCGCGACGCCGTCGTCCTCGTCCGCGAGGACGTCCCCGGCGACCAGCGCCTCGTCGCCTACGTGGTCCAGGAGTACGCGTCGTCCGACACGACCGGGCTGAAGGACCACCTGGCGACCCGACTCCCCACCTTCATGGTGCCCTCGGCCTTCGTGAGCCTCCCGGCCTTCCCGCTGTCCCCGAGCGGGAAGCTGGATCGGAAGGCGCTCCCGGCCCCGGTGGCACCGACCACGGCTGGAACCACCGTGCCCACCGCACCTGAACGACTCACGCCCTTCCAGCAACGGGTCGCCAGCGCCTTCCGCGAGCTGCTCCGCGTCGAGCACGTGGGGCTGCATGACGACTTCTTCGCGCTCGGCGGACACTCGCTGCTCGCGACCCAGCTCGTCTCTCGCATCCGCACCACGTTCGGCGTCGAACTCCCCGTGCACGCCCTCTTCGACGCACCCACCGTGGCCCGAGTCACGGAGCTTGTCGAAGAGGGAATGCTCTTCCGCTCGACACCGTCGCAGGTGCCGCCACTGCGTCCCATTCCTCGCGACGGGGAGCTGCCGCTGTCGTTCGCGCAGCAGCGGCTGTGGCTGCTGGACCAGGTCCAGCCAGGAGGCACCCAGTACAACGTGTCCGGCGCGGTCCGACTGGAAGGCGCCTTGAATCCCGAGGCGCTGCGGCAGGCGCTGGACCTCCTCGTCTCCCGTCACGAGCCCCTGCGCGCGACCTTCGCGCTCAAGGACGGCCAGCCCACGCAGACGTTCCATCCCCACAAGCCGTGGACCCTGCCGCTCGCCGACCTCACCGACGTCTCGCCTTCGGAGCACGAGGCCGCGGCGCGCAAGTACGCCGCCGAGGAGGCCAGCCAGCCGTTCGACCTGAGCACCGGGCCGCTCCTGCGCACCGTGCTGGTGAAGCTCGACTCCGAGCTGCACGTGCTGGTGCTCGTCATGCACCACATCATCTCGGACGGCTGGTCCCTGGCGGTGATGGTGCGCGAGGTGGCGTTGGCCTACGAGGCCTTCTCCGCGCAGAAGGCTCCGGCGCTGTCTCCGCTGCCGGTGCAGTACGTCGACTTCGCGGCGTGGCAGCGCCAGTGGCTCCAGGGCGACACGCTCGCCAGGGAAGTCGCCTGGTGGAAGCAGCGACTCGAAGGCGCGCCTCACGTCCTCGATCTGCCCACCGACCTGCCGCGCCCCGCGCTGCGCACGCCACAGGGGGCCTCGCACGCCATCCAGCTTCCTCGTGAGCTGGTGAATCGCGTCGTCGCCCTCGGACGGCAGGCAGGGGCCACGCCCTTCATGACCTTGCTGGCCGCGTGGCAGACGCTGCTCTCGCGCTACAGCCGGCAGGAGGAGCTGCTCGTCGGCTCGCCCATCGCGGGCCGCCGCCATGGCGAGCTGGAGGGACTGGTCGGGTTCTTCGTCAACACGTTGGTGCTGCGCGCACGGGTGCGTCCGGAGGACTCCTTCCGCGCATTGCTCGCCCAGGTGCGTGAGACGACCCTCGCGGCGTATGAGCACCAGGACCTGCCCTTCGAGCGGCTCGTCGAGGAACTCCAGCCCCAGCGAGACCTGGGACGCACGCCGCTGGTGCAGGTGGTCTTCGCGCTCCAGAACACGCCCGCCACGACGATGAACGTGCCCGGCCTGACGTTGCGCCAGCTCGACGTGGACAACGACACCGCGCGCTTCGACCTCGGCCTCGTCCTCGTGGAAGAGGCGGACGGGCTGCGTGGCGTCATCGAGTACAGCACAGAGCTGTTCACCGCGCCCACGGTGGCACGCCTCGCGAGCCACCTGCGAAACCTGCTCGAAGCCGTGGTGGCGACTCCTGACCGTGCGCTGGGGACGCTGGACCTGCTCTCGTCGGACGAGCGCCATCAGCTCGTGGTCGACTGGAGTGACACCGTGCGGCCCTTCCCGGCGGATGCCACGTTCGTGGACGGGTTCTTGCGACAGGCGAACCTGCGCCCCGATGCCATCGCCCTGGAGTCCGGCGAACAGAAGCTGACGTACAGGGAGCTGGAGGCACGGGCCAACCGCCTCGCGCACCTGCTGCGTTCTCGCGGTGTGGGGCCCGAGGTCCTCGTCGCCGTGTGCCTGGAGCGCGGCTTCGACATGGTGGTCACCATCCTCGCCGTGATGAAGGCGGGTGGCGCCTACGTCCCGCTCGACGCGGCGTACCCGGCCCAGCGCCTGGCCTTCATGGTCGAGGACGCGCGGCCGAAGCTGCTCGTCTCCTCGCGCGCGCTAAGGGAGCGGCTGTCCCTCCCTGACTCGGGACTGGAGAGCCTGAACCTGGAGGACCTGAAGCTGGACTCATGGCCCACGACGCCACCGAGCTCCGGCGCGGGCCCTCGCAACCTCGCGTACGTCATCTTCACGTCCGGCAGCACGGGGCGGCCCAAGGGCGTGGCCATCGAGAACCGGGGCCTGCTGCGCCTGTGCCACGCGGAGCGGTACGCGCGGTACGGAGCACGAGAAACCAGCATCCTGCTCGCGCCCATTTCGTTCGATGGCTCGGTGTTGGAGCTGTGCCCCTCGCTGCTGCACGGCGGCCGAGTGGTCATCTACCCGGCCAACGCCGTCCCCAGTGACCTGGACACGCTGGGCGCGGTCATGGAGCGGCATGGCGTCACGTTCACGCACCTGCCCTCGGGCCTCTTCGCGCAGCTCGTGGAGCACCGCCCCGACATCCTGGAGCGCCTGAAGGAGATTCACGTCGGCGGTGAGGTCCTCTCGGCGCCCCATGCGCATCGCGCGCTGTCCACGGTGCGCGGCTCGCTGACCAACGCCTATGGGCCCACCGAGGTCTCGGTCATCGCCACGGCCTTCTCCATCCAGCGGCCGATGCCGTCGGGCGTGTCGTTCCCCATTGGAACGCCCATCGACAACACGCAGGCGTACGTCCTGGATGCCCGGCAGCAGTTGGTGCCCGTGGGCGTCCCTGGCGAGCTGTACCTCGGTGGCCTGGGCGTGGCTCGCGGCTACGTGTCGCGTCCGGACCTCACCGCCGAGCGCTTCGTCCCGAATCCCTACGGCAACCTCCCGGGAGAGCGGCTCTACCGCACCGGTGACGTCGTCCGCTGGCGGGCCGAGGGCGTGCTGGAGTTCATCGGACGCACGGACCAGCAGGTGAAGATCCGCGGCTTCCGTATCGAGCTGTCCGAAGTGGAAGCCGCCCTGGCCTCGCAACCCGCCGTGCACGAAGTCGCCGCCGTGGTTCGCGAAGACGTCCCCGGTGACAGGCGACTGGTGGCCTACGTCTCCGCGCGGGAGGGCCAGACGCTGGACACGGCCGACCTGCGCGCGGGGCTGCGCCAGCGGCTGCCCGAGTACATGGTGCCGGCGGTCATCGTCACGCTGCCCACGCTGCCGCTGAGTTCGACGGGCAAGGTGGACCGCAAGGCGCTGCCGAAGCCGGATGCCGCGTCCACGGGACGACAGGGCCGCTTCGTCGAGCCCGCGAATCCGCTGGAGCAGCGCATCTCCGCCATCTGGGCGAAGGAGCTGGGCACCGAGCGCGTCGGCATGCATGACCACCTCTTCGAGGAGCTGGGCGGCACGTCGCTCTCCGTCGTGCGCATCGCCGCGCGTTTGCGTGAAGAGCTGGGCCAGCCGCTCCCCGTGGTGTGGCTGTTCGAACACCCCACCGTCCAGGGGCTCGCCCGTGCCCTGGAGAAGCAGGGCGCGGAGGCCGCCGCCACGGCAACGCCTCACGTCGAGCCCGAGCCTCAGCGCCCCGTGTCCAAGCCCTCCACCTCGGGGGCCGTCGCCATCATCGGCATGGCGGGACGTTTCCCCGGCGCGAGGTCCGTGGGCGAGTTCTGGCGCAACCTGCGCGGAGGCATCGAGTCCATCACCTGGTTCAAGCCCGAGGAGCTGGAGCGCATGCCCGGCCTCCCCGAGGGCATCGACCTGAGCCAGCACCCGGCGTTCGTCCCGGCGGGGGGCGTGCTCGAAGGCGCGGACCGCTTCGACCACGCGTTCTTCGACATGTCCCTGCGCGAGGCGCAGTGGTTGGACCCGCAGCAGCGCGTGTTCCTCCAGTCGGCCTGGACGGCGCTGGAAGACGCGGGCATCGACCCTGATCGCTTCCCGGGGGCCATCTCCCTGTACGCGGGGGCCATCGACTCCGGCTACACGGAGGCGGTGCGCGCCACGGTGCCGCTGGATGGCGCCGCGCTGTTCGAGCTCTACGGCACGGCCACTCACGAGAGCCTGGCCACGAAGACATCCTTCAAGCTGGGCCTCACCGGTGAGAGCGTCCTCATCCACACCGCGTGCTCCACGGGGCTGGTGGCGGTCCACCTGGCCTGCCAGAACCTGCTCGCGGGAATGTCCGACGTGGCCATGGCCGGGGCGACGCGCCTGTCGGTGCCTCAGCGCACGGGCTACGTGTACCAGGAGGGAATGATTCTCTCGCCGGACGGGCACTGCCGCTCGTTCGACGCGGCGGCGCAGGGCACCGTCTCCGGCAACGGCGTGGCCTGCGTCGTCCTCAAGCGCCTGGAGGACGCGGAGCGGGATGGCGATGCCATCTACGCGGTGATTCGCGCGACGGCGACCAACAACGACGGGCGCGACAAGTCGGGCTTCACCGCGCCCAGTGTGCAGGGACAGTCCGCGGTCATCCGCCAGGCGCTCGCGCGCTCCGGCGTGCCGGCCTCGGACATCGGCTACGTGGAGGCGCACGGCACGGCGACCCCACTGGGAGACCCCATCGAGGTGACGGCGCTCCAGCGCGCCTACGGCCTGGGCCCCGAGCACCGAGGCACCATCGCCCTGGCCTCGTTGAAGTCCAACGTCGGCCACCTGGACACCGTCGCCGGACTCGCGGGCCTCATCAAGGTCGCGCTGTCGCTGCGGCACGGGGAGATTCCCCCGAGCCTGCACTTCGAGCGCCCCAATCCGCAGATTGATTTCGACGCCACGCCCTTCTTCGTCAACACCACCCTTCGGCCGTGGCCGAGGAGCGAGACCCCGCGGCGCGCCGCGGTCAGCTCCTTCGGCATTGGCGGCACCAACGCCCACGCCGTGCTCGAGGAGTCCCCGATGTCTCCGAGCGGCAGCAGCTCCCGCACCCATCACCTGTTCGTCCTGTCCGCACGCACGCCCGAGGCGCTGGATGCGGCCTCGAAGCAGCTCGCCTCCCATGCGGAGGCGCATGCCGAGGCCCTGCCCGTGGCGGATGCCGCCTTCACGCTCGCCGTTGGCCGCAAGGTCTTCGAGCATCGCCGCGTGGTGGTGGCTCGCGACGCGGCCGAGCTGACGCGACAGCTCCTCAAGCCCTCCACGCCGACGAAGGTGAAGGACACGGAGGCCGCGCGTCGGCGCCGCATCGCCTTCATCTTCCCGGGCCAGGGGAGCCAGCAGTTGGGCATGGGTCGAGAGTTGCTCGACACCGAGCCCACGTTCCGCGCCCATGTCGAGGCGTGCCTGGCGCTGCTGACTCCGGCGCTGCGGGCCCAGGTCCGCACGCTGCTGACCTCCTCACCGGGACAGGAGGCCGAGCACGCGACGCTGCTCGCGGACACGCGCGTCGCGCTGCCGGCGCTGTTCACCGTCGAGTGCTCGCTCGCGCGGATGTGGATGGACTGGGGCCTGAAGCCCCATGCCGTCCTGGGACACAGCTTCGGTGAGTACGCCGCGGCCTGCGTCTCCGGAGTGTTGTCGCTGGAGGACGGCCTGAAGCTGGCCGTGGCCCGAGGCGAGCTGATGCACCGGATGCCGCCCGGAGCCATGCTCGCGGTGGCGCTGCCCGAGTCGCAGGTGCAGCCGCTGCTGTCGGGCCGACTGTCCCTGGCCGCGGTCAACGCGGTGGACCGCTGCGTCGTCGCGGGCCCCGTGGCGGAGGTGGAGCAACTCCAGGAGACGCTGAAGCGCCGGGACGTCGGTGTGGTGCGGATGCCCGCGCCCCATGCGTTCCACTCGGCGGATGTGGAGCCGCTGATGCCCGAACTCTCGCGGGTGGTGGCCTCGCTGCGCCGCTCCGAGCCGACCGTGCGCTACGCGTCCAGCGTGACGGGCACGTGGGCGCGGACCGGGGCGCTGGCCGAGCCTCGGTACTGGGCCGACCAGATGCGCGAGCCGGTGTTGTTCGCCGACGCGGTGGGTGCACTGCTCGAAGAGGGATGCAGCGTGTTGCTGGAGGTGGGCCCTGGACAGGATTTGACGCCGCTGGTGCGCGCGTCCCTGGGCCAGGACAAGGACCGGGTGAAGGCGCTCGCCACGCTGCGCCGGGGGACCTCAACGCCCGAGCACGCGAGTCTCCTCGCGTCCGTGGGTGAGCTGTGGACCCAGGGTGTGGAGGTGGAGTGGTCCGCCTTCTTCGCGCATGAGCAGCGCCACCGACTGCATCTGCCCACGTATCCGTTCCAGGAGAAGCGCGTCTGGGTGGAGGCGAAGCCCGGCGCTGCACCTGTGCAGCCCCTGGTCGTCGCGGAGTCCGTGCAGCTGAGGGCCGCGTCCGGAGCACCGACGCCGGTCGCGCATCCTCCGTCTGTCTCAGCCATGGCGTCCGGGACGGAGCCCGGGCGTCCGACGACGACGGGACTCGTGCCCCCGCCGGCGTTGGTTGCTCCGCCGGAGTCGTCTGGGTACAGACCTGCTCACGTGGTGCCAGCGGAGGCCACTGGCGTCCGGCCCGCCCACGGAGTCCCGGCCGGGTCCCCAGGCTCACCGCCCGTGCACGGACTCCCGTCCGAACCCGCTGGCTCACGGCCCACTCACGCCGTCCAGAGTGAGTCCGCGGGCTTCCGCCCTGCCCACGTGGCGCCGTCGGAGACCTCAGGCTTCCAGCCAGCCCAGGTAGCGTCGCTGGAACCCTCGGGATTCCGACCCGGCCACGGGGCGCCAGTGGAGGCACCTCGGTCGCCACCGGTGACTCCCGAGCCGGAGCCCGTGGAAGCCACGCCGACTCGCGAGGACGCACCGCGCGGTGCCATCGAGGAGCGACTCGCGGGACTCTGGCGTGAGCGTCTGGGCCTGGAGTTCGTCGGCCGCGACGACGACTTCCTGGAGATTGGCGGCAACTCGCTGATGGCCGCGCAGCTTCTCAACCAGGTCCGAGAAGCGTTCGGCGTGCAGCTCCCCCTGGCGGCGCTGTTCGAGGCGCCCACCGTGGCCGGCATCGCTCTGCGTATCGAGCCGATGCTGCGGCAGGCCCCCGTCGCCGCGCCGACGCGCGAGCTGCCCCTGGTCCCCCTGCCCCGCACAACCGAGCTGCCGCTCTCCTTCGTCCAGGAACGTGTCTGGCGGCTGGAGCAGCACCTGCCCGGCCTCTCCGCGTACAACATCCCCTTCGTCCTGCGACTCGAAGGAGATCTGGACGCGGCCACGCTGGCGCGCGCGGTCCAGGAGGTCGTCCGACGGCATGAGGCCCTGCGCACGACGTATGACGTGGTCGACGGCCGACCCGTCCAGCGGTTCCACCACGACGTACACATCCCCCTCCCCATCGTCGACGTACACGGAGCCACGCCCGAGCTGCGCGAAGCCGAGGCCATGCGCCTGGCGCGCGAGGAGGCGATGCTCCCGTTCGACCTGGTGAACGGGCCCGTCATCCGGACCTCACTGCTCAGGCTGGAGCCTGGGCACCACCTGCTGCTGGGCAGCATCCACCACGTCGTCTGCGACACGCTCTCCACCGCGCTCTTCATCAACGAGCTGGTGCAGCTCTACGGCGCCTTCAAGCAAGGCCGCCCGTCGCCCCTGCCTCCCCTGCCCATCCAGTACGCGGACTTCGGCGCGTGGCAGCGCGGGGGCATCCGCGAGGGCCGCTTCCCCGAGCAGGAGCAGTGGTGGCGTCAGCGGCTCGCGGGAATGCCGCGTCAGCTCGAGGTGGCCACGGACCGCAAGCGTCCCACGAGCTGCCCGCTCACCTCCGTGCGCCTGCCCGTGGAGTTCCCGCGAGCCCTGGCCCGCGAGTTGGGCGCGTTCGGTAAACGCGAGGGCTTCACGTCGTACATGCTGGTGCTCGCCGCGTGGCAGACCTTGCTGCACCGCTACAGCGGACAGACGGACATCATCGTCGGCACGCCCCTGGGGAATCGCACCCGGCCGGAGCTGCTGCCCCTCATCGGATACGTGGCGCACTCCGCCGCGTTCCGCACCAGCTTCGCGGACGACCCGACGTTCCGTGAGCTGCTCAACCGCGTGCGCCAGGAACTCAACGAGGTCCAGTCCCGTCCGGACGTGCCCTTCGAGTACCTGGTAGAAGCACTCGTCCCCGGCAAGGACATTGGCCGTGGGCGCATGACGGACACCGTCTTCGTGTTCCACAGCGGCATCAGCGGCGGAGCGGCGGCCCTGGAGATGACCGGGGTCCGCGGCTCCATCGTCGAAGTCCCGGACGGCCCCGTGCAGTGGGGCACCACGCTGTCTGACTTGACGCTCGTGCTTGGTGACGAGTCGGGCCGCGTCCACGGCGCGCTGGAGTACGCCACGGAGCTGTTCGACGCGGCGACCGCCGGTCGGATGGTGGACCACCTCCACGTGCTGCTCGCGTCCGCGATGGCTCGTCCGGATGAGCGCGTCTCTCGCCTGCCCCTGGCCACCGAGACCGAGCGCGCCACCTGGCCCGCGCCGCGTCCCGTGCGTGTTTCCACCTCCGTTCCGGCCCAACTCGCTGAGCGCTCGAAGCGGAGCCCGGGCACCGTGGCCGCCATCATCGGGGACCAGTCCTGGTCCTGGGCGGAGCTGACCCGGCGCGCGGAGAACGTCGCCGCGAGACTGCGTGCCACGGGATTGAATCCCGGAGCCCCTGTCGCGGTCTGCCTGCCTCCGTCCCCTTCGAAGCTGGCGGTCCTCTGGGGTGTCCTCGAAGCCGGCGGCGCGGTGGTGGCCCTCGGCGCCACGGACCTGGGTGGGCTCGCGGCCTATGCGCCCCAGGGCGCGGCAACGCCCCTGCTCATCACCTGGCGAGGGGTCGTCACCTCCTCGAAGCTCGATGCCGCGCGCACGCTCTACCTCGAGGATATCCTCGATGCCTCGGTTCCCGCGAGCACGGGCGCACGTGGAGCCCGCGCGGATGCGGCGGCCTGGCTGTTGCCTTCGGGCGCGGGCCAGCCGGCGTGGACGTTGGACCATCACTCCCTGGCGGAGCTGTTCACCGCGCTGGATGAGCGCCTGCGTCCGTCGGAAGGCGGCACGTGGCTCGCGGCGGTCGACACGTCGGAGGAGCGTCCGGAGCTGGAGGTGTTGTGGGCGCTCTCGCGCGGTCTGCGCGTGGCGTTCCCCTCCGAGCAGGTCTCCGCGCGACTGGTGCGACTGCAAGGCGGCGGTCCTCGCACCCAGGCGATGGACATGAGCCTCATCTACTTCGCCAACGATGAGGACTCGATGACGGGTCCCAAGTACGAGCTGCTCGTCGAGGGCGCGAAGTTCGCGGATGCCCATGGCTTCTCGGCCGTCTGGACGCCCGAGCGGCACTTCCACTCGTTCGGCGGTCTCTACCCGCAGCCGGCGGTCGTCGCCGCGGCGCTGGCCACCATCACCAAACGCCTGCAGTTGCGCTCCGGCAGCGTGGTGCTGCCGCTGCATGACCCCATGCAGGTCGCCGAGCAGTGGTCCGTCGTGGACAACCTCTCGGGCGGCCGCGTGGGCCTCTCGGTGGCCACGGGCTGGCACGTGGCGGACTTCTCGTTCGCTCCGGCCAACTTCGAGGACCGCCGCAACATCCTGATGAAGCACCTGGCGACCCTGCGCTCCCTGTGGCGGGGCGAGAAGATGAAGCGGCTGGGTGGTGGTGGCGTGACGGTGGAGGTGGGGCTGCGTCCGAAGCCCGTGCAGAAGGAGCTGCCCGTCTGGCTCACGGCCGTGGGCAATCCGGAGACATTCCGACTGGCCGGCGAGGTGGGCGCGGGCGTGCTCACCGGTCTGCTCGCGCTGTCCATCGACGAGCTGAAGCAGCGGGTCGCCCTCTACCGGGAGGCGTGGCGTCGCAACGGCCACCCGGGCCGAGGCCACGTCACGGTGATGCTGCACGCCTTCATCGGCGACGATGAACAGGAAGTCCTTCGCACGGTTCGCAAGCCGCTGCTGGGCTACTTCCGCAGCTCGGCGGAGATCACCGCCACGCTGCTCGCAGCCCAGGGGCACCAGGGTGAAATCGACAAGGTCTCCGAGGAGGACATCAACACCCTCCTGGAGCACACCTTCGAGCATCACGCGAAGGGCACGGGCCTCATCGGCACGGTGGAGAGCGGCTTCAAGCGCCTGCTCGACGTGAGGGTGGCGGACGTGGATGAGATCGCCGCGCTCATCGACTTCGGGCTCGAGACGCCCGTGGTGCTCAAGGGACTCGAGAAGCTCTCCGCCATCCGAGAGCGCCTGGAGCAAGAGGCCGCCACGCGCCACGAGCAGGTCTTGGTGGAAGGCGACCAGGGCGTAGGCGAGGTGCTGGAGCTGGCACGGCAATCAGGCCAGGTCCTCCTGCACACGTCCGCGCGCCTCGCGCGCACGCTGACCGAGCTGCCCGGCGCCCGTGAGGCGCTGGGGCCCGTGGGAGCCCTGGTGCTCGATGGGGCTTCGCCCGAGCTGGCCACGACGCTGCATCAGAGCTCGGGACTCCAGGTTTTGCTCGCGGGCGGCGCACGAGAAGGCGCGCTGGTTCCCCGAGGCCCCGAGGAGCGCATCCCCGCGGGCCTCCGTCCGTGGATTCTCGACGGCGCGGGCCACCCCGTGCCCGTGGGAGTCGTCGGAGAGCTGGCGCTGGAAGGCGCGGGCCTGCCCTCCGGCCTGTGGCGCTCCGAAGAGGAGGAGCGCCGTCGTCTGGTGGCCCACCCCATGGGAGGCGCGTCCCAGGTGTTCCGCACGGGTCGCCATGCGCGACTGCGCGCGGATGGACGCGTGGAGAATGTCCAGGTCTCCGTACCCAAGCCCCCTGCCCCCGTGGCCAAGGCGCCACCCGCGAAGACCGAGAGCCCCGCGCCCCGTACGGCCACGGTGCCCACCGCGCCCACGGGGATTCCGAGGGCACGGCGCGACAGGCCGTTGCCGCTGTCCTTCGCGCAGCAGCGCCTGTGGTACCTGCAGCAGCTCGACCCGACGAGCACCGCGTACAACAACAGCTCCAGCTTCCGGCTCGTCGGTCCGCTGGACACCGACGCGCTCCAGGCCGCGCTGAACACGTTGGTGCAGCGTCACGAGGTGATGCGGACCACGTACCAGCTCACCGAGAACGGAGCAGTGCAGATCATCCACCCCAAGGGTGGCCTGCCCATGCCGCTGGAGGAAGTGGCTGGGGCGACCCCTGAGGAGCGCGAGGCCGAGCTGATGCGCCGCTGCCAGGAGAACGGCGCGCGGACGTTCGACCTGGAGCAAGGTCCGGTCATCCGCGCGGTGTTGCTGCGCATGGGGCCACAGGACCACGTCCTCAACATGGTCATGCACCACGCCATCTCGGATGCATGGTGCTCGCTGGTGCTCGCGCGAGAGATGTCGGTGCTCTACGCGTGCTTCAGCGCGGGCATCCCCAACCCCTTGCCCGAGCTGCCCGTGCAGTACGCGGACTACGCGGTCTGGCAGCGGGAGTGGCTGGAGGGCGCGGTCCTCGACGGACAGATTCGCTGGTGGAAGGACCAGCTCATTGGAGCACCCGCGCTGGAGCTGCCCGTGGACCGGCCGCGTCCGGCGGTGCAGTCCTACGACGGTGGCAGCCTGCGCTTCGTGCTGAGTCGCGAGGTGACGGAGCCCCTGCTCGCGCTGGGCCGCAAGGAAGGCGCGACGTCGTTCATGGTGATGCTGGCGCTGTACCAGGCGTTGCTGGGCCGCCACGCGGGACAGGACGACTTCGCCATCGGCATCCCCATCGCGGGCCGCACGCAGCCGGAGACGGAGGGCCTCATCGGCTGCTTCGTCAACACCCTGGCCATGCGCTCCCAGCTCACGGGGACGCCGACCTTCCGCGAGCTGCTGGGCCGCGTGAAGAAGCAGTCGCTGGGGGCCTTCTCGCGCCAGGACGCGCCCTTCGAGCGATTGATTGAAGTGCTCCAGACGCCGCGAGACCAGAGCCGCACGCCGGTCTTCCAGGTCGTCCTCAACGTCATCAACACGCCTCCGGCGGAGACCACGCATCAGACGCTCAAGCTGAGCCAGCTCGACGTCGCCACGGGGACGTCGAAGTTCGACCTGAGCCTGGAAGTCGTCGAGGGACAGGGCGAACTCGCCTGCCGCTTCGAGTACGCCGCGAAGCTCTTCGATGACGCCACGATGGAGCGCCTCATCGAGCACCTCAACGTGCTCGCGCGCACCGTGGTGGCCTCACCGGACCTGCCGGTGCAGCGCCTCCCGCTGATGGGCGAGGAGGAGCGGCGACAGGTGCTGGTGGAGTTCCAGGGCCGCACGGAGTCCTACCCGCGCGATGTGTCCCTGCACTCGCTCATCGAGGCCCAGGTCCTTCGTTCTCCCAACGCGGAGGCCGTCCGCTTCGAGGACTCCTCCCTCTCCTTCTCCCAGCTCGACTCTCGCGCCAACCAGCTCGCCTGGCACCTGCGCTCTCTCGGTGCTCGTCCCGGCGTCCTCGTCGGTGTCTGCCTGGAGCGCTCCCTGGACCTCGTCGTCGCGCTCCTCGCCGTCCTCAAGTCCGGCGCCGCCTACGTCCCCCTGGACCCGGCCTACCCCCGCGAGCGCCTCGCCGGAATGCTGGAGGACGCGGACGCGCCCGTTCTCGTCACCCACGAGCACCTCAAGGCCGTCCTGCCTCCTCACGCTTCTCGCGTGCTGTGCCTGGACTCCGACGCGACCGCTGTCTCTCGTCAGCCCTCGACGACTCCCTCGCCCCTGGCCGGCGCCGACTCCCTCGCCTACGTCATCTTCACCTCGGGCTCCACCGGCCGCCCCAAGGGCGCCATGAATGCCCACTCCGGCATCGTCAACCGCCTCCTGTGGATGCAGCAGCAGTACGGCCTGTCTCCCGACGACTCCGTCCTTCAGAAGACTCCCTTCTCCTTCGACGTCTCCGTCTGGGAGTTCTTCTGGCCCCTCATGACGGGTGCTCGCCTCGTCCTCGCGAAGCCTGGCGGACACCAGGACCCCGCCTACCTCGTCCGCCTCATCTCCGAGCAGCGCATCTCCACCCTGCACTTCGTCCCCTCCATGCTCCGCGCCTTCCTGGAGGAGCCGGGACTCGAGAAGCTCTCGGGCCTGCGCCGCGTCGTGTGCAGTGGTGAGGCTCTCTCCTCGGAGTTGGTGGC
>NZ_JABUMR010000008.1:0-126327 GCF_013336725.1 Myxococcus sp. CA040A | reverse complement strand
GCATCTCCACCCTGCACTTCGTCCCCTCCATGCTCCGCGCCTTCCTGGAGGAGCCGGGACTCGAGAAGCTCTCGGGCCTGCGCCGCGTCGTGTGCAGTGGTGAGGCTCTCTCCTCGGAGTTGGTGGCTCGCGCCCACTCGCGCCTGCCCGCCTCCGCGGAAGTCCACAACCTCTACGGCCCCACCGAGGCCGCCGTCGACGTCTCCTTCTTCCACTGCGCTCGCGGCTCCTCCCGCTCCTCCGTCCCCATCGGCAGGCCCGTCGCCAACACCCGCCTCTACGTCCTCGACTCCCTCGGCCAGCCCACTCCCATCGGCGTCCCTGGTGAGCTCTTCATCGGCGGCGTCCAGGTCGGCCTCGGCTACTGGCGCAAGCCCCAGCTCACCGCCGAGCGCTTCATCCCCGATGCGTTCTCCGACGCTACCGAGGCTCGCCTCTACCGCACCGGCGACGTCGCTCGCTGGCTGCCCGACGGCACGCTCGAGTACCTCGGCCGCTCCGACTTCCAGGTCAAGCTGCGCGGCTTCCGCATCGAGCTCGGTGACATCGAAGCCGCTCTCCTCTCTCACCCCTCCGTCCGCGACGCCGTCGTCCTCGTTCGCGAGGACTCCCCCGGCGACCAGCGCCTCGTCGCCTACGTCACGGGAGACGCGGAGCCGTTGACGGCTGAACTGCTGAAGACCCATCTCCAGCCGCGCCTGCCCGAGTACATGGTGCCGTCGGCCTTCACGCACCTGGGCGTGCTGCCGCTGTCTCCGAGCGGCAAGGTGGACCGAAAGGCCCTGCCCGCTCCTGATGCGCCCGTCGCGCAGCCCGGCAGGTACGTGGCGCCCCGGACACCGCTGGAGGAAACGCTCGCCACGCTCTTCGCGCAGGTGCTCGGCATCGAGCGCATCGGGATTCACGACGGCTTCTTCGAGATGGGCGGCCACTCGCTGCTCGCCACGCAGGTGGTCGTCCGCGTCCGGGGCGCGCTGGGCCTGGAGCTGCCCCTGCGCACGCTGTTCGAGGCACCCACCGTGGCCGCGCTCGCGGCGCGTCTGGATGCCCGATCCCAGGGCACGAGCCCGAGCGGGGAGCAACCGCCCCTGGTTCGCGTGGACCGCACGGGACGACTCCCGCTCTCCTTCGCGCAGCAGCGTCTGTGGTTCCTGGATCAGCTCCAGCCGGGCATGGCGCTCTACAACATGCCCGTGGCGCTGCGCCTGTCCGGACGTCTGGAGCACACCGCGTTCCAGCAGGCCGTGGACGAACTGGTGCGCCGCCACGAGTCCCTGCGCACGACGTTCCGCGTGGTGGAAGGGGAGCCTCATCAGGTCATCCACCCCGCCCTGCCCGGAAACCTCCGGGTGGTGGACCTCTCGGGCCGGTCCGCCGAGCAGCGAGCGGAAGAGACGACGCGGCTCGCGATGGAGGACGCGAGCCGTCCGTTCGACCTCGCCTCGGGTCCCCTCATGCGCACCACGTTGCTGGTGCTGGAACCGAACGAGCGCGTGCTGCTCTTGTGCATGCACCACACCATCTCCGACGGCTGGTCCCAGACGGTGCTGGTGCGCGAGTTGGTCCAGCTCTACGAATCGTTCCGCCAGGGCCTCCCGTCTCCGCTGCCAGAGCTGCCGATTCAGTACGCGGACTATTCCCTCTGGCAGCGCGACTGGCTCCAGGGCGCGACGCTCCAGACGCAGCTCGACTGGTGGAAGGGCCGGCTCTCGGGTGCCCCGGGCATGCTGGACCTGCTCACCGACAAGCCTCGCCCGGCGGTGCTCTCGCACCAGGGCGCCAGCATCCCCCTGAGCCTGTCACCCGCGCTCAGCAACGCGCTGGAAGCCCTGGCTCAACGTGAGCGCGTCACGCCCTTCATGCTGTTGCTGGCCGGCTTCCAGACCTTGTTGCACCGGTACTCGGGGCAGGACGACATCCTCATCGGCTCGCCCATCGCGGGTCGCCACCATGCCCGGACGGAGGGCCTCATCGGCTTCTTCGTCAACACCCTGGTGCTGCGCGCCCGCTTCGCCCCGGACCTCACGTTCCGGGGCCTGCTGGCCCAGGTCCGCGACATGACGCTCGGGGCCTACGAGCATCAGGACATCCCCTTCGAGCGGCTGGTGGAGGAGCTTCAGCCGACGCGTGACTTGAGCCGCACTCCGCTGTTCCAGGCCCTCTTCGCCCTCCAGAACATGCCGACCGCGGAGATGGCACTGCCGGAGCTGACGCTGCGAAGCGTGGACGTGGAACACACCGCCAGTCGCTTCGAGCTGGAGCTGGCCCTGACCCGAACGACGGAGGGCTACAGCGGAATCCTGTCCTTCAACACGGAGCTGTTCGAGCGCTCCACCGCCGAGCGCTTCGTGGCGCACCTGCTGCGCCTGCTGGAAGCGGCCGTCGCCGAAGCGGACGCGCCGCTCTCCGCCCTCTCTCTGATGACGGAGGCCGAACGCCAGCGCGTCCTCGTCGAGTGGAATGACACCCGCGCGGACTACCCGTCCGAGGCCACCCTGCCCCTGCTGTTCTCTGAGCAGGTCCGGCGTACGCCCGAGGACATCGCCCTCCAGTTCGAGGGCCAGCACCTCACCTATGCGGAACTCGACGCGCGCTCGAACCAGCTCGCTCGACACTTGCTGTCCCTGGGCTTGGGGCAGGAGCCGCGCCTCGCCGTGTGCATTCCGCGGAGCCTGGAGCTGTACGTGGCGCTGCTCGGCATCCTCAAGGCCGGCGGCTGCTACGTCCCGCTCGATGCGAGCCATCCGTCGCGGCGCATCGCCTTCATGCTCGAGGACTCCAACGTCGCCGGTGTCCTCACCGTGAGCGCGGTCCAGGGCGTGCTGCCCTCGGGTGAGTGGCCCGTGGTGGTGCTCGACACCGACTCTCCCCTCATCGCGAGTCGGTCCTCGGAGCCGATCTCCGTACCGCTCTGCTCGGACAACCTCGCGTACGTCACGTACACGTCGGGCTCCACCGGCACACCCAAGGGCGTGGCCATCACCCATCGGGGCGTGCTGCGACTCATCTTCGGCGCGGGCTTCGCGTCTCGTGATCCTGGCGAGGTCATCCTCCAGGTGATTCCGCTGACGTTCGACCCTTCAGCGCAGGAGATCTGGAGCGCGCTGCTTTCGGGAGCGCGGCTCGCCGTGTATCCGCCGGGGACGCCGGAGGTGACGGAGCTGGCCCGCGTCATCGACGAGCACCACGTCACCACCGCGCAGCTCGCCAGCGCCCTCTTCGACGTCATGCAGCGGCACGAGCCAGAAGCCCTGTCCCGACTGCCCCGGCTGTGGGTGGGTGGCGACGTGCTGCCCGTCCCCACGGCGCGCGAGCGGCTGGCGCGAGGGCTCTCACTCACCAACGTATACGGGCCCACGGAGGCCACCGTGGTGACGACGCTGCAGGTGCTGTCACCGGGCGAGCCCCTGGGCGATTCCATCCCCATTGGCCGGCCCATTCCGAACACCCAGGTCTACGTCCTCGACGCCTCGCTGCGGCCTGTCCCGGTGGGCGTGCCCGGCGAGCTGTTCATCGGTGGCCCGGGCCTCGCGCGGGGGTACCAGGGACGTCCCGCGCTCACCGCCGAGCGCTTCGTTCCGCATCCCTTCTCCACCACGCCCGGCGAGCGCCTCTATCGCACGGGAGATCGCGTGTGCTGGACGCAGGACGGTGTGCTCCGCTTCCTCGGACGCATCGACCTCCAGGTGAAGTTGCGCGGCTTCCGCATCGAGCTGGGTGAAATCGAGTCCTCCCTGCGCGCGCATCCCGAGGTGCGCGAGGTGGCCGTCGTCATTCGGGAGGATGTGCCCGGCGACAAGCGCCTGGTGGCCTACGTCGCCACCACCGACGGCAACGCTCCCTCCGGCGAGGACCCCAAGGCATGGCTGCGGCAACGGCTGCCCGAGTACATGGTGCCCGCACACGTCATGTACCTGTCCACCCTGCCGCAGACGACGCACGGCAAGGTGGACCGCAAGGCCCTGCCGGTTCCGGAGACGTCCGTGACGACGACACCGGAGGATGCGGCACCGCGAAGCCCGCTGGAGGCCCAGCTCGCGACCATCTGGGCGGAAGTCCTGCATCGCGACACCGTGGGCCGCCACGACAACTTCTTCGAGCTGGGCGGCCACTCACTCATGGCGACACAGGTGGTGTCGCGCATCCGCGCCGCGCTGGGCGTGGAGCTTCCGCTGGCCAGGCTGTTCAGCGCCCCCACGGTGGCGGAGCTGGCGGCGAAGCTCGGTTCGGCCACGAAGGTGAAGGCCCCGGCCCTCACGCGCGTCCCGCGCACGGACGACCTGCCGCTGTCGTTCGCCCAACAACGCCTGTGGTTCATTGACCAGCTCGAGCCGGGGTCCACGCTGTACAACAGCCCGCTCCCCCTGCGCCTGGAAGGCACGCTGGATGAGCGCGCCCTCCGTCAAACCTTCGACGAGTTGGTCCGGCGCCACGAGTCGCTGCGCACCACGTT
This sequence comes from Myxococcus sp. CA040A, assembly GCF_013336725.1. Classification (NCBI taxonomy): domain Bacteria; kingdom Pseudomonadati; phylum Myxococcota; class Myxococcia; order Myxococcales; family Myxococcaceae; genus Myxococcus; species Myxococcus sp. CA040A. The sequence continues at coordinate 121,874 of NZ_JABUMR010000008.1, read as the reverse complement.
CCGTTCCGAGGCGGGCCAGCCCGTCCAGAAGATCAGCCCCGCGACCGTCGTGCCCATGCAGAAGGTGGACCTGTCGGACATGGACCCGGAGGACCTGCGCACCGCGGAGGCCAACCGGCTGGTGAACGAAGAGGCCCGTCGTCCGTTCGACCTGGCACGCGGCCCGCTGCTGCGGACGCTGTTGCTGAAGCTCCGGCCCCAGGAGCACATCCTGGTCCTCCACGTGCACCACATCGTGTCGGACGGCTGGTCGCTCGGCGTGTTCGTGCGCGAGATGACGGCGCTGTACGAGGCCTTCCGTCGAGGGCTCCCGTCGCCGCTTCCGGAGCTGTCCATCCAGTACGCGGACTACGCCGTCTGGCAGCGCTCATGGTTGCGAGACGACACGCTCACGGAGCAGGTCGGCTGGTGGAAGCAGCAGTTGGAAGGAGCGCCCTTCGCGCTGGACATGCCCACGGACAAGGTGCGTCCGGCGGTGTTCAGTCACCGGGGCGCCCTCGTCGATGTGCGCCTTCCGCTGAATCTCTCCCAGGCCGTGGAGGCGCTGGCGCACAAGGAAGGCGCCTCACCCTTCATGGTGCTGCTGGCCGCGTTCCAGACGTTGCTCCACCGGTACTCGGGGCAGGATGACATCCTCGTCGGCTCGCCCATCGCCAACCGCAACCTGGGGGACACGGAGGGGCTGATTGGCTTCTTCGTGAACACGCTGGTGCTGCGCGCGCGCTTCGGCCCGAAGCAGGGCTTCCGCGAACTGTTGGCGCAGCTGCGCGACAGGACGCTGGGTGCGTACGAGTACCAGGGCGTTCCCTTCGAGAAGATGGTCGAGGAGCTCCAGCCGCGGCGCGACGCGAGCCGCACCCCGTTGTTCCAGGCCATGTTCACGCTCCAGAACGCGCCGCTGCCGGAGATCGTCCTGCCGGAGCTGTCCGTGTCTCCGGCCGACCTCGACGAAACGGGCCTCGCCCTGGTCGAGCTGGGGCTGGACCTGACCCGAACCCCCGAGGGCTTCAACGGTGCCTTCAGCTACAGCACCGACCTCTACGAGCCCGCGACGCTGGAGCGCTTCTCCCTGCACTTCCTGATGTTGCTGCGAGCCATCGTCGCGCAGCCGGAGACGCCGCTGTCGGAGCTGCCGTTGCTGTCACCGGAGGAGCGCCAGCAGCTGCTCCTGGAGTGGACGGGCGAGCGCGAGGAGCTGCCCGCCGATGCGCGCATCCACGCGCTCATCGAGGCGCAGGTGGCCAGGACTCCCGACGCGGTGGCGGTGGTGTCGGGCGAGGACTCCGTCACCTATCGCGAGTTGGAGGCCCGGGCCACGCGGCTGGCGCGGCGCCTGCGCGAGCTGGGTGTCGGCCTGGAGACGCGCGTCGCCGTGTGCATGGAGCGCTCGGTGGAGTTGCTGGTGTCGCTGCTCGGTGTGCTCAAGGCCGGTGGCGCCTACGTGCCGTTGGACCCGGAGTACCCGGCGGAGCGACTGGCCTTCATGTTGGAGGACAGCGGCGCGCGCGTCGTGGTGTCGCGCGGACCGGCGCGCGAGAAGCTGGGAGACCTGGCCGGGCGCGACTGGCTGGACGTGGACACCGTGCCTCGCGAGGGTGACGTGGCGGCGCTCACGGTGGACGTGCCTCCGGAGGCGGCGGCGTACGTGCTGTACACGTCCGGCTCGACGGGGCGCCCCAAGGGCGTGGTGGTGCAACACCGCTCGTTGGTGAACTTCACGCGGGCGGCGTGGAAGACCTATCCCGTGGAGCCGGGCGACCGGATGCTTCAGTTCGCGTCCATCAGTTGGGACACGAGCGCGGAGGAGATCTATCCCTGCCTCACGCGAGGCGGGACGCTGGTGCTGCGCACGCCGGACATGTTGGACGCGCCGGCGGTGTTCCTCGCGAAGTGCGAGGCGGCGGGTGTGACGCAGCTCAACCTGCCCACGGCGTTCTGGCACGAAATCACCGCGAGCCTGGAGGAGGGCCGCGCCCGTCTGCCGAAGCAGCTCAAGTGGGTGGTGATTGGCGGTGAGCGCGCGGCCCCCGAGCGATTGGCCGCATGGCGGCGCGGCGCGGGCACGGCCATTCCCCTGCGGAACACCTACGGGTTGACCGAGGTGACGGCGGTGGCCACTGCGGTGGACCTGATGGCGGTGAGCAACGACGAGGGCGCGCGGGAAGTGCCCATCGGTCGACCGCTGACGAACGTGACGACGTACGTGCTCGACAGCGCCTTCGAGCCCACACCGACGGGCGTGGTGGGCGAGCTGTACATCGGTGGCGAGGGCGTCGCGCGCGGCTACCTCGGACGCGCGGACCTGACGGCGGATCGCTTCACCCCCAATCCCTTCGGCCAGGGCGAACGGCTCTACCGCACGGGCGACAAGGCCCGCTGGAAGCGGGACGGGGGCTTGGAGTACCTCGGTCGAGGCGACACGCAGGTGAAGCTGCGCGGAGTCCGCATCGAGCTGGGTGAAATCGAAGCGGCGCTCCGCGCGGTCCCCGAGGTGCGGGACGCGGTGGCGCAGGTGCGTGAGGACGTCCCCGGTGACAAGCGCCTGGTGGCGTACGTGGTGCCCTCCGGGGCGACGCAGGACGCGGTGCCGGAGCTGGACGTGCTGGCCTTGCATGACCAGCTCCAGCGGCGGCTGCCCGCGTACATGATGCCGGCGGCCTTCGTGCCGCTCGCCGTGTTGCCGCTCACGCCCAACGGCAAGGTGGACCGCAAGGCCCTGCCCGCGCCGGATGCGAACCTCCACCGCGTCACCCGGGCGCACGAGCCGCCCGCGACGCCCATGGAGGAGCGACTGGCGGAGCTGTGGCGCGAGTTGTTGCGAGTCCCCACGGTGGGCCGTCGCGACAACTTCTTCGAGCTGGGTGGCCACTCGCTGATGGCCACGCGGTTGGTGGCGCGCGTCCGCGACGAGTTCAGCGTGGAGCTGGGACTGCGAGCCTTCTTCGAGGCCCCCACGCTGGCGGGGCTCGCGGAGCGCCTCACCAGCGCGACGTCGAGCAGCTCACTGCCGGAGCTGGGACGGCGTCGTGGACAAGGCCCCGTGCCCCTGTCCTTCGCGCAGCAGCGTCTGTGGTTCCTGGACCAGCTCCAGCCGGGCACATCGCTCTACAACATGCCCGTGGCGCTGCGCCTGTCCGGGCGCCTGGAGCACACCGCGTTCGAACGAGCCGTGGACGAACTGGTGCGCCGCCATGAGTCCCTGCGCACCACGTTCCTCGCGGTGGAAGGCGAGCCTCATCAGGTCATCCACCCCGCCCTGCCCGGAAACCTCCGGGTGGTGGACCTCACAAGCCGATCCGCCGAACAACGGGCCGAAGAGACGACGCGGCTCGCGATGGAGGACGCGAGCCTTCCGTTCGACCTCGCCTCGGGTCCCCTCATGCGCACCACGCTGGTGGTGCTGGAGCCGAACGAGCACGTGCTGCTCTTGTGCATGCACCACACCATCTCCGACGGCTGGTCCCAGGCGGTGCTGGTGCGCGAGTTGGTCCAGCTCTACGAGTCGTTCCGCCAGGGCCTCCCGTCACCGCTGCCGGAGCTGCCGATTCAGTACGCGGACTACTCCCTCTGGCAGCGCGACTGGCTCCAGGGCGCGACGCTCCAGACGCAGCTCGACTGGTGGAAGGGCCGGCTCTCGGGTGCCCCGGGCATGCTGGACCTGCTCACCGACAAGCCTCGCCCGGCGGTGCTCTCGCACCAGGGCGCGAGTGTTCCCCTGAGCCTGTCTCCCGCGCTCAGCAACGCGCTGGAGGCCCTGGCTCAACGTGAACGCGTCACACCCTTCATGCTGTTGCTGGCCGGCTTCCAGACCTTGCTGCACCGGTACTCAGGGCAGGACGACATCCTCATCGGCTCGCCCATCGCGGGTCGCCACCATGCCCGGACGGAGGGCCTCATCGGCTTCTTCGTCAACACCCTGGTGCTTCGCGCACGCTTCGCCCCGGACCTCACGTTCCGGAGCCTGCTGGCCCAGGTGCGCGACATGACGCTCGGGGCCTACGAGCACCAGGACATCCCCTTCGAGCGGCTGGTGGAGGAGCTTCAGCCGACGCGTGACTTGAGCCGTACACCGCTGTTCCAGGCCCTCTTCGCCCTCCAGAACACGCCAGACGCGGAGATGGCACTGCCGGAGCTGATGCTGCGAAGCGTGGACGTGGAATACACCGTCAGTCGCTTCGAGCTGGAGTTGGCCCTGACCCGAACGACGGAGGGCTACAGCGGAGGACTGGCCTTCAAGACGGACCTGTTCGAGCGCTCCACCATCGAACGACTGGGGGCGCACCTGTTGCGCCTGCTGGAAGCAGCCGTCGCCGACGCGGACGCGCCGCTCTCCACCCTGTCGCTGATGACGGAGATCGAACGCCAGCGAGTCCTCGTCGAGTGGAATGACACCCGCGCGGACTACCCGTCCGAGGCCACCCTGCCCCTGCTGTTCTCCGAGCAGGTCCGGCGTACGCCCGAGGCCATCGCCCTCCAGTTCGAGGGCCAGCACCTCACCTACGCGGAGCTCGACGCCCGCTCGAATCAGCTTGCTCGACACTTGCTGTCCCTGGGCTTGGGGCAGGAGCCGCGTCTCGCCGTGTGCATTCCGCGGAGCCTGGAGCTGTACGTGGCGCTGCTCGGCATCCTCAAGGCCGGCGGCTGCTACGTCCCGCTCGATGCGAGCCATCCGTCGCGGCGCATCGCCTTCATGCTCGAGGACTCCAGCGTCGCCGGTGTCCTCACCGTGAGTTCGGTCCAGGGCGTGCTGCCCTCGGGTGCCTGGCCCGTGGTGGCGCTCGACACCGATGAGGTGCGCATCGCGACCCAATCCGAGGCTCCGCTCTCCGTACCGCTCTGCTCGGACAACCTCGCGTACGTCACGTACACGTCGGGCTCCACTGGCACACCCAAGGGCGTGGCCATCACCCACCGGGGAGTGCTGCGGCTCATCGCCGGCATGGGTGTCTCGTCTCGCGAGCCCGGCGAGGTCATCCTCCAGGTGACTCCGCTGACGTTCGACCCCTCAGCGCTGGAGATCTGGAGCGCGCTGCTCACGGGAGCGCGGCTCGCCGTGTACCCGCCGGGGACACCGGAGGTGACGGAGCTGGCCCGCGTCATCGACCAGCACCAGGTCACCTCCGCGGTGCTCGCCACCGCCCTCTTCGACGTCATGCAGCGGCACGAGCCGGAGGCCCTGTCCCGACTGCCTCGGCTGTTGGTGGGAGGCGACGTGCTGCCCGTCCCCACGGCTCGCGAGCGGCTGGCGCGACGGCTTGCGCTCATCAACGCGTACGGCCCCACGGAAGCGACCGTGGCGGCGACGCTGCAGGTGCTGTCACCGGGCATGCCCCTGGGCGACTCCATCCCCATTGGCCGGCCCATTCCGAACACCCAGGTCTACGTCCTCGACGCCTCGCTGCGGCCCGTCCCGGTGGGCGTGCCCGGCGAGCTGTTCATCGGAGGCCCGGGCCTCGCGCGGGGGTACCAGGGACGTCCCGCGCTCACCGCCGAGCGCTTCGTTCCGCATCCCTTCGCCACCACGCCCGGCGAGCGCCTCTATCGCACGGGAGATCGCGTGTGCTGGACGCAGGACGGTGTGCTCCGCTTCCTCGGACGCATCGACCTCCAGGTGAAGTTGCGCGGCTTCCGCATCGAGCTGGGTGAAATCGAGTCCTCCCTCCGCGCGCATCCTGAGGTGCGCGAGGTGGCCGTCGTCATTCGGGAGGACGTGCCCGGCGACAAGCGCCTGGTGGCCTACGTCGCCACCACCGACGGCAACGCTCCCACTAGCGAGGACCCCAAGGCGTGGCTGCGGCAACGGCTGCCCGAGTACATGGTGCCCGCGCACGTCATGTACCTGTCCGCCCTGCCGCAGACGACTCACGGCAAGGTGGACCGCAAGGCCCTGCCGGTTCCGGACGCGTCTGGCTTCGACACAGGGAGTCCGCACGAGCCGCCCGCGACGCCCATGGAGGAGCGACTGGCGGAGCTGTGGCGCGAGTTGCTGCGAGTCCCCACGGTGGGCCGTCACGACAGCTTCTTCGAACTCGGCGGCCACTCGCTGATGGCCACGCGGTTGGTGGCGCGCATCCGCGACGAGTTCAGCGTGGAGCTGGGACTGCGAGCCTTCTTCGAGTCCCCCACGCTGGCGGGGATCGCGGAGCGCCTCACCAGCGCGACGTCGAGCAGCTCCCTGCCGGAGCTGGGAAAGCCTCGCGGCCAGGGCACCGTGCCCCTGTCCTTCGCGCAGCAGCGCCTGTGGTTCCTGGATCAGCTCCAGCCGGGCACGTCGGTCTACAACATACCGGTGGCGCTGCGCCTGTCCGGGCGCCTGGAACCCACCGCGTTCCAGCAGGCCGTCGACGAACTGGTGCGCCGCCACGCGTCGCTGCGCACCACGTTCCGCGCGGTGGAAGGCGAGCCTCATCAAGTCATCCACCCCGCCCTGCCCGGAAACCTCCGGATGGTGGACCTCACGAGCCGGTCCGCCGAGCAGCGGGCGGAAGAGACGACGCGGCTCGCGATGGAGGATGCGAGCCTTCCGTTCGACCTCGCCTCGGGGCCGCTCATGCGCACCACGTTGCTGGTGCTGGAGCCGAACGAGCACGTGCTGCTCTTGTGCATGCACCACGCCATCTCCGACGGCTGGTCTCAGACGGTGCTGGTGCGCGAGCTGGTCCAGCTTTACGAGGCTTTCCGCCAGGGCCTTCCGTCGCCCCTGCCGGAGCTGCCGATTCAGTACGCGGACTACTCCCTCTGGCAGCGCGACTGGCTCCAGGGTGAGACGCTTCAGACGCAGCTCGACTGGTGGAAGGGCCGGCTCTCGGGAGCAGCTGGCACGCTGGACTTGCTCACCGACAAGGCTCGCCCGGCGGTGCTCTCTCACCAGGGCGCCAGCATCCCCCTGAGCCTGTCACCCGCGCTCAGCAACGCACTGGAGGCCCTCGCTCAACGTGAGCGCGTCACGCCCTTCATGCTGTTGCTGGCCGGATTCCAGACCTTGCTGCACCGGTACTCGGGGCAGGACGACATCCTCATCGGCTCGCCCATCGCGGGCCGCCACCATGCCCGGACGGAGGGTCTCATCGGCTTCTTCGTCAACACCCTGGTGCTGCGCGCCCGCTTCACGCCAGATCTCACGTTCCGGGGCCTGCTGGCCCAGGTGCGCGACATGACGCTCGGGGCCTACGAACACCAGGACATCCCCTTCGAGCGACTGGTGGAGGAGCTTCAGCCGACGCGTGACTTGAGCCGCACTCCGCTGTTCCAGGCCCTCTTCGCCCTCCAGAACACGCCAGACGCGGAGGTGGCACTGCCGGAGCTGACGCTGCGAAGCGTGGACGTGGAACACGCCGTGAGTCGCTTCGAGTTGGAGCTCGCCCTGACCCGAACTCCGGAGGGCTACAGCGGAGGACTGGCCTTCAAGAAGGAGCTGTTCGAGCACTCCACCATCGAGCGACTGGGGGCGCACCTGCTGCGCCTGCTGGAAGCGGCCGTCGCCGAAGCGGACGCACCGCTCTCCGCCCTGTCGCTGATGACGGAGGCCGAACGCCGGCGCGTCCTCGTCGAGTGGAATGACACGCGCGCGGACTACCCGTCCGAGGCCACCCTGCCCCAGCAGTTCTCTGAGCAGGTCCGGCGCACGCCCGAGGCCATCGCCATTCAGTTCGAGGGCCAGCACCTCACCTACGCGGAACTCGACGCGCGCTCGAACCAGCTCGCTCGACACTTGCTGTCCCTGGGCTTGGGGCAGGAGCCGCGCCTCGCCATATGCATTCCGCGGAGCCTGGAGCTGTACGTGGCGCTGCTCGGCATCCTCAAGGCCGGCGGCTGCTACGTCCCGCTCGATGCGAGCCATCCGTCGCGGCGCATCGCGTTCATGCTCGAGGACTCCAGCGTCGCCGGTGTCCTCACCGTGAGCGCGGTCCAGGGCGTGATTCCCTCCGGGCCCTGGCCCGTGGTGGTGCTCGCCACCGACTCTCCCCTCATCGAGAGCCAGTCCGCGGAGCCACTCTCCGTGCCGCTGGCTTCGGACAGTCTCGCGTACGTCACGTACACGTCGGGCTCCACCGGCACACCCAAGGGCGTGGCCATCACTCACCGGGGCGTGCTGCGCCTCGTCTCCGGCATGGGCTTCGCGTCTCGTGAGCCGGGCGAGGTCATCCTCCAGGTGGCTCCGCTGACGTTCGACCCGACGGCGCTGGAGATCTGGAGCGCGCTGCTCACGGGGGCGCGGCTCGCCGTGTACCCGCCGGTGACACCGGAGGTGACGGAGCTGGCCCGCGTCATCGACGAGCACCACGTCACCACCGCGCTGCTGGCCACCGCCCTCTTCGACGTCATGCAGCAGCATGAGCCGGAGGCCCTGTCCCGACTGCCCCGGCTGTGGGTGGGTGGCGACGTGCTGCCCGTCCCCAGGGCTCGCGAGCGATTGGCGCGTGGGCTCGCGCTCACCAACGCGTATGGCCCCACGGAAGTCACCGTGGTGACGACGCAACAGTCGCTGCCACCGGGCGAGCCCCTGGGCGACTCCGTCCCCATTGGCCGGCCCATTCCGAACACCCAGGTCTACGTCCTGGATGCGTCGCTGCGGCCCGTCCCGGTGGGCGTGCCCGGCGAGCTGTTCATCGGAGGCCCGGGCCTGGCACGTGGCTATCAGGGACGTCCGGCGCTCACCGCCGAGCGCTTCGTTCCGCATCCCTTCGCCACCACGCCGGGAGAGCGCCTCTATCGCACGGGAGACCGCGTGTGCTGGACGCAGGACGGCGCGCTCCGCTTCCTGGGACGCATCGACCTCCAGGTGAAGGTGCGTGGCTTCCGCATCGAGCTGGGTGAAGTCGAATCCGCCCTGCGCGCGCATCCCGAGGTGCGCGAGGTGGCCGTCGTCGTCCGGGAGGATGTGCCCGGCGACAAGCGCCTGGTGGCCTACGTCGTCACGGCCGACGGCAAGGCCCTCACCGGTGAGGAGCCGAGAGCGTGGCTGCGGCAACGGCTGCCTGAGTACATGGTGCCCACGCACGTCATGTACCTGTCCGCGCTCCCTCAGACGACGCACGGCAAGGTGGACCGCAAGGCCCTGCCGGTGCCGGACGCGTCTGGCTTCGACATGGGGAGGGCGCACGAGCCGCCCGCGACCCCGTTCGAGTCGAGACTGGCGGAGCTGTGGACGGAGCTGCTCCAGGTCCCCCGCGTGGGCCGTCACGACAGCTTCTTCGAGCTGGGCGGCCACTCGCTGATGGCGACCCGACTGGTGGCGCGCATCCGCGCGGAGCTGGGCCTGGAGCTGGGCGTCCGTACACTCTTCGAGTCCCCCACGCTGGCGGGGCTCGCGGAGCATCTCCAGCGCGGGCTGTCCATGGAACGAGGGCTCGCGGTGCTGCCGCCGCTGGTGCCCGTGCCGCGAGGAGGCGCGCTCCCGCTGTCCTTCGCGCAGCAGCGCCTGTGGTTCCTGGACCAGCTCCAGCCCGGACAGGCGCACTACAACATCCCCTGGGCGCTCAAGCTCCTGGGCACGGTGAACCTGACGTCGCTCCAGCGTGCCTTCGACGCGCTGGTCCAGCGTCACGAGTCACTGCGCACGACCTTCACGATGGAGGGCGGCGAGCCGCGACAGGTCATCCATGCGACGGCGACTCCGCCGTTCAACGCGGTGGACCTGACGAAGCTGCCTCCCGAGCAACGTGAGGCCGAAGTGCTCCGCCTCTCCACGGAGGACGCGCTCCGTCCGTTCGACCTGGCCGCGGGTCCCCTGCTGCGAGTCACCGTGCTGCACGTCACGCCGACGGAGCACGTCCTGCTCGTGTGCATGCACCACATCGTCTCGGACGGCTGGTCCATGGGCGTGCTGGTGCGTGAGCTGACCCAGCTCTACGAGGCCTTCCAGCGAGGAGCGCCGTCGCCCTTGCCGGAGCTGCCGGTGCAGTACGCCGACTACGCGGTGTGGCAGCGAGGCTGGCTCAAGGGTGAGGCCTTGAGTGAGCAGCTCGGGTGGTGGAAGCGTCACCTCGATGGCGCCGCTCCCGCGCTGGAGCTGCCCACGGACAAGCCTCGTCCGGCCGCGCTCTCGTCCCATGGCGGACTGGCGTCCCTGCGACTGTCTCCCGCGCTGAGCGACGCGGTGGACGCGGCGACCCGCCGCGAGAAGGTCACGCCCTTCATGCTGCTCCTGGCCGCGTTCCAGGCCCTGCTCCAGCGGTACTCGGGACAGGACGACGTGGTGGTCGGCTCGCCCATCGCGGGCCGTCGACATGCACAGACCGAGGGCATGCTGGGTGTCTTCATCAACACCCTGGCGCTGCGCGCGCGCTTCACGCCGGAGCTGACCTTCCGAGGTCTGCTGGCCCAGGTGCGTGACACGACACTCGGCGCCTATGAGCACCAGGACCTCCCGTTCGAGCGACTGGTGGAAGAACTCCAGCCCGCGCGGGACCTGGGCCGCACGCCCCTGTTCCAGGCCATGTTCGTGCTCCAGAACGCACCGACTCCCGAAGTCGCGCTGTCGGACCTGACGCTCAAGAGCGTGGACGTGGAGCACAGCTCGACCAAGTTCGAGCTCAATCTCCACATGGTCCGAGCGACCGACGGCTACCGGGGCGGTCTCGTCTTCAGCACCGACCTGTTCGAGCCGGCCACCGCCGAGCGCCTCATGCACCACTTCCAGCACCTGCTGGAGCGCGCGCTCGCCACGCCGGATGCCCCGCTGGCCACGCTCTCGCTGCTCACGGATGATGAGCGGAAGCGACTGCTCCTGGACGCCCCCCCGGTCGAAGCGAGTGTGCAGCCGGGGCATCCCTTCCATCGCCTCTTCGAGCAGCAGGCCGCGCGGACTCCCGAAGCCCCCGCGCTTCGCTGCGAGGACCAGGCGTGGAGCTACCGTCAGCTCGACCAACGCGCCAATCAGCTCGCGCATCACCTGCGCGCGTTGGGTGCCGGGCCGGATGTGCCCGTGGCCCTGTGCCTGGAGCGTGGCGTGGAGGTGGTCGCCGCGCTGCTCGCGGTCCACAAGGCGGCAGCGGCCTACGTTCCGCTGGAGCCGTCGCAGCCCGCGGCGCGCCTGCGCGGCCTCGTGGAAGAAGTGTCCGCGCCCATCGTCATCACGGAGGCGCGCCTCGCGGGTGCCTTCGACGGACTCGACGTCCGGTGCGTGCGGATGGATGAGGACGCGGCGCTGCTCGCGAACCAGCCTGTCCACGCGACGGGAGTCGAAGTCGGCCTGGAGCACCTGGCCTACGTGCTCTTCACGTCGGGCAGCACGGGTCGCCCCAAGGGCGTCGCGGTGCCGCACGGCCAGCTCATGAGCTACGTGCACGCGGCCATCGACCGGCTGCGGCTGACCGAGTGCTCGAGCTTCGCGATGGTCTCCACCTTCGCCGCGGACCTGGGCAACACGGTGCTGTTCCCCGCGCTCGTCACGGGTGGGCTGCTGCACGTGTTGACGCAGGAGCGGGCGCGAAGTCCGGAGGGAGTGGCCGAGTACTTCCAGCGCCACGCGGTGGACTGCGTGAAGATCGTCCCGTCGCATCTGGCCGCGTTGCTGACGGTGCCGGAGCCGCGACGTGTCCTTCCGCGCAAGCGACTGGTGACGGGCGGCGAGTCGTCGTCGTGGGCCCTGCTGGAGAAGGTCCACGCGCTCGCGCCGGAGTGCGAGGTCTTCAATCACTACGGGCCGACGGAGACGACGGTGGGTGTCCTCGCGGGGCGGGTGGAGCTGCCGCCCGGTGACAAGGCCCCCGCGCAGGTCCCGCTCGGTCGGGCATTGGGGCAGACGCGCCTGTACGTGCTGGACGCGGGCCTGCGGCCCGTCCCCGTGGGGATGCCCGGCGAGCTGTACGTGGGTGGCCCCCAGGTGGCCCGAGGCTACTTCGGGCGTCCCGAGCTGACGGCGGAGCGCTTCCTCGCGGACCCGTTCAGCACGGCGAGCGAGGCACGCATGTACCGCACGGGAGACCGGGTCCGGTGGCTCGCGGATGGCCGCATGGAGTTCATCGGACGCATGGACTTCCAGGTGAAGGTGCGCGGCTTCCGGGTCGAACCCGGCGAGATCGCCGCGGTCTTGCGCGAGCACGCGTCCCTGCGAGACGCGGTCGTGGTGACGCGAGACGATGGCGCGGGAGACAAGAGGCTCGTGGCCTACATCGTGGCCTCGACGCCGCCCGCGCCGGATGTGGCCACGCTGAGAACGTGGCTCCAGCAGCGCCTGCCCGAGTACATGGTGCCGTCCGCCTTCGTCGCCCTGCCCGCCCTGCCGCTGACGCTCAACGGCAAGGTGGACACGAGGGCCCTGCCGGAACCGTCCGTCGATGCGTCCGGAACGGAGTCCGCGCTGCCGCCGAGGACACCTCTGGAGCTGCGGCTGGTGCGCATCTGGGAAGAGGTGCTCGGAGTCCGCGCCGTCGGAGTCCGCGCCAACTTCTTCGAACTGGGTGGTCACTCGCTGATGGCCGTGCGCCTCATGGCGGAGGTGAGCGAGGCGGTGGGCCGCCCGGTTCCGCTGGCCGCGCTCTTCCAGGCGCCCACGGTGGAGCAGCTCGCGGTCCTGCTCAGCGACAACGCCCCTCTCACCCCGTCCACCGTGGTGCCCTTCGGAGCCCCGCGCCCTGGCGGGAAGACGCCGTTCTTCTGCGTGCACCCCGTGGGAGGCAACGTCCTCGCCTACGCCGAACTGGCCCGTCGACTCGGAGCGGAGCGTCCCTTCATCGGCCTCCAGGCGCGGGGCGTGAACGGGGAAGCAGCACCGCGAGGCACCGTCGAGGAGATGGCCCAGGCCTACGTGACGGCGATGCGTGAGGTCCAACCCTCGGGGCCCTACCTGTTGGGAGGCTGGTCACTCGGCGGCGTCATCGCCTACGAGATGACGCAGCAGCTCCGCGCACAGGGGGAGCAGGTGGAGCTGCTCGCGCTCATCGACAGCTACGCCCCGGACGTGACGCGGGCCCAGGAGCCGTCGGAGTTGGATCGGTTGCAGGTGGTCGGCATGTTCGCGAGAGATTTGCTCGGGGCGTCGCTGACGAACCTCGCTCTCGACTTCGGCGCGCTCGCTTCGCTGGAGCCGGACGCGGTCCTGGAGCACCTGCTCGCGGCGGGCACCCAAGCGGGAGTCCTTCCTCCCGGAACGGACCCCGAACAACTGAAGTCCCTGCTGCGGGTGTTCGAGGCGAACCTGGGTGCCGCGCGTCGCTACGTGGCGAAGCCGCTGTCCACGCGCGCGGTGCTGTTCAAAGCCACCGAGCACGACGCGGAGCTGCCCACGGATGGCGGCTGGTCCGCGCTCATCGGTGAAGGACTGGAGCGTCACCCGGTGAAGGGAGACCACTACGGACTGCTGCGTGAGCCCGGCGTGCAAACCCTGGCCGAGCGACTGCGGGATGCGCTGAAGTCCTCGCGCTGAGCAGGAACGTGAGGTGGCTGCCGCGACTCGGACATGGAGGTCCGACGCGGCAGCCACGTGAGGACTCGCTTCCACTGCGTCATGTGCATGTTCTCCATTCGTTGTGGGCTCTGAACCCGTCAACGGCTTGGAGAGACCTGGACGCCGTTGTGATGGGGCGAACTGTTACCCGCTGGAGCGGAGCACGTGCGCAGCGGCTCGCGAGGCCTGTCTCGGGGCCGCGGTCGAACTCGAGCCACCCGCGACGAAAGGACGTGCGAGGGCGGTGAGACACCGGCCCGCTTCGCTACCAGGAGAGTACCCATGACGTGCAGGCAATGGCGCTGGCGTGTTGCCGCGACCCAGCGGGAGCTCGATGACGTGGCTCGCATCCGCTGGGCTGTCTTCGGCGGAGAACTGGGATTGCTGCCGGAGCAGTCCGCGCTGTCTCGGCGGGAGGTGACGTGCGTCGACACGCTCGACACCACGGTGCATGTGCTCGTCCATGCCGGCGACGAGCCGGTGGCGACCATGCGAGTCGCGTTGCCCAACGCGGAGGTGGCGGCGAACCTGGGTGCGAAGGTGGGGCTCGAGATGGAGCAGCGAGTGGACCTCTCGGGCCTGCTCCGGCCGGGAAGGCTGTTCGCGGAGCCCTCGCGCTTCTGCGTGTTGCCGAAGTGGCGGCGCTCGGAGGCCGTCACGTGGCTGCAGGCGGGCATGTACGCGGAGAGCCGGCGGCGCGGAGTGACGCACTGGATTGCGTCCGCGAACCTGGAGACGGACTCGCCCGAGGACGCGCTCCTCTCCTGGCAAGTCGCGGCCCACCGGGGATGGCTGAGTCCTCACTGGCGCGTGGCCGTGACCGACCCTTGTAGGGCCCCGGTGCGGCCCCGCAGTCCCTTCTACACGCCCGAAGAACGGGCACAGGCGGCGCAGGGGCTGTTGGACGGACTGCGGCTGCCCAGGGCGCCCTCGCTCTTCGCCAGGACGATGGGGGCGCGCTTCATCGCGGAGCCGCTCTACGACACGTATTTCCAGTGGTTCACGCTGCCGCTCGTCATGGCGCTCGATGAAGTCCCCGCGGACTCCGTGGAGCGCTTCCACGCGATGGAAAACGGCATGAGTCCCGCCGACTAGAGCGGGGCGGCTGCTCCCTTCCTTTCACCTTCAACACGCGGCGACCGGGAGCCCCACGGGCACCGGACAGGAGACGTACGTGCGAACACAGGCGGAGAATCACGCGGCAACGACTTGGTTGGCGGCGCTGGACGCGGAGGCGCGAGGGCTGGTGGCGGCGGTGGATGCGCGGCCCGACGGCCACCGCCTCTTCGAGGGCTCCCTCGATGCCGCGGGCTACATCCACTACCTCGTCCAGACGTACCACTACGCCCGCTGGAGCACGCCGATCCTCGGCGAGGCGGGCGAGCGGCTGAAGCGGCTGGGCCGGCACCCGGAGTTGGCGCAGTTGCTGATCCAGAAGGGAGAGGAGGAACGGGGGCACGAACGGTGGCTGTTGTCGGACCTGAAGAACCTGGGGTGCTCGGAGGAGTCCGTGGAGACGGCGGCGCGGAGCCCGGCGGTGGAGGCCTATACGGGGTGGAACTTCTTCACGTCCCGCGCGGGCGTGCCGACGGCGGTGTTGGGGACCGCGTACGTGCTGGAGTACCTGTCGCAGACGCGGGCGGGCGTGTGGGCCCGGCGACTGAAGGAGGTGTCCGCCATTCCCAACATCCACAAGTCCGTGACGTTCCTGCGCAGCCACGGGGCACTGGATGGCGACCACGTGGCGGAGATGGCGCGGCTTCTCGAGCGATTGACGGAGCCCGAGGACCAGGAGGCCATCCTCTTCTCGGCCCGCATCGCCCGGAGCGTCTACCCGTGCATCTTCCGTGAGGGCGGCGCCTCCACCCTACCCCTCGCGGGGTAGAGACAACCGCACGCAGGCTGGGGGAACCTCCCGTTCGAACCCTGGCCTTCGGGAGGACGCCTCACACGGGCCTGTTGAGGAGGGCTGCCTGGTAGAGGAAATCGGCGCGACCATCGACGCCCAGCTTGCCGAAGAGGTTACGCACGTGGGTCTTCACCGTCTGGCCCGAGATCTTGAGTTCATCGGCGATCTGCCCGTTGGACCAGTTTCGAAGCACACCCCTCGCGATGTCGAGCTCGCGGGGCGTGAGCTCGCGCTGCATGTGCAAGGGGAGCGGGATGGAGTGGGGAAACTCGGTCAGCAGGAGGGCCCATTGGCGGGGGCCGTCACTGGCGGGCAGCTCGACGAACCGGCACGTGCGGTAGCCCTCGGGATGATTGATGACCCATAAAGTCTTTCCGAGCCGCGAGTCCAAGTCCATCCGAACCAGGGCGTCCAGCCGCTCCTTGAGGACGCGAGGGAGGCCGGAGGCGTGTACGTCCGAAGGGGTGAACCAGCGCTCCAGCAGGGCCGTGGCGTGCGGGGAGCGGAACACCTCACGCGTGGGAGGCTCCAGGATGAGGAAGGCGGAGTCCTTGCGTTGGAAGAGCTCCTGGAGCAGTTGGGTGCGGGCGGTCAGGTCCTGGTAGTCCTGGCAGTTGCCCACGGAGTTCGCCAGGTGCCTGGTGAGGCTGGAGAGCGCGGTGATGCTCTGGGAGGAGAAGGCGGACCGCGTGTGCCGGTAGAACGCGAAGGCGCCGACGACGCCGGGGCGGATGGGCACGAGGACGGCCATGATGTGCTCCAGAGGCAGCTCAAGCTCCACGCTGCGTTGGTAGACGAGGGTTCGTTCGTACTCCCCGCGGGAGAGCAGCTGCGTGTCGCAGGTGGGCACTTCGGGCTGGGCGAGGATGGGGGCCCGGAGGAAGTCATGGTCGACCAGTCCGGCGTACTCCTTGAGTATCGGGATGGGGTGGCCGGGGACGTGCCATCGGAAGTCGAGCGAAGGCGCGACGCGCATGAGGCACAGGGCCATGGAGTCGGCCTGGACGAACTCGAGAAGCGGCGCTCGAGTCGCTTCAAGGACCTCCGGAAGGGACCGCGAACTGCCAAGGGCCACGGTGACTGTGTCCCGGACCCTGAGCTCGCGAGAGTTGAAGTCCCGTGGGTTGAACATCCGCCGCTCCTAAGCAGGCAACCCCGTGAGGTATGCGGGGCTGTCCCCCGTCCTTAGGTCCGGACTGAAAATCTGTCCCTCGCCCTTTGGGGCGATTGACGGAAACCTGGCAGCGCTCCTTCCACGCACAACGCCATTCCAGTTCGGAGACCCTTCGAGTTGGAGGCGAGTGATTGAGCAGTGAAGAGAGCAGTTCAATGAATTTGTTCAAGACCCATGGCGGGCCAACGAATACTTCTTTGCGGCCAGCCGATGATTTCGGTGGGGCTGGCAAGTCCATACATCGAGACCGATTCCCCCCTCACGGAGCCCCCTTGACCGCAGTCCACGCCGCTTCATCCTCTTCCGTTTCACCCCCCCACTCTGCCGGTCCTTCAAAGAAAGCCATGTGGACGGGGCGCATCTTGAGCGGCCTCGCCGTCCTCTTCCTGATCTTCGACGCCGTCGGCAAGGTGCTCTCCGCGCCGCAGTTCGTGGAGGGCACCCTCCAGCTCGGCTACCCCGCGAGCGTCGTCGTAGGACTGGGAGTGCTCCAGCTCGTGTTCCTCGCGGTGTACCTCATCCCGCGCACCTCGGTGCTCGGCGCGGTGCTGTGGACAGGCTACCTGGGCGGAGCCATCGCGACCCACGTTCGAGTCGAGAGTCCGCTCTTCACGCATGTGCTCTCCCCTGTCTACTTCGCGGCGTTCCTGTGGGTCGGGCTCTGGCTGCGCAATGCGCGATTGCGCTCCATCCTCCCCTTTCGTGAGGCGCAGTGACTCGGGGGCGGCGAATGGCGCAGCCAAGGCCACTCCGAAGAACTCGCAAGCAATCGCTGGTTTTCAACTGAGACATTCAACTCCGCAGGGACTTCAAGAGAACTCCATGAAGACAATGAACAGGTTCACGCTCGCTGTGATGGCCATCCTCTGCTCGACCCTCTGGGTGACGGGATGCGACTCTGAAAACCCGCCCCCCAAGGCCCCGGAGAATCGCACCGCGGGCGCCTACGCGTCGGTGAACGGCATCAATCTGTACTACGAGCTTCATGGCACCGGCAGACCGGTGGTGCTGCTCCACGGTGGATTGTCTACCATCGATACGACGGAGCCCTTTCTGTCGACGCTCGCCCGGAGCCGGCAGGTCATCGCGGTGGAGCTCCAGGCCCATGGCCGCACGGCGGACATCGATCGCCCGATGAAGTACGAGCTGATGGCGGACGACATCGCTGCGCTCATCAAGCACCTTGGGTTCGAGAGCGCGGACGTCTGCGGCTTCTCCCTTGGAGGCGGCGTCGCGATTCAGCTGGGCATCCGGCATCCGAGCGTGGTGCGCAAGCTGGTGGTCGTCTCGGCGCCCTTCAAGAGCAACGGCTGGTACCCCGAGGTCCGGGCTGGGATGGCGTACATGGACGCCGACGCGCTGGCAGGCTCTCCCCCGCACGAAGCCTATGTCCGGGTTGCGCCCAGGCCGGGAGATTGGCCCGTGCTGGTGTCCAAGCTGAGGCAGCTGCTGGCTGGGGAAGAGTATGACTGGACGGACACCCTTCGCACCCTCAAGGCGCCGACGCTGATCGTGGCCGGGGACACCGACAACATGCCTCCAGCCCACCTCGTCGAGATGCTTGGAGTGCTGGGCGGCGGTAAGGCAGACGGCGCGATGGGCAACCCGCCGAGCTCCCGCCTGGCCGTGCTGCCGGGTGTGAGCCACTGGAGCATCCTGACTCGAACGGATCTCCTGGCGCCCATCGTCCCGGCGTTCCTCGACGAGCCGATGCCGGCCGCAAAGCCCTGACCTCCGGAGAATGCATGTCATTCAAAGCGTGTCTCGACTCCATCAAGGAGAAGACGGGCACGGACTGGAGGACTTCGCCAGGCTTGTCGCCAAGCAAGGATTGACCAGGCACGGAGAAATCGTGGCCTGGCTCAAGGATGTGGAGCCGGGCCCGACGCCGCCCCAACGCGTCAGTAATACTCTTCCGACTTGAAGAAGCGGTTTGGCGCGGATCCTACAGCGGCCCGAAATTCACGGTGGAAGTGAGATTGATCGCAATAGCCAGCGTCGAGGGATAGCCGCGACAGGCTCACGCCCGGTCGGTAGGAGTCGACGACCTGGCGCAACCGGATGATGGACGCAAGGTGCTTGGGTGATGTGCCGACGGTGCGGCGGAAGCGCTTCTCGAACGCGTCCTGGCTGATGTGGAGTGACTTGGCGAGCGCGCCAATCCGAAGCGATCCGTGAGCCGCGCGGATGGCGCGCACTGCCGCTGCGACAATCTGATCGGGCTCCCGAGGCCTCAACCGTGCGCACAAGAACTGCTCCACAAGCTCCGACCGCTCCGTGGCATTCTCCGAATCCGCTATGCGGGACGAGAGGCGATCCACATCTGCGCGTGGCACCAGATCGTCGAGTGCCTGAATCGTATCAAGGAACTCGTGCAAGGGCTCCGCGAAGAACTGCGCGGCCCCTGCCTCTTTGAACGTCACGAGGACGTTCCCCCCGTTCGCCGAGGCCCGTATCCGGCGCACGATGGAGCCCATGCCTGAGATGGCGCTGCTTGGGAGCTTGCGCTCGGAGCTCCCCTGAATCTGGCTCGCGGAGCCCCTGAAGGCGATGCCGAGAGTGATGCCGGGGTCGGGAAGCAACGTGCGCGTCCCTTCCTGGCCTCCCTCGAGCACCATGATCGAACGCACGAAGGGCGCCAGTTGCTCGCCAGGCGCGAACAGCCTGACAGACGGCACGAACGGCATCATTTGTTCGCTGGGAGGGAACAGCCTCGGCATGACACATGCTCATGGCACCAAGGGCGCCACGGTTCAACGAAAATGCCAAGACCCGCTCTGCTTCGCCAGCTCAGACACTGAAGTCGCCTCACCCTAGCGGTTCTCGCTCGGCAGAGTGTCTCCGGCGAACAATTCGTGACGAAGCTGTTTTGCTTTCCTTGTCTGCGAAAGCGCAGTCCTCCATGACGATCATGAGCATGCGGTACGCCCGATGACAGACACTTCGGTCACGAAGCCGCACTGCTTGCTCAACGCCATCAGGTGTAGCGTGCCATGCGGGTTGGTAGCACGCGCCCCTGTATTCAAAGTCGGTCCACTCGCCGGAGCGCATGCCCCCAGTCCTGGGCCCGGTACGCAGTCAGCGGCCCTCCTCGGCTCCTCCGCCTAGGGGCCCGAAGGCTTTTCGGGCGCCGGGAAAGCGGGCCGCCTGAAAGGCGGGGCGGGCAGCGTCACGTGGGTCGGTACCGCGCGGGTGTCGCCGGTCTTGAGGAACTCGATGATTGCCGCCCGGGCGGCGGGCTGTTGATCGAGAAGGGCATAGCGAGCGCCGTGCCTGCCGCGGTGCACCAGGATTGTTCGGCTGTTCGGAAAATACGGCAGCATGCTCAGTGTGTTTTCGACGGGCGTAGACGTGTCCCAATCGCCGTGAATGAAGAGCACCGGGGTGGAACTCAACACCGGCACCCGCAGGTCGTCGCCCACGTCCGGGCTTGGCCAGACCGGCGCCGATGCGGTGTACGCGTCGAGTGCGCCCATGCCCAGGAGATCTCCGCCCAGGTCGGTTCGAAGCAGGTGCTCGCGGGCCGTCGTCACCCCCAGGCTCGTATCAATCAGCGGGCCGATGAGGGGAAATTGGTTGCCTTTGCTCTGCTTCACGAGCGCGCGCGCCCAGTCGTCATAGTGGCCATGATAGAGCGACAGAACGAAGGCCGGCCACACGTGGGCGGGCACGACGAGCGAGTCGCGAAGCTCTTTGACTCCGAGCACCACTTCTTGAACCCTCCCCGTCATCTCGTCCTTGACCTTGACCTTGATCGGCGCGCGCGCGAAGCGGTCGCGCACCGCACGCAACGCGGTCATGATGCCGCCCTTCGGCAGGTAGGGCGCGAGCCCGGGGTCTCGGTCGGCGTCGAAGGCGATGCGTTGAAGCGCCGCGAGGACGTGCGAGGGCATGTCGTACCCGAAGTCGAGCGGCTCGACGGCCGCCAACTGCGCGCGGGCCACGATTTCGGGGTGAAGCCGCATCACGGCGAAGGCCCACTGCGACCCGAAGCTCTCCGCGAATAGCGTGATCTTGTCATACCCAAGGGCCCGCCGCAGATCGTTCACGTCTTCGGCGCACTGAACGATGGTGTACCCGGCGAGGTCTTTGTCCGGGTGGGCCGCGATTGCTTCTCGGGCCGCCTTCACCATGTTCGCGGCGTCAGCCGACGGCGAACCCGGCCTGTCCAGGGGTTGCTGTGGCCAGGCGAACTCCAGCACTTCTCCGCGCTTCGAATAGCCGCGTTGGTCGAAGACCACGACGTCGCCCGCGGCGCTGAGCCTTACGAAGAGTTGGAGCAAATCCTGTCCGTAGGGGTCTCCGTCGACAAAGGCTCTGAGATTGCTGCTCCCGGGCCCGCCGGCCATGTCGAAGATTGGCGGAGCGCCGGTGGGCTGTGCCGCACGGATACGGGCGAACCCGATGCCGATGACGCGGCTGCCCGGGACGGCCCGGTTTTCTGGCACGTAGAGGGTGCCTATCTCGAACCGGACCGTCTCGCCCCCGGCCGTTTTCGCCGACGCGGTCTCCATCACCACCTCGCCGGCCTTGTGCGCGCTCGCGGCGTGGGCCTGCGAGGTAATACTGGCGAGAGCGAGGGCCACGAACGCCCCGGCTGTACGACCGAACCACGTCGGTTCGATGCGCGCGATTGATTTCTCCATGGCGAAGCCCTCCTGGTGTGACGCGTGCGTTGGATGGGGCCCAGGCACCTCTCGAGCGTGGGGTGACGTAAGGCCCGGCAGAGGCTCACATTACCCGCGGGCATACGGCGGTTCTTGAACGCGATTAGGGCGGCCTGCCCCGCGACGCGCGTCGTGGGCCGCGCCCCATCCGTCGCGAACGCGTCTCACGTCGGCGACTGCCGTCGCAGCGCCCCTGGCGGGGCGCCCCGCTCGAGGCGAATGGCCCTCGTCATATGACTCTGATCGGCAAAGCCGACCGCCGCCGCCGCTTCGGCGAGCCCGACCCCGCGGTCGATGAACTCCAGCGCGCGAAACACGCGATGGGCGCGCAAATAGTGGCGCGTCGTGATGCCCCAGTGGGCGCGAAAAGATTGCGCGAGATGCACGGGGTGCGCGCCGACGACGCGCCCGAGTTCTCTCAGCGTTGGCGGCCGGACCATGTTCGCCACGAGGAGCTCGCGTGCCTCGTCGAGCCAGGCTGGCGGGCGCGGTCGGCGCATTTCATTGAGCGTGTGCAGAATCATGTGGGCCGCATCACGTACGAGACGGCTCCGGCGCGAGCGGAGCTCGCCGAACGCCCGCACCAGGTGCCCTCCGAGTTGCAGGGCGGTAGCGGGATCGAGGCGGGGCGGGTCGATTGCGGCGCGCGCCCGTCGGTCGTCGGGGTCCATCTGGACGAACAGCAAGCGAGCGCCCTGCGCGTGGTATTGGGTTTCGTGAGGGCGATAGGGTCGACGCGTGAAGAGGGCGAGCGGCGTGTGGCTCTCGAGTTCGAGCCCGGCCCGTTCACTGCCCCCGCCCGCCAGCAAGACGCCGAGTTTCGCCGTGTCGTGCGTATGCGTAGGCAAGACGAGCGCGGGCGCGTGACGCACCTCGATGACATGCAGCCCGTCGATTCGCATCTCGTCGTCGATGACAGCGTAGCCTTTGATATGGTTCATCGCACTGGCTCCCTGGAAGAGGCGCTTCGAAGCGTGGTTGGGCGAAGCTCGTGCGTGCGGGGTCTGCGTCAGGACGCTTGACGGAAACCTGGCGGGTCTGAAGGCGGCGCGTCAAGACTACCGTGCCTGCCGAGGCGACCGCGCACCTTCCCGTCGGGTCGTTGAACCGGAGCCGGTCATGGTCGAGAGCATGAAAGCACCGCTCCGCCACCTCGTCTCCGCGGTGGGCGGCGGGCCGTACTGAAGAACCCGGCCACGCGTCACGCGCGGAGCCGAGCACCCGGGCCGTGTTCCTCGAGGGGAACACGGCCCTTCGTGTTTCCGGGGTCCGGCGTCACGGGTGCGCGCCGCGCGCTGATGACTGGAGCCAGTCCCCTGATGACTGCAGTCATCGGCTGGGGGCCCAAGTGGAACGCTCCGCTCCAGTGAAGTCGCGGGGTTGCGGAGACAGAGTGGCTGGCATTCGCGCTGCAATGAGGGAAGGCACGGGCGAGACGACGAACTCCTCGCCGCGACGGTCCCCCATCGCTGTCCTGAAACAGGTGACGCCCATGATCAAGACCAAGCCCTCGTCTCTCTCCCCCTCCAAGCTGCGTCAGAACACGCCGGACTCCGCCTCGGTCACCCCTCCGAAGAAGACGCCCTCCGCTGTCCCCGCGCAGCAGGACGCGAAGGTTCGCAACCCCTCGGGTGCGCCCTCGCAGGCGCAGCGGCCGACGGATGGGTTCGAGGGCAGGAACCCCGCGTCCGGCGGTCGGGGCACGCGCGCGCTGGATGCGCTCTCGAATGTGTCGGGCGCCGCCCTGCCCGCGATGGAGACGCTCTCGAATGTGTCAGGCGCCGCCCTGCCCGCGATGCAGGCGTTCTCGCCCATGATGGCCGGAGGACAGCCCGCGATGCAGGCGCTCTCGCCCATGATGGCCGGAGGACTGCCGTCGATGGAGCAGCTCTCGCCCATGAACGCACCCATGCGGATGGGCGGGATGCCTGCGATGGACACCCTCTCGCCCATGAACGCGCCCATGCCGAGGGGCCTGCCCTCGATGGACGGGCTCCCGCAGGGGCTCGGGCTCCCCACCGCGCCGCCGATGATGACGCCGAACATGCTGGAGGGCATGCAGGTGCCCTCGCTGCCGGGCCTCGTCGACTTCGCTCCCCGTGGGCTGCCCTCGCAACTCCAGGACTTCGCTCCTCCGCCCTCGCTCCAGGACTTCGCTCCTCCGCCCTCGCTTCAGGAGCCCGTCAACCCCGCGCCGCGCGGGCTGCCCCCGCAGTTGAGGGACTTCGCGCCGGCCCGTGAGGCCACGCCGCGCGCCGCGCCGCAGGCCGAGCCGGAGTCCTCGGGCATCCCGAGCGCCAATGACAAGCGCCCGGCCGGGGACAAGCGCTCGGCGGCGCAGATCGTCGACGACTCGCCCGCGCTGAAGAACCTGGGCCGTCAGAAGGACATCAAGTTCGACCAGCTCTGCAAGCAGACGGGCATCGACCCCAAGCTGGACCTGAAGGACGCGAAGCAGAACCCGGACGCGGTGTTCCGCCTGGCCAAGGTGCTGGAGTTCATCGACAGCGCGAAGGCGTCGACTGGTGGGGACCGGGACAGCAAGGTGAAGAACGGCAAGGGTGACGGCAACATCGAGGGCATCACGAAGAGCGGTGATGCGCGGCACGGCACCGAGGCCGGAATGGTGAAGGACTTCGCCGAGCAGGGTTACTCGTTCCTGGGCGAGCAGAAGCTGCCGACGACGAAGGACACGCACGTCAAGGCGGACGGGAGCAACAAGGACAACTTCCAGTGGGCCGCGGGTGAGGCGGGCAAGCACCTGTGGTTCCTGCCGGCGGTGAGCAACGTGCTGACGGGCATCGGCAACTCGGAGGGTGGCGCGAAGGGCGTCTTCGAGGGCGCGGCCAAGGGCTACGTCAACACGCTGAAGGGCGCCGCGGAGGGTGTCCTCGGGGCCGTCACGACGGGCCGGGTGAACCCGGCCTCGCTCCTGCTCGGTGGCGCGGCGGGCGCGCTGGCCAACACGGAGGCCGCTCCGCAGCCGGTGAAGGACATCGCCAGCATGCTGTGAGCTTGAATCGAAGTGGGTGTGACCCGAGCGGGGGATCTGCTCGGTAGAGGGGCCCTCGGAGCAACCTTGCGGCGGCAGGGAAGCTCCGAGGGCCTTTCTATTTCTGGGACCGCGATGCGCCGTCCTGAGTCGGCCACGCGTCTCCAAGGACGTGGCTGAGGGTTCACGTGCATTGACTGCCGGATCAGGCCGAAATCATCGGTCTATTTCCCAGGAGGAGTTTCACCCCTCAGCCACTTGACGAGCCGCGTGCGCTGCCGGCCCCTCAGGCTGCTCATGACCGACACCTGCTCGAGGTCCCAATCGCTCCGCAGCCGCTTCGCGGCCAGGGCCATCCACTCGGGAAACCGCGTGGGCTCGCAGGCCCCCAACCCCAGTGTGTCGTTCTGGAGCCCCTCGCTGTCGAAGTCGAAGACCGGCACGATTCGCCCTGGCTCCCCGTCCGGGCCCCAGGTGGACATGGAGAAGCTGAACCAGACCGGAGCCCGGCTGTCGACCGTCAGATGACAGTGGTGGCGGTAGGTCATCGACCGCGCGTCTCCCTCCTCGCCGCCCGCCGCGTAGAGCTTGAACCAGAAGACGTCCAGCTCGCCGAACCCCAGCGCGCGCGCCAGCTCCAGCGCCGGCGAGCGGGCACGACGCGCCTGGAGCAGCGCCTCCATCCGCTCGAACAGGGCATCCAGGGCCGGCGTGGAGCGCGCGTGGGTCCGCAGGTCCTCCAGCCTGTCCAACTCCCACCCCTGAGACTGCACCGCCCGCTCGACATGGGGGATGAGCGCGTCGAGCGACGCCTCGGACGCGTCGATGGTCAGCACCGCCAGCATGTCCAGGGACACCTCCTCGCTGGCCACGACGACGGTCTGGATCGCCTGGAGCAGTACGGGGTTCTCCGCCAGCCCCTGGAGCTTCGCCTTGCGCTGCTTCGAGCCCCAGCCATACGTCACATTCAAATCCAGCATCCCCTGGAGCGCTGTCCGCCACGACGCACACAGGGCCTCGTCGGAGCCCTCCCGGTCCACGCTCTCGCGCAGGAAGAAGACCGCCGGACGCACATCCCCCGCGAGCCGCTCCAGCACCGCGCGGATGACAGGCGCGGGCAACCGCTGACAGTGCTGCCCGAAGGACCCGAAGAACGAGCGGTCTGCTGGAAGGAGCTGCAGCGCCGCCCCCGCCGCGAGCATCGGGTCCACGTCCACCGGGAGCTTCTTGAGCACCTTGATGAGGCGCTCCCAGTCCGGCGCCGGTTCCCCCAGCAGCGCGTGGAGTTCCTCCGAGGCACGTCGTCGACTCATTCCTCCACGTCTACCAGAGCCCCACCCGCACCGCCCCCCGGAGGCGCACACACCCGGGAAGGGGCTGACGCGCGAGGCCCCTGACGGCCAATCGCCAAACGACCGGTCGCCACCACGCCCCTCTCAGCGCGGCGCCGGGACGCGCTCCCCGAGGACCAAGTCACTTGGGGAGCGCGAATCCCGCCGCGGTCGGCGGAAACCTCAGCGCGGTGTGACCTTGAGCAGCTTGCCGTTGGTGGCGTCGGTCAGCAGGTAGAGGGCTCCATCGGGCCCCTGCACCACCTCGCGGATGCGCTCGTTGCGGCCCTTGAGGAGATGCTCCTCGCCCACCACGCGGTCATTGCGAATCATGAGCCGTACGAGGGCCTGGCTGACGAGACCGCCCACGAAGATGTCGTTGCGCCACTCGGGGAACAGGGTCCCCGTGTAGATGGCCATCCCCGAGGGGGCAATCACCGGGTCCCAGTAGTACACGGGCTGCTCCATGCCCGGACCCTGCGGGCTGTCGTGGATGGGCGCGCCGGAGTACTCCTCGCCATACCCGATGGTGGGCCAGCCATAGTCCTTGCCCGCCTCGGGCCGGTTGAGCTCGTCCCCTCCCTTGGGCCCCATCTCCACCGTCCACAGCCGGTTCTGGCTGTCGAGCGCCGCCGACAGGATGTTGCGGTGACCCACCGACCAGATTTCGGGCTTCGCGCCCTGGGTGTTCACGAACGGGTTGTCCTGGGGCACCGAGCCGTCGGGATGGATGCGGACCACCTTGCCGAAGTGGCTCTTCACGTCCCGAGCCTGCACCCGGCCCGCGAGGATGGAGCGCTCTCCGAGCGTGACGAACAGCTTGCCGTCGGGGGTGAACACCAGCCGTCCCCCCGAGTGCAGCGTCGACTCGAGTGTCGGCATCATTCGGAAGATGACCTGAACGTTTTCCACGCGAGGCTGCGAGCCCTCCTCCACGAGCTTCGCGCGCGCCACCGCCAGCCCGTTGCCACCCTGGCGTGGCTCGGCATAGGTCCAGTAGACGAGTTTGCTCTGCGCGTAGTCGGGACCGACCTCCACGTCGAGCAGTCCGCCCTGGCCACGGGCATCCACGGCGGGCAGCCCCGTGACAGCGGGAGACTTCGCGCCCTGCGGAGTGACGATGTAGAGCGAGCCGGTGGCCTTCTCCGTCACGAGCATGCGCTGGTCGGGCAGGAAGGCGATGGCCCAGGGGTTCCTGAAGCCAGAAGCAATCTCGGTGACCTGGATTGCCGTCTTCGATTGAATGGCCGGCGCGCGTGTCTGCTCGGGGAAGGCTCGAGAGAACTCGGGCACGTTGGGCGGCCCCTGAGGTACCTCGGGGCCGCTGGGAAGCGGATCCGGCGGGACACCCGCATCTTCCGGCGGGACACCCGCGTCTTCCGGGGGGACACCCGAATCCTGTTGGGGGACACCCGAATCCTGCTGCGGGACGCCCGAGTCTTGGGGCGTGGGGTCAGGGTCCTCGCTGCAACCAGCGAGGAGGGCGGCGACGATGAGGGGCACCGAGAGGATGCGCATGCGACTCTCTCCTGGGGGGATGGGGCGGCGGGAAGGTGCTGACCTGCCTGCTGGCGCGCAAGTCTCGTGGCGGGAAGGCCGCGATTCAACCCACGGCCGTGCGGTGCCGGGCATCCGACGATGTAAAATCACCGTGTCACGGGAGGAGACGGAGGGAATGGGCCAGGGGGAGCACCTGGCACACCGGACCTCACTTCGCGCCTGGGAGTGCGGACAGCGCGGATCCCTGCGGCGCGAGCGGAAGGGAGCATCCGGCGGACGTCACCCGTCGGTCGGACACGCTTCCGTGGCGCTCCCGCACTTCGTCTGGTGGGTCCGTGAGCGTTTGGGGCGCCACCCAGAAACCCCAGTGTCCATTCACGGTCGCTTCATTCGCAGTTCTTGCCGCAGACGCTCCCGACCTTTTCTACACAGAGGCTGTCCCAAGAAACGGAGCAGCAGAATGGATCGACCGCGCAGATCGCTGAAACGCAGTCAGCCTTCGCACTGTCACAGTGGTTCACGAGAGAGGCACCTGGCGTGCAGAGCGAATGCGCACAAGTGCCGTCCGATTCCGAGCACGTCAGGCTGCCACAGACTGTTCGGACCTCGCCCACACAACGGCTGTCCCATGAGGAACTGCAGCAGTACGCGTCGGCCGTGCAGACCGACGAGACACACGGGTCGGAAGCCGGTGACAACGGAACTCCGGACGTGCACTTGTCGTGTATGGGGGCGCGCGCCCCGATGGAGAGGGACGTTCCGCTGCTCACGATCACCGCGGTCACCGCCGTGGGGGCCGAGGCGGAAGCAAGGCCAAAGAAGAAGCTCTTTTTTCCAGTCCCGGGACTTCCTCCAGCGCAAACCGGGGTTGCGAAGGTGAAGGTGAATTCATTGCCCACCTTGTTGGCGGAGGAGAGCCCGATGGTGCCGCTCCCACCGGAAGTCACGACATAGACCTGATCGGTCGGCCCCGTGCCGTTGTACTGAAAGGAGGCCACAGGACCGAAGGAGACTCGTAGCGACTGGACGCAAGGGATGTGGGTGATGCCGGTGGCATTGGTCAGGTCGACCACGTACTCGTAGCCGTAGTACCCCTGAGCCGGGGCACCGGTCGCTCCTGTGAACGTGCGCGTCTGCAAGCGCGCGGTCCCGGAGGTTCCTGGCAGAGGGATGGTGGCGCTCGAGTCGGTGACAGACAGCGTGCAACGGGTGTCGAAGACACAGTTGATCGCTGGTGCACCGACATTGACGACGCTGAGAGCTTCGGCTGCGGCAGGCTTCGACAGTACAAGCAGCGTCAACGACACAATCAATTGGATGCGAAGCATGTCATGACCCCATGTGTATTCACTGTGTTCGACATCAGGCTGGACCTTGCTTCTTCCGCAGCTCTGCCATCCCACAACCCGGCTCGCACCTGCTCAGCAAGGCTAGACGGAGCGTGTAGAAAGGAAAAGTCTCGGTGCTATGACAATCGTCGTGAAGGCAGACCACTCTCGGTGGTGGAGTGACGCAAGAGTGATGGAATTACCCTCCGGGCGGCCGTTTCCGATCTCGCCGGACATGTTGGTGCTTCACGCCCACACGGTGACCCACGGGTTCCAGGATGAGACGATGTCGCTGCCTCTCAGCAACGTCATACGTGGAATCCACGATAGTAATTACCTAGCTGCAATCCAGGGATAAGTGATAATCATCGCACCGTCCGTGAACGGGGGTGCGCATGTCAGTGAATAAAGACCTTTCCAGCCGCATGGCCTTCATCATTTCCCTGCTCATCGCCAGCGTGGCGTGGAGTGGGGCCTGGGCAGCGGGTTGGTCGCCTGCGGCGCCGATGTTGGGTCTCCGGTCGCTCCACAGCGCGACCCGGCTGGCGAATGGCAATGTGCTGGTGGCGGGCGGCTTCTACATCACGACGACCTGGAACTTCCCGACCGCCGCCGAGCAGTACAACCCCTCGACCAACACGTGGACATCGGCCGGCACCCTGCTCCGTGGACGCCGGGCCCATACCGCCACCCTGTTGCAGGACGGTAGGGTGCTCGTCACGGGAGGAGAGAGCCCCACCGGCACCCTGGCCCAGGCCGAGCTGTACAACCCGGCGACCAACTCGTGGACGGACGTGGCTTCCATGATCAGCCCGCGCGCCTTCCATACGGCGGTCCGGCTGCAGAACGGGAAGGTGCTGGTCGCCGGGGGCGCTCCCGTCAATTCGTCGACGAACGCGGCCGAGCTGTACGACCCGGCGACCAACATCTGGACGGCCGTGCCTTCCATGAGCAGCGCCCGCAAGCAGCACAGCGCGGCCCTGCTGGAGGATGGAAGGGTGCTGGTGGCGGGGGGCTACAGCGGGGGGACTCCCTTCTGGTCCAGCGCCGAGGTGTACAACCCGGCGACCAACTCCTGGTCGTCCGTGGGCTCCATGAGCACGGCCCGAGTGCTGTTCCCCCTGGCGGTCCTCCCCACCGGCAAGGTGCTGGCGGTGGGGGGAAACAGCGGAACGGGCCTGCCGCCCAGTGTCGATGCATTCGACCCTGCGACCAACACCTGGGCCCCGGTGGCGCCCATGGGAATCGGTCGCTACATGCACACCGCGACGGTGCTCGCGAACGGTCAGGTCCTGGCGGCGGGGGCCTATAGCCGGGACAGCGCCGAGCTCTACGCACCGGCGACCAACACCTGGACGAGCGCCGGCGTGATGAGCAGCCCCCGCGGTGAGCACACCGCGACCCTGCTCGCCAATGGGAAGGTCCTGGTGACGGGCGGAACCGGTGGCAGCGGCCATCTCGCGACGGCCGACCTGTATTCGCCCGACGTGGGGAGCGACCTGGGGAGCAGCCTGGGCTCGGGGCTGGTGCAGGCGGACACGTGCACCGCCACCAACGATTCCACGCCCGCGTGCAGCGCCGGCAGCACCGCGCCGGACCGGAGCTTCACCTGGACGGCGCCCTCGTCCGGCACCTTCACCGTGTCGACGACGGGCTCCTCCTTCGACACCGTGCTGTCCCTCTTCGACGCGAACACCGGCGCGGCGCTCGGATGCAACGACGACGTGAACGCCAGCACGTTCCAGTCGTCCGTCGCCGTGACGCTCTCGGCGGGACGGCAGCTTCGCATCGTCGTGGATGGCTACCGGACGCGGTGCGGCACCCTCACCCTCAACATCCAGTAGTCGCGGCCAGTCAGGGCGGGGCGCCTCCGGAGACGACGGGGGCGCGGTGGATTCGTGTCTGTTCAAACCCAGCATGGAGGCTTGCCATGAATCTGAGACGTCTGTGCAGCATCTTCGTCGTGCCCGCGCTGCTTGCGACTGGCTGCGGAGCGCTGGAGGACTCGAAGGCCGTGGGCGATGAGACGCGGGAGGCTAACGCGGACCTCGCCACGTCGGCCGTCTTCTCGGGCACGGTGCGCAACTCGGCGGGCGCCGTGCAGGCGGGCGTCACGGTGGTCATCAACGGAATCTCCCGGACCACGGACACCACCGGCCGGTACTTCATGTCCGTCGTGGCGTCGGCCAACGGCTACGTCCTCACCCTCCGGAAGAACGGACTGGCCTCGGCGACCGAGTTCTATTCGGCGAGCAAGACGAGCCTCAACCACACCCTGGAGACGGGCTTCGTGCAGACCGTCAGCCCGACGGTGGACAGCACGGTGACCACGCCCAGCGGCGTGAAGGTGAACCTGAAGGCGAACACGCTCGTCAACGCCAGCGGCGTGCCGGCCACGGGCCCGGTCAGCATCACCGTCGCGAGCTATGACCCGATGCGCATGCCGGGCGACTTCACGGCGGTGAACTCCAGCGGGCAGCAGGTCGCGCTCGAGTCCGTGGGCGCCGTCTTCGTGGGCGCCACGGATGCCAGCGGCGCGGCCCTCAACCTGGCGACGGGTGCCACCGCGACGGGCTTCATCCCCGTGCCCACGCAGGTGGGTAGCATGCCGGCGTGTGTCTCCGACGGCACCTGTCGACTCGCGATGTGGAAGTTCAACGAGACGACGGGCAAGTGGGAGGAGAAGTCCGCCAACATGCAGTTCGGCCCAACGGGCACCACCTTCACCATGCAGGGCACGAGCAGCATCTCCGGCGCCGTCCCCATCAGCACGGGCGGGCTGGGCATGTGGAACGCGGACATCGAGAAGCGCGAGCCCGCCTGCACCATTATCGAACTCGTGGGTTTCCCGGAGACCTGCTTCGGCACGACGGGCACCGTCCAGTTCAGCCTGAAGCTGCCCAACGCGGCGGGCACGCTCATGCCGCGCACCGACACGATGTCCCAGGCGTCGCCCTTCATCGTGCTCTACAACATCCGCGCGAACGCCTTGCAGGAGGTGGGAATCACGTTCCCGGCCGGCGCTCCCACGAACTGCGCGAAGAACCTGGACATCTCCTCCACGCCGGCCGCCTCGGCCGGCTACCCGTTGTACACCACGGCGGGCGGAGTCACCCGGTTCAACTCGGGCGCTCCGTGGGGAGGCACCGGCTACCCGAAGGACCCGAGCGGCAACATGATCGACTTCGACGACGTGGCCCAGGGCACGCACCCCTGCAAGTCGCGCGTGCAGTTCACGACAGAGCTGTAGTCGCTTCCCACCGGCCTGTCCCCTCAAGTCCCGAGCGGGACAGGCCGCTCGTCGCTCGGCGTCGAAGCCTCCGACCGTTCGATTCGGAGGGAAATGACTCACAGGGAATGCGGCACCCGGACAAGGAGAAACCCGATGAACAGTGATTGTGGCTGGAGAAGTGTTCTTCTTGGCGCCTGCGCTGTCCTGAGCCTGTCCTGCGGTGAAGGCCCGCTGCCCGAGGAGGAACGGGCGGGTGCTGGCATCCCGGGAAATGAGGTCGGTACCGTGGATGAGGTGGGCCAGGCGCTGACCGACGAGCTCGGCTCCGTGCTGGGCTCACCCGTCGCCACGAACAATACGTGTGCCGCGCTCAATGAGCACACTCCGGCCTGCACCACCCAGACCACGGCTCCGGACCGCGCCTATTACTGGACCGCGCCCTCCACCGGCATGTTCACCTTCACCACGACGGGCGCTACCTTTGACACGGTGCTCCTGCTCCTCGATGCGTCCACCCATGCGTCGCTGGGCTGCAACGACGATGCGAGCAGCACGACGTTCCAGTCCTCGGTGACGGTGAACCTCACCGCCGGCACGCGGGTGAAGATTGTCGTCGATGGCTACAGCACCCGCTGCGGCGACTTCGCGCTCAACATCTCCGCGCCGACCTTCGCGGGCTGCGCAGCGGTGAAGGCCGCGATTCCCAGCGCTCCCGATGGGGAGTACGTCATCAACCCGACCGGCGCCCGGCCCATCTCCGCCTACTGCGACATGCGGTTGGGGGTTGAACTCTGCACGGAAGATGTGGGCGTTCGCCGGGGACGGACGCGTGAGGGCTCGAACCTCGACTACGTCATGATGAGCCTGCTTGCTCGCACGTCCGGGCTCTGTAGCGTGTGGGCCCTCCGCGGCGCCAGCGACAATCGTCCCATCGACGCCCTCGTCGCCGCTGGGAACCCGAGCATGGGGACCTGTCAGGCCCTGGGTTTCGTGAGTGATGGGACAATCACCCTTTGTGATTTCGGTAGCGAGCGGGGGACCTGCGGCTACAACGTGAGCAGCGGCTATTATCGATATGGCAATGGCTGCATGGGTTGTTCCTTGAACGACGGCTATTACACCTCGTACAAGCTCCAGGGCCCGATGCGGATCTCCACGGTCATATCGAGCATGGACGGCAGCACCCGTTCAGTCTGCCGCACGCGCTGACGAGAGGGGGCGCTCCAGTCGCCTGGACCGATTCCAGGATGCGCCCATGCTGGAGCACGGACACGATTCGCTCCTCCTGGGTGGGGGATGCGGGGTTGGCCCTGGAGAGAGGGCCAACCCACCCGTTGAATCAGTTGCGGACGATGATGTAGCTGAGCCGAAGCCAACGAAGCTCACGTCGCGCGAGACCAGCAGGTAGCTCACCTGGCCCGCGTTTACGACCGACAGGCCCTTGTTGGAATAGCGGTACTCACTTCGCGCCTGGGAGCGCGGACAGCGCGGCGCGCACCGCGTCCACCGCGTACTGGGAGAACTCCCGCTGCATCCTGGGCAGCCGCTCCGCCTCGGAGAGCGCCGTCTCCAGGTCCTTGCGCGCCTCGTCCTCGCGCCCCGCCCGCTCCAGCGTCCGCGCCCGACTCAGCCAGACCGCCAACCGTCGGCCGCCCTGGGCCCGCTTCAGCGCACGGTCCGTCGCGGCGAGCGCCTCGTCATAGCGGCCGAGCTCTCGGAGGTTCGCGGCCACCCGTGTACTGGCGGAGAAGTCGTCCGGGAGCTCGCGCTCCGTCTGGACGAAGAGTTCGAGGGTGTCCGCCAGGTGCCCGCTCAACTCGGCGGCGATGTAGAGCTGCGAGTCCCACGCTGCCCTGCCCCGCGCGGTGGTCTCCTCGGCGCGGTACGCGAGCACCTTCGCGTAGTACTCCTCGGAGAGCTTCCGGGCGCCCTCCTTGTCGCCCCTCGCCGCGAGCAGGTCCGCCATGGAGTCGTAGAGCCAGGTCTGGCTCTTCGTGCCGTGCTTCTGGGCCTGCTCGAAGGCCTTCTCGAAGTAGACCTCCAGCGCCTTCATGGCCGGCGCGGCCCAGGGCTTGGGTTCGTTGGCGTAGCTCGCGCACGAGTAGCCGGTGCTCGCCGGGCCCGCTTGCCCCTCCTCGTCGAGGCTGGGGACGGTCCTCACCGCGTACTCCGCGCAGGCCTGGAAGGCCTCCGCGTTCCACAGCGCATTGAGCGCGGACTCCACCGCCCGGGTGCGACGGCTCCAATCCCTGGGGCCCTGCTCCACCGCCTCCTGATACTTCCGCGCGGCCAGTTCGTGCTCCCTCCGGGCATGGGCGCGGTCGCCCTCGAGCAGCAGCAGCTCCGGCCCCGACACCTGGGCGCTCAGCGCGCGCCGCGCATCGTCGAGCAACGCCAGGACATCCTCCAGCGCCGCGCCTCCCATCCAGCGCACCGCGGGAGTCTCCGTCTCGGAGTCGAGCACCAGCAACGTGGGCAGGTTGTCCACCGGGAAGCGCTCGAGGATCGGCTCATTGATGGGGTCATCAACGTCCACCGCGAGCAGGACATAGTCCTTCGCCTTCGCGATGAAGTCTGGCGCGGCGAAGACCTGGGCCTCCATGGTCCGACAGGGCGGACACCACACCGCGCCGAAGTCGATGAAGAGCGGCTTGCGCTCAGCGCGGGCCTGGGCGAGCGCCGCGGCGTAGTCGTTCTGGATGAACGTCGCGTATTCGGGCGGACGTGCTTTCGTGGTGGCACAGCCCACGAGGACCATGAGGCAGACGGGGAGGAGTCGCTTCATGGGAAGCGACTCTAGTCCACCGCCCTGCCCCATCCACCGGGCTCGCGGCTCACCTGGGCGGGTTCACCACGACGTAGGAGACCTCGGTACCGGAGTAGCGAGGCTGGTACCAGGTGCCTTCGCAGTTCTGGTACGTGACGCCGCTGACCACGGCCGTTGAACACGCCGGAGGAAGCGAGCGGGCCACTGAGCCAATGGCCGCCGCTGTGACAGTGGCGGTCGCCGTCACGGCGGCGGCCGTCGCGACCGGGTGATAGTTCCGGTCGACATCCACGTCGATGTCGCGGTGCACGTCGACATCCCGATTGACGTTGGAATTGACGTGAGTCCTCGTCGTGGTGCGGACCGCACGCGCCTCGGCGCTTCCTGCGAGCAGTCCGAAGCCAAGGACGACCACGAGGGACTTCAGGAATGAATGGGGGCTCATGGGTTCAGGCTCCTGGCTCACGGGCTTCTTCCGGGATTCGACGGGCCTGCATCGAATTGAATCCGGTGGGAGCCCTTCGGGGGGTTGAACGCGAACACCGCGTTGCCGACGTTGGGCTTCAGGTTCCAATCGAGGACCGCGACGTGCTGGGGCTGCGTGGGGTCCTGGGTGTTCGTGATGACGAGCTTCCGAGGCAGGGGCTTGTCCCCCTTCTCGATCCAGACCTGCCAGTCCACGCCTTGCTGCTTGAAGGCGTACTGCTCGGTCTCCACGCCGTCGATGGTGGCGGGCCCCACGTCGATAGCCGACTGGATGTCCTTGATGCCGCTCTTGTCCGTCCCCCAATAGAAGAGGTCGACCAATGGAATCTCGACACCGTAGCGATGCTCGGCGGTGGCGATGGTCTGCGCCAGCGTGGGAGGAGCATCGAACGAGGCGTAGTACCCGCCCTTCGGGCCGTTCACCGTGAAGGTCTTCCCGTCATAGAAGAACTGGCGCTGCTTCCGGTCAGACTTGATGTCGACCCTGAGCTTGTCGGGGCGGCGCGCGCGGAGCTCTGCTTCCGAGGACAGCTGGATCTTCTGACCACTGTCCAGGACCTCGTCCGTGGTCGTCTCCGCAGTTATCGCGAACGCAGGCAAGCTCCTCAGGAAGCCGCCCATCTCCTCCAAGGCCTTGATGGCGTTGGGGTCGACCGCGGGCGCATCCTGGGGACCGGCGGCTGCCTGCCCTGGTGCCGCGAGCGCGGGCGAGAAACCACTCACCAGTCCGCCCGCGCAGAGCACCAGCGAAAGCAGCCGCTTCTTCGAACCCATGCCTTGAAGCCCCATGCCGAACGCCTCCCCTGCGGATGTCCAGAAGTCAGCTCCGCATCAACATGGAGATGCGCGGGGCATGAGCAAGTCCAGGCGGGCCTTGCTCACTTCAGGCCACCAGGCCTGGAGCAAGCCCCCGCCGCGCACGCCAGGTCTTTGAGATGACTGAAGGCTACGCGCTCACGACGGCCACCACGGCGGGCGCCTCCACCGGGTCGACCAGGGACTTCTGCTCCCACGCTCGGCTCTTCCAGCGAATCCACATGGAGATGCCCCGAAGCCACTCATCGGCGGCGACGGCCAGCCACACGCCCGCGAGCCCCAGGTTCAGCTTGAAGACCAGGACGTAGCCCAGCGGCAGGCTCATGCAGACCATGGACAAGAAGCCCATGTAGACGGTGAAGGGAGCATCCCCCGCTGACCGCAGCGCGTTCACCAGGACCAGATTGAAGGAGCGCCCCGTCTCCAGCAGGAGCCCCAGGACGATGACCTGGGACGTGAGCCGGACGATGTCGCCGTCATGGGTGAACAACCCCACCAGCGGCGCGCGGACCAGGATGGCCGCCACGTCCACGACGAAGGTGATGGCCACCGCCCACTTCAAACTCTGGAGCACCCGGCGGTACGCCTCGTCGACCTGCCCCGCGCCCACCAGCCGGCCCACGATGATGGCCGTGCCCATGCCGACGGCGAGGCTGAATAGGAAGATGTACTGGGAAATCGCATTCGCGTACTGCCGCGAGGCCAGCGCCGTGGGCCCCAGGAACGTCACGTAGTAGAGGAACACAGCCTGGCAGGACTGGTACGTGCCCTGCTCCACGGCGGAGGGAATCCCCACCCGGAGGATCTTCCGGAGCGTGTCGCGGGAGAACGTCACGTAGTCACGCGCCCGCATCTTCACGTCCATCACCCGGTACAAGAGCCAGGCGAACACGACGAGCGCCACCGCGCGGCTTCCCACCGTGGACAGGGCCGCGCCGGCCACTTCCAGCCGGGGAACCCCGAGCAGCCCGAAGATGAGCAGCGCATTGCCGCCCACGTGCAGCGCGTTCATCCCCAGCGCGATGAACATCGACTCGCGCGTGAAGCCGTAGGTGCGAATCAAGCTGGAGCAGACGTTGATGAGCGCCTGGAGGAAGATGAACCCTCCAGCGATTCCCATGTACGTGCGCGCGTGCTCCAGCACAATGCCGTGCAGGTTCATCCGCAGCAGCAGCGCATCGCCGAAGAGCAAGAGCCCCGCGCTCACCGTCACGCCGAGCAGCAGGTTCAGGGTGATGGCCACCGCGGAGATGCGCGCGGCCTCCTCCGAACGTCGCGCGCCCAGGTACTGGGACACCACGACGGAGGCACCGTTGCTCACCACCTCCATGATGAGGATGCAGATGAACAGGTACTGATTGACGACGCCGACCGCGGAGACCGCGTCGTCGGACACACCGCTGAGCATCAGCGTGTCCGCCGTCCCCATCATCATGAAGAGGAGGAGCTCCAGGAAGATCGGCCAGGTCAGCCGAAACAACCCCATCCGGGTGGGGCCCTGCACAGTCGTGTCTGCCATGGTCCGCCGCGCTGAACTCGCGCGAGGGACTAACAGTCGCCGCACTGCGTCGCCAGCCCGTTCGCGCCTGCCTGCCATGGACTCAGGGAGCCTCGCGGCTCCTATGAGCTCAAATGACGAACGTGCGCACGTGACGGGCGAGTCACGCGCGTCGTCAGTGCTTCATCAGCTCGCGCGAGGAGTCCACCACCGGCGACTTCTCCGAAGAGGTGGAGCTCACCTTGAACAGCGGCTCGGAGCCGCCCTTCACGTTGTTGCGAGACGCGCTCGGGGGCGAGGACTCGTTGGAGGAGAGCGACGGAGTCGACACGGACGAGTTGGGAGCCAGACTCTCCTGCTGCTTCTTCGCCGCCGCGCGGCTGCGTCGCCACAGGAAGTAGCCGATGCCAGCCACCGCGAGCACGCCCATGACGGCGTACTGGCCTTCCTTGAACTTGGAGATGAGCATGTCCAGCTCGCCGCCGAAGTGGAAGCCGAGCCACACGAAGATGGGCGCGGACAGGAGCGCGGCCAGCCCATCCCAGAAGATGAAGCGCCAGTAGGACATGCCCACCGAGCCCGCGGTGAAGTACGTCACCGCGCGCACGCCCGGCATGAAGCGCGCGATGCAGACAATCTTCTGTCCGTGGCGCTCGAAGAGCCCTTCCACCCGCGCGCGTTTCTCCGCCGTGACGATGCGCGCGAAGAAGCCTCCGCCCTTGCCATCGCCGTTGCGCCCCAGCTTTCCGCCCAGCCGACGGCCGGCGAAGAAGATGAGGCTGTCACCCACGAGGATGCCGGCGAAGCCCACCGCCATCATCACCGGGAGGCTCGCGGCGCCCTTGTGCGCCAGGAAGCCGCCCAGGATGAGCGAGATGTCCTCCGGCAGGGGAACCCCCAGGCCGCAGGCCACGAGGATGCCAAAGACGGTGGCATAGGCGATGAAACCCTGTGAGTCGCCGAGCAGGTTGGTGAGAAGGTCTTGCACGCGTTGTCCCGTCCGTTCACTTCCGATTGGCTTGCTGGGTCACCGCCCGAGCCAGCCCATCCAGCGCCCACACATCAACCGGGCGCGTGTCCTCAAAACTCCGCGACAGGGTCTTCAAACCGAAGTACCCCTCGCGCTGGGCCGCCTCGTAGGCCCCCGCTGGTGCCCCCGTCGCCGTCAGGGCCAGCGCTCGGCTCAGCAGCGCCACCCCGTAGTCGTCGACCGTCCCCTCGCCCGCCCCTTTCGCCCGCGCGTCCTTCAGCGCCGCCGCCCCACCCGCCCAGCGAGCACCCAGGCGGCCGGCCAGTCGCGAGGACAACAGCCCCCGCGCCAGTTCGCGCACCACGGGCTCGGGCTCGGGGGCTCGCGTCGCAGGCCCTACCACAATCACCCACCCGCGCCCCGTGTCGACCGGTCGCACGCTTCCCTCGGCTTCGAGCAGATTAACCACCACCCGGGGTGCTGGCTCACCTTCCCGTAGGCCCAGAAGTCGGGCTGCTTGTTTGAACGGGCCGTCCAAGAGGGGCAACCAGGCGCGTTGCGCGGCGCGGAAGTCGGGCAGCGTCTCCGCTCGGAGCGCCGCCACGGGCCACTCACGCTCCACGCGGGCCAGCAGCGCCTCCAGTCCCACCAGGTCCCCAGGAGCGCCCGGCACATCGGGACCTCCGAGGACGCGCGCCAGGTACACCTCCACCGGCTCCGGGTGCGCGGCGAAGTAGGTCCGCGCGTCCTCGAGCACCGACGGGGCCGCTGTCGCCAGCTTCTCCCGGACGAGCGTGCGAGCGCGGCCGTAGCGATAGGTGGGAACGGGGTGTGCCCGCTCGACGGGGCCGGCGTCGTAGCCGGCGCGGTTCAGCAGGGCGAACAGCGTGAAGACGCGGACATCGGCGCGCACCTCCAGGCCACCCGGAGTGTACTGGCTCGCGAACCAGTCCTCCTCGGGGGCGATGGAAACCTGAGCGGTCGACCCGGCGTGCGCGGGGGCCGACGCATGGACCCCGAGCAGTAGGAGGAAGGCCAGGTGGGGGGCTCGCATACCGGCGCCCACGCTACCACGGGCCTCTCAGACGGCCGGAGCCTTTCCGATGAGGGTCCTAATCATGTCCCGGTTGTCCCGGGCCTTCTGGCCGAAGAAGCCGACGATGCCCATCAGCAGCTTCACGCAGGCCTGGGGCTTGGTGGCCAGGAGCTTCTGGAAGTCCGAGGCGCGAATCTCCAGCGCGGAGACGTCCGTGACGGCGGTGGCGGTGCACAGCCGCTCGCCCTTCTGCACCAGCGCCAGTTCTCCCAGAGGTTCGCCGGTCCCCACTTCGCCCAACGGGACGTCGTCACCCGAGGGGCTCCTGGCGCTCAGTCGCACCGTGCCCTCACCGACGATGAGGAGCGACTCCCCCGTCTTGCCTTCGGTGAACAGCGCGGTGCCCTTCGGGAAGGCACGGGGCACGGCCACACCCGCGAAGATCTGGATGCCGGTGTCGGTGAAGCCCTTGAAGAGGGGGCACGCCTTGAGGGTGTTCGCAGGCACGAGAGCCATGGGGCGGGTCCTACCACGGGGCGCGGGGGCCCGCGAGTCAGCGGCCCCTCCGCTCAGTGTGCCACCCCAGCCGCAGCCCTCCGGACTCTCCTCCGTCATTCCTCCGAAGCCCGTGGCCCCCGTCGACGAGGTGCGGGGTGAAATGAAGGCCCTGCGCGAGGCCGAGCAGCGGGGTTCGCTCACCGAGCCCCAGCGTGAGCGTCTCATCCAACTGGAGCAGGATCTCAATCGCCACCATGAGATTGTCCCGGGGGCCCCCCCGCGCAGATGGAGCGACGGCTCTTCGACCAGCGCCGTGGCGAAACGCTGGAGCAGTACCGGGCGCGAATGGCCGAGCTCGAGGACGAGGTGCTGGATTTCGCCACCCGGCCCGGCGCCGACAAGTCCTCACCCTTGGCGGAGCGCTATCCGCAACTCCTCAACCAGGTTGACGAGGACCTCGCCACATTGGCGCGGACATTGCGAAGCTCAGCGCTTCCTCCGACGCGTGAGCCAGCTCGTCACGGCGACGAGGACCAGCGCCAGGTAGACCCAGCCTCCGAGGTGGATGGCGTCCGTGAGCCACGGCGGTGTCACGGGGTGGGGCTCAACGAGCCGGGCCGCCGCGACGACGAGGCCCGTGATGGATAGCGCGACGAGGAGGAGCGCCCAGAGTGGCAAGCCGAAGAGGCTCACGACGAATCGGCCATGACTGTCTTTCTCGAGGGGCATCGGGTGCGTTCCCAGAGGACCACCGGTGTCAGGTGAGCAGGTGCTTGAGGAGCGGCAGGACTCGCTCCGACTCCTCACCTGGATGTGTCTCCACCCACCAGTCGAGGTGGCTCGAGATGTAGTGCGCAGCGGATATCACCTCGGGCGTCAAGGCGACCGTCTCCGCCGAGACGAACCGATAGTGCTTCGGGTCCACGTATCGGAGGACGATGCGTGCCCACTGAGCCCGGTGGCACACTCCGCAACTCCATTGCTCGAGCGCGTGAACGTCCTCTGTTCCGACGGGGTGCCGAAGCTTGAGATATGCGTCGCTGAACTCCTGGAGTCCTGTGTCCAGGAGTTCGCCCGGCCGAACGTTGATGCTCTCCGGATCCCAGCGGAGGTCCGAGGTATGCAGATTCGTCTCATCCTCGACCGTGTGCGCACCACAATGAAGACAGGTCAACGGAGTCAGGAACCATACGACGTAGGCCATCATGGACTCCTAGTTGGGTGGCACGGGGGGACGTCCTGTCGGAGGGCCGAAGACGATCTTCAAGCTGCGGCCCTGGACTTGAATGACAAAGTAACCCTCGGGATAGCGTTGAACCAACTGGGCTTTGAGCCCGTCGCTGGAGAGGGGAGAAAATGTCCTGGGCGACACTCCGAATTGCCGAGCGAGGGGAATGGCGAGATCTTCGTCCACGGAGATGATGAGCGGCACCGCGCCTGGGGTGGTGTCCGCGAACAATGCGTCCACGATGATTCCGCGGTCCACTCCGCCTTTCCCCTTTCCGACCTGCGCGGCGATCAATTCGTCGAGGGCCGCGCGATAGCGAGGATGGGTGCGGTCGGGGGTGATGCCCTGGAGGCTCGGGAGAGATGGCGATGGGCGGCCAGTCACAGTCTGTCCCCCGACTGCTTCCGCGCCAGCGAGTGGTGAGAGGCGGAGGTCCGCGTCGGGTCCAACGATGTCTGCGAGAGTTGGGGTCGCGCCATCTGGAGGGTCGATATAGGGCCCTAGACCCCGAGCATTTCGGAGGCCGTTGATGGCATCCCGATGGCTGATGGCCAGGTCCGCGAAGCGGATGCCGGGGGCACCTGTCGTCGGGTGGACGCCCGCCAACAGGTTGTCGATGGCGACGCGCGCGTTGCTGTCCAGGATGATGGTGCCGGAGGTCACTGGCGCGCCCGGGAGAAGCACCTCCGCTGGCTCTAGGCCATACGCGACCCGTGCCAGGCGGACGAGGCGGCCGGAGGCGCCTCCCGCCGAGTCGAGCAGATCCTCCGCCATGCGCACCGGCGCCCGCTGGAGCAGGGCCTGCAGATGCGAGCCACGCACTGGCCCCGTCGCCCCCAGGCCGAGCGCGGTGTTCACCCGGCCGATGCCGACGGCGGCAATCACATCGCGTGCCTCGGCCGCCGAGATGTCCATGATGGCGGCGCGCGCGGC
The DNA here is from genome assembly GCF_013336725.1 of Myxococcus sp. CA040A. Taxonomy (NCBI): domain Bacteria; kingdom Pseudomonadati; phylum Myxococcota; class Myxococcia; order Myxococcales; family Myxococcaceae; genus Myxococcus; species Myxococcus sp. CA040A. Next base: position 80,119 of record NZ_JABUMR010000008.1, on the reverse strand, counting down.
CACGGAGAGTTGGCGCAGCAGCGCCTCGGCCTCCGCGGCGGAAAGTTGCATGGCCCAGACGAGCTGAGGCCGCGTCACCGCATCATCGAGCCGCGCCAGGACCTCGAGGCCCCGTGGGCCCACCTGCGCCGCGGTGTCCACGAGCTCGCGCGCCGAGTACCGCGACAACAGCCTCCGCAGCGCGTCTTGAGAGACCTGCGTGAGGAGGTTGATCTCCGCGGCGCTCAGTCCGTCCGCGAGCAGCATCTCCAGCCCCTCGCGCTCCCACACCCGCAGGGCGCGCTGGGCCGCCGACGCGCTCAGTCCGCCGGCCTCGATCCGGGCGAGCAGCGCGCCCTCCGCACCCGCCGCGCGCACCCCCGCGAGACCGGGCGCCACACCCCGACCCAAGAGGTAGCCACGCGACATCCCCCAGCCAAACGCGCGGCTCATGCTCTGCAACGGCGAGCCGATGACGCCCGGCAAGGCCCGCGCCGCCGCGACCGCCTGCATTGGCATGTTGCGGATGCCCCCGCCGATGCTCCGCACGCCGCGTCCCACCGCGCCAGGAACCTGGGGCAGTCCTCGGCGGACGGCCGCTCCCATCCTCGCGAAGTTGCCTCCTCGGATGACGCTTCGCCCCGCGCCGCGCACCGCCGTGCCGAGCCGCGTGGTCAGCCCGCCTCCCCAGCGCGCGCCGCCCCCGGCTCGGATGATGCCCCGCTGCATGCCACGGCCGCCCACCTGGGCCAGCTTCGCCATGCCCATCTGCAGCAGGACGTTGCCCGCGGCGGAGACGTCACTCGACATCCGGTCCGACGAGCGCTGCAGCTCCTCCGCGTTCCGCGCGACGCCCGCCTCGTAGAGGTTCTTCAGGAAGCAGAGGAACTGGAAGAGCAGCGCGAACTTGCCGACCGCGATGGTCCACCCACCCGCCGTCACCATGACGCTGGCGCAGAAGGCCACCACCGGACCCAGCGCGGGGCCGAGGATGCCGAAGGTGACCAGGATGAGCGCGGTGCACAACGCGGCGATGACCGCCGCCAGCGCGGTGATGGAGCCGAGGATGATGGTGAGGCCCGTCGCGATGTCCGCGGCGATCTTCAGCAGGTTGCCGATGGGGTCGCGCTGCCAGGCCTGGATGTTCACCACGTTCGCCGCGCCCGATGCGATCATCCCGAAGCCCGACACCACGCCGAGCAGCGGCGTCACCGGGTTCACCAACCCAACCGCCAACGTCAAGAACCCTGGCCAGGGGATGCCCGAGAGCTTCGCCCACAGGTTCCGCCCCATCATCCGCAGCGCGATGCGCCGCCGCTCCCAGGCCGTGGTCTGCTCGAAGGGCTTGCCGGCCATCTTCTGGATTTCGACCACCGCGTCCTGGCGCCGCTTCAGCTCCAGCGCCTCGAACTCCTCGCGGCTCACGCGCGGCTCGCCCTCGGACGGGGCCGTGCCGCCGAGCACCTTCGGGATGTGGCTGGCGATCGGCCCCGCTGGGTCGAAGCTCCACCGGTCCTCGTAGCCCGCCTGGGGCTGGCGTTGCACCACCGTCTCCGCGCCCGCCTCGCTGGGGGGCCGCGGCGCGATGGGCTGCAACTCGCCCCCTTCCGCCGCGGTGGCCTGGGCCTGCTGCATCGCCGCCTGGGCCTCGCCTTCTGGCTTCGCCTCGGCCGGAGCGCCGTCACGCGCACCGGCGGCGGCCTTCCCGCCGTCGGCCACCGGCGGCGCTGCTCCCTCCTCGGGCTGCGCGGGCTCCGGCTGCGCGGGGGGCTGCGGCTCGAGGCGTGGCGCTTCGATTCCCTCCTCCTCGCGCAGCGCCCGCTCCTCGGGCGTCTCCTCGGGGATGGCGGCCGTGTTCTGGCGGTGGGTCTCCTGCTCCTCGCGCAGCCGCTCCTCGACGGTGAACGACTGCTCGACCACGGAGCGTCCCTCGGCCTCGGTCTCGTCCGCCTGGGCGGCCATCTCCCCTGGCCGATCCGCGAGCGCCTCGACCTGGGCGCGGGCTCCGTCGGTCTGCTCGCGCATCTGCGACAGCTTCTCGTCCGTGCGCTGGAGCACGCTCGTGCTCTCGGTGAGCTTCGCCTCGGCCTGGGTGTTGAGGTTCGCGGCCTGTGCCGCGTCGGCCGACAGCCCCCGGGCCCGCTCCTGGCCCCCGGAGAACGCGCGGTCCATGTTGTTGACGTCGCCGCCGGCCTGGTTGATTTCGCCGCGCTGCTCGCTGGCCTTCTCCGCGGCCTCGGCGTCGTCCGGCGTGTTGGCCGCGCTCTCGGCCGACAGCGAGGAGGACTCCTCGGCCATTCCCGCGGAGTCCTCGCGGCCCGCGTCCGCCTTGCCCAGGTGTTGCGGCGCCTGCTCCGCCACCCACGCGGTCTTCTGCCGCGACACGCCGAGGGCGGCGCGGCCCTGATCCATGACGGTGCGCCGATATGCCGCGTGGCCCTGTGACGTCGTGACGCCCAGGTCCGACTGCGCCACGCCCTTGCGTACCAGGTTGAGGTTGCCCTCGAGGATGCGCGCGTTGGCGCGCTCGTTGGACGCGACCTCCTGCAGGCCCGTGCCCTCGTCGCGCATGCCCTGGGTGGCCTCGGCGATCTCCGTGATGGCCGTTTCCATGTTCTCCGGGGGCCGCAGCGCCTGTCCCCCCGCGTCCACGGGCGCCACCTGGGGCACCGGCGCGACCGGAGCGGGCACCAGGGGCTGGGGCTCGGCCGCCGCCATGGAGAAGGCGTCCTGCGCGGCCGACTGCTCCGCGTCTCCCGCCGCCGCTTCGCCTCCTCCCGCCTCGCCCTTCTTTCCCTTGCCGCCTTCCCCTTCGCCTTCGGCCTGGGCCGGCGCGTCGACCACCTGCGCCGTCTCGGTCGCCGCGGCCTGGACGCCCGGCCGCTCCTGCGCCGCCCTGTCCACGTCCGGGCGCGCCTGGGGCTGGAGTCCGTGGCTCTTGGACGCGACTTCACCCCGGTCGATGTCGGGCTGCTCGTCCGGGACGTCCTCGTCGGCGAGCTCCTCGTCGATGCGCGCCCGCATTCGGGCGGCGGGCCCCGTGCCGTCCTCGGATTGGCGGTAGTCGGCCGGCTTGCGCTGCACCGGGGGCGCGTCGCCCTGGGTCTGCTGGACGACGTGGGTCATCTCGTGGGCGAGCAGTTCCACGTCCTCCGCGCTCTCTCCCCGCCCCAGGAAGACGTGCTCCTTGTGGGTGAAGGCACGCGCCCGGATGCTTTGGGCGGCGTCGCGGTCGTCGGATGCTTGATGGACGCGGACATCCGCGAGGTCGCGCCCGACGACCGGTTCGACGCGCTCGCGGACCCGGGGACTCAATGGCTCGCCCGAGGTGCCCGTGAGGCGGTTGGGCGTCGCGGGGGGGCGAGGCGGTGTGGCGGACGCCGAGGCGCTGGAGGCTGGCGTCGACGCTGTGCGAGCCACCTGGTCCGCCTGCTCCTCCAGCGCGCTCTTCGCGGGCGCGACCGCCAGCTTGGCCTGAAGCGGTGGCACCGCGCCGGGGCCCATCGCTCCGCGCAGGTACAGGGGAAGGCCCGCATCCGGAGCGCCCGAGGTGGAGGACTGGGGTGGCGTGGCGGCGTCGGACGCTGGCACGGCCGACCCCAGCGGCCCGCGCAGATAGAGCGGAACGCTCGGGTCCGTCGCGCTGGCTTTCGGCCTGGATGCCTTGGCATCCAAGGGCGCGGGCTTCACCTCCGGCTTCTTGGCGCGAGCGAAATCCACGGCAGTCCCCATGCTGCGTGTCGCGTTGTCACCGCTGACTGTCCGTCAGGAAACGCCCGAAGCGCTGGGCGTGTCAATCCCACACGTGATGTGTATTCAAGCCGCGCCGGTGTGCGTCTGCCCATGCTGGGGCGCCGTGTGTGGGAATGGGTCCAGGACGCGTGCTCACTGTCAGGTCCTCTCGGGGAGCAACCTCCAGCTGCGCTGGTGAGCGGGGCGCTCCTACCCATGAGGGTGGTGCGATGCTCCCGTCGTGTCGAGGCGGGACCCGAGGCATGTGTGATGTGAACAGTCTCATGCCCACGCATGGAACTTGAGGGAGTCTCGGACGGGTCTTCAGCGAGAGGTCGGCGGTGACGCGCGGTAGCTCGTGGCAATTCTAAAGGGGTCTAACCGGCTTCAGGGAAATCCGGTAAGGCGCAAGCCTGCGTGTAGGAAGAAGGCAGCGAGAATGTCGTGACGGTGGCCCAGGCGCACGAATGAAGCGCGTGCCTGGGCACGCAGCTCGGCGACAGAGTCGGGTGTGGCATTGCGGAGCTCCGCTTTCACCACGCCGTTGCAGCCCTCCTCGGGATTGAGGTCTGGCGCATCTCCTGGCAGCCGCTCAAGTCGGAAGTCCTCGGGGTGGCAGGCGACGAAGTCGAGCGTCTCGGCACTGTGGTGCTGGTTGAGGCCGTCCCAGACTGGACTCGGCTGCGTCCTGCGCTGGCTGGGCTTGTTCCTGCTCGTCACGGGCGTGGTGGCTCGGCTGTGGTCCAAGAGGCGCGGGCCCCCTCGCCGCCCGCAGACTCCTGACCTCCGGGGCAACTCCCCCGGGCACGCACGGGCGAAGCGCGGCGACATCAAAGCCATACGCCCCCCGGCACGAAGTCGCCTCCACGGCGAACGCTAATTCCCAGCACAAGATAAGATTACCGCGAAATCCAATCACACCTATCAAAACGGAAATCCGTTCCGAACCGAACCCACGTCATCTCCTACATCCCGACATGAACGGCTTCGGGAATCCTCTTTCGCCAGTCCGGAACGCACGGGGCGCATCCACCAGGTCCTCTCCTTCAACGTCGTTCGAGACAACTCCTGACGAAGGATCTCAGTCTCATGCGTCTCTTTCACAGGCACATTCGATGCGGTGCGCCAGAACCTGCGTATGACATCTCATCGAGACACCTCATCCCATGAGTAGGCACAAGAATCTGTTTGAATTATGGAAATAGACTCACGTAGAGTGCGTTTGGAATTCATGGCCGAAAGGGGGACGGCGTGGCGAACCTGTTCGCAATTCATTCCATTGGTGAATCGCTTGTCTCCTATTTCAGGCACGCCTATGAAAGCCTGCCGGCCGAGCAACGAGCGAAACTCCCGAATGTCCAGGCTTTCAATCTCTTCTCCAGCAAGGAGATGGGAGGTGGGCCCAACGCCACCGATCCCGTCCGGCCCGCACTGACGCTGTATCTGTATCGCGTGACAATGAATGAGCACCTGCGGAACCAGCCCGCAACCGGGGGCTCCGCGTCGACGCATCCACCCCTCGCCTTGGATCTCCACTATCTGCTGACGGTCTGGGCGGAGGACGCGAAGGACGAGCACCGTCTGCTGGGATGGGCCATGAACCTGCTCCACACCCACCAGACGCTCAGCGCGTCGGATCTCAACGAGGACGGAGGCTGGGGGCCGGGGGAGATGGTGCAGCTCATCCCCGCGGAGCTGAGCAACGAGGACCTGATGCGCATCTGGGACACATTCCAGCGCCCCTACACGCTCAGCGTCTCCTACATCGCCCGCGTCATCCGAATCGATGTCGCGGAAGGTCTCGCGGCAAAGCCAGTCGTCGCTCGACGTCTTTCTTATGGAGAACGAGGGGAGGCGCAATGATGTGGGAATCCATCGACAGTCGCATCCTCGCGGCCCTCCGCTTCCTGGACGGGGAGACCTTCGAGCCCCTCACCTCCCCGCTCACCGTCTCCGGGAACTCCACCCGCGTCGTGCGCAACCCGCGCTCGCTCTATGTCCTCACCCAGGCCGCGGGCTTCGAAGCCTATACAGGCAGCTTCGACACGCCCCCGCCGCCAGCCACCACGCCGTTCGCGCTCACCGTGTCCGATCCAAGCGGAAGACACCTTCCCCGCCGCGTCTCGCTCGAGCTGCCGCGCGATGCCTCACGAACGCCTCCGGACCCCAGCCGCTCCGTCTTCACGCCAGTGGATGTCCGCATGTACCTGGCGCCCACGGCCCGGCCCGCACCGGGCAGCGCGGTGGTGCGGCTGTCGCTCCTGGACGGCGACGAGCAGCCACTGTCGCACTGGGTGATTCGCATCAAGGTCGACGTCCCGGACCGTCCGTCCACGGTGGGACTCGGGCTGTCGGACGCACGCGGCGAGGTGCTGCTCCTGGTCCCCCGCATCCCCATCATCCGCTGGGGACAGGATGAGGATGACGCGCTCATCCACACGAACTTCCCGGCCACCCTGGAGGCGGCGCCCACGCCGAGCGGGGCGGGACCGCCTGACCCGGACGTCCCGGATGCCAGCTTCACGTTGCTGCCACTCACCCTCCAGGTTGCCTCCGGCCTGGAGATTCACCGTCGGATCCAGATCCCGACTTCATAGAGGGGGGCCTCATGCCTGAATACCTCGCACCAGCGGTGTATGTCGAAGAGACCAGCTTCCGGGCCAAGTCGATTGAAGGGGTGAGCACCAGCACGACGGGCTTCGTCGGTCCGACGCTCACCGGCCCCTCGGGAGGGACACCGGAGCTGCTCACCAGCTTCGCGGACTTCGAGCGCATCTACGGAGGGCTGGACCCGCTCTCGTACGGAACCAACTACCTGGCGCACTCGGTCCGCGCCTACTTCAACGAGGGAGGCTCACGCCTCTACGTCTCGCGCGTCGTCACCACGTCCGCGGACGCGGGCTTCGCCTCGGCGGCCATCGGCGCCAGCGGGCACAGCTTCGTCGCGCGCTTCCCGGGACGCGGAGGCAACGGCACCATCACCGTCAGCGCCATGCAGCGCACGGCGAGCCCCATCGCGCTGGACCGCGCCCCGACGGGTTCGGTGTTCGTGACGAACGATGCCATTCCCGTGACGCACCTCAAGGGCGCCAGCGGCTGGGCCCCCGCGCTGCCCAACACGCCAGCCGGCGACCTCGTGACGCTCTCCATCCGCACCCGGGATGGTGCCGGCCGAGAGGTGACGTACGAGGACGTGGGGTTGGATCCCCAGCATCCCCGGTGGATCGGCAGCGTGCTGTCGGAGACCCCCACCCGCCTGTCCGAGACCATCCAGCGGCAGTTCGCCGTCCACTTCACCGGCACCACCCCGCCCGCGGGTGGAGATCTGAAGTCGGCGCTAGGCACCCTGCCCCAGACCTTCACCCTGACGGGGGGCCTCGACGGCGACGCGCCCAACACGGCGCAGTACGAGGCGGCGCTCGCGGCCCTGGCGGCCATCGAGGACATCTCCATCATCGCCGCTCCGGGCTCCTCGACGTATGGCACCACCACTGGCCCGGGCGTCCGCAACGCGCTCATCACCTCCGCGGAGAAGCGGCGCGCCTACCGCGTCGCGGTGCTGGACACCCCCGAGGGCTTCGGCCTGAGCCAGGTCCGCGAGTGGCGCGGACAGATCGACTCCAAGTACGCGGCGCTCTACTTCCCGTGGGTGGTGGTGGCCAACCCCCTGGCCCGCGCGGGCGACGACAGCATCCCCAAGGAGATCGCCCTCCCTCCCTCGGGATTCATCAGCGGCATCTACGCGCGCAACGACGTGCAGCGCGGCGTCTTCAAGGCGCCCGCCAACGAGGTCGTCAACAGCGCGCTTCGCTTCGAGACGGACGTCAACTTCGCGCAGCAGGAGGTGCTCAACCCGCTGGGCATCAACTGCCTGCGCTTCTTCCCGGGCCGCGGCTACCGCGTCTGGGGCGCTCGCACGGCCAGCTCCGACCCGGAGTGGAAGTACTTGAACATCCGGCGCTACTTCAACTTCCTGGAGCGCTCCATCGACGTGGGCACGCAGTGGGCCGTCTTCGAGCCCAACGGCGAGCGGCTGTGGGTCAACATCCGGGAGACGATCGGCAGCTTCCTGGAGACGCAGTGGCGCTCGGGCGCGCTGCTCGGTGGCGATCCGAAGCAGGCCTTCTTCGTCCGTTGTGATCGCAGCACCATGACGCAGGACGACCTCGACAATGGCCGGCTCATCTGCCTGGTCGGCGTGGCGGCCGTGAAGCCTGCGGAGTTCGTCATCTTCCGGATCGGCCAGAAGACGGCTGATGCCCGCAGCTAGGGGAAAGGAACCAGGACATGAGCACGCGCCCCACGCCCTACGGTGCATTCAATTTCGAAGTCAGCTTTGGCGGTGACTCCTTCGGCGGCTTCTCGGATGCCTCGGGGCTGAACACCGAGTTCACGATGGCCGAGTACCGAGAAGGCACGGACCCGAAGAGCCACGTGCGCAAGGTGCCCGGCATCTACAAGACGGGCGACGTCACCCTCAAGCGCGGCCTCGTCGCCTCCCGCGTCATCTGGGAGTGGATCGAGGCGGTGCGCGCCACGGGCGTCAACGGCCGCAAGGACTTCATCCTTATCACGCTGATGGACGAGGCCCGCACGCCGGTGCAGTCGTGGAAGCTCATCAACGTGACGCCCATGAAGTACACGGGCCCCACGCTCGCGGCCAAGGGCGGCGGAGACGTCGCCATGGAGGAGCTGGTGCTGTCGGCCGAGGACGTGCTGACGGGCTTCCCCAACGTGACGTAGCCGAAGCTCCTTCTCGCGGGACGGGTGAGAGTCTGGGATGAGTGGCCTCGTCTTCGAAGTCAACACACGCGCTCCGGTGAGCGCGCCCGAGCGCGCGGACCTCGCCTGCTTCGTGGGCTTCGTCCGCCGCACCCCGGGCACGCCCGTCCCGCGGGACATCCAGCAGTGGCTCGTCGAGCACGGCTGGAGCACGGCGCCGCTGTCGGACCTGGAGAACGTGCCGGTCCCCATCGAGCGCTGGAGCGACTTCGCGCGCCTGTTCGCCTGGGAGGGGACCTACCTGGGCGCCGCGGTCCGCTCGTTCTTCACCCAGGGCGGACGCAAGTGCTACGTCGTCCGCGCGGGCAATCCCTGGCCCGACCAGGCCCCACGCGCGGAGCGCGCGGCACTCGCGCAGAAGCTGCTCCCCGGCACCGGCGCGCTCTTCGACGCCTCGCCGCACGAGCGCGGGACGTGGAAGGGCGCCGCGCACCTGCTCGGCCTGGATGACGTGTCGTTCCTGTGCATGCCGGACCTCGCCGCGCTGTTCGCCGTGGACGAGGACCCGCTACCGCCGCCCGTCACGCCGCCGTCGAGCCCCGAGGTCTTCGTCGAGTGCTCCACACCGGCCCCCACCCCTGGGGACCAGCAGCTCTCCACGCGGCCCACGCCCCGCGCGGACGCGGAGGGCTACACGCGCTGGGCGAACTTCCTGATGCGGGTGAAGGCCCTGCTCTCGCGCCACGTGCGCGAGGTGCAGCTCGTCGCCGCCATTCCCCTCCCCCACCCCGACGCCGTGGCCCACGCCCACGGACGCGACTGGGTGGCCGAGGAGAACGCCTACACCTTCCTGCTCGCCACGGGTCACCTGCGGCTCATCGAGAGCGCCTTCGTCCAACTCGTCTACCCGTGGGCACGCACCCCGGGCTCGGCCCGGCTGCCCGGCGCGCTGGAGAGTCCCGAGGGCCTGCTGGCGGGAGTGCTCGCCCGGGGCGCGCTCCTGCGAGGCACCTTCCGCAGCGCGCTCAACGCGGCGCTCGCGGATGTCGATGAGCTGTTCCCCCTGTTGGACCGAAGCGCCCTCACACAACGCCCGCTCGCAGGATGGGGTGAGGGCCCGGACAAGCCCTGGCTGGAGCGGGTGAGCCTGCTGGGCCACACCGCCGGGGGACTGCGCTTACTCTCCGACGTCACCACCAGCCCCAGCGAGAGCTGGCGACAGGCCGGGGTGAACAGGCTGCTCTCCGTGCTCATCCGCGCCTCGCGGCGCGCCGGGGTGCGGACGCTGTTCGAGCCCTCCGCCGAGCGCACCTGGCGTGAGTTGGTGTACCGCATCGAAGGACTGCTCGTCCGCCTCTGGGAGGCAGGCGCGCTGCGTGGCACGAGCCCCCGCGAGGCGTTCCGGGTCCGTTGCGACAGGACCACCATGACCCAGGACGACCTGGACGCCGGGCGGCTGGTGGCGGAGGTGGAGTTCGACGCCGCCGCGGCGCTCGAGCGCATCCACGTCGTCCTGACGATGGCCGAGGAAGGCGTGCTCTCGCTGTCGCCGGAGGGAGCAGCATGACGACCCAGCCCTTCGAGCCGCTCTTCACCTTCCGCTTCGAGGTCTCCATCCAGGAGCAGCCGCTCCATGGCGACGGGGGCGATTTGAGCCCGGCCCCGGCGGGCGCGTTCTCGGAGTGCACCGGCCTGGAATCCACCATGGAGCCCAAGGTCATCAAGTCGGGCGGGAACAACTACGGGGCCATCCAGCGGGTGGGGCCGGTGACGTTCGCCACCGTGGTGCTCAAGCGCGGCATCTCCCGCGACGGCCGGCTCTTCAAGTGGTTCGAGCGCGTGGCCACCGGCGACACCAGGCACCGATGCACGGTGCGCATCCTGCTCAAGGCGATGCCGGCGCCGAACGCGTCAGAGCCACAGGTCCTGCTCACCTGGCGACTGGAGCGGGCGATGCCCATCAAGTTCAAGGCCGCCGATTTCAACGCCAGGGCCACCGAAGTGGGCATCGAGGAACTGCACCTCGCCCACGAGGGGCTCTTCCTCGAGTCCCAACCCGGGACGGGAGAGTGACCCCATGAGCGCGCCGACCAAGGCAACCTTCACTCCCAAGGGGCAATCCCCCATCGAGGTGCACTTCAACCCGGCCTCGCTGCAGCTCACCCTGTCCACCAAGCTCAACGAGAAGAAGAGCAAGAAGCAGGGCGGCCGGCAGGTGGTCAACGAGGGCACGGCCAAGCTCGCCGTGGAGCTCGTCTTCGACACCACGGACACGCTCGACAACGTGTGCGACACGACGGTGAAGGTGGCGCGGCTGCTCGGCGAGAAGGGCAAGCCGCCCCCGTTCGTCGCGTTCGAGTGGGGCGCCTTCAAGTTCGAGGGCATCGTGGACTCCTACAAGGAGACCCTCGACTTCTTCTCCTCGGACGGGGTGCCGCTGCGCTCCAGCGTCTCGCTGGGCATGACGCAGGACGAGGACATCTTCGCGCGCGGCGCGCCGGGACAACAGGCAGCCGGCTGGAGCCCCGCCGAGGCCGGGGCCGACTCCCAGTCCCAGGTGGCTCGACCGCCCGGAGGCGGCTCCACCACGACGACCGCCACCCAGGCGGGCGCGCCCTCCGCGGGGCGGGCCATCGCGGCGATGAATGGCGAGCTGAGCATGCGCTTTCCAAGCGCCCCCGTGCTCACCGTGGACGTGTCCGCCACGCTCTCCCCGCCGGCGGCCTTCGCGAGCGTGGGCATTGGAGGGAGCCCAGGCGGACTCCCCTCGCTGCGGGGTGCCTTCTCCGGCCTGCGGATGCCCTCCGTCAGCGCGTCCACCGTGCGCCTGGATGCGAGCCGACTGGTGCAGCGGGTGGAGACGCACACCCACGCCACGGAGGACGGCGCCACCTTCGAGCTGGGCGGACGGATGTTGAGCCGAGGGTCGCGCCTGGGTGGGAACACGCGAGTCCGCATGCGCTTCGAGGAGGAGTGAGCCATGGGCATCGTTTCGATTGGTGAGGTGGTGGGGAGCGTGAGCGACAGTCCTTCCGCGCAGCAGCCCCCCGAGGCGGGCACGGCGCAGGCCACTCCACCGGGCGGCGCGCCTGGCCCCGAGCACGCCGAGGCGCTGGAGCGTCAGCTCCGGACGAGGGCCTGGCGTCGGACGCGGCTCACTGCGGACTGAGGACCGGACGCCATGGCCGAACAAGCACTGAGCAGCAGGCCCCTCTATTCCGCGCGCCCCACCGTGCGCATCGACGGGCGTGCGTCCGACAAGGTCACCCAGCAGTTGGGGACCATGAACATCACCGAGTCCGAGGGAGGCATGTCCTCGCTGGAGCTGAGCCTGGACAACACCGCGCGGTTCGACGACGGAAAGATGGACCTAGCGTTCGAGGACGAAGCCCTCGTGCGTCTCGGGACGACCGTCTCCGTGCATGCCGGCGACGAGGACGCCCCTCGGGAGATCTTCCGGGGGCTCGTCACTGGGATGGAGGCGAGCTTCGAGGGCGCCTCCGGGCCGGCGCTGCTCCTGCTGGCCGAGGACGCGCTCCAGCGGGCCCGGCTCGCGCGCCGCACGCAAGTCCACCTGGACACGAGGATTGCCTCGCTGGCCCAGGAGCTCGCCACGCGTATGGGGATGCGCGCGGTCGTCGACGGCTTCGACGCGCCGATGGGCCCCCACGTGCAGCTCAACGAGAGCGACCTCGCCTTCCTGCGGCGCCTCCTGGCCTCGCGCGACGGCGACCTGCAGGTGGTGGGCGAGGAGCTGCACGTGGCCCCGCGCAAGGACGTGCGGCGTGGCACCGTGGAGCTGGCCCTCCACAGCCAGCTGCGCCGCGCGCGGGTGATGGTGGACCTGGCCCACCAGGCCACCGAGGTCTCCGTCTCCGGCTGGAACGCGCTCACCGGAAGCAAGGTCTCCGGCCGCGGCACCGGGACGAACCTCGGCCCCGGCGGTGGCCGCCAGGGCGCGGAGGTGCTCCGCTCCACCCTGGGAGCGCGCGCCGAGCACCTGGGTGACCTCTCCGCGATGACGGATGCGGAGGCACGGGCCCTGGCCGACGCCGCGTTCGACCAGCGCGCCCGCCGCTTCGTCTGCGTGGAGGGCACCGCCGAGGGCAACCCCTCCCTGCGCGTGGGCACGCACCTGTCGCTGCGAGGCCTGGGCCGCCGCTACGACAACACCTACTACGTCGTCCGCGCCCATCACCGCTACGACCTGACGCGCGGCTACGAGACGGACTTCGAGGCCGAGTGCGCCTTCCTGGGAGGTCCGTGATGCAGCCCCTGCCCCAGGCTCCCATGCCGCCACACCTGGGTGCCCTGCATGGCACCTACCTCGGTCGCGTCACCTCGGTGGCGGACCCCGAGCAGCTGTCGCGCGTGCAGGTGCGCCTCGTCAGCACGCCCGACACGATTGGCGACGGGGACGCCACCGTGTGGGCCCGCGTCGCGGTGCCCTTCGCCGGCGGCGGGCGCGGCGCCTTCTTCATCCCCGACGTGGACGACGAGGTGGCCATCGTCTTCGTCAACGGAGACCCGCGCCAACCGCTCGTCGTGGGCGGGCTGTGGAACGGCGCCGCCCGTCCCTCCGAGCAGCTGGGCGGCGCGGGGGACCGCGTGGACCGCTACACCCTCACCGGCCGCAAGGGCAGCCGCATCGCCATCGTCGAGGAGACGGACGGCCAGGCCACCGTCTCCCTCACCACGCCCGGCGGGCAGATCGTCACGGTGACCCAGCGGGACGGCGGCAAGGTCATCCTGGAGGCCGCGGGCAACACCGTCACCCTGGACACCCAGGGCGTCACCGTCCAGACGCCGCTGACGGTGAAGGTCTCCGCCAGCCGCGTCGAGGTGTCCGCCGCGCAGGTCCAGGTGGACGCCGCCATGTCCACGTTCTCCGGCGTCGTGAAGTGCGACGTCCTCCAGGCCACCACCGTCGTGGCCGCGACCTACACGCCCGGAGCTGGAAACGTATGGTAGCCCACCCCACCCTCTTGAGAGGGCTCACCTTCGACGGTGGCAGCGGCCGGCCGATGCCGTCGACGGAGAACCGCCCGGTGCTCGTGGAGCGCACGGACGACGACTTCATCTCCGCGTTCCTCGCGGAGCTGGGCAGCGACGAGGGCCGCAAGCAGCTCACGGCGACGGTGCGCAACGCGGGCGAGGGCGCGCCATCGCTCAAGCTGTACCAGCCCGTCCACCGCTCGTTCCAGCTGGCCGTGCTCGAGGCCCTCTGCGACATCCCCGGGGAGCCGCGGCTGGACCCCGCGAGCATCGAGAGCGCGGGCCTGGTGGTGCGCCGGCTCAACCCCACCTCCGGCCAACGCGAGGGGTGGATGAAGCTCAACGGCGAGGTGCGCGGCTGGGTGCCGCTCTCGGACGCGCGCGCGCTCGACACGGACCCGGACCCCGTTCGCCGCAAGGCGACGTTCCCCGCGGGCCACCCCACGCTGGACGCGCTGGTCGAGGACGCGCTCGGCGCGCCCGTGCCTTACGAGGAGAGCGTGTCGCGGCTCTTCGTGGCGCCGCCCCACGTCTGCGCCGCCACGCGCCGCACCATCCTCTACGGACTGGTGCCCGTGGCCAGCGCCGAGCAGGTGTCCGGCAAGGCGGCGCCGCCTCCCCGCTACGAAGAGGACGAGCTGCGCGACATGCTCCTGCCGTACTTCTCGGCTTCGGTGGGCGTGAACCTGGAGGGCATCGCCGGCAAGACGTACTCGTACCGCTACTCCGACGAGCTCACCGAGGACGATTCGCTCTCCGGCGCCGCGCGCGAGGTCGCCGGGCAGCGACTGGAGCAGTTCGCCACGTTCATGCGCAAGCTGGTCAGCGTCTTCAACGCCTTCGAGTCCCCGGCGATGAAGACGGCCCTCAACCGGCTGACGCTGCGGTTCGGCGCCACGAGCAAGCCCCTGGGAGACGCGCTGGCGGAGGCCGCGGACGTCTTCGTGCTGGGCCGACCGGAGCGGTTCTTTCGCATGCCGGATGCCTGGCCACGCCCGTCGTCCGGCGACGTGTCCGCGTTGGTGCGGGCCGGCGCTGAGGCTTCGAAGAGCCGGCTCGCGACGCTACTGCCCCGGCGCGGGCGCTTCGACGTGCCGGAGGCCCGCTACGAGGTCCGCGCCTTCCTCCGCGTCCGGAGAGATGACGGCTGTCCGCCCGCCATCCTCTGGGGCCCGCCCAGCCAGCCGTTCCGCATCGCGCACTGGTACGAGAACGGCAGGCTGCCGCCCATCCAGGTCGCCCTGCCCGCCGTCACCCGGGAGAACGCGCGCAACTTCCTGCCCAACGTCGCGTTCCAGGTCCCCGGCAACATCTTCGACCTGCTGTCGCGCAACAAGGCGAAGGACTTCCTGGAGGAGAAGGCGCGCGAGGGGCGCTCGCTCGGGCTCGATTGGATCTGCGGCTTCAACATCCCAATCATCACGCTTTGCGCGTTCATCGTGCTGAGCATCTTCCTGTCGTTGCTCAACATCCTCTTCTGGTGGCTGCCCTTCATCAAAATCTGCATCCCGCTCCCTCGCCGGAGCCGGTGAGGCTGCCTGGAGACCCACGTGATGAACACCCCTGCACGACCGCTGGTGAGCTTCCCGCTGCTGCCCGTGCCCGACGAGCGCGGGGAGCTCCACTTCCCCACGCTCGAGGCGAGCGTGCGCCAGTCCATCGAGGTCATCCTCCGCACGCGGCCGGGCGAGCAGCTGATGCGCCCCGAGTTCGGCGCGGGCCTGGAGGAGTTCGTCGGAGAGGCGAACGTGCTCGCCACGCGACGCCGCATCCGCGACCTGGTCGTGGACTCGCTGGCGCGGTGGGAGCCGCGAATCGACGTGGAGCGCGTCGACGTGCTGGAAGTCGACGGCGCGCCCGCCCACGCCCGCGTGGAGCTCGTCTACCGGCTGCGCCGCACCGGCACGGTGCAGGGGCTCGGGCTGACCCTGGACCTCGGAGCCTAGGATGCCCATCGTCCCTCCCAGACTCGACGACCGGAACTTCGACGACCTCGTCGAGGAGCTGCTCTCCCGCATCCCCGCGCACACCCCCGAGTGGACCCACGCTCGCCAGGGAGACCCGGGCCGCACGCTGCTGGAGCTGTTCGCCTGGCTGGCGGACACCGTGCTGTACCGGGCCAACCTCATCCCGGAGCGCCAGCGGCTCGCATTTCTGCGCCTGCTGGGCATCCAGCTGCGCCCCGCCGTCGCCTCCACCAGTGTGGTGGGCGTGCGGTTCGACAGCCAGACGCTGCAGCCCTCTGTCGTGCTGCGTCCGTACTCGGAGGTGCGGGGGCCGGTGCCCTTCGAGACGCGCACGGAGCTGCCCGTCCTGCACCTGACGGCGGAGGCCTACTACAAACGGCCGCTGACCCAGGCCGAGCGCCAGGAGATGAGCCTGCTGCTCACGGGCCTGTCGCGCGTGTACGGACTGTCCTCCGCGCAGGCCGCCTACTACGTCACCACGGCGCTGTTCCCCGGCGGCGTCGCGGAGTCCGCGGGCTTCGACGTGGTGGAGCGGACGGTGGACCACTGTCTGTGGCTGGCGCTGCTGGCGCCCACCGCGGCGGACGTCGCCCCGCTGCGCCAGGAGCTGAACACGGGCTCCGCGGGCGCGCCCCGGGTGCTCAGCGTGGGCATCATGCCGTCCATCGAGGTGCCCGCCCTCCATGAGGAGATTGGCCCCCGCGCCCGCATCCCCCACCAGTGGGAGCTGAGCGGCGTCCCGGACGCGCAGAGCAACCCCACCTACCACCTGCTGTCGGTGGCCTACGACTCCTCGCAGGGGCTCACCCGCCGCGGCGTCATCCACCTGGTCATGCCAGGCCACCCGATTGGCGTGCCGTCCAACGACGTGCGCCAGAGCCTGCACGCGGGCGTTGGCGACCGCCCTCCCCGGCTGGATGACGTCAAGCGCACCGAGCGGCTCGTCGCGTGGCTGCGGCTGCGCCCCACGGTGAGGCTGTCGCACCTGTCGCTCAGCTGGGTGGGCATCAACGCGGTGGAGGTGGAGCAGCGCCGCACGTACACCGCCGTCGTCGTGGGCCAGGGCGACGGCACGCCGGACCAGGAGCTGAAGCTGCCCATGGGCTCGGTGGAGCGCGAGTCGCTCCAGCTCGAGGTGGAGGAGCCCGGCCAGGGCTACCGCCCGTGGACTCTCGTGGACGACCTGACGCTGACCGGGCGCGACTCGGCCGCCTTCCAGCTCGACGCGGAAGCGGGGTTGGTGCGCTTCGGCAACGGCGTGCGCGGCCGCATCCCCGTGGTGGGCATGCGCGTGCGCGTGGCCCGGATGCGCACCGGCGGAGGCGTGGCCGGCAACCTCCCCGCGGGCACGCTCAAGGCCCTAAGCGCGCTCACGCTGGACGGCACCGCGCCCTCCGGCGCGATGAAGGTGGAGCAGGCGATGCCCACGCAGGGAGGCCAGGACGCGGAGACGCTCCCGGACGCGGAGCGGCGCATCCCCTCCACCCTGCGCCATGGCGAGCGCGCGGTGACGGCGGAGGACTTCCGCTGGCTCGCCGCCGGCAGCCCCGGAGCGACGCCCGGCCGCGTGGAGGTGCTCCCCCGCTTCAAGCCCCACCAGCGCCGGGAGAACGTCCCCGGCGTGGTGACAGTCATGGTGCTTCCGCCCTCCAGCACCTTCCGCGCGCCCAACCCGCGCCCGGACCGCCCCTTCCTCGAGGGCGTCCACGCGCACCTGGACGCGCGCCGGCCGCTGGCCACGGAGCTGTACGTCATCGGCTGCGAGTACGTACCGCTGGGCCTGGCCACGGGCATCACCGTGCGAGAGGGCTTCGGCCGCGAGACGGTGGTGAACGCGGTGCGCGAGGCGCTGTTCCGCTGGCTGTGGCCGCTGCCTCCCGCAGGGCCACAGGGCGGAGGCTGGACGCTGGGGCGCGCCGTGAGGGACCGCGAGCTGGAGGTGGCCATCGCCCAGGTGCCCGGGGTGGACTCCATCACCGGCGTGCGCCTGTTCAGCAGCGGCACCGTGGTGGCGCTGCCGCCGACGCCCTCGGGCTCGGACGGGCCCACCTCCGCGCGCTTCGAGGTGCGGCCCGCGGCGTCCGTCACGTCCACGGGCGCCTCCGGCTCCGCGCTGCCCGCGAGCACCAGCCCGTCTCCCTCCGGCTGGCGAGCACTGGCCGGCCCCGTGCCCGGAATGCCAGTGGAGCTGGTGCTGCGCCCCTGGCAGTTGCCGGAGCTGATGGCCGTCGTCGTGGACGCGGACGGAGGCCTGCCGCGTGACCTGAAGGGCGCGCCAGACCCGTTCCAATCCCAGCCCGGGGTCGCCGTCCCCGTCGTCCCAGAGGTCTGCTGACCATGGATGCGAACCGGCTGCGCTTCTGGATGCTGGCAGAGCCACTCGTCCACTGGGAGCCCCTCCCGGAGGGCCCGTCCCTGCCGCACGCCATCCACCGCGACACCCGCCGCCGCAGCGTGCGGCTGGCGAGCTCGCCCGGAACGTTCCCCTGGACCGAGCCCGACGCACCGGCGCGGGCCGAGCAGCTCGTGAACCAGGTGCCCGGCACGCTGGACGCGTTCGGCACCTGGGCCTACCTCGACGCGGCGACGGCCACCGTCATGGCCGCTGGCGCCGGCCCCGAGCCGTACCCGCTGCTGCGCTTCGACGCCACCACGCCCCGCGCGCGGCCCAATGACCTGGTGCTTGGCGAGGATGGCGTCCTCTATGTCGCCACGGGCGGCGGCAAGGTGCTGCTCAAGGACACACGCAACCGCTGGGACCCGGCCACCACGTCGCTGGAGGGCTTCGAGGCCTGGCGGCTCGCGCCCGCGCCCGGAGGCGGTGTGTTCGCGCTGGGCCGGCCCGCCTCGCTCAGCGCTCCCTCGGGCCCCGCCCAGGTCCAGCTGGCCCAGGTGACGGGACGGCCGCTCCACCGGGGCCTGCCCGGCGAGCGCGCGCCCACCGTCTTCAACCCCGAGGACAACCGCGACCCGCCCCGGATGTCGCTCATGCTGGACGGCCCCAGCCTCCCGGGCGAGGTGCTGGTGGGGCTCGCCACCTGTCCGGACGGACGGCTCGCCCTCTTGAGCTGGGTGCATGACGCCGCGAGCGCCACGCCGCCGGGCGACGGCTCCGCGCGCCTGCGCTTCGTCACCGGCACCGGGTTGACGGCGCCCGTGGCGCTGCTGGGCGCTCGCAGGCCCTTCAGCTTCGCGTGGGTCTCGGACGAGCGCCTCGTCGTGCTGGTGCGTACGGGGGAGACCACGACGCAGGTCGTGGCCTACGAACTGGAGCCAGGGCAGCAGCTCGCCGCGCCACTGGGCGACTACTACCCACTCACCCACCACGACGGCGGCCCCTTCCTGCATGGCCCCCGCGAGCAGCTTCACTACCCCATCCTGGGCGGCCCGCCCGAGCCGCTGCACCCGGTGTCGCTGCCGTCCTTCGCGATCCATGGCTCCCTGCGCAACGCCACGCCTCCCGATGCACCGCTGCTCGACGCGGGAAGCGCCCGCGCCGTCTGGCACCGGCTCTATCTGGAGGCCTGCCTGCCGCCCCGCTGCGGCATCCGCGTCTTCCTCGCGGCGACAGCCACCGCGCAGCGCCCGGCCGAAGACGCAGAGGACACCTGGCACGAGCACCTCTTCGGGGACGCGTCCTCCGTCAGCGGCGCGCTTCAGGTACCGCGGGGCTCGTGGGTGCCCGAGTCCTCGGAGCTGCCCTTCCATCCCGGGCTGCTGCCCGGCGAGTCCGTGCCCGGCCGCCGGGGACTCTTCACCGTGCTCATCCAGCGCGCGGGGCTGCGCGTGCGCTCGCTCCAGGGGCGCTACCTGTGGGTGCGGGTGCAGCTCGTCGGAGATGGCCGCTCCTCGCCGGAGTTGGCCGCGCTGCGCGTCCATGGCCCGCGCTTCTCGTACGCAGAGAACTACCTGCCGGAGCTCTACCGAGAGCAGGTCTTCGGCGACGAGGCCAACGCGCCGGCGACGAGCACCCCCTCGGACTTCATGGAGCGCTTCCTCGGGCTTGTGGAGGGTGTCCTCACGCCCATCGAGGACAAGATCGCCGGCGCCTCGCTGCTCACGGACCCGCGCACCGTCCCCGAGGAGTCGCTGGAGTGGCTCGCGGGCTGGATTGGCTTCTCCTTCGACGCCTCCATTCCCCAGGAGCGACGGCGGCGGATGCTGGAGGCCGCCCCACGCATCCGTCCCTGGCGCGGCACGATGCGGGGCCTGCGCCTGGCCTTGGACGCCCTCACCGACGGAGGCATCTCGCGAGGAGGCTTGGTCGTCGTGGAGGAATTCCGGCTGCGCCGCACCTTCTCCACGCTGCTCGGCATCAACCTGGGCGACGAGGAGGATGCCTTGCTGCCCGGCCTGCATCGCAGCGGCAACTCGTATGTCGGCGACACGCTGTTCCTGGGCGCCGAGGACAGCCGGGAGTTCCTCGCGCTCTTCGGCCCCGACCTCCCGACGACGGCCGCCGAAGAGGCCGCGGTGGAGCGGTTCCTCGCGGAGCTCGCCCACCGCGTCACGGTGCTCGTGCACCAGGACCTCGACGCACGGGAGCTGGGCCTGGTGCAGCGGGTGGCGGAGCTGGAGGCCCCCGCGCACGTCGCCGTCTCCGTGAAGCGGGCGAGCCATCCGCTCATGGTGGGCGTGGCGTCGCTCGTGGGCATCGACACGTACCTGGGCCCACCGCCCGGCCCCCAGCCCCTTCGCGTGGGCGAGGGCGCGCTCGGCAGCAAGAATCTGCTCGAGCGACCACCCAGCCTGGACCCCCGACTTCTTGCAGGAGGTTAGCCGATGAGCTCCCCCATGGACCCGCTGCTCGAGAACGAGGCGACCGACCGCACGTACTACGCGACGGGCGTCCTCCTGGACACGCCGGACTTCGTCGCGGAACAGACGTACCACCGGGGCCGGCTGGCGCGCTCCCTCGCGGCGCTGCATGGCCCGGGCACGGCCTCCGGCCTGCGCGTCCTCCACGAGCCGTACTCGGACGCGCTCAGCGAGGCGGAGGTCGCCGTCCAGCCAGGGCTCGCGGTGGATCCGCTCGGGAGGACGGTGGAGGTCGCGTCCCGAGCGTGCATCCGCGTCAAGCGCTGGTACGAGGGCCACGACGCGGCGCAATTGCTCAGGCGGGCGCGGGCGGACCTGGGCATGGGCCTGCCTCCGGCGGAGCTGCCCGAGCAGGCCGTGGTGGCCGACCTCTTCGTGCGCTTCCGCGTGTACGAGCGCGGCTGGACGCCAGCGCTGGCCTCGGGGCTCTACGACGCGACGGACGCGGTGTCGCCGGCGCGGCTGCGCGACGGCTTCGAGCTGCGGCTCGTGCCTCGGTTGGAGACGGTGCTCCAACCGCTGCCCGGGGTGCCCGCGGGGCCCTGGCCTCGTCCCGCGGGAGGCACGCCCTTCCCGGGTTCGTCCGGGGACGAGGCCACGCGCAGGAGCGCCTTGAAGAAGGCCATCCTCGACTCATGGCTGCCCAGCCGCCAGTCACTGCTGGACCGGCTGTGGGGCGATGAGTTCCTGCCCCATGCGCTGCGCTTCGACGCGAGCCAGCCCGGGGGCAAGGTGGCCGACCCCGCCTGGGTGTTCCTCGCTCGCGTGGCGGTGGGCGTCACCAACGCGGCGGATGGCGGTGGCAGGCCCGTACGCACGGGCGCGGTGGCCGTGGACAACGAGATGCGCCCGTTCGCCGTCACGGTGGCGGCGCTGGCGCGCTGGCTGGGCATCTAGCCCCTGGACTTCGACAAGACGCGGGGAGAGTGGCTGCGATGATTGATACGACAATAGGACCGGCGCGCGAGCGGCTCGAACCCAACGCCGCCAAGAGGCTGGAAGTCGCGGGCACACTCGTCCATGACGACCGACGGCTGCGCTCCTTCTTCTTCGATGGCCGCTTCCTGACGGCCAAGGACCTCACGCGCGAACAGGCCTACTTCCTCACCCGGCAGGCGGACCTGGGCCGCGGCGGAGGCGTGGGCGTGGTGACGGGGCTGAGCGTGGAGGAGGGCCCGGACCCGCGCGCGCTGCGCATCACCGCGGGCCACGGCGTCACCCCCTCGGGCGAGGCCGTGGTCATCCCTCGGGAGTTGACCAACGTCCGGCTGGACGACATCCCGGAGGTGCAGCGGCTGGACGCGGCCTTCGGACTGGCGCCCATCCCCCGCGAGACGGCCCGCAACCGCTCCGGGCTCTACATCGTGGCGCTGCGTCCGGTGGAGTACACGGCCAACCTGGTGGCGTCGTACCCCAGCTCCGTGGGAGGCACGCGCACGGCGCAGGACGGCGACATCATCGAGGCCACCGCCATCACCCTCATCCCCTACCCGGACAACCACGCGGGGGCGGGCTTCGAGTCGCGCCGCTCCCGGGTGGCCCATGAAATCTTCGTGCGCAACGGCGGCCTGCGCCCGCCGGTGGACGCCCTGCCCATCGGGATGCTCGCCCTGGACCACGGCGTCATCCGGTGGATCGACCGCTTCCTCGTGCGCCGCGAGGTGGGCTCGGAGCAGACGGACTTCCTGGGCTTCGGCCAGGCGCCGCGCGCGCTGCGCGAGGCCCACCTGCTGCAGTACCGGGAGCACCTGGAAGAGGTGCTCGAGTCCCGTCGGCAGGTCAACCAGGGGGAGCGCTTCGCGGCCAGCGAGCACTTCTTCGCCCTGCCCCCCGCGGGCCCACTCCCCGCGGCCGCCGTCGCCGTGAGCGGGCAGGAGTCCACGGAGGTCTTCTTCCCGCCCGAGGTGGACGTGGAGCTGTCGTTCGTCCCCGAGGACGAGATTGGCGCACTGCTGGCGGAGAGCCTGTTCCTGGCCCCCATCGACCTGACGAAGACGGGCGAGGAGCTGACCGCCGTGTCCGTGCTGGTGATGGTGCCCATCCCCCGTGAGGAGATGACCCAGGCCCTGTCCGCTCTCTTCCCCGGCGAACGGACCGGAACGCTGAAACTGCGCGCCACGGCCTCAGGCCTGGTCGCCATGCGGCGGCCGGGTGATGCACTCAAGGCGCTGACGCTGCGCCGCACGCCGACGGCGCTCGCCACGCAGATGACCGAGCCCAGCCTGGCCGACGCCGTGTGGAGCGGCCTGCTCTCCAACGCCACCACGCTCTGGTACGCGCGCCGCAAGAACTTCCCCTACAAGGCCGCCGTGGTGGGCCAGCCCCAGGACGCGGAGCCTCCCGACGACGACTTCACCAGCGCCCTAAAGGAGGCGGGGCTCTACACGGAGTTCCGCACCCTCCCCTCGCGCGCCAGCGCGCTGGGCATCGGCAAGGCCTACGAGCTGTTGAGCAACCTGCTGCGCGACGACGACGCCGGCGCGCGGCACCTCTTCGCGGGCGCCGCCGGGGAGATCCTCCGCCAGCAGCGTGTCACCGCCGAGTCGGTGGCCGCCGTGGAGAAGCGCTACACCTATGAGGGACGGGGCGGCGGCCTGGCGCTCCTGGCCAAGGCCCCCACCCCTCGGCGCACCACCGGCGCGAAGCCCGGGGCCAGCGTCGCGAGCACGCTTCCCCAGGAGGCCCTCGCGCGCGCCAGCACCATCGCCGAACTGGACCGCTACGCCCTGCAGGCCGGCCGGGAGGGCGCGGAGAAGGTGGAGCACCTGCGGGGCATCGTCACCCGGACGCTTCGGGAGGGGCGCACCCTGGACAGCGCCGTCGAGGAGATCCGCGAAACGCTCGAGACGCCTCCCACCTAGCCACGGACGGAGAAGACGCAGCCCATGAACACCCGACCGCTGAAGGAGTCGCTCCCCGACGAGCACGTCCTCCAGGTGGAGCCGCGCCCGAGCCCGTCGGTCGATGCCGACTGGCGCAGCCGCCCCCACCTCTACAACGGCCGCGCGCTCTCCGCCGAGGCGCTTGCCTCCGAGCAGAGACAGCGCTCCGGTCGGCTCGCCCTGCGCGGACAGATGCGGGCCCCGGGCGTCATCGCCGGGCTGGAGGTGCGCCTGGAGCAGGAGGAGTCCACCTCCGGTGGCGCACCAACGTTCCTGCTTCAAATCAGTGCCGGCATGGGGCTGATGGCCACGGGCGAGGACGTGGTGATGCCGCGCGCCGCCCGCGTCCGCGTGGACCGGCTGCTGGCCTACTGGCAGCAGCGGCCCGAGGGGCCGGTGGACTTCGACATCAGCATCCTGTCGGACCGGGCGGAGGCGGACATCCCGAGGACACACGCCGATCTGCAGGCGGCCGTGCTCGTCCTGGTCCCCCTGGAGACGCATCGCAAGGCGCCGCCCGCCGCTCTCGTGGACCCGTGCGAGGCCACGTCGGAGGACGAGGCCTTCGAGGATGAGCAGCTCGTGGAGGGCTGCGCGGTGGTGCTCTACGCTTGGCCGCCGCACTGGCCCCTGCCCACGCGGGATGACCAGTGGCGCAACCGACTGGCCTGGGAGCTCTTCGAGCGCGAGCGCCTGCGTCCTCACGGAGAACATGCTCCCTGGGGAGAGGTGGGCGTGCCCCTGGCCCTCATCGGCTTCGACCCGCCGGCGGACGAGGGCCAGCCCGCGACGCCGCTCTTCATCGACCGCGCCGCCGTGGTCCGCGCCGGCGGCGCTCCTCGCGCGCGCACCCCGCTCCTTCCCTCCCAGGGCACGCCCCTGCTCTGGCAGGCCCGCATGCAGCAACTGGCCGAGCACCTGGCCTCGCTCGCGCCAGAGGAGGTCGAGAGCGGCGCCGCCATGATGGCCCTGGACAGGCTGCCCCCCATGGGCATGCTGCCTCGGAACGCGCTGAGCGTGGAGCTGGGCGAAGTGGGCGTCGCGCGCCGCTTCTTTCCCGAGTCCTTCGAGCTGGAGTTCGTGCCCGTCCCGCTCGAGCAGTTGGACGCGGTGGCCCATGCCAGCGCCTCCCTGGCGCCGCTGAGCACCTCTCGGCCCGAGCACGTGCGTGTGCTCGTCCCGGTGCCCGAAGCGCACTTCCAGCCCCATCTCTTGCGCCGGCAGGAAGTGGCCCCCGAGTTCCAGGAGGCCATCGAGGCCGCGCTCGCCCGGCTGGGTGAATGGCTGCGGCGGCGCGAGGACCTGCGCGGCAAGGCCACGCTGCTGCTCAACGCGCTCGAAGGCCGCAAGACGAAGGCCGAGCGGTTCCCGATGCCGGAACCCGACGAGGTTCCCGGTGAGGAGCCGAGGCCCAGGCCCCCCGACCCGAACCCGTATGGCCCGGAGGAGGCGGACTACGGAATCGTCAGCAACACCGTTCCCGCGCTCGACGAAGTCCTCCCTCCCCTGGGAGAGACCAGCCGCTGGGGGGACCCCGCCCTGCTCGGCTTCGACGCGGATGAGGTCTCCACCTCCATGTCGACCGCGTCGGGCGCGGACCGGTTCGGCCTCGCCGCGCGGCAGGGCGCGGACACGCTCGCGCTGACGAGCTTCGCGGACACCTGGCAACCCTGGGAGACCCTCCTGGGCACGTTGGAGGGCGCCACGCAGACCCTGCGCGGCTTCAGGGTGGTCTGGAACGACAGAGACCCCGCGGTGGTGGTCCTCGTCAGCGAACCCGGCGCCCCCCCTCCGCCAGGAGGCCCCAACGTCTCACCGGCAACCTGGTTCGTGCGCGTCTACCACCACACGGCCGGTAGGGGCTGGCGCTGGGAGGAGACGCGGCGGGCCCAGGCGACCGCCATCTCCGACTTCACCGCGGTGTCCTGGGGCGAGGGCCGCATCGACGTGTTCGCCGCCTCTTCGACGACGGTGGAGGCGGGGACGACACACGAGGTCCTCCACTTCACCTGGGTCGACGAACTCAAGGACCCACCTCCCGTCGCCTCGCTGACGCAGACGGTGGGCCGGCAGGTGCAAGGCCTGAAGGCCCTCCAACGGGAGGAACAGAACAACACCCGGCGCATCGACCTGCTCTTCCTCGCGAAGCAGGCGGAGGTCGGAGACCAAGAACCGGCCTGGCTTCACCACCTCTCTGGTGTGCACGAGGCCGGCGCCTTCTCGCTGAGCGCCATCACCCTGGTCGAAGTGAACAGCGCCACGGGCGACGCCCTGGCGGCCTGCCTGTCCGGCAAGGCCGTCCTGGACGTCCTCGTCATGAGGTCCACCGGCATCTTCCACGGTCGGTTCCAGACGGACTGGAACTTCGACGACGCCCCCCTGAGCGAGGCGAATGGCAGCTCCGGCCTCCAGGTCGTGTCGCGGATGGACGGGCAGCTCCATGCCTTCTGGTGGACCCTGCCCGACATGCTCCTCTTCAATGCGTGGTTCGACGGCGACAAGTGGCACCCGGCGCGCATGCTGGCGCATGTGGATCTGCTCCGCGTGGGCACGGTGTTCGACGCGGCCATCTCCGGCGGCACGCCCGAGGTCTTCCTCGCCACGCAGAACGGCCTCCAGCACCTCAAGATGCTGCCGGACAGTACGCGCGCGCTCGTGGAGCAGCAGGGACTGCGGGGCACCCTTGCCCAGACGCAGGGCCTGCTGAACCGGGTGGACGACCTCATCCAGGCGGGCTCCTCCCAACTACAGGCGGACACCCAGAACGTGCGGCAGCTGATGCTCGGCGGCAGCACGGAGGCCAGCCGGTTGGTGGTGTCCCCCATCCTCGGCGCGACCATGGTGCAGAGCCCGCTGGCGGCGCGAGCCGACATCGAGCACTACTTCAACCGCTTCCTCAAGCGGCGCTTCGTCCCGGAGGTCGAGGACCCCGTCAGCAAGGAGGACGCCCGCGAGACGCTGGTCCAGGCCACCTTGACGCGCGCCTCGCTGACCGGGCGACTGGTGGAGCTGGTGAGGGAGCTCCAGGTCGACGTGGCGGGCATGAACCTGTCGGGCATCGCCATCCACGACGGCAGCGCCACGAAACCGAAGGTCCGGCTGGTGGTGGGCACCAAGGTCGTCGACCGCGAGAGCATCCCCCTGGACACGCTGGTGAAGAACCGCACCCAGTTGGATGCCGTCGTCCAGCGGCTCACCCTGGAGCCGGAAGGCATCGAAGCGGCGCTCCAGGGTCGTGTTCCGCCCGTGTCCTGGGGGCCGAACGACTACTTCAGCACCTCGGTCCATCACCTGGAGGACATGCTCGTGCTGCTCCGGGAGCTGGAGCGCCGGACCCGGCCCTTCGCCAACGCGGTGGCGGGCTACGAGCGCGCCCTCGCCCGCATCGAACAGGACCATGCCGCGCTGGCCAGGCGCCTGGCGGTCGTGGACACGGAGGTCGCTGAAGGCCGCCAGGACGTCACCGTCGCGCGCGCCCTGAAGGCGGAGGAGCAGATCCGCGTCCACGACATCAACGAGCGGCGCCAAGAGGTGCTCGACCAGCACGTGCCCTTCTTCGTCTACCAGCGCCCCCGCCAGTGCGACCTGACGAGCGACGCGCCCTCGCACGTGCTGGACCCGGGCTTCGTTCCGGACATCCTCCCGGAGGTGCTCGCCAGCACCGCCGCCGCGCCCCCGGAGCTGCTCGCCTTCATCGAACTCGTCCGGGACTCCCCGCTGAGGTGGTTCACGCTGGCGCCCCGGCTCCTGGACGGGCTGGACCGTATCGGGCTCCTCCACCGCACTTTCGAATGGGCCCAGGTGCGCGCCATCCAGCGGACACCCATCAAGTACCCCGTCGTCACCAGCCGGGCGGCTTCGCCCTACGTGAAGAGCCTGTCCCGCCTGCTGGCCGTGCGCGAGGACCTCATCGCGCATCAGCGCGTCGCCTTCGTCGGCCTCCAGCCCGCCATCCTCCAGGAGCGCACCTGGTTGGAGCTGCGGCAGAACGCGCGCGAGCAGCTGTCGCTGGGGGACCTCATCGACACGGCCCATGGCCGCTCCGACGTGGGCCGCGATGCCTCCACCGAGCTGGAGGACATGGCCAAGGTGGCCACGGGCCTGTACCAGCGCTTCGGCGAGGTGCTGCCGGCGCTGCGCCTGGAGTGGGCCGAACGGATGAGCCAGTACGACACGCCCGTCGACCTGCGCGACCTGTCGCGACTGCCGGGCTGGAGCACGGTGGACGTCGTCGAGCGGCGCGCGTTGCAGCAGCTGACGGACTGGCTGTACCAGCGGGTGGTGGCCACCGAGCCGGAGGCCGTCTCGCTCATCAGCGACCTCGTGCGCGGATGCATGTTGCTGGCGAGCCACGCACCGGTGAACGAGCTGCTGTCCGGACACGTCTCCCGGCCCACCGAGGCCCGTGTGGGAGGCTCCATCGAGCTGGCGGTGGACCCCTCCCGGGTGCGCGTGGGCATGCATGTGACCATCCGCTCCGAGCAGCGGACGGTGCAGGCGGTGGTGGTGGACCTGTCCGCCAGCTCCGTGCGCGCCCGCGTGGTGTTGACGTCCGCGCCCGTGGTGACCCTGCAGGTGAAGACCTCGGCGTATTTCTCCGAACCCGCCCGCGGCACCGGCGCCCTCCTGCCCTATGTGGGCATCTGGCGGTGAGGCCTCGATGAAGCCTGGAACCTCCCGGAAGGAAGTCCGCGCATGAGTCCCCGACCGCTGAAGGAGCCGCTCGCCGACGAGCACGTCCTCCAGGTGGAGCCGCCGCTGAAGCCGTTCGCCGACTCCGGCTGGCGCAGCCGTCCGAACCTCTACACGGGCCGAGCGCTCTCCGCCGAAGCGCTCGCGGCCGAGCAGCGCCAGCACTCGGGCTGGCTCGCCATGCGCGGCCAGGTGCGCTCCGCGGGCGTCATCTCCGGACTGGAGGTCGAGCTGGACTCCGACCTGGGCGAGGACCGGGAGGCCCATTTCCCCGTCTTCACCATCGAGCCCGGCATGGGGCTGACCGCCAGCGGCGAAGACGTGCACCTGCCGCGCGCCCTCCGCGTCCGCGTGGCCCGGGTCCCGGTGTACCGGACGGGCGACAGTCCCTCGGGCCTGCCGCTCGACGCGCTGGCCCATGTGAACGCGGCCGACACGCAGTACGGCCTGCGCGCCGCCGTGCTCGTCCTGGTGCCGGTGGTGACTCGCAGGGATCACGCGCCGGACCCGAACGACCCGGGCGAGGTCGACCTGGAAACGCGCGCCCTCGACGACCACCAGTGGGTGGACGGCTGCACGCTGGTGCTCTTCGCGTGGCCTGCGGAGTGGCCCCTGCCGGCGAGGGATGCCCGGTGGCGCAATCGCCTAGCCTGGGAGGTCTTCGAGCGCGAGCGCCTGCGTCCGCATGGCCAGCCCGCGCCCTGGGAGGAGGTGGGCGTCCCGCTGGCGCTCGTCGGGTTCGAGTCGGACTCCTGCGCCGAGGAGCCCGCCACGCCCATCTTCGTCGACCGCGCAGCCGTGGTGCGTCCGGGAGGCGCGCCGCGCTCGCGCACCCCGCTGCTGCCCGCGCACGGAACCCCGCTGCTCTGGCAGGCCCGCATCCGGCAGCTCTCCGAGCACCTGACCGCGTTCCTCCCCGGGGATATCGACAACGGGACCGTGCTCCAGTCCCTGGCCCTGGTGCCGCCGGTGGGCCAGTTGCCCCGACACGCCATCAACCTGGAGCTGGGCGCGGTGGGCGACGAGCGCCGCTTCTTCCCCTCCAGCTTCGAGCTGGACTTCCGCCCGGTGCCCCTCGAGCAGTTGGACGCGGTAGCGAAGGCGAGCGGCTCGCTGGCACCACTGGACATCGCGCGGCCCGAGCACGTGCAGGTGCTCGTCCCCGTGCCGGAATCCCACTTCGAGCCCTTCCTCCTGCGCGAGGAAGAGGTGGCCCCCGCCTTCCAGCAGGCCATCGACGCCGGCCTGGCGCGGCTCGAGGAGTGGCTGGGCCGCAGACAGATTCTGCGCCGCAGGGCCACGCTGCTCCTTAACGCGTTGTCGGGCGAAAAGTCGGAGTCCGAGCGCTTCCCAGGGCTGGACCCCGTCATCGACGGCGAGCGGCTCCCGAACCCCAACCCCTATGGCTCGCGGGAGAAGGCCTACGAGACGCAGGACGTCCCCCCACCGGGCAACGTTCCCCTGCTGGACGAAACGCTGCTGGTCAACGGCACCTGGGCCGAACCCACCTGGCTGGGCTGGGACAACTACGGCGTATCCACCGCTCGCGCTCCGGGGACGGGAGGCATCGCGGTGCTGTCCCGAAGCACCTCCTACATCTTCGGCACATACCTCACCCTGCGGCGCCTGCTGCCGGATGGCACCCAGACACTGGAGCGCATCCTCCATCCATGGGGGCCTACCGACTTCAAGCTGCTCTACACCGGCGACCAGCCGGTCATCGTCCTCCTCGCCCACGGTCGCGGCAGCGCGGCGACGCAGATCCTGCTGTTGCGCAAGTCGTCACGGGGCTGGGAGCCCGTGGGGATCCAGGAGCTGAACCTCTCGCCATCGAGCATCCGGCACTTCACCGCCGTGTCGTTCCGGAGCGGGGGCATCGATGCGTTCGTGGCCACGACCTCCGGCCTGCGGAAGTTCACGTGGATCGACTTCACTCCGCAGGGGCAGCAACTGCTCGCGCCCGACACGTACGTCCACAAGGTCGTGGCCCTCTGCCCGGAGGAGCTGGGCGTCGAGCTGCTCTTCCTGGGGAGCCCCAGCGGCGATGCCCAGTCCTATTGGCTCCACCACATCTCGGCCTGGCATGAAGGCGGCCGCCCGGAGCTTCGTCCCCGGCAGCCGACGGGAACGCTGGCCGCCGTCCAAGTGACGAGCGCCAGGGGCCGCAGGCTGGAGGCCGTCGTCTCCAGCGGCACCACGAGGCGGCTCGACGTGCTGGTGATGGGCAGCGGCCCGTCGATGGGGCTGCGACACGCGTGGTTCGACGGGACCTGGAAGCTGGGCATGGAGCTGGTGAGCGTCACGGGAGGGGACGCGCTCGTCGCCGTGTCGAAGGGGGATGGCCAGGTCCACGCCTTCTGGTGGGACAGCCCGGGCGAGGCGTCGTTCTCCGGCTATGGCCCGCTGTGGTACCGCCGGTTCGACGGAACCCGCTGGCAGCCCGCCGAGTTGTTGACGCAGGAGGGGCTCTACCTGAACTGGAAAAACACCGTCCTCGAGCAGCCCTTCGACGTCATCCTCGAGGGGGCCAGCCCCAACGTCTTCCTGGCAGCCAACCGGGGACTGCTGCGTCTGCGAAAGGTGGCCGAGAGCACGCGGGAGAGCGTCCGTCAGCGCGGCCTGAGAGGGCTGGTCGGCAACGTGGAGGGCCTCTACACCGAGGCCACGCGGCTCATCGACACCAGCTCCACGCGCGTGCAGGCGGAGCTCCAGCACCTCCGGCAGGTCATGCTCACGAGCAGCACGGAGGCCAGCCGGCTCGCGGTCTCCGCGAACGAGGGCAGCACCCTGGTGGACAGCCCGCTGGTCTTGCGCTCCGACACGGACACCTACCTGACGCGCTTCCCCACCCTTCTGGGACGCGTGACGCTCATCCGCCTGTCGGACGCCATGGAGGCGCTGGAGCAGGCCACCACCACACGGCTCGAGCTGCTCCGCCCCCTGCTCGACCTGGTGAAGCGGCTGGTCGGCGTGAAGGAACTCGGGCTCGACGTGACAGACCTGTACCTGGGTGGCATCTCGAAGGTGACCACCTCCGCGGGCCCCAGGCGGGTGACGCTCACCACGACGAGGCAGGTGTCACGGGAGAACCTCTCGCTGCGCGACCTCGTGAACAATCCAGGGATGCTGGCGGACGCGCTCGCGCGCATCGACGAGGAGCCGGAGAACATCCGCCGCGCGCTCGCCACGGCGCGCTTCAAGTGGACGGAGTCGGCGTACTTCTCCACGGCGCTCCAGCACCTGGAGAACACCCTTGGCCTCCTGCGGGCGTTGGAGCGCCGCCTGCGCCCCCGGGTGAATGCCATGGCGGGCTACAAGGGTCCCCTGGCCCGCCTCGAACAGGCGTCGACGGAGCTGGACAGGCGTCTGAAGGTCGTTGACGGCGAGGTGGCCGAGGCACGTCAGGACACCACCGTCGCCCGCGCCCTGCTCGCCGAGGAGACGATCCGCGTCGCGGCCGTCAACACCCGACGCTCACAGGTGCTCGCGCGGCACGTGCCCTTCTTCATCTACTTGCGTCCCCGCCAGTTCGACCTGACCTGGGGCGACCTCTCTCGCCTGCTCGACCCGGGCTTCGCCCCGGACATCCTCCCCGAAGTGCTCGCCAGCACCGCCGCCGCGCCGCCTGAGCTGCTCTCCTACGTGGAGCTCGTCCGCGACTCGCGGCTCAAGTGGTTCTCCCTCGCGCCCGGATTGCTGGGGAGCCTGGACCGGATGGAGGTCATCCACCGCACCTTCGTCAGGGCCCAGGCGCGCGCCCTCCAGCGGCTGCCGGTGCGCTACCCGCTGGTCTCCAGCCGTGCCGCCTCGCCCTTCGTCCAGGGCCTGTCGCGCCTGCTGTCCTCCCGCGAGGACCTGGTGGCCCGTCAGCGGCTCACCTTCAGTCGCTTCCAGCCCGCCATCCTCGAGACACGGACATGGCTGGAACTCCAGCAGAGTGCCCGCGAGGAGCTGTCGCTGGGAGACCTCATCGACAGCGCGCACGGACGCACGGATGTGGCCCGCGACGCGGCGACGCTGCTGGAGCACATCACGAAGGTGGCCACGGGCCTGTACCAGCGCTTCAGCGCGGTGCTGCCCGCCATCCGCCTGGAGTGGGCCGAGCAGATGAGCCAGTACGACGCGCCCGTCGAGCTGCGCGATCTGTCGCGCCTGCCCCGCTGGGAAGAGGTCGACGTGAGGGCGCGTCGCGAGATGCAGTTGCTGACGGGCTGGCTGTTCGCGCGGGTCGTCTCCACGGAGACCGAGGCCGTCTCGCTCGTCAACGACCTGGTGCGCGTGTGCATGCTCGTGGCGAGCCATGCCCCCGTGAACGAGCTGTTGTCCGGCCACGTCACCAAGCCCACCGAGGCCCGAGTGGGCGGCTCCATCGAGCTGGCGGTGGATCCGGAGCGGGTGCGCGTGGGGATGCAGGTGCAGATCCGTTCGGGCACCCAGACGGTGCAGGCAGTGGTGGAGGACATCGCCTCCAGCGTGGTGCGAGCGCGGGTGCTGTCGACGTCGACGCCCACGGTGACGCTGCCGGAGCGCGCCTCGGCCCGCTTCGCCGACCCCATGCGCGGTGGCCACGGGCTGCTGCCCTTCCTGGATGCCGCATGGTGAACGGGGCGACGCGGCACGTGGAGACGATTCGCCTGACGGCCCGAACCCCGGCGCTCGTGCGTCGCGGCGCCGTGCTGCTGGAGGACGCGCTGCGCACCGCCTCGTTCCCGGAGGCCAGCCGTGGCCGGGTCCTCGTCATCCGACGGCTGCCGGTAGGCGTCATCCATGGCCACCTGCCCCCCGCGAGCGTCGCCCTCGCGATGGAGCGAGTGGTGCGAGAGCTGGCGGCGTCCGCGGTCCATGCCGAGGAGCCGTCCGCTCCACACCGGGACGCGGTCTTCTTCCATGACGACTCGGAGCCACCGCTCGCGCTCGCGCGGAGGCTGGTGCGAGGCGAACCGGTGATGGCCTGGTTCTGGCCCTTCGCCGTGGCGGACTTCGCCCCCTCCCGCCCCCGGGACGAACAACTGCGCCGCGCGCTCGCCGCCGCGTTCACGAGCAGCGCCGGGCTGGGTGCCGCCGTGCGGCTGGTCGAGGTGCTCCACCAGCGGGGCGACCTGGACGTACTGCTTGGCGCCCTGCGGCGGAGCGATGGTGCGCCCCTCCTCCAGGTCTCGGGAGGTACGCCGTCAGTCCCCGGCTCCGTGAGCACGCGCCTGGAACGCATCGAGGCAGGGCTCGAACACGCCGCGCTGCGGTCCGCGGTCGCACGCTGGGTCGCCGACTGGGGCCCCGTGGACGCGAGGTCGGTGTGGCTCACAGCCGTGGCGCTCGTCGTGGAGCGACGCGCGAGACTGGCGGACCGGGGACTGTTCGAGCGGGCCGCGCGACTCGCGGCTGGGTTCGCCGCGCCCCCGGAGATATCGAAAGCCCCCCACCCCACGCGAGCCAGCGCCCAGGCTGACCAAGCCCGCAACTCCACGGCGTCGGCCCCGTTCAAGGACGGTGCGAAGGGAGCGCCCCTGCGTGGGTCCGGCCCCGAGGCCACGTCGACGGTTGCATCGGTGAGAGAGCAGCCCCCCGAAACGTCCTCGGCGCCTTCAGCGAGTCCGAAGTCTCCGCCCACCGAGCCCGTGGACGCAGCGCCTCGGTCCGCTGGAGCACGCACCCTCGTTCCCGGCGAGTCGCGGAGGAAGCCCGACAGCCCAGCCGAGCCCGCCGCGGGGTCCGACCGACCGACGTGGTCCGAGACACCGATGCCCACGGAGTTGGGCGGGCTCCTCTTCCTCATCCCCATCCTCGAGAGGCTCGGCCTCCCTGCCCTGCTCGACACATTCCCGTCCCTCATCGAAGCCGAGATGCCGGAGCGCCTGTTCGGCGCCATCGCGCGAAGGCTCGCAGCCACCGAAGCGGATGCGACGCTCGCGCTGTTCGGAGCCAGGGCGCTCGGCGCGCTTCCGCGTGGGCTGGAGTTCGACCTGGAGCGGCTGCTGCGCGGCCTGCGGGTGGCGGTGCGGCGCTGGTGTCTGCGGCGTGGAGGCATCGGGCTGCGCGCGCTCGTCCTGCGCCCGGCGCGCATCATGGCCACGCGCACGCACCTCGACGTCCTGCTCGACATCCGCGATGCGGACCCGCGCGTACGCGGGCTCGGGCTCGACATCGACCCGGGTTGGGTGCCCTGGCTCGGCCGCGTGGTGCGGTTCCACTACGTCTACAGGGAAGGCTGAGCGGGGAACCGATGTCCCTCGAAACCCTCCGCACACGCCCGACGTCGAGCCGTACGCGTCGATGTCCGGCCCCATCCAGGCCATCCGACTGGGCGACCTCGAACCTGTTCCCGCGCTGGATGTGAGCAAGTGAAGAGTCCCGCCGTCATGCCCGAACCCACCCACGAGCCTCCACTCACCCTGCGCGACTTCGCCCTGGCGAGCGTGGCGCGTCAGCTCGGCCCCGACGAGGCCCCGCGGCTGGAGGTCCACTTCCTGCGTCAGACCCTGGAGGCCGTGGAGGCGCGGCACTCCGACTGGGTCCTCGGTGCTCGGGCCTGCATCGAGGCCCCCGCGCCTCGCGACGTCCCGCTGGTGCGGCTGGCCGGACAACTCGGCCTCACTCTGCTGGAGCAGTTCGTCGTGGCGCTGGCCGCCGCCGTCGAGGAGGAGCCCGTCGTGGGGCGCGTCCTCGCCTTCGTCCAGGCGCCCACCGGCGGCTCGCGTCCGACACTCGGGCTGATCTCCCGGGCCCTCGCCGACGCGGCCCCGCCAGGACAATCGCCGCTGCACATCCTCGCGGCGGGCGCCGCCCTCCAGAGTGGATTGCTCGTGCGGCACGGTGTGGAGCTGCCCCTCGCCGAGCAGTCGCTGGCCCTCCCACTGCCCCTCTACCTGGCCCTCCAGGGTCAGGATGGCGCGTGGCCCGGGACAACGCTCGGGCCTGGCGCCCTGCCGACGATTCCCCTGCCCGACTCCACGCTCGAGAGTGTCCACCGCCACGCGCGGACGCTGATGGCCGAGGCGCGCGGCGCGCTGATCCTCCGCGGTGGCTCCACGGCGGAGCACCGCACCGTCGCCACCGCGATGGCCGCGGCCATGGGACGGCGCCCCCTCTTCATCGAGACCGACCGCCTCGACTCGCTGGGCCCCTTCCTGTCGCTGCGCTCGCTGCTGCCCGTGTTCTGCTTCGACCTCGCGCCCGGGGAGCGCAAGGTCGTGCCGCAGCCCTCCGCGTACGACGGTCCCGTCCTCATCCTCGGCGGCGTGGAGGGTGGCTTCGAATGGCCCTCGGGGAGTCTGCTCACCTGGACGCTGCCGGTCCCCGCACGCGACGAGCGAGAGGCCCTGTGGCGCGAGGCGCTCCAGGACGACGTGCTCGCGGCGCGGCTCGCCAGCACCCACCGCCACCGCGCGGGGAGGATTGCCCATCTGGCCCAGGCGGCGCACCGCCACGCGGCCCTTCGCGGCGGCACAAGCGCCGAGGCGCAGGACCTGATGGCCGCGTCATGGGCGGGAGATGGGGGTGGATTGGGGGCGCTGGCCCAGGCGCTGCCCGAGCACATCAGCGACGAGGCCCTGGTCGTCCCTCCCCCGCTCGCCGCGGAGCTCCAGGCGTTGTTGCTGCGCTGCCGCGCTCGGGACGGCTTGTCGGAGGGGTTGGGTGCGTCCGCGACGACGCGCTATCGCACCGGCGTGACGGCGCTCTTCGTGGGACCCTCGGGCACGGGCAAGACACTGGCCGCGGGCTGGCTGTCCACCCGGCTGGGCATGCCGCTGTACCGGGTGGACCTGGCCAGCGTGACGAGCAAGTACATCGGCGAGACAGAGAAGAACCTCGCGCAGATCTTCGCGCGTGCCGAGCACGCCGAGGTGATGCTCCTCTTCGACGAGGCGGACTCGCTGTTCGGCCGACGCACGGACATTCGCGACTCGAACGACCGCTTCGCCAACGCGCAGACGAACTACCTCCTCCAGCGCATCGAGTCCTTCGACGGCGTCGCGCTGCTGACGAGCAACAGCAAGGGCCGGTTCGACCCGGCGTTCATGCGCCGGCTCGATGCCATCATCGACTTCCCGATGCCAGGGCCCGAGGAGCGGCGGGCGCTGTGGCTGTCGCACCTGGGGACCCGGCATCGAGTGAGTCCCAGGGACTTGAATCGGCTGTCGGCCATGGCGGAGCTGGCGGGCGGGCACATCCGCAACGCAGTGCTGCTGGCCGCGGTGCTGGCGCATCAGGAGGCGCGCCCCATCGAGTGCGCCGACCTCTTGAGAGGCTTCGCCAGCGAATACAAGAAGCTCGGTCGGCACGTCCCGACGGAGCTGCGTGACGCTGGCCCCACTCCGGCGCCGCCCGTGAAGGCGACCCCACCCCGCCCGCCCCCAGGCGAGCCCTGACCCTGCTTCGTTTCGCTGGCTTCCCGACACGCGAGTCCATGGAGGAATGGCACATGCCCACCCCATCACCGGAACCCGGGCCCACGACATCCACCCTTGTGCTGGGCGAGAGCGCGAACACCCACGTACTCCCCGCCAATGACGACGGCTCGGCGGGCCCCATCGAGCTGGGCTTCCCCGTCAACTTCTTCGGGACGCTCCACACGTCGGTCTTCATCAACACCAACGGGAACGTCACCTTCCGGGAGCCGCTCTACAAGTACCTGCCCTTCCCCATGGGGGCTGGGACACCGCCCATCATCGCGCCCTTCCTGTCGGACGTGGACGTGAGGGGCGGCGCCTCCGCGCGCGTGCGCCACGGCACCACGACATTCGAGGGCAGCCCGGCCTTCTGCGTGAACTGGATCGACGTCGGCTATCACGCGGGGCGCTCCAACAAACGCAACCGCTTCCAGTTGCTGCTTGTGGACCGCAACGACCTGGGTCTGGGCAGCTTCGACATCGTCATGAACTACGACCGCCTGGTGTGGGAGTCAGGCGAGTCCGGCGGTGGCAGTGATGGCCTGGGAGGCCACGCCGCAGGGGGTGGCTTCTCGTCCGGGACGGGTGAAGCGGGCACCGCCTTCGAGTTCCCAGGCGCGCGCACACCCGGCGCGCTGCTCGATGACAACGCGGCCACCGGGCTGACGCGCACCAGCCGGAACAGCGCCAGCCTGGGGCGCCACATCTTCCGGTTTCGCGGAGGCCGGCCAGAGCTTCCGCGCCCGGCGGGCCGCAGCCAGAAGGCCCTGCCCCGCGCCGTGCTCCGACCGGATGGCCGGGTGCTCGTCCTGGGAGACTCCCAGCCCGTGGTGGATCTGTTCGTGCCGGCCTCGCTCGGAACGCCCGATGCCTGGGTCGCCGCGCGCGACTCGCTCATCGACCGCCGGTTCCACACCGCCACGTTGTTGGAGGGACATGGCCAGGTCCTCGTCACGGGCGGAGAGAGTCAACCCATCACCACCGAGCTCCATGACCCGCTGACGGACACGTGGCGGGCCCTGGCGCCGATGGGTGTGGGGCGCATCACCCATACCGCCACGCGCTTGAACCATGGCCGGGTGCTGGTGACGGGAGGCTACAACCCGTCCACGCAGGGGCTCGACACGTGCGAGCTGTATGACGCGGGGAGCGACACGTGGACGGCCACCGGCAAGCTGGGCACCGGCCGTAGCAAGCACACCGCCACGCTGCTTCCGGACGGGCACGTGCTCGTGACGGGAGGACTGGACGCGTCCTCGAACCCGCTGCGCTCGGCCGAGTTGTACGACCCCGCAACGGGCACCTGGGAGGCCGCGGGCGACATGGCGGGCCTGCGCTTCGAGCACACGGCCACGCTGATGCAGGACGGGCGCGTGATCGTGGCGGGAGGCGCACCCTTCATGGACATCAGCGGCTCCGCGGAGGTCTATGACCCGACGGAGAAGTCCTGGACGCCGGTGGGCAACATGGCCCGGCCTCGTCGCAAGCACACCGCCACCCTGCTGCCCACCTGCCATGTCCTCGTCACCGGTGGCGGCCACGAGCACGTGGGGACCCTCGACAGCGTCGAGCTGTACGACGTGCACTCCGGCACCTGGAGCACCGTGTCGTCGCTGAGCGTGGCGCGGGCCTACCACGCCGCGGTCCTGCTCAACGACGGCCGCGTCCTCATCGTCGGCGGCGCCAACGACACCGCCCGGGGGACGTACGAGCTCTACTACCCACCTCTCCACAGGAAGTAGCCGGAAGGTCGGTCCTCATGTTCCGCCGCGGTCCGCGCAAGGAAGAACGTGTTGCCCGCTCGACGAACATCGCGTCGAGGGAGCGCGCTCCACGTCCTCCGCGCATTCGGGAGCAAGAGCGGGAGGGCCTCGACCCGGAGGAGACGCCCGAGCCAGAGGGGGCACGTCGCGGCCGGGACCACGTTCCGCGCTATCTCGGCGGACAGGGGACGCCGGAAGTCGAGACGCTCCCCGTGTACCTCGGAGGTCGAGGACCGGCGCTGGACGAAGATGGAGCGCGCGGACCCGAAGGGCTCGGCGTTCCGCGCTACCTGGGCTCCGAATCGAGCCTGCTCGCAGCCAGGGCGAACGCAAGCCCAGGCGTCGACGGTGCCGACACGGAATTGCCCGACACGAGCGATACCAACACGGCAACGAGCGCCCCAGAACCCGAGAAGGAATCCCGAAGCGCCGAACCCGCCCGTGCGGCGGTGAGGGCGGAGGCTCCGGCGCTGACAGACGGAGGCTTGAGTGGCGACGGTGGCGGGACTGGTGCCACGGCCGAGGCGCCAGCCACCCTCGACACGGGGAGCCCCGGCGCCGTGCTGGAATCCCTCGCGCGCACACCGGCCACGGCGGCCCTGGCCGCGTTCACCCAGGCCAGCGAGTCCTCCCCTGGCGTCCTCCAGGCACAGCGCGACGAAGCCCAGGTGCGCCTCCCCGTGATGCCAACCCCCACGGGACTCCTCGCCCAGGAACGCGTTCCCTCGGAACAAGCCCTCTCCATGGGGGCCGCGACAGCTCCGCTCCAGGCAAGCGCCCCCTCCACCGGGCCAGGCGGCTCCCTCGTGGGACCGCTGGTGCCCGAGGCCCCGGCGTTGCCCCCTCCCGAGCCCGCGGTCCTCGCGGGAGGCACGGGCGAGTCGAGCGACGCACAGCGTGACGGCGATCAGGAACTCGCCCACAGCGCACAAGGGGCCCTCGCCAGCGTGGGCCCGCAGACCACCGGAGTGCCGACACAGGCCACGGAGCGGCCCTCCGTCGACCTGAGCGGCGACGCCGACCCGACACACCTGGAGTTGGCCTACGGCGCGTCGGACCAGCAGACGCACGCCGCTCGCCTCGACGCTGCCCAGGACATCCAGGGGGACTTCGGAGAGAACGCCATCTTCCCGGAGGCCGATCCTTCGATGCTCCGGCCGCACCTGTCAGAGGCGGGAGCAACCGCCGCCATGCCTGGAGCCTCCGCCGCCGCGCTGTCGATTCCCGCCGAGGCGCGGGCCTCCATCGACGCTGGCGTCTCCCCTCCGCTCCAGGAGCGCATCGGCGCCGAACAGCAGCACTACACGCAGGAAGAGGCGAAGTACGAGAGCGATACCGAGCAGGCCCATGCGCAGGCCCATGAGGACATCGCCGAGTTGGGCGACGAGGCCCGCTCCACCCAGACGGATGCGCAATCCACGGCCCGCGCCTCCGTCGGCCTCGCGCGACGTGACTGGGAGGGAGAGCACGCGCGCGTCGAGGCGGACTTCCAGGGCAAGGCACAGACCGCGAGGACGGACCATCGCGACCGCATCTCGACCGAGACGCGGGAAGGCAACAGCAAGGCCGACGCCCACATCGCCAAGGCGGAGCAGGACGCGAGTACGGAGAGTCAGCGCGCGGATGCCGAGGTCGAACGCAAGAAGCGCGAGGCCAAGAAGAAGTCCAGTGGCTTCTGGGGCTGGGTGAAGTCGAAGGCGAAGGCGCTCATCGACGGCCTCAAGGCCGCCGTCAACTTCGTCTATGACAACCTGCGCAAGGCGGTCAAAGCCATCTTCGACGCCGCCAAGAAGCTGGCGCTCGCGGCCATCGAGCTGGCGAGCAAGGCCATCGTCGGGCTCATCCAGGCCTATGGGGCCATCCTGAAGGGCCTGGTGGGTATCGCCCTGGCGGCCTTCCCCGACATCCGCGACCGCATGCTGCGGCGAATCGACCAGGCGGTCGAGACGGCCACGCGGATCGTCAACACCGCGGCGGAGGTCCTCAAGAAAGGCGTCGCCGCCGTGTTGGACTTCCTGGCGGAGACCATCGACAAGGCGCTGGGACTCGTCCAGAGCATCTACAACGGCCTCCTCACCGTGGTCGGCATGCTCATCAGCGGCGAGTTGCAGGAGCTGATCGCCCGCTTCGCGGACCTCGTCGCGGCCGCGAAGACGGCCCCCGGCCAGTTCGAGACGGCGGCCTACGAGGAGCTGCTCGGGGGCAACCTCGACCAGCCCCTCTCCCCCTCGGAGCTCGCCGCGGCCGGGCGCATGCCGCCAGCGGTCGCGGCGTCCCCGGAAGGCACGGCGCCCGCCACGCCGCAGGCCACGCAAGACCCAGGCGCCGACGCGCCGCTCCCCGGCCCGCCCTGGACGGAGGCCAACGTCGGCGCGGATGCGGTGGCCGAAGGGGAGCAGCTGCCTCCCCTGCTCC
Source organism: Myxococcus sp. CA040A (assembly GCF_013336725.1). NCBI lineage: Bacteria > Pseudomonadati > Myxococcota > Myxococcia > Myxococcales > Myxococcaceae > Myxococcus > Myxococcus sp. CA040A. The sequence goes on along the minus strand of NZ_JABUMR010000008.1, from coordinate 39,767 downwards.
TGGCGGAGCTGCATCAACAGACGGGTGGCGGCGACGGAACGGTCGTCTTCGGAGAATCCACCGAGGCGAACCGGACGCTCGACGCCGCGCTGGGACTGCCCACGTCCGGGCAGGCTCCGGCATCCCAGACACAGACGGAGGCGGGACAAGAGGCGTTCCCGGACGATGGCCTCACGCCTCGAGAGCGCGCGGCGATCAAGTGGGAGGCAATGAAGAAGGGGCTGGCCGCGTGGTGGTCCGCGAACTGGCCCTATGTGCTCGCGGGCGGTGTCCTCGCCCTCGCTGGCTTCATCATCGCCAACATCCTGACGGGAGGCGCCCTCCTGGCCGCGCTCATGCCCATCATGAGCGTGATGGGGTCCCTCTTCACGGGGCTCATGGTGATGCAACTGGCCGGGCATGTCCGCGACTTCCTGCAGAAGGGCTGGAATGGAGACATCGCGGGCGGAGGCAAGAGCCTGGCGAAGGGCATGGCGGCCGGGGCCATCGAGATCATCTCACTGCTGACCTTCAAGGCCGGCGGACTGGTGGTCAAGGGGGCGCGCGCCACGGCCCGGGGCGCGGTGAAGGGCGCCCAGGCGCTGGCCCAAGGTGCCTCGGGAGCGGCGCGTGTACTTCGCGGGGGCGCCAGCTACGTGCTCGAGGGCGGCAAGGTCCTGATTCGAGGCGTCGGCAAAGGCATCGCGCGAGGCGTCGAGAACCTGCGCGCGCTCGGCGGCAGGCTGCTGAGCCGCACCCGGTTCAAAGGCTTCCGCATCCTGCTCCAGGGGCGTCGCTTCCGGCTGGAGGGCCGCATCAATCCCTGGGTGTTGCTGGTCCAGGGAACCATCACCGAGGCAGATGTCCATACGCCTGGGGCCACGCGGCTCAGCAACAAGCAGCTCGCCGAACTCCGCCAGAGCACCCATCCCCAGGACTACCTCAACAAGGTTCATGCGGACGACCTGGTCACGGCGGGGACGACCCCGGCGAACACCCGGAACCCGTGGCCCCACTTGGAGTCCGTGGAGGACTTCGCCAACCGCATGCGCGCCGAGCTGAACAAGGCGAAGGGCGAGTACGACCGGCTGCGCCAGATGACCCAACTGAGCCAGACGGATGCCACGAGATTGAGGCAGTTGGAGGACGAGGTCCTACCCACACTCTCCAAGGATGTTCACGCCCTGGAGAACCCGGCGGCCGTCAAGCCGCCCCGCGCGGATTCCCGCGACGTCCCGACTCACGTCACAACCGCCAACAAGATCACGGTGGAAGTGCCACCAGAGCAGTTGGACCACATCCTGAATGCCCATACGGTCGAGAACTTCGATCCGGTCCGGCGCATCGGGGAGCTCCAGAAAAAGCTCAACACGCACGTCACCTCGTTCTTCCCGGAGAGGACCATCACGAACCGCCGCGAACTCTACACCCTCATTGAGCAGGCACTCTCCGGGAAGGGAGGGCGCAACATCACCGAGGCCGAAAAAAACGGCCTCAATATCAGCCTGCGCAACAATCGCCTCGAATGCTGGGTGGGCCCGAAATCAGGGGGGGGCCTGAAAGTGAACTCAATTTATGTCCAGGGAGGTCAGCTCACATTGACGAAAGCGCAGATCCAGGCATATGCCAATGCGATCCAAGCCGGGACACGCACCGTTGACGACATCCGCCGCGAGATTGCGGTGCGGTTCGCGAGAGGGTTCTAGATGGACACGGTGGAACGAGAACTGAGGGCGCGGCTTCGCAGAATCTACGTAGATGGATGGCAGTACTGGGAAGAGCCCGCCAACCAAGCCGAGACCCAGGAGCGCCAGCTCGAGGTGCTGAGGCAAAGCGTCACCCAGCTCCTGGGCCATCCCGCCACTGTGCAGACCACTCCACGGGACATCAACAACTACTACGATATCGAGTGTCCACTGAGCCCCCGACTCCCTCCTAGCCGAACCGAGATGTCCTTCGAGGGACGTGGCCCGGAGGAACCCGCCGAGTACTTCCAGATGCTGTTGAGCGTCGTGGCTCCGGTGGTCGCCGGAGTCTGGCACCGCTTCTCTCCTCCCGGCATCGAACCTTGGCACGAGATGTTCGACCTCCTCAGCCAGGAGTGGTTCGCGACACATCCCGGGCACGAACCCGCCGCGCGCGAACTGGTTCGTGTCGCGGAAGGACTCGGGCTTACCGTCCTGGGCTGGGACGTCACCCTCAAGCCAGCGGACAAGGACTGGCCAGTGGCGCGATTGATGCCGGAGGCCCCCGACCTGAGGCACTACCTGTTTGAGGGCTACTACGACGACTGGGGAGGAATCGCCAAACCCGTCCGGGACCCGTAATCAAACACACGCAGCACCAATGCCTCACGTTTGGAGGCACACTGCTCCAAGGTGTAATGGGAGGAACGCAAGGCCTTTGAACACCACATCGTCGAGGCCGGGCACCTGAGAACCACCGAGCAGCCCTCGCCGAGCGTCTTGAAAGTGACGCGCCCGCGAGTCAGCGGCTGGCGCGATACTCGGAGGCCAGTTGCACGTAGTGATGGGCGGACATCAGGAGGAACTCGCGCTCCGCTTCGGTGAGGGGCCGCTTCACCTTGCCGGGAGCCCCCATCACCATGGAGCCGGGAAGTATCTTCGTCCCGGGAGTCAGCAGCGTCCCCGCGCCGATGATGCAGTCGTCCCCCACCTCCACCTCATCCAGGAGGATGGAGCCCATCCCGACGAGGACGCGGTTGCCCACGGTACAGCCGTGCAGCACGACGTGATGCCCCACCGTCACGTCGTCACCGATGACGGTGCTCGACCTGCCGCCGGTGACGTGGACCAGGGACAAGTCCTGGAGGTTGGTGCGCTTGCCCACGCGGATGGGATTCACGTCGCCGCGCATCACCGTGTTGAGCCAGACGGAGGAGTCCTCGCCCAGCTCCACGTCCCCCACCACCTGGGCGGAGTCGTCCACGAAGCAGCTCGGGTGGACGCGGGGGGTCACCCCGCGAAACGCTCTCAGCGCCATGCAGTCACCTCTTGCGCGAGCGGCCCTCAGGCCTCCGCGACGACGTGGAACGGCGAGACGGGCGGCGCTACCGGCAGCGGCTCCACGGTGGGCAACTGCAACACCGCCAGCTGCTTTCCAGAGAGCTGGTTGGGCGTGGAGCGATCCACCTTCACCGTCACGAAGGAACCCGTGGGCGCGTCGCCCTCGAAGTTGACGGTGCGGTTCTCCGGCGTGCGGCCGAAGCGCTTGGCGGCGTCGTAGCGCGAGTGGCCCTCCACCATCACCTCCACCACCGTGTCCACCAGGGCCGCGGTCGTCTCCGCGCTGATGCGACGCTGCAGCTTCTGCAGGCGCTCCAGCCGGGCGATCTTCACCTCGTGCGGAATGGGGCCCCAGTCCTTCTCGCGCAGCGCCGCGCCCGTCTTGGGGCGGGGGCTGTAGATGAAGGAGAACTGGTTGTCGAAGCGGACCTCCTCGGTCAGCTTCATCGTCATCTCGAAGTCCTCCTCGGTCTCTCCGGGGAAGCCCACGATGATGTCGGTGGTGACGGCGATGCCCGGCCGCGCCTCGCGCAGCTTGTTGAGCCGCTCCATGTACTGCACCACGGTGTAGTCGCGGCGCATCATCTTCAGGATGCGATCACTCCCGCACTGCACGGGCAGGTGGAAGTGAGGGGCAATCTTGGGCTGCGTACGGAACGCTTCAATCAGCTCGTCGGAGAGGTCGTGCGGGTGGCTGGTCGTGAAGCGCACGCGCTCGATGCCCGGCACCTCGGCGGTGCGCAGGAGCAACTGGGCGAAGGACACACCGCCCAGGTACGAGTTCACGTTCTGGCCGATGAGCGTCACCTCGCGCACGCCGACCTTCGCCAGTGAGTCCACCTCCAGGAGGACCTCCGGGAAGGCGCGGCTCACTTCACGGCCGCGGGTGTGCGGGACGACACAGAACGAGCAGACGTTGTCGCAGCCCTTCATCACCGTGACGAACTCGGTGACCTTGCCGCGAGACGTCTCCGGGTCCGCGCGCGGGAAGACGTACTCCTCCGAGTCCACGAAGGCGGTCTCCACCACCCGCTCCCGCTCCGACTCCACGCGGCCGATGATGTCCGGCAGGCGGGCGATGTTGTCGGGACCGAAGACGAAGTCCAGGTACGGCACCTTCTTGATGAGGCGGTCCTTCTCCTGCTGGGCCACGCAGCCGCCCACGCCGATGAGCGCGCCGCGACTGGCCTTTACGGGCTTGTAGCGGCCCAGGGCGGACAGCATCTTGTCCTCGGCCTTCTCGCGGATGGAGCAGGTGTTGAGGATGATGAGGTCCGCGTTTTCCGGCACAGGCGTCGGCTCGTAGGACATCTTCGCCAGCACCTCGCTCATGCGGAGCGAGTCGTTGACGTTCATCTGGCAGCCGAAGGTGTGGATGAAGTAGCGCTTCATGGGGATTCTCTGAGCAAGAACGTGCCCTTATGCGACGGTCGGGCACGGAAATCAACCGAACCGGGGCCCGCGGTCATCCCTGACTGAGCAGTCCGGTCATCCGGGTGTGGAGATCCAGGAGGGAGCCCTCGCGTTCCCGGAGGAGCGCCAGGGTGGCCTCGCCATAGCGGCGGCCCAGGGCCACCGTCTCCCGCTCCTGCTTGCCCAGCTCGTCCCGGACGCGGGTCCGCAGCTCCTCCGCCGAAGCCTCCGAGGCCCCTTCGAGCTGACGCAGCTTGTCGTCCAGCTTCCGAGCCGTCCACCGGCGGCCGCCGAAGGCGCGCAGCATGGCGATGCCCTGCTCCAGCGCCTGGGAATCCAGGCCGGAGGCCGTCTGGGCCAGGGCGTGGGCACGGGCCAGGGCTTCCGAGCCTCTGGCCGAGCCCACGTCGGCCAGGAAGGCCTCCTGGTAGCGCACCAGGGCATCGAGCAAGGCGCCGTCCACGGGCGGCATGGCCATGCGAAGGGTCCGGTCATCCGCCGCGGAGAGGTGGGTACCCGTCTCGCGGTTGGGGACGTCCTGGTAGCCGTGGTCGTCGAAGAGGGAGGGGGCCATGGGACTCCTGGGGAAAGGCCGGGCAGGTGTAACAGGGCCCGTCCCGTCGCGGTAGGGTTCGCGACACTCCTCTCCTGGCGCGAATCTGAACATGCCCAGGTAGCGCGCCACCGAGCGGCCCCACCCACGGAACATGCACTCGCCAGGATGCGCTCGTTCAGCTCACGAGGAGGCTCCCTGTTTCCCTGAAGGCGAGACCACCCCCGCTGCCGCCGCGGCCGATACGCCAACAGGGGCGGCGCCCGCCGCTGCCGCTGCCGCCGCTTCTGCCGCTGGCGAGGCGCCTGCCGCCCCCATCGGACCCATGGCGGGCAGAACGTCCGTGCGCTCATAGTCCGAAATCAAATTCAGGAGTTCGGGATTGAACGTCCCCGTCGCGACAGGGGGATGAGTCAGAGCCCCGGCTGCGCCGCCCGGCCCTGGATTCAAGGCGTCCTTGACGGCTGCGGCCCTTTTAGCAACAGAACCCGGGCCTTTATCCAGAACCCCCTGCTTGACATTGAAGTCAAAGATCACCGCGCGATACATTGCAACCATCTTCCGGGTCTGCGCCACAACCAGATCGAACTCTCCGCGATCCTCCAGTTCGACAATCTCTCCAACCAAAGCACCGAGATCCGAATTGATTCCCAGCAACCGCGCCCGGTTATTTCGCAACCAGTGCCGCTTGACAAAGCACTGCAGTCGCCCCTGTATATCGTGATTGCTCGCGATCAGATCCATGGAATTGACATATCGCCGCAAAAAATCCCTGTCATTGCAGCGCTCGATAATCCAATCCCTCTGCCGAACATCGACTCCTCCATCCGGATAGTTGGCACATACCCTGATAAACTCAGCAACATCACCACCGCCACTCCTCTTGACAAAATTATCAAACAATGCCTGCTTGTGTATTATGCCTTTGCCATCAGGCCAGAGTTGATAGGCCATCGGGATGCCTGCTGAAATAGCCTCACCGAAAGACTGATCCCCCTCTGCGATAGTGAATGACCTATCCGCGGCGCGCCACAGTTTCTGCATGACGGAATAAGGAATCACCGCGCCCGGTTCCATGGCCACAACCTTTGTCGTCCGATCATCCTGGATCAGAGTAGACACACTGAACCACTTATTCTTCTCGACCTCCAGAACGCGGAGTCCTCGAGTCCGACAATACTCGCCGATGTATGACGCCTTATTGCGCCGACCTTTACCGCCCGCTCCGCCCTGTTCCATGAGATTGTGATTGACGGGCAAGACGATGGCATTCTTGATGCCGACATCAAACACGACGCGATCCAGTAAAAGATCGTATCGAGCCTTGGACTTCTGGCCGGCACCATAACCAAAAAAGAACCGACACCCCTGGTGGTACTTCCTCAAGAAGTCACAAAGCGCCTTTGTGGACTTCTCGGCATCGGACTTCTCGGCATCGGACTTCTCGGCATCGGACAGCTTCAACTCGGCAAGTGGGATCGGCGCTCTCAACTCCTTGTTGATCATGATACCGATTTCACCGTCCCCCAACCCCGACTGCCTTGTGAAGACGTCCAGCGCCCTCCCGACGCGATAGCTATACTCCGATACAGCCAGATCCCCCTCCGTAGTGGTGGCAGCAGGAGTCTCCAGGGAGATATCCGGACTCCATCCCACTTCCTGCACCTTACTGACCCACGGAAAACTCGACAGCATCGTGTCGAATTGGGAATGGTTCGAGGTGGCGACGATCCTCCATCCCGTCCCCTGGTGAAGCAGACGCCCCGTATGCAGGCCGTTGATCAGGTCGCCAAAACCATTCTGGTCCGCACTGTTGACCAGGATGTCCACATACGGGAGCTGCAAATCCGAATAGAGCGAGTCCAACTGGATCTGCTGTTCAGGCGTCAGCGGCTTGCGTCGACGAGGCTCCACTCTCCCTTCCCAGTGTTTTCCCAGTGAAGAGGCCCCTGCGGCGGCAGCGGCAGCGGCTGACCCTGTCGCCGCCCCCTTGGGGTTCTTCGGGACCTGTTCTTTGCTTGGTTTGGATGCCACGGCGCCGGCGCCCGAGCCAGCGGCCGACTGGGCGCGCAAGCGTTGATAACGCTGCTGGAGCGTCTGCAGGGTCGATTGGAGTCGAGTCGCCAGGTACTGTTTCGTGGCCCAGTCGACGGGGACGCCTTCTGCTTTCAGATCTTCCGTGCAGGAGGTGCAGAAAACGGCCTTTGCACCCTGGCCCGCCCCCACGCTCTTCCCACAAATTCCACAAGACATGTATCGGATCCATCGCGAGGACTTCGCGCGTAAAAGACATGCGTGAGCTTCGTGTCGACGTCCGTGGGCGGCGTCCGGGGAGGACGTAGGCCGATGAGGGCTCCCAAGCGGCGTTACCCAGGTCGTCATGCATGGCGCAGGGCAGGCAAGAGGGGCCTGCGCCAAGATCGAGAGGCACGATGCGGTTTCTCGCCGTGCCACTGCGGGCGACTTTTCAAGGCACAGCAAGCGCTGTGCCGCAACACACTCAGCCCGCCTGGAGGGCGAGCGAGCGCTCCAGGGCATGCACGGCCCGCGTTCCCCAAGAACGCGTTCGCGTCCTCGGCGGACGCCTGGCGCGAGGATGAGAAGAACAGGAGCGCTTTGCGGGTAGCAGGCGGGCGGGCACCACGGGCTTCGCTCCTGCGCCGCGCAGGAACTTCACTTGTGACTCGCTGGTGCGGCTCAGCGCCGACGCAGGAAGGCGATCAGATCGCTCTTCTGCTCGAGGGAGAGGGACTCCGGTGGGCCTTCATGCTCTGGCGGATGGACGGGGATCTCCTCCTCCAACCCCGGCGCCACCCCTGCTTGAGGGAGCGCGCCGTGACGCACGAGGGAGTCAGGCCGGCGACGAGCCTCGGCGCGTGGGCCGCCGTGTTCCGCTCAGCTTCGTCATCTCCGCGAAGATATCGTCCGGCCTGCCCTCAAGGGCGTACTCACGGACACTCCATGGGCATCGGCGAAAAGTCCGTGCCGTGGAGTGGAGCCCCTGGGTGCTCGCGATTCGAAGCAGCGCCAGCCCCTCGATGAAGACGCGGCTTCGCGGCTCGAACGTCGACACATCCTCGGAGTGAGGCCGCAGGTCGTCCTGTTCCAGGCAGTGTCCATCGATGACTGCCTCCAAGGCTGATTCGAAATCCTCGCGAGAGCCCTGCTGCAACGCCGTGCATACGTCGAAGCGGCTCGAGTGACTGTCCTTGACGGCCGCCTCGAATCGCCGAAGCACTGTCCCCCTGACGACTGGGTCGGCGCGCTTCAGGCATTGGTGGAGAAAACACTGATACGCGAAGTCATCTTCGTATTCCCCATCCGGTATCCTCACCGAGGGAGACAGGTCGCCAATCTCGACAGCCAAGGCGATGTCGCCCGCGGCCACCGCGCAGAAGAAGGCCTCGCTTCGGCCCCTGGCACACCGAAAATCGTTCGGAAGGCCCTCGTCACGGATGCGACGGAGATAATCCCGCCGTGCCAGCGCCGCCCAGCACAGGTGCTTCTGGAAGCTCGCTCTGTCCGCGGCCACGAGCAAGGCACAGCAGGCTGTCGCCTGAAAGCACTGCTCCACCTCCTCGTAGACCCGCCCCAGCTCCACGGCGGGAGCACCCCCGGCGATGGTGGCCAGATGCTCCTGGAGCTCTTCCATGATGTCTTGTTGCTGGGCGTGCAAGCTCATCGAGATGCACCCTCCGGGCAGCTCAGGACTCGAACTCGTCGATGGGCGTGAAGCGGAGGCCCGTGAACCCCTCCTCCTCCAGCGCCGCGGCCAGGTCCGGGTGGACCAGGACGTAGTATTCGAGGTGCTGGGGTCGGAACAGGAGCAGCTCTGGATTGATTGCCTCCGGCTTGAGCACCAGCTTCGTACAGGAGCTCATCTTCTCCGGGTCGATGTTGTTCCACCGGTACTTGGACTTATCCTTGTCGATGCAGTCGACGACCTTGAACGGATTGACGATGAAGTAGTCATCGCTGGCGACCTTCTTCTTGTGGTCGATGATTGAAACGCGAAGATACTCGACGTCGCGCGGCCGCCTGGCTTCGATCACGTCCTTCAGCCGGCGGGAGACCACCAGCGCCCGGTTCAGGTTGCTGATGTTATCCGCCAGGGCGATGTACTTCCGGTGCTTGGCGGACATGGCGAAGCTCGCATCGGCCGGAAAGCCCTGTGCCCGGCTGACGCCCTTGCTGAGCTGATACTCGTCCTCGACATTCAGGACGCCATCCAGGACACAAAAACGATCTCCGACATCCCACTCCCAGACGACGGGCATGACGCTCACGTTCACCTCAGGTATCAGAACGGCAGCTTGATCTTCTTGAAGATGGAGTCCAGCAGCGAATACGCCACGCCGGGAGAACGATGGCTGGGCGTCTTCCCCATCGAGAAGGGGTAGTACCACTTGCGCGCGAAGCCCTCGTCGTGTCGGCTCCTCCAGCAGAGCTTCGTGCCGCCTTTTCGCGTGCCACGGGACTCCAGGCGCCCACGAAATTCGATACTGGCGCTTCGCAGCTCCTCCTTCAGCTTCGCGATGTCGACGTCATGAACCTTCTTCTTCGCGGTGAGGGAGCACCAGACATTCTCCTTCAGGTACTTCGAAACCTCGTCCGTGAACCCATCCCGGGTGTTGTGGTCCACCTGGTGGGAAGGAAGGTCCACGGGGCTCTCTCCATCGGAGTCCCGGTACTGCCGGTTCAAGGGGAGTCCGATGAGATTGTGAGCGGCGTTGATGTCCCACGGCGTCACCCATAGACACGCCTCGATGTAGTCGGCGAGGTCTGGCGGCGACTTGGGATAGTCCCCCCTTCGCTTTCCCACGGAGGACACACAGACGATGTGATGTGCCTCCCAGAACCCTGGCCTCTCGAAGCCGGTGTTGCAGTTCTTCTGGAAGCCGCTCACCCGCTGCGTGACGATCTCCCGCTTGCGCGTCTTCGCGATGTGTTTCACAAGGCTCATTGCGCCCTCCCCGCGGTCATCGACGGCGGACTCCGAAGGTCGGGCCCGCGTTCGAGCAGTACGCTTGCGCGGTGGCCGTCATCGCCGGCCACCAGAATCAACGCGTGCCGTCCTGGGCCGTAGCCTCGGGCGAAGGCTCGCGTGGCGAGACAGACCGAGACCAGTGGGGACACGGTCCCCAGTTCACCGAAGTTCAGGGCAGGAATGACGGACCTCCATTCCTCGACGCGACATGCGTCCCGCGCCCGAAGCAACGTCTGGCCCCACTCCCTCGCCCGGAACTCTTCCCCGTTGAGGTCCAGATAGAGACTTCCCTCCGGAATCGACGTGGCGCCTGCTCGCACCAGGGCCATGGTGAGGCTCTCCCCCATTGCCCGCCCCATGGGAGGAGCCTTCGCATCGCGGCTTTGCGTCTCCTGGGCCGTCACCGGACTGAAGAGGTAGGCAATGGGAGGCCGCGCGCGCTCGCGGGCTGCGTCCCGACGTTCCAGCAGCAAGGCCACGGCCCCTTCGCCCGGCAAATACCCCACCGGATAATCGGGCGTCTTGAGGCGACGCGTCTCGAGTTGTGCCTCGATTCGTTCTGGCGACACGAGTGAGTCGCAGGCCAGCACCAACGCCTGGTCGCACCGCCGTGCCGCGAGCAACTCCATGGCCTTCGTGAGTGCCTGAATGGTCCCACCTCTCTCGTCCTGGAAGAGATGGAGTGACATCGGCGTGGGAATGAAGCGCGCCTCGGCCTGGAGCCGGGCCGCCAGCAACCCCGCGACCTCGGTGGACTCCCTTGTCGGACTCGTCCCATGTCCAAGGCTTCGAGGAAGACAGAGGAAAAAGTCGAGCTGCCCCCACCAGTCTCCGTGGACGGTCGCCTCCAGGTCCTCCAAGGCCGCGACACCGAGTTGTACGAGCCGACCGATTCCCTCGAATCCCTCGGTCAGGGGGCCAGCGGTGTGGCCCACGAGGGCAACGCGCTCGGACGTCACCTCATCGAGGCAGGTGCTCAACGCCAATTCACTGGCGCGGACGATGCCCGCCCTCGCAGCCGCGGCGGCCTGGGTGACAGGGCCCAGGGAGGTCGCCGCGCCCATGGCGCAAAGCCCGACGGTGACTGACATTGATTGGTGGGATGCCATCCGACTTCCCTCCCAGAGTCCGAACTCCCAGTATGCCACTGAGCGCATGGGAAGGACAGACGCCGGCTCCGCGTTACGCGTCGAACGCCTTCCTCCACGCCGGGCGCGCGGTGCCTCAGGACGGGCCCGAAGATACCTGACAAGCCCTTGTCACCCCTTGCGGGCAGGTTCCCCCTTCATCCATCCGCGCGGTCCAGGAGAACGCTTCATGAAGCTCTACTTCCACCCCTTGTCCGGAAACTCGCGCCGAGTCCTGCTCGTCGCCACCCACCTCGAAGTACCTCTCGAGCGCGTCGTGGTGGACCTGCCAAACGGCGAGCAGCGCGCGACGCCGCATCTGGGCCGCAATCCCAACGGCCTCGTTCCTGTCCTCGATGACGATGGCTTCCTGCTCTGGGAGTCGCGCGCCATCATGCAGTACCTGGCCGAGATGACGCCGGGACAAACCCTGCTCCCCACGGATGCGCGTGGGCGTGCTGACGTGACGCGCTGGCTCTTCTGGTGCTCGGCGCACATGGCGCAGGCATGCACCATCCTGGTCTTCGAGAACTTCGTGAAGGCGGTGGCGGGCCGTGGGCCGCCGAACCCCACGGAGGTCGCACGGGGCGAGGCGCTCTTCGCGCAGCACGCGCGCGTCCTGGACGAGCACCTCGCGGGCAAGACGTGGGTCTCACAGGAACGTCTGACGCTCGCGGACTTCTCGTTGGCCGCGGCGTTCGCCCTCGCCGGACCGGCGCGACTGCCTCTCGGGGAGCATGCGAACCTCCGGAGCTGGCTCGGTCGCGTGCAGGAGCTCGAGGCGTGGAAGCGCACCGCACCGTCCATGCCGCCATCCGCGAGCGTGAGAACCTGAGGCCTCACGCGCCCCCCACGGGCACTTCATCCGACAGGCAATGCGGCGACAACGCCTGGATGCGCACCCCGTTGTCCTGTCCGCGAAGCCTGCTAGCCTTTGCGCGCATTCCTCATGCAGGCGGACCCGACAAGGAGCGTTCCGATGAAGGCGGCTTGGAGTGTCGTAGTGGCCCTGACAGTGGGGCTCATCGTGGGATGTGGTGCTGGTGCGATGGAGGAGGACCCCGGGGTGGAGGAGGCGCTCGCCACGTCGGAGTCCGAGCTCGCCGTCTGCGGCGATGGGGTCTGCGCGCCCATCGAGCGACTGCGCTGTCCGGCGGATTGCCCTCCTGGCGAGTACTGCGGGAACAGGGCGTGCTGCCCTGGTGAAACGACGCAGAGCTGCCCCGAGGACTGCACCCAGGGAAACCCGGGCCAGTTCTGCTACCGGACATTCTGAGCCACCCCACGCGCCGAGGGGCCCACCGGCGCGCGGCAGCGTCCCCTGAAATGACCGTGTCGAACCGCCGCACGGTCATTCGTTGTAGGGATGGAGCCACGCCTCACATCCCCACTCCAGGAGTTACCGCATGCGCTTCATGCTCATCCCCCGCCCTTCCACGCTGGAGCCCACGCCCCCGGAGGCAGCCTTCGACGAGGCCGTCTTCATCGCGCAGATGAAATACAACGAGGAGATGCACAAGGCCGGAGTGCTCATCGCCTCCGAGGGCCTCAGCCCGTCCCCGGGCGCGCACGTCGTCTTCAAGGGCGGCAAGGCCAGCGTGAGGGACGGCCCCTACGCGGAGACGAAGGAGCTCATCGGCGGCTTCTACGTGCTGGAGGTGGCGTCGAAGGAGGAGGCCATTGAATGGGCCCGCCGCTACCCGGGCGGGATGGGCAATGACGACGTGATGGAGGTCCGGCCCCTCACCGGCGCCGAGGACATCCCGCCGGCTCTGGTGACGCTCATCGAGCAGGTAGCCCCCACCTGGAGCCAGACCTTCAAGAAGTCGCCGTGACGCGGCGGCCCCCGGGTACGGTTTGGGCTCCGGAGACTCATCCCAGGGCCCATTGGCTCGCGTGTTAATGTCGCTCATGGACTTGGAGTCATCGGAGCGCCCCTTCCTCGAACAGCTCTTCGCGCCGCACTCGGGTCGCGAGTTCCTGGCGGAGTACTGGCCCACGCGGCATCTGGTCTGCCACGGCCCGCTCGAACGGCTCGGGGAGCTCGCGGCGCTCCCCGAGCTCCATGACCTCGAGCGGCTGCTGCACACCTACCGCAACCCGGTGATGGTCGCGCTGCCGGACCGTCGCGATGAGCACAGCGTCATCCGGGTGGAGGCGCAGACCGCGGCGGCGCTGTACCGCAGCGGGATGGCGCTCATCCTCGACTCGGCGGAGCGCTACCTCCCCCTGGTCGAGCAGTGGCTGCACATGGTGGCGTTCGAGCTGGGACTCGCGCGCAACGCCGTGGCGCGGGCCATCTTCTATGCCTCGCCGTCGGGTGGCGGCAACAGCCCCCACTTCGACGCGAACGCGAACATCGTCGTGCAGGTGCGCGGCACCAAGCGCTGGACGCTCGCAGCCAACACACAACTGCCCCTGCCCACGGACCGCTGGGCGATGAACATGGGCCCGCCCTCGCCCGAGCTGGCCAGCTACCTGGAGCAGGAGCTACCCGAGCAGATGCCCGAGGGTGCCGAGGTCATCACGCTCGAGCCCGGCTCGGTGCTCTTCGTCCCGCGCGGCTACTGGCACTCCACCGAGGCCTCGCAGGACACGCTGGCGCTGAACTTCACCTACAGCCAGCCCACCTGGGCGGACGTGGTCAGCGCGGCGCTGCGACAGCAGTTGCTGAAGGACGTGCGATGGCGCGCGCTCGCCGATGGAATCGGCTCGCCGGACCCCGAGCGCAGCGGAGCGTGTCACACGCGACTCTCCGAGTTGCTGCACGAGCTGCAGGCCCACGTCCTGGAGTTGGAGGCCCGGAAGATCGTGGAGGAGAGCTAGGGCGCGGGCTTCGGCCGCCCCTTGGTACGAGTGACGCGAAGCCGAGCGACTCCGGTGCTATGTAGACGCAGATGGCCAGCGCCCCGCAGCCAATCTCGACCGCGAGCTTGTTGCAGTCCGGCTTGAAGTCCGAGCGGTAGTGGATGTGGTTCTGCGTTCGCCGGTATGGCCCCTCCACCCCGACTCCGCTGTAGTTGGTGGCCACCGTGATCAGGCCGTTGTAGCCCGTCCCCGAGGGGATGAGCGTGGTGACGCTACACGTGCCGCGGTTGTGGCCTGTTCCCCTCGCTCACCCCGCAGACAGCCTAACCCCGTGAACGCCTACAAATGTGCTACACGATTGTCGACATCAGTTCGAGGTGGTGTTGGATGCTGAGGCGCTTCACGTCGCCGAGTCCGGGAAAGTGGCCGCTTTGGTAATGAGCGAGGAATTCCTGGCACGCAGTTGATTGGTCAATCTTGCCCGGATGCGCAGCGACGTACTGAGCCAGCGCCTTTACCGCCTCCGCAAACTTGCCCCCCGGATTTGCGACAGTCAGGTTCGTAGTTGATATGAAGTGATTACAGATAATCATGGTTCCGGCATCTTCCGTCACATGAATTGCGACGGCATAAGCCGGACCGCCACCGAGCGAATAATCGGTTCCAACGATCTGGAAGTCACCGAATCCAGAATATCCCGCGCCTTTGTAAGTCAGATGCAGGTCACTGAAGAAGCTCTGCGGGGGGTACGCGGAGTTTCTAACTTGGGCTTGGAACCCATCGCGCAGAAGCGCACGGTTGGCAGGAGGAAATCCCTGGATGTGCACGACCGACGTTGTTCCCTCGTGGAACAGGTGTTCCGCACTAGGGAAAGCAACCAAGGCTGCCGTAACGTGGGGATCGGTAGGGACCCCCCGGTGCACGAACACGATCGGCAGCGCGTCGCCGGCCAGCGCAGTGACGTCGGAGAGGCTAGTCAACTGGTCGACGATCCAGCCTTTGCTAACCTGCCCGCCAGCTGCACGCATGCTTGCCAAGATATTCGCTGGCGCGCTTACGCTCCCAACCAACTCGCCAACCTGGGGATTCAGAACAACCGCTACCCTCAGTCCGGCAGCCTGGAACTTCGCTGCGCGTGAAATGAGAGGGCTGGAGTTTACCTTCACCGGTTCGAAGATCGGAGTGATCTTGCCGTTCTTAGCCATCACGTGCGCAGCGTTAGCCACCGCCTTGCACTCATAAGTCTTCGACCGGAAATACGGATAATACACTGTCATTATAATCCCCCCAAAAGATTGCCGACAGTCAATCGGCGCAAAATGCCGGTTAGCGTAGGCCACTCGGAGTGATGAAGTCCACTCTCAATGAACGCCGGGACAAGTGCTTCCTCAACATCACGAAAGGCTTCCGAACCTAACACCGCGCGACGCTTTAGAATTTTCACGGCCTCATCATGTACGTCCTTCGGTCGAGCATCTCGCCGCAAAGCCTCTAAACAGTCATCAAATAGCCGACTGCTGGGCACCTCAGGCACTCGGCCGCAAATTCTGCGTGTGAGTTCACATAGCTCTTCTTTGCGCAAAGCGTCGGCAATCGCAGCAATGTCGACCCGCTCAGCATTCGGCACACAACCACGAACCGACCTAAGTGTGTAGTCGGGCGTCAGCACAATTATACCGATGGAGTCAGGCAATTCCTTGGAAACTGCGCCGACCAGTCGCTCTTCGGTCACCACGTAGACGCGATCAAACATCTTCAAATAATCTGCAACCTGCGCTGCCAATCGCCGGGTCGTATCAAAACCGCTCTTTATCTCGTACGCCGTCGATGTTCCGTTCAGCATCAGCAGATCGACGCGGGAGCGCCACACTCTAAGTTCAGGCAACAGGGCGGTAGTCGAGGGCGAGTGGCGGCCAAGGAAAATCTTCTTCGCAATCGCAGCGCGAAACACGTAGTCGGTGCGGTAGTCGCTCTTAAGCAAATCGAAAACATGCCGTGCTGTATCAAGCAAACTGGATGTGTCGAGAAGAGCGAATTCCGAGCGCGCCACTCTAAGAGTTTCGGCTAGGACCTTCGAGTAAGACGTGCGGTGAAGATCTCTCAGTACGGGGCCGCTGAGTAGCTTGGCAAGATCCGCTAAGTACCTAATAAGTCCCGCCTTTCTGCCCTTTCGCCCGATGGCGAGACGCTCGCCGTTCTGACGCTTGATGTCAAGCCGACTCTTGTGCGTGTCGCTTGCCCGCCTCGGGCGGTCGCCGGCCAATGGTTGCGCACCACGCGTGAAGTCCCCCGGAAACTGGCTCTCCCACACTTCGTGTGGACCGCAGGTTCAGATGGTGAGCAGCACTCGACGACGCAGCATGTCGAAGTTGGCGCGGCCATACATCTGATGCTTGAGGATCTCGAGAGCTGGGCAGGCGTGTGTCTGCTGGAGATGAAAGGCTTCTGCGCCGGCCCGGAGTGCGGCACAGGGGCTCCCCGTCAGCGTATGTCCAGAAGGGGTTGCATGGCCTTCCCACGGGCTTGGCGCACAGCTTGGGGCCCGTCAGCCGCCTTCTTCAGCTCCTCGGCTCCAGTCCGATCCCTTCACAGGGCTCGCGTCCCTCCCCAGCCCAGCCGCCTTCCCAGGAGGGGCGCGGCAGGTGCCTGTCGCTCTTGGCTGGCTGTGGCGATGAGCGTCAAGGTAGTTGTTAGCCGGTAACAGCGCGACTTGGTTGGGAGGCTTCCGCCTTGATGCGGGTTCGAAACCCGCCGCCTCCCGCGAACATTCAGGGACGATGCTCAAGCCGGAACGAGCTGGTCAGCGATGCGGGCCAGGTCGGAGACGGAGGTCACGACCACGGCCTGGTGACAGTGCTTCTCGTACGTGAGCATCTCGCTGTCACCAATGCCCCAGTTGCCGCGCTGCTCGGGGCAGATCCACAGCAGTCGCTTCGCCTTGCGACGCAGGTCCTTCAGCGCCCAGACATTGTTGGCATTGTAGTTGTTGCGCCCGTCCCCGATGATCATGACGGTGGTGCGGCGGGTGATGCTGCCCAGGTGGTCCCGGGTGAAGTCCGCCAGCGCGCGGCCATAGTTCGAGTTGGCGCTCAGGGACACCGTCTTGCCCGCCGTCGCCATGTCGATGGCCTCGTCCACGTCGAGGTCCTTGAAGTACTGCGTCACCTCGCCCACGTCTGACACGAAGACGAACGAGCGCACGCGCACGAACAGCGACTGCATCGTGTGCATGAACAGCAACATCATCCGAGCCGCGTTGCGGACCGAGTCGGACACGTCGCACAGCACCACCAACTCCGGACGCTCCGGCCGGCGGCGACGGAACTGGGGCAGCATGGGCACCCCACCCCACGTCATGTTCTTGCGCAGCGTGCGGCGGACATTGAGCGCGCCCTTGCGGTGCGAGCGCTGCCGGCGAATCAAGCGACTGCGCAGCTTCTCCGCCATCGTGCGCACGGCGGACTCCATCTGGTCCACCTCCGCCTGGGTGAGCAGGTGCAGCGGCTTGTCCTGCACCGTGTCGGTGCGACGACGGATGCGAGCCTCCGCCTGCCGCTTCACCTCCTGGCGCGCGGCATCTTCAATCTTCCGCATCGCCGCGGCGACGTGGCGCGAGACAATCTCCACACCCTCCGGAGACAAGCCGCGCGCATGCAGCTCATCCTCCAGCGACTTCATGTCGGAGCGAGCCCGCTCCATGCCGGCGCCCGCCAGCATGCGCCGCGCGAAGAATCCCCCCTGGAGCGGACTCTCCAGCTTCGACAAGTCCAACTGGAGCGAGGCCGTCCGGAAGATCTGCGCCAGCCGCGCCCGGTCCCCTTCCAGCACCGCCTGCGCGAGCGGAGACATCTCCGGCAGCAGGAGGTTCATCTGGTAGATGACCATCTTGAGCGTGTCCCCGTCCAGGTAGCCCTCTTCCTGGAGCTGCGCGGCCAGGGACTTGTCGATGGCCTCGAACGTCGCCGCCGCGCCGGAGAAGAAGAAGTCGAACGCGCGGTTGAACGTGTCCACGTCCAGCTCACGCTTCACCAGCGTGGTGCGCATCACCGCGCGGAACAGGGACCGGTCCACCAGCCCCACCTCGGCGGTGGCCCGCAGCGCGTCCTGCACCTCGGAGGTACTCACGCGCACACCGTTCTGTCGGAGCACCTCGGCGAATTCGACGATGCGCGCGTCCATCAGCGTCCCTTCCCCGTGCCCTGCCGCTCGAAGGACATCACGGCCTCCACGTGGTGCGTCTGGGGGAACATGTCCACCACCTGGAGCGCCTGCGGCTTGTAACCCGCCTCCACCAGCCCCGCCGCGTCCCGCGCGAGCGAGGCCGGGTCACACGCCACGTACACCACCCGACGGATTCCTAGCGCCACCATCCACTTCGCCAGCCCCGGAGCTCCCGCGCGCGGCGGGTCCGCCAGGCACACGTCGAAGCGCCGGCCCTCGGACACCAGCCCGTCACACACCTTGCGCGCATCCCCCTGCACGAAGCGCACGTTGCTCACGCTCGCCTCACGCGCGCTGCGCTGAGCCAGCTCCACGCCCACCGGGGACGACTCCACGCCCAGCACCGACGCGGAGCCCGCCGCCAGTGGGAACGTGAAGTTGCCGTTGCCCGAGTACAGCTCCAGCACGGAGTCCTCGTCCCGCGCCGCCAGCTCGAGGATGGCCGATGTCACGAGCCCCACGTTGGCCTCCGCGTGCGCCTGCGCGAACGAATCCGGTCGCAGGTACAGCGGCACCTCCGGCCTCAGCGGCGAGTATGAGCGCAGCGCCGGCTTGCCCAGCACCCGGGGCGAGCCCTCCTTCGGCACCAGCACCGCGCCCTCCAACCGCAGCGCCCGCACGGCGGCCTCCGCGGCCTCCACGTGCCGCGCCGTCACCTGCCCCGTCAGGTTCACCGCGAACGCGGCCTTGTCGCCCTCGGCGAGCAGGAGCACCTCCTCGGTGTCCTTCGCCAGCGGCTTGAGCAGCGGCGCCAGCTTCCCCGGCAACGCGGTCAGCACTGGCGTGAGGGCACCGCACTCGGACACCGCGAGCCGCTCGTGGCTGCGCCGGCTGAAGTAGCCCAGCGCTCCCTTCCCCGCCGGATGCAGCACCGCGCGTCGGCGGTAGCCCCAGTCCCGAGGCGCCACCAGGAGCGGTCGGACGGTGAAATCCTCGCGCCGCAGGTGGCCCAGGTGCTCCAGGGTGGAGAGGACGATCTCCTGCTTCGCGCTTCGCTGGGCGGACTCGGCCAGGCCCAGCCAGTCGCACCCGCCGCACTCGCCGGCCAGGGAACACGGCGCCTCACGACGGTCCGGTCCGGAAGAGACCACCTCGCGCAAAAGCCCACGCAGCACGCGTCCCTGCGACTCCAGGTGGACGCGCACGGTGTCGCCCGGGAAGGCGCCAGGGATGAAGACGGTGCGGCCCTGCCAGGAAGCCACGCCCTCGCCGAGCTGGCCGAGGCGGTCGATGGTCAGGGAAACGGGGGTCTCAGGGAGGGGCAGCATGCAGGCGCTCGGTGGGGGCGCCCGCGCGGGCCGCCGTTACTTCCGGGTCGCTTCCGACGGGAGCTCCGAGCGCAACCGCTCCACGAACTCCCCGATGCGCGACCGCTTGTCTTCGTCAACGTCCAGGAACTCCACCGCCATCCCCGGGGACTGCGGAGACGCGGTGCCGAGCGCGTTGGTGCGCGTCACCCGGCCCTTCAGCTCCACCGGGAAGTGCGCTCCCGGCAGTGTCACGAGCAGCTTCACCACCGTGTCCACCGGCAGGGGCTTGTCGGTGTTGATGTAGAGGCCGCCCTTGGAAAGGTTGACGGCCCAGTCCGTCACGAAGCCAGCCACGCTGCGGTAGGCC
Source organism: Myxococcus sp. CA040A (assembly GCF_013336725.1). Lineage (NCBI taxonomy): Bacteria > Pseudomonadati > Myxococcota > Myxococcia > Myxococcales > Myxococcaceae > Myxococcus > Myxococcus sp. CA040A. Next base: position 20,036 of record NZ_JABUMR010000008.1, on the reverse strand, counting down.
ACCGGCAGCTCGTACTCGACTCGCGGCGCGCGGTGGTCGATGGGGTTCAGCTTCTCCGAGGTATCGGCCATGAAAGGGGCTCCGCCGGGGAAGTCGTCCATACCACCCTCCCCCAGCGGCGCACCTTAGCCTTGCGCGCTCAGACTTTCATCTCGCGCACGTCCGGAGCGATTTTCAGCTTCGGCTCGGTGAGCTTCTGGACCAGCTCCACCGTCACGCCCGGGGCCAGCTCGCGCAGGACGAGCCCCTCCGGCGTCACGTCCAGGAAGGCGTGGTCCGTGACGATGTGGTGCACGCACTTGAGGCCCGTCAGGGGCAGCGAGCACTTCTTGAGGATCTTCGGCTGACCCTCCTTGTTCGCGTGCTCCATGGCCACGTAGATGCGCTTGGCGCCCACCGCCAGGTCCATGGCGCCGCCCATTCCCTTGACCATCTTCCCGGGAATCATCCAGTTGGCCAGGTCCCCCTCTTCGGAGACCTCCATGGCGCCCAGCACGGCCATGTCGATGTGGCCGCCGCGGATCATCCCGAAGGACAGGGCCGAGTCGAAGAACGCGGCGCCCTTCACCGTCGTCACCGTCTCCTTGCCCGCGTTGATGAGGTCCGGGTCTTCCTTGCCCGCCTCGGGGTACGGCCCGATTCCCAGCAGGCCGTTCTCCGACTGGAGCACCACCTCCACCCCCTCGGGGATGTAGTTGGGGACCAGCGTGGGGATGCCGATGCCCAGGTTTACATAGAAGCCGTCCCGCAGCTCCAGGGCGATGCGCTTCGCGAGTTGTTCACGAGTCAGTGGCATGGGGTCCTCAGGCCGTCTTGCGGACGGTGCGCCGCTCAATCCACTTCTGGAGGTTCTTCGCCAGGACGATGCGCTTCACGAAGATGCTCGGAAGGTGCACCTGGTCCGGGTCCAACTCGCCGGGCTGAACAATCTCCTCCGCCTCGACGATGGTGACCTTGGCCGCCATGCACATCATCGGGGAGAAGTTGCGCGCCGTCTTGTTGAAGATGAGGTTGCCGTGGGTGTCCGCCTTCGCCGCGTGGATGATGGCGAAGTCCGCCTTCAGCGGTGTCTCCAGCACGTGCAGCCGGCCGTCGATGATGCGCGACTCCTTGCCCTCGGCCACCTGCGTCCCCGCGCCCGTCGGCGTGAAGAAGCCACCGATGCCACAGCCGCCCGCGCGGATGCGCTCGGCCAGGGTTCCCTGCGGGTTCAGCTCCACCTCCAGCTCGCCGGAGAGGTACTGCCGCTCGAACTCCTTGTTCTCTCCCACGTAGCTCGACACCATCTTCTTGACCTGCTTGTTCTGGAGCAAAATGCCCAGGCCGAGCTCGGTGGTGCCGCAGTTGTTGGAGATGATGGTGAGGTTCTTCACGCCCTTGCGGTGAAGCGCCTCGATGAGATTCTCAGGGTTGCCACACAGCCCGAAGCCGCCGCTCATGAGCGTGCAGCCATCCGGGATGTCGGCGACCGCCTCGTCCGCGCTCGCGTAGACCTTGTTCATTCGCCCTCCCGATAACGGAAACGGGGTGAAGGCCACCAAGGCCCCCACCCCGTCCCTCTCCCCGTGGGGAGAGGGTTGACTACCTCTCCACCATCAGCGCGATGCCCTCGCCGCCGCCGATGCACAGCGACGCGACGCCCCGCTTCTTGCCCAGGTCCTTCATCGTCTGCAGCAGCGTCACCAGCACGCGCGCGCCGGAAGCGCCAATGGGGTGACCGAGCACCACCGCGCCACCGCGCACGTTCACCTTCGACGGATCCAACCCGAGGATGCGGTTGTTCGCGAGCGACACCACCGCGAACGCCTCGTTGATCTCCCACAGGTCCACGTCCGCCGCGGCAACGCCCTTCTTCTTCAGGAGCGTGTTGATGGCGTCCGCCGGGGCAATCGTGAACTCCACCGGCTTGCGCGCGGCCTGCGCGTACCCGGTGATGCGGCCCAGAATGGTGCGGCCCTCGGCCTTCGCCTTCTCCTCGCTCATCAGCACCAGCGCCGCGGCGCCGTCGTTGATGGAGGACGCGTTGGCGGCCGTCACCGTGCCGTCCTTCTTGAACACCGGCTTGAGGCCCGGAATCTTGTCCGGCTTCGCGTTGCGCGGGCCCTCGTCCTCGGAGACCGTCGTCACCTCGTCCGGCTTCTTGCCGGGGATCTGCACGGGGACAATCTCGGCGGCGAACAGGCCGTCCTTCTGGGACTGAATCGCGCGGCGGGTGGACTCCAGCGCGAACTCATCCTGCTGCGAGCGGCTGATGCCCTGCGACGTGGCGCACTCCTCGGCGCACAGGCCCATGTGGACGTTGCCATACACGTCCCAGAGACCGTCGAGGATCATCGCGTCCTTGAACTCCACGTTGCCCATGCGCGCACCACCGCGCATCGTGTGGCTGACGTAGGGCGAGTTGCTCATGGACTCCATGCCGCCGGCGACGACGACGTCCGCCTCACCCAGGGCAATGGCCTGCGCGCCCGCGATGACGGCCTTGAGACCGGAGCCACAGACCTTGTTCAGCGTGGTGGCGGGCACCGTCTCGGGCAGGCCCGCGAAGATGGTGGCCTGACGAGCGGGCGCCTGACCGACGCCGGCCTGGAGCACACAGCCCATGATGACTTCCTGGACGGTCTCCGGCTTCACGCCCGCGCGCTCCAAAGCGGCCTTGATGGCCACCGCGCCGAGCTGCGGCGCCGTCAGCTTGGCGAGCGCTCCCTGGAAGGCGCCGATGGGGGTACGGGCCGCGCCCACGATGACGACGTCACGAGCCATGAAAACTGCCTCCTCTTGAGGATGTACGGATGTCCTTCGATAACAGCGGCGGTCGCCCTTATCACCGGGCACTCCCCGGAGTTCAAGCGTCCTCGCTCGGCGTCCGGACATGAGCGTCCACTGCGCGCGACGCACCGCGAAACGACGCCCAAGCCCGCGAAGTTCCTCCTCCTTCCGCCCACTCACCACCCGACCGGTCGGACGCTCGCGCCGCGCGAGTCCAAGGTATTTGACCTTGAGGTACAAAACGACCTAACAGACGGCCATGGCACGTCCGAGGAAGTTCCAGGCCGAGACGGCGGTGGCGAAGGCGATGGAGGTCTTCTGGGAGAAGGGCTACGCGGCGGCGTCCCCCCAGGAGCTGGGAGCGCGGATGGGGCTGGGGCGCGGCAGCCTCTACAACGCCTTCGAGAGCAAACAGGGCCTCTTCGAGTGCGTCCTGCGTCACTACCACGAGCACGAGGCGCCCAAGCTCCTGGCGCTGCTGACCCGACCAGGCCCCATCAAGGAGCGGCTGCGGGCGCTGCTCCTCGCGGTCATCGAGACCGACGTCGCGGACCCCGAGCGCCGGGGATGTCTGGCCATCAACACCGCCATCGAGTTGGCGGGGCGTGACGCCGCCGCGGCCCGGTTGGCGGCGCGAATGTTCGAGCAGACCGAAGCCGCCTTCCTGTCGCTCATCGAAGAAGGGCAGCGCACCGGCGAGGTCGACGCTACTCGTGACGCGCGGGAGCTCGCGAGCTTCCTCCTCAACAACCTCACTGGCCTCCGCGTGCTCGGAAAGACGGCGGAGGACACCACCCGTCTCACCCGCATCGTCGATGCCCTCTTGAGGTCCTTCTAGTCATGCGCGTCTCACGCTCCATTCTCCCCTCCCTGTTCCTGCTGTCCTTCACTGGTGGCTGCGCGCACCAGGCCGCGTCCACCAACGCCGCGTCCACGCAACATCCCCCGGAGCTGCGCCTCTACGCCCTGGATTGCGGACGCATCGACATCCACGACATGGGGTTCTTCACGGACGGGAGTCAGCCCAACGGTCAGCGCGGGGAGATGTCCGTCCCCTGCTTCCTCATCCGCCACCCCCAGGGCGCGCTGCTCTGGGACACGGGGCTGGATGACGTCATCGCCCAGAGCCCGGACGGCGTGGCGGATCCGATTGGCCCGCGCTACTTCGTCCAGAAGACGCTGCACGCCCAGCTCGCCCAACTGGGCCTGAAGCCCTCGGACGTGCGCTACGTGGGCTTCTCCCATCTGCACGCGGACCACGCCGGCAACGCCAATGCCTTCACCGGCTCCACGTGGCTGCTCCAGCAAAAGGAGCTGACGTGGGCCACCGCGACGCCCGCGCCCTTGGGCGTGGACCCCACGAAGTTCTCCACGTGGCGCGATGCGAAGGTGGAGCCGCTCGACGGAGACCGCGACGTCTTCGGCGACGGCAGCGTGCGCATCCTCTTCACGCCGGGCCACACGCCCGGCCACCAGTCGCTGCAGGTGAACCTGCCTCGGACGGGCACAGTCGTCCTGTCCGGAGACCTCTGCCACACCCGCGCGAACTGGGAGCACCACGGCGTGCCTGGCTTCAACACCAGCCGCGAGGAAACCCTCTCATCCATCAACCACGTGGAGGCGCTGGTGAAGGACTCCAAGGGCCGCTTCGTCGTCCAGCACGCGCCCGAGGACTTCCGCGCGCTGCCCGCGTTCCCCAGCTACCTGGAGTAGTCGTCTGGAACGGCAACGGCCGGGCCCCCTTTACGGGAACCCGGCCGTCACGCCGTGAGGCGGTGCTGAACGAAGACTACTTCTTCGTCAGCTTGCCCATCACGTCGCCGAGGCGCGCCTTGGAGCCTTCCGCCTGCTTGCGGAGGTACTCGCGGTAGTCGTCGCCTTCGCCGATCAGCGCCTTCATGGACAGCGCGACCTTCCGGTCCGGCGTGTTGATGTCGATGATCTTCACCTCGACATCCTGCGCCTCCTGCACCACGTCACGCGGGTTCTCGACACGCTCCTCCTTCAGCTCGGAGACGTGGACGAGGCCCTCGATGCCCGGCTCGATCTCCACGAACGCGCCGAAGTCGGTGACCTTGGTGACCTTGCCCTTCACGCGGCTGCCGACAGGCAGGCGCTCGGACAGCGTCTCCCAGGGGTCCGGCTGGAGCTGCTTGATGCCCAGGCTGAACCGCTCGTTCTCGACGTCGATGTTGAGGACCACCGCCTCGACCTCGTCGCCCTTCTTGAACATCTCGCCCGGGTGCTTGATGCGCTGGGTCCAGGAGATATCGGACACGTGCACCAGGCCGTCCACGCCCTCCTCGACACCGACGAACACGCCGAAGTCGGTGACGTTGCGGATCTGACCCTTGATGACGGAGCCGATCGGGTACTTGTCCTCGAGCAGCGTCCAGGGGTTCTGCTCGATCTGCTTCATGCCCAGCGCGATGCGCTTGGCCTTGGGATCGATATCCAGGACGACGGCCTCCACCTCCTGGCCGACCTCCAGGATCTTGGACGGGTGCTTGAGGCGCTTGGTCCAGGACATCTCGGACACGTGGACGAGACCCTCGACGCCCTGCTCGATCTCGATGAACGCGCCGTAGTCCGTGATGGACACGACCTTGCCCTTGACGCGCGTGCCGACCGGGTACTTCTCGTCGGCGCGGTGCCACGGGTCCTCCTGGATCTGCTTCAGGCCCAGGCTGACGCGCTCCTGCGTCGGGTCGAACTTGAGGACAACGACGCGGACCTCGTCGCCCACATTGAACATCTCGCTGGGGTGACCGATGCGGCCCCAGGACATGTCCGTGATGTGGAGCAGGCCGTCGATGCCGCCCAGGTCGATGAAGGCGCCGTAGTCCGTGAGGTTCTTGACGACACCCTTGAGGACCGCACCCTCCTTCAGGTTCTTGAGGGTCTCCTTCTTCATCTCCTCGCGCTGCTTCTCGAGGAGGACCCGGCGCGACAGGACGATGTTGCCGCGCTTCTTGTTGAACTTGATGACCTTGAACTCGAATTCCTTCGAGATGTACTGGTCAAGGTTGCGCACGGGCCGGATATCCACCTGGCTGCCGGGCAGGAACGCCTTCACGCCGATGTCGACGGAGAGGCCTCCCTTCACGCGGCCCACGATGGTGCCCTTGACGATCTCGTCGCGCTCACAGGCGGCGCTGATCTCGTCCCAGATGCGCATCTTGTCGGCCTTCTCCTTGGAGAGGACGACCATGCCGGTGTCGTTCTCGCGGCTCTCCAGGAGGACCTCAACGGGGTCGCCCGCCTTGACGGAGACCTCTCCGCGAGGATTGGTGAACTCGGAGATCGGGACCTGACCCTCGGACTTGTAGCCGATGTCGACGATCGCGAAGTCCTTCGTCACCTGCACCACGGTGCCCTTGACGATCTCCCCTTCCTTCAGGATGCCGTCGCCACCGCGCTGCTTGAGCGACTCTTCGAACATCGCCGCGAAGTTTTCTTCCCCGGCGTCAGTCTCGACCTGCTGGTTCACGTTCTGCTGCATGGAAATGGAAGTCCTTTGAAACGGCACAGCTGCCCCCTGATTTGAGGAACGCGGGCCCCTGCGGGGCGCAACGGGAGTCCGCGGGCGTCCCCACCTCTGGGGACTTTTGAATGGTGCTGAATGAGGCCGCGCACCCTAGACACCGGTTATTCCGGTAGTCAAGCGAGCACGTGCCCCATGTGCTGATCGGCGGATGCGTTGACCCGGGAGTGTCAAGACCCGGGACAGCCATCCGCACCCCTCGTTCTAAGAACGCTCGCCCTCCTGCGCAGCCCTCCCGACTCAGAGGACCCCGCGAGCGCCCGGTTCGCCTGTTCGGCCAGCGAGCGCGACAACCTACTCGAAAAATCCGCTGAAATGCGACCCACATCGTCCGGCTGCGTTCCGCTCGTGGGTCGAGGTCCACGAGTCCGGTGCCCGGCGTGAGTCATGGGGGAGGTGCGCCCGGGGGGGTGAATCGTTCCCGCACGTCGGCGGCCGCGGGCCTCTTCCTTCCCTTGCCTCCTCTGCTGCTCACGACGCCATCCCTTCTCGAGGGCAGACGACTCGTGTCGCGGTCCGTTGCCACGTGTACTGGGAATCCAAGAAGGACATAGAATGCCGCGTTCATTTCTCGGCTGGCACAGGACATCCATGCGTCGTTGGAGCCCTTCCCTCCTTCTGCTGGTCCTCGTCGGCGTGGGCGCGGGCCCTGTGTCCGCGCAGGGCGTGGACTCGAATCGGCTCATCCTGTCCAGGGACCGGAACGTGGAGGTGCTGCTCGTCGATGACCAGGCAGGGGGTGGGGCCTCCAGCACGCTGGGGTGGTTCTATTACGACGAGTTGGTGGCCCGGGGGTACATCGACATTGGAGACCCGGCCAACCCGAACGACGACGTGCTCCGCGACGTCGAGGGGAATGGCATCCCGGACTTCCACGAGGACTTGTTCAACCTGAACCCGGACCGGGTCTACATCGGAGAGAGCACGCGCTGCATTCCCGAGCGCATCTTCTTCCACCGACGGGAGTCGGGCGAGGTGCTCCGCCTGAGAGAGCCGGAGCTGCTGACGGGCTCCTGCCTCGCTCCTGGCAGCTATGCGGCGGATGCGGGGCCCAAGCGCTGGCCGGACGGAGCGCCGGGCTACCCGGTGCGTCCAGGGGGTTCGGTGGTGGGCCAGCGCGTGCTTGATGCGACCGACCTGGTGACCGCGAGCGGAGACTTCCGCCCGGGAGTGGTGCCAGGACTGGTGGATGCCTACTTCAGCGACCGGGGTGTCTTCCCGCACGTCCCCAATCTGCTCGAGCCGGATGATTCGCAGAACGGCCACCTGGGCCTGGGGCACATCATCCTGTTGAGCACGGATGATGATGGTTCGCTGTGCCCGGCCTCGCCCGCGGTGGAGTGCCTGACGCCTCGAGTGGCCTCACCGGGTCCAGGGGAGCCAGCTTCGTTGGGTCCCATCTGGGACCGGTCTGGACTCTTCGACGGGCGGCCCGACTACAAGGCGAGCGCGTTCGACCCCTTCGGCCGGGTCATTCCGGGGCGGGACGTGACGGCGGCCATCACGGAGGATGATCGCCGCGTGCGCCTGGGGACCGTGGACGGCGGGCGGGAGATTGTCTTCTTCCTCGTGACGTACGTGGAGCAGATCTACGGCGGAGCCACGGACACCTGCTTCCTGCCGGGGACGACGCCTGAGGGCCGGCTCCAATGCGAGCTGTGGGGGCATGGCGACATCAACGTCCACTTCTCAAAGACGCTGCTCAACCTGGACCTGCACCAGCAGGAGTCGACCGATGTCCTGGCCTCGATTCCCCCTCGGGAGTGGCTGTCTCCCCTTGCGTACAATCGGCTTGGGACACAGGAGTACGGGAAGTTCCAGATCACCGAGACCACGCCCATCGAGGCCTGGAGCGACCAGCAGCGCACGCCCCACGTGCTGATGCTGGCGCCCATGGAAGCGACCGACACGTGGCTGATGGGTTGGGAGTACATGAACTCCGGTGGAAATCGGATGTTCTATGACGGGGTCTTCCTCGTCCGAGGCGTGGGAATCGAACCCACGGTGACCTGGGTGGAGGGCCAGGGCGGTCCAGTGATCGAGGGAGAGTTGGCCTTCTTCACGGCCACCGTGACCACCGTGGATGGCGTGCCCCTGACGATGGGCAGCGTGAGCTTCTACGTGGATGGCGATCACGTCACGTCCGAGCTGCTCGACGGCGCGGGAACCGCCACGGTCTCTCTCTCCTTCTTCCCGATGGGCGAGCACACGCTCCTCGCCGAGTTCGGGGGGATTGATGGCCTCTACGCCTGGAGCAACTCCGAGGAGCTGCCGGTGTTCGTTGAAGCACCGGATGGCGGGAGCCTGCCGGATGCCGGGCCCCCTGATTCGGGCACCCTCGATTCAGGCACCATCGATGCGGGACCGGACGGCGGGCCTGCTCCAGCAGACGCTGGCGAGGACGACGATGCGGGTACGCCGCCTCCCGTGGATGCTGGCGAGGACGACGACGGAGGCACCACGCCGACTCCCGACGCGGGCGATGGCGGTGGAACGACTCCCGAGCCCGACGCGGGCGATGGCGGTGGAACAACTCCCGAGCCCGACGCGGGCGATGGCGGTGGAACGACTCCCGAGCCCGACGCGGGCGATGGCGGTGGAACGACTCCCGAGCCCGACGCGGGCGATGGCGGTGGAACGACTCCCGAGCCGGACGCGGGCGATGGCGGTGGAACGACTCCCGAGCCCGACGCGGGCGATGGCGGTGGAACGACTCCCGAGCCCGACGCGGGCGATGGCGGTGGAACGACTCCCGAGCCCGACGCGGGCGAGGATGGTGGAGTGACCCCGCAGCCAGAACCCGATGCTGGCGAGAATGATGCCGGCACGGACGACGCGGGCAGCACGACGGACCCAGAAGGGCCCAATCCGTCGGGCCCCCGCGACTTGACGGTCACCGGCTGGGGATGTGGTGCCACCGACGCGGGCAGCTCATCCCTCATGATGCTGGCGCTCTGGATGGGAGTGTCAGTCCTCCGGTCGCGCGGCCGGAGGCTTGACTGAAGTGGCCTGGGCTCTCGGGGCCCATCAATCCCTGGCGCCCCGAGAGTCCCTTGCAGCTCAATGACCTGCGTTTGCAATTGAGGTGGGCGCGAACCATGCCGGTGCGAATCCGAACAGCTGAAGGCGAACTGTCCTATGCCGGAGTCGAAGAGGTCCGTCAGGCGTTGAAGACGGGGCTGGTGGATGCCTCGGATGAGATATCCCTCTCTGAATCAGAGCCCTGGCGGCCCGTGCGCGAGGTGCTTGGCTCTCCCCAGTGGCGCTTGCGCGACCACTTCCAGTGGTACGCCCTGACGGCGCTGCTCATAGGAATGTTCCTGCTCGGCGCGGGCATGCTCTGGTACGTCCTCCTCGTGAGCACCAGCCTGCTCTGGTTCAACATGAAGCGCCGGGCACCGCGAAGTGGCAACCGCTGGTGGTGAGTCGCTCCTGGCGGCCTCACGGCGTCTTCCAGTCCCCAAAACACGCCGTGAGTCCGCACTCCGGACACCGGCAGCCGATGTAGACCCAGCGGACATCAGTGGTGTCCGTGTAGAAGGCGGCGCCCAGGGCCATCTCGAAGGCCCCATTCCCACAGGGGCACTCGGCCTGCTCGAGCTTTGCCTCCTCGAGGAACTCCTCGCTGTCCGCGAGGGGGACTTCGTGCTCGCACCTGGCACAGCACTGCACCGCCGCGCCCGCCTCCTCGTCGATCAGGAGGTGGTGCCGCTCGTGACCGCAAGGACAGCGCAGCTCATCGAGTCGCTGGACGGGATAACCGTTCTGCTTGCTGTACCGCTCGAGCTCCGCGCGGATGTCCGCGCGGGAATCGCCGTAGAAGTACCGGCCCTTCTTCTTCAGCGCCACGCGCTCACCCCAACAGCTTGAAGCTCTCGCGAGCAATCACCATCCGCTGCACCTCGCTGGTGCCCTCGTAGATGGTCTGCACGCGGGCGTCGCGGAAGTACCGCTCCACCGGGAACTCGTCGATGTAGCCGTAGCCGCCGTGGAGCTGGACGGCCTTGTCGCAGACGCGGTTGCTCGTCTCGCTGGCGAACAGCTTCGCCATCGACGCCTCGCGAGTGAACGGCTGCTTCTGGTCCTTCATGTACGCCGCGCGCAGCGTCAGCAGCTCCGCCGCGTCGATCTGCGTCTTCATGTCCGCGATCATGAAGCGCGGCCCCTGGAACTCGCCAATCGCCTGACCGAACGCCTTGCGGTCCTTCACGTAGGACACGCTGGCCTCCAGCGCCGCGCGAGCCACGCCGCACGCCTGCGAGGCGATGCCGATGCGTCCGCCATCCAGCGCGACCATCGCCAGCCGGAACCCCTGCCCTTCCGAGCCCAGCAGGTTCTCCGCCGGAATCACGCAGTCCTCGAACGTCAGCGCGACGGTGTTCGAGGAGCGCAGGCCCATCTTGTCCTCGTGACGGCCGATGATGAGACCCTGGGTCCCACCCTCCACGATGAAGCACGACAGGCCCTTGTTGCCGGTCGCCGACGTCCGCGCCCACACCACCATGACGCCCGCGTGCGCGCCGGAGGTGATCCACTGCTTGCTGCCGTTGATGACCCACGAGTCGCCACGGCGGACAGCGGACGTCAGGAGCGCACCCGGGTCGGAGCCCGCGTGCGGCTCGGAGAGCGCGAACGAGCCGGCCACGGCCTCACCCGACGTCAGCCGCGTCACGTACTTCTCGCGCTGCGCCTCGGTCCCGAACGCGTTGATCAACTCCGCGCACATGTTCGTCACGGCCATGGCGACGGACGTGGACGCATCCGCCGCGGCCATCTCCATCATCGCCAGCGCGTAGGACACGGCGCCCGCTTCCGAGCCGCCGTACTTCGCGGGGATGTTCACCCCGAGCAGCCCCAGCTCGCCGAGTTCCTTGAAGATCTCGGTGGGAAATCGCTCCTGGCGGTCCAGTTCGCGGGCGAGCGGCGCCACGCGCTCCCGCGCGAACTTGCGGGCCGTCTCGCGAATCAGCGTCTGGGTCTCGGTCAGCTCGAGGTTCACGTCTGTTGTCCTACTCGATGGCCTTGAGGTTGAACGGATACTCGATGGGGTGGTCGGCGCCGTCCGGAGGCTTGGGGAACGTCATGGACGACAGCACGGCCACCACGCAGTCATGAAGGTTCGGGTCCTTCGGCGTGCTGCCCTTGCGGACCTTCGCGCCCTTCACCAGACCATTGGCGTCGATGGTGAAGGACGTGAGCAGCTTGCCCTCCGCCTTCTTGTTCTTCTCCGCCATGTGGTCCTCGTAGCACTCCTGGATCCGCCCCTGGTTGTACGTGACGACCTGGCGGATGGAGTCCGGCGTGAACGGCATGCGGGCCACGTCCGGCGCGTCGCTCTTCGCGGGCGCCGTCGTGGTGGGGGCGGGCTTCCCGCCCTCGGGCTTCTTCGGCGGAACGCTCTCCGCGAACGCGGTGGCCGAGGCCAGAATCAGAACGGGAAGCAGTGCCCTCTTCATGGTGCCTACTCCTTCAGGACGTTGGCGGAGATGACGATGCGCTGAATCTCGCTCGTCCCCTCGTAGATCTCGGTGATGCGCGCGTCGCGCACGTGGCGCTCGGCGTCCATCTCCTTGCTGTAGCCCATGCCGCCGTGCACCTGGAGGGCCTTGTTCGCCACGCGGCTGGCCATCTCGCTGGCGTACAGCTTCGCCATCGCGCTCTCCGCGCTGTGGCGCACGCCCTTGTCCTTGAGGAGCGCCGCGCGCCACACCAGCAGGCGGGCCGCGTCGATCTCCATGGCCATGTCGGCGATCATGAACTGGATGGCCTGGTGCTCGCGGATGGGCTTGCCGAAGGACTTGCGCTCACCCGAGTAGCGCACCGCCTCCTCGTACGCCGCGCGGGCGATACCCAGCGCCTGCGACGCAATCCCGATGCGGCCACCGTCCAGCGTGGACATGGCGACCTTGAAGCCCTCGCCCTCCTTGCCCAGGATGTTCTTGGCCGGCACGCGCATGTCCTCGAAGAACATGGAGCAGGACCAGGCGGCGCTGATGCCCATCTTCTTGTCGGGCTCGGCGCGGGTGAAGCCGGGGGTGTTCGTGGGCACCAGGAAGGCGGTGATGCCCTTGTTGCCCGCCTCCTTGTTCGTCATCGTGAACAGGACGATGGCGTCGGCCTTGGGGCCGTTGGTGATCCAGTTCTTGGAGCCGTTGATGACGAACTCGTCACCCCGGCGCACCGCGACGGTCTGCTGGGCGGCGGCGTCGCTGCCGGCCTCGGGCTCCGTCAGGCCGAAGCAGCCGAGCTTGTCGCCCCGCGCGAACGGCGTGAGGAACTCTTCCTTCTGCGCCTCGGTGCCGAACTTCGACACCGGGTCGCAATAGAGCGAGTTGTTCACGCTCATGATGACGCCGGTGGAGGCACAGCCTCGGCTGATCTCCTCCATGGCGAGCGCGTAACAGACGTTGTCCAGACCGGCGCCGCCGTACTTCTCGGAGACGGCCACGCCGAGCAGCGACAGCTCGGCGAGCTTCTTCACCGCATCCGTGGGCCAGGAGTGGTGTTCATCCCACTTCCGGGCGTTGGGGGTCAGTTCCTTGGCGGCGAACTCGCGGCACATCCGCTGGATCTCGCGCTGGACATCGGTCAGCTCGAAGTTCATGAGGGCTCCATATTACGGGGGGTGCTCCCAGGGAATAGCGAAGACGCTCCGCCAGGCCCCAAGCGAGGGTTGCCGTGCCGATTAGCCGACGACCGCCCGCCGGGCTCCCTGGAATCCAGGGGTGAGCCCAGGAACATGTTCAATGGCACCGTGACGTCCAGGGAGAGGTCCATCCGAGCCCCCTCCCCCGTCCAGGCCCGGCGAAGCACCACGGACACCGTCCAGGGCTTCGTGTTCGGGCCGCGTTCAATCAAGTCGTAGGTGAGGCCCAGGCCCGCCAGCCCACCCGAGCCATCCTGGCCCCACAGGCCCGCGCCCTCCGCCAGTACACCCAGGCGAGCGCTGTCCGGAAACGCATACACCCGTGCCCCCGCGAGCAGCCGGAAGGCCGCCGGCTCCAGGCGAACTTGAGGCTCCACGAAGGGCGACAGGATCAGGGTGGGCCCCGGAATGTCCCACGCCGGGAAGGCCCACGGGTGGATGGGCCAGGACAGCACCCAGTGCTCACGCGAGCCCTGTCCCCACTGGAAGCGGACATCGGGGATGAACGGCTCCAGGAAGCAGCCTGTGTAGATGCACAGCGAGCGCTTCCAGGAGACTAGCGCCGGAGCCCGTCCGGCCTCGTCGTCCCGAGCTTCGGGCGCGGGTTCCGAGCGAGGCTCGGAGACAGGCTCGGAGCGGGCCGGCGTCGCGGCCAGGAGAATCGTGAGGAGACTCCCGACCGCGAGCAGGTGATTCACTTGCCGGTGAAGACGGCGGGACGCTTCTCGAGGAACGCCTTCATGCCCTCGCGCTGGTCGTCCGAGCCGAACAGCTCCGCGAAGCCCCGACGCTCCAGCGCGTTGGCCTCGCCCAGGTCCTTGTCCGCGCCCTGCCCGATGACGCGCTTGGCCGTGGCGATGGCCAGCGGGCTGTTCTTGAGCATCTTCGCGGCGACAGAGCTGCAGTGCGCGAGCAGCTCGGCGGCCGGAAGCACCTCCAGCACCAGGCCGATCTCCTTGGCCTTCGCCGCGTCGATGCGCCCACCCGTGAAGATGAGCTCCTTCGCGCGAGCACGTCCCACGATGCGGGTGAGGCGCTGGGTGCCGCCGAAGCCGGGGATGACACCCAGGCCCACTTCGGGGAGGCCGAGCTGGGCCTTCTCGGAGGCGTAGATGAAGTCACACGCCAGGGCCAGCTCACAGCCGCCGCCAAGCGCGAAGCCATTCACCGCGGCGATGGTGGGGATGGACAGCGACTCCAGCAGCGCGAAGGCGCGGTGACCCTGGGTGGCGAACAACTGGGCCTCGGGCACCTCGAGCGCGGACATCTCCGCGACGTCGGCGCCCGCGACGAAGGCCTTCTCGCCCCCGCCGGTGACGATGAGCACGCGCGTGTCGGCGCCGAGGGACTTCAGCGCCGCCTCGAACTCCTGCAGCGTCTTGTTGTTGAGGGCGTTGAGCGCCTTGGGACGGTCGATGGTGAGGGTGGCGACCGCGCCGTCGTGCTCCAGCCGGATGTTCTCGTAGGTCATGTTCGAGGCTCCTCGGGAAGGTGGTGCCTAGTACTTGTAGAAGCCGCGACCGCTCTTCTTGCCGTACCAGCCGGCGTCGACGTACTGGCGCAGCAGCGGGCACGGGCGGTACTTCGAGTCACCCAGGCCCTTGTGCAGCACCTCGGCGATGTAGAGCACCGTGTCCAGGCCGATGAAGTCAGCGAGCTGGAGCGGGCCCATGGGCTGGTTGGTGCCCAGCTTCATCGCGGTGTCGATGTCCTCCGCCGAGCCCAGGCCCTCCATCAGCGCGTAGCAGGCCTCGTTCAGCATCGGGATGAGGATGCGGTTGACAATGAAGCCCGGGAAGTCCTTCGAGACCACGGTCGTCTTGCCCATGCGCTCGGAGAGGGCACGCGTGGTGGCGTACGTCTCGTCCGACGTGGCGGCGCCACGGATGAGTTCCACCAACTGCATCACCGGCACGGGGTTCATGAAGTGCATGCCGATGACGAACTCGGGGCGCTTCGTGGACGCGGCGATGCGGGTGATGGGGATGGACGAGGTGTTGGTGGCGAGGATGCCGCCCGGCCGGACGACGGCGTCCAGGTCCTGGAAGATGCGGCGCTTGAGGTCCTCGTTCTCCGTCACGGCCTCAATCGCGAAGTCGACGTCCTTCGCCTCGGTGACGTTGGTGAGGGTGGCGAGGTTGGCCTCGGCGGCCTGCTGCTTCGCGGCGTCGAGCTTGCCCTTCTCCACCAGCTTCTTCAGGCCCGCGCGGATGCGGTCAGCGCCCTTGGCGAGACCTTCCTTGGACACGTCCGCCAGCGTGACGCGCAGACCCGCCTGCAATGCCACCTGCGCGATTCCCGCGCCCATCTGCCCGGCGCCGACGACGACGATGTGCTCCGTTGCCATGGTGCTCTCGAACCCCTCGGTCGGAATGTGAATGACGTGGTGCGCCCATAGCCCACGCCCCCAGGGCGGTCAA
The DNA here is from genome assembly GCF_013336725.1 of Myxococcus sp. CA040A. NCBI lineage: Bacteria > Pseudomonadati > Myxococcota > Myxococcia > Myxococcales > Myxococcaceae > Myxococcus > Myxococcus sp. CA040A. The sequence continues at coordinate 4,657 of NZ_JABUMR010000008.1, read as the reverse complement.
CGAGTCGCGGCTGGCAACTGGAGCCGGCGAACGATGTAGCGCTCCTCTCCCACCGTGAGTGGCTCTTCGACGCGGACGCGCTCCTCGCGGCCCGCGAGCTTCACGAAGAACAACGTCCTGAAGGAGCCCTCGGGCAGGTCCACCTTGAAGCTCAGCTCCGGAGGTGCGCCGGTGTCGCCGAAGAAGCGCTCCTCGCGCTTGAGGACCGAGCCCTCCGGGTCCATCACCTGGAGGTCCAGCGCACGGGCCTGACTCCAGCCGTCGCCATCGGGTTGGATGACCAGCTCCCGCTCGGGGACGCCGGTGATCTGCCAGATGTAGATGCCCAGACCGAGGAGCAGGAGCAGCGGCAGCCGCTTCGCCAGCGGGGACGAGCGCCAGCCCTTGCGTGCGGGGGGCTGTGGAGCTGATTCAGGGGGAGGCGTGTCCGCCACCACTACTCCTTCTTGGAACGCTTGGAGCCGGGGCGGCGGGCGTTGAGTTCGGAGATGACGACGCGCGCGGTGGGGGCGGCGGTCTTCTCCTTCTTGGGCCGAGGCTCGGTGCTCTCGGGCTCGTCGGCGCCCATCTTCTCGGCCTTGTCGGGCGGGACGAGTCGGACCTGGGCCTTGATCTCCAGCGTCATGCCGGAGACGAGCTTGAGGAACTCGTCGCGGAGCTTCTCCGACTGGAGGAAGCGGCGGAGCTCCTCGGTGATGGCGCCGGTGACCTCGTCCTTGGTCTTCTCCGCCTGGGAGAGGATGAAGCCGAGGGCTTCCTTGGGAAGCTTGAGCTGCCCGGCCAGGTTGCGGATGCCCTCCTCGGTCATGAAGAGGGCGCCCAGGCCGGCGACGGCCATGCGACGGACGAACTCCGGAACGAAGCCTGCGGGACCGGAGCGGCCCTCTCGGCCGGAACGGTCCTCGTCGATCAACGGGTCGTCGGGGTAGTCGTCATTGCCGGCCGGGGGCATGCAGCGTCTCCTTGGTGGATGTCAGCGGGCCTGCACCACCGGCAGCGGCATGCTCTTGGCGCCCTGTGCGGACACTCGACCCGCGATGTTGCGAGCGACCTCCTGGAAGGCCTTGGCCTCCAGGCTGTCCTTGGCACCGATGACCACCGGTACGCCCGAGTCTCCCGAGACACGCACCTTCAAGTCCAGCGGAACCTCTCCGAGGAACGGAATGCCGAACATCTCCGCGGCCTTCCGGCCCCCGCCGTGGTTGAAGATGGGGGTGACGTGCGAGCAGTTCGGGCAGACGAACTGGGACATGTTCTCCACGATTCCCAGCACGGGGATGTGGACCTTGTCGAACATCTGCTTGGCGCGGACGACGTCGGCCAGGGCCACGTCCTGCGGCGTCGTGACGAGCACGGCCCCCGCGGCGCGGATGGACTGGGAGAGCGACAGGGCCACGTCGCCGGTGCCCGGAGGCAGGTCGAGCACGAGGTAGTCGAGCTCGCCCCAGTTCACATCGCGCACCAACTGCATGAGGGCGCCGTGGAGCATGGGACCGCGCCAGATGAGGGCCTGGTCGGCCTCCACGAGGAAGCCGATGGACATGACCTTCATGCCGTGGGCGATGAGCGGGTCCAGCGACTTGCCATCGGGGCTGACGGGCTTCTTCTCGCCCAGGCCCGTCATGAGGGGGATGGAGGGGCCGTAGAAGTCGGCGTCGAGCAGGCCGACCTTGGCGCCGTGCTGGGCGAGGGCGGCGGCGAGGTTGACGGCGACGGTGCTCTTGCCCACCCCGCCCTTTCCGGCGCCGACGAGGATGATGTTCTTCACCTTGGGGAGCAGGCCGCCGGGGGACGGAGCGCCGCCGCCGGAAGCGCGGACCTGGGCGCCCCACTCGATGTCGAAGGACTTGAGGCCGGGGACGGCCTTGAGGGCGGCCTCGGAGTCGGCCTGGATCTTCCCCTTCATGGGGCAGGCGGGCGTGGTGAGTTCGATCTTGAGTTTGACCGTGTCGCCGCTGACGCGGATGTCCTTCACCATCCCCGCCTTCACCAGATCCACGTGCAGCTCGGGATCGATCACCTTGGACATCGCCGCGAGGATGCTGGCCTCGGTAACACTCATCGGGACACCTGAAACCTTTGGAAAACGGGCGCTTGGGCGCCCCTCAGCGGGCACGGAACATGCCAGCCCCGGGGGGACTGTCAACGTCGTTTAACGCTGGGTGGACGCGGACGCACCCTGGCGACGGCCTGGAGGGCTGGAGGGTGTTGGCGGGCTGAAGGTGTCCATCAGGGACACTGCGTGTCGGGGTCAGCGGGCCTATTCGAGCGCGGAGATCCGGTATTCGCCGTCCTCGAGGACCAGGAGGACGGCCCGCTCGTCGCCTATGGGGAAGACGGCCTCACCGGCGCCGACTCGGACGTGCGTGTTGAGAGCGAGCCGGGCGCGGCGCAGGCGCTCCTTGGCGAGGGGGTCGCGATCAAAGTCCTCACGGAGTCGCTCGGGGGTGTAGCGGGCACGCAGGGGCGCGGCGAGCAGGCTCCAGGCCGTCTTCCAGTCCTTGGTGTCGGAGGCGTCCAGGAAGCGCCGGAGGGCGGCGCGGGGGACATCGGCGGGACGTGCTTCGACGATGCGCCAGTCCTCGCCGGTACGAGCGAGGGTGAGGGAGGGAGCGCGAGCTTCGAGGACGGCGGCGCCGGCACGGACGGCGGCGGCGCGTTCGCGGCGGGTGGTCTCGTCGGAGTAGCGCTCCAGGAAGGCGACCTGCCCTTCCGGACCATCGGTGGTGAGGGCGTAGGCCTCCTGGAGGCGGCCTTCGTCCAGGGCGCGGGCATAGGACTCCGCGACGGAGACGGGCTCACGCGACGTGGTGGCACAGGCCGGAGCCAGGAGGAGGCTACCGATGAGGACAGTCCGCTTCATGGGGCGCGGAAGGTAGCACGGCGTTCGCACGGGAGCATGGCCGCCCCCTCTTCAGGTCGGCAAAGCAATTTTCATGTCCCCTTTTTCATGTAGTCGATCTGGTGGACGCTTTCATGCAGAACATCGCCGAGGCGAACGCAGGCCGGACCGTTCTCAGCTTGCTCGGTGGCGGCATAAACCGTGTCCCCATACGCGAAAGCACGCACCCCAATCTGCCCGCCGAAGTCGTTTGTCGGCTCAAGGCCCGGCACGTCGACAAACGTCCAGAGACACGCTTCCAGTTGAAGAATCTCGCGGGTCATGCCCGCCGTCTTCTTCTCCGCGCGCACCTCGGCCTCGCGCCACCCTCGCTCCCGCCATCTACAGAGGCCCCTCAGCTCGCAAACCTTGCATGAGCCGGTGAGCGCCTACATTTCAACTACAATCGGGACATCCCCGTCGTCGCACTTGCACGTCACTTCTTCATGAGGTCCAGAAGAAGCGAGCGCTCTGACTTAAGACTAAAGGTAACCATGACGTGCTTAGGCTCAACAGGACAATATATCCCAGGACGCACCCGATATCGCTTAGCCTCTTCCATACTCATAGCCACAATTAACTCTGCTCGACACCTGGGACACAGCACCTTCCCGCCAGCGGCAATTACCTCAAGAGCTCTGTCTACATCCCCATCATACAGAGTCGATTCCACATCAACACCTCACCAATCAAGATAAAACACAACGCGACTGACTTTACCCGGGCGCAATCTTAAAATCAACACAAGACCACCCAACCCAGGGCTTTCGTCTTTCACTGAACGACTCACCACCACTTCCTCAATGCAGCAGGGACATTACCCGGAGGAAGGTGTTCGTAGTCCCTGGTAACGGCCCTCCAGATTCTTCTTCGTTCGTCGAGCGTCGGCTTTTCCCCATACAGAAATAAATGCTCACGGCGAAACGCCATGAATTCATCATATTGCGTATTTGTTGGCCGCCCCAGCGTAAGACTTCTCACATGACTCGACTCGTGGACCAGCGTACTGACAGCCTCGATGCCGCTACTCATATTTGAAACATATAGATCGATTTCTTCCTTAAACGTATCCGTACGCCCCGTGATCACGTTGTCATCAACCAACACCCCATCACTCAACCTCTTGGGCTTCACGTAGCTCAGGGCAACATCATAACTACCCTCTTGGATTTGCTTATAAGATCGCTCTACAAGCCTACTGGTGGAGTAGGCCATTCCAATGCCTTCAGAAAGCTCCTCGACAGGCAGTGAACTAACGGCGTTCCCGGGATTATTCGTGGTAATTCTTGCTGCGCCGCCAGTGCCAGCTATCGTCGGCACCGTTACTGAGCCACCATGTGGTGCCTCAGCGACTTCCACCGTCTGTGAAGGTGGACCGCCAGTCCCCTGGCCCCTAGCCGCAAAGCCCGTCTTGACACGCCTGTACAGGCTCTCCTCGGAAAGCGGCAAGGGAACGCCAATCGCATACAGGTCCGCCGCGGAGGTGAAAGCATCACCGCATGCAGACGGATCCCGGTAGACGCCACAACCGTATGCTCCGGTCACGACTCCCACCGCGTCGAGTCCCGTCTCAAGGAGGACCGGGCCTCCTCCGACAAGCCCGGCTGTTGTCATCACAGTGGGCGCAACGGCAGGGATGACGATGCCGCTTAGAGGACCTAACAAAAGTCAGGGCTGGGGTGGCCACCGACGAAGGGCATCCCCAGCTTGAGTGCATGGTCCGCGAACTCGTTCCCGACGCCTTCTGGCAGCGTGTGGCGCCGCTGCTGCCTCCGC